>JBKQVW010000081.1:0-41127 GCA_052142955.1 Acidobacteriaceae bacterium | reverse complement strand
CGGTCGGGCCGCCGTCGGCCCAGTGCACGATGTGGTGCGCGTGCAGGAAGTGGGCCCGGCCACAACCGGGGAAGCGGCACCCGGAATCGCGACGCTTGAGCTGCCGGGCGAGCCAAGGTGGCACCGTTCTCATCTTGCGGCCGAGCCCGATCGCCTTGCCGTTCTGCTCGAGAACGATCTGGAACCGACTGTCGCAGCAGATCCGGCGGGCAGTCTCAGCCGCGATCGCAGGGCCGGCGTCGAGCTCGGCCTCGCCGTCCAGACCCGACAGAGCATTGGCGTCGACATGACAGATCACCGTCGCACGTCCGGCCTCCGCGTAGTCGCCGAGCCGGACGGACGCGAGGCCAACCAGTGCGTCTGCCATGCGACGCTCGAGCGGTTCGTACATGTCGGTGTCGGGGTCGACTGGTGAATCGTCTGCCTTCTTGAGCAAGGCGTCAAGCAGGATGGCACCGTCGAAGTCGCTTGCCTCGCCCCAGTAGCACAGCTTGCGCCGGCGCCACCTGAAACGGAAGAAGCGAGCTTCGTGATCCACCTCGGCCTCGGCCGAGGTGACCGGTCGTGCTCGTCGCGCCAGCTGTTAGCACTGTGCCACGGACAAGCCCACGGCGCGGTCTGCGAGCAGCTCGTCGGTCTCTGCCGTCGCAACGCGTGCGAGCGGCTTCACTTGGTCGAAGGTGAGCTCGCCCGCTGCGTACTTCGCGGAGAGGGCAGGCAGTGCGCCGAGCGAGTGTGTGACGGCGACCCAGGCGGCTGCTCGCGATCCAGATACCGAGAGGCGTTCGGTCAACCATCCCGCCATCGATGCGGCTCCGTCCTCGGCAAATGCCTCCCGTTGTGCGAAACATCCGATTGCCGCAAGGAGCTGTGCCTCGGTGGCTTGCCAGAGCGCGTGGAGCTGGACGATGGCCTCAGCAAGCTCGTCGTTGTCAGCGCCGGCGAAGACCTCTTGGTCCATGTGCAAACCCTACTTAGGGGGTGTATCAGGCAGGCCCTCGCCGGCGGCAGCGGTGAGCAGCGAGGCGTTTGTGGTGCGACGTTCGCCCTTGAAAGTCTTGGCTAATCGCTCGTCGCGCACGCCTGAGCACGGCTGACGCGGCCGTACGAGGTGAGAGCTCGCAAGGCTTGGAGCGTGACGACTGCCCCCACTCCAGGGTGGCAGTTCCGCGAAGGCGGCTCCTAAGTGATTCGGCCATCCGCCGTGGGGGGCAACCGGCGCGGTCGCGGTCGCCGTCGCCGTCGCCGGCGCGGTCGCGGTCGCGGTCGCGGTCGCGGTCTTACTACTCGCCCTGAGGCGTCAGTCCGAGGACAGCCTCCAAGAACGCCAATACGTCTGTGCTCTCGGCGATGAGCTTGGCGGTCGGCTTGCCCATGCCGTGGCCGGCAGATGTCTCGATTCGGACGAGGACTGGCCGGTCGTCGCCCTGGGCAGCCTGGAGACTCGCAGCGAACTTGAAGGAATGGCCCGGGACGACCCGGTCGTCGTGGTCACCGGTCAGAAGCAGTGTCGCCGGATAGCGCTCCCGCCGTCGCAGGTTGTGCAGCGGCGAGTACGAGCGCAGCCAGCGGTACTGCTCGGGATCGTCCGGGTCGCCGAAGTCGCTCGTCCACGCCCAGCCGATCGTGAACTTGTGGAAGCGAAGCATGTCGAGCACTCCGACCTCGGCCACCGCAGCACCGAACAGCTCAGGATGCTGGGTCAGGCACGCTCCGACCAACAGGCCGCCGTTCGATCCACCGTTGATGGCGATCCGGTCGAAGCGTGACCAACCGGAGCTGGCGAGCCATCGCGCACATGCGCAGAAGTCGTCGAAGACGTTCTGTTTGTTGACGAGCCGGCCCGAATCGTGCCAGGCCCTGCCGTACTCTCCACCGCCGCGAAGGTTTGCGACAGCGAGAAGCCCGCCTCGTTCCATCCACACCGCACGCCTGACAGAGAACCGTGGTGTGACGGGAATGTCGAAGCCCCCGTATCCGCACAGGAGCGTGGGCACGTCCCCGTTCGGGGCCAGATCGCGCCGCCGGCTCAGGAACACAGGGATCCGGGTGCCGTCGTCGGAGGTCACGAAGACTTGCTCGGTGATCAGCGAGCCGGGCTCGATCCGGACGCTGGGCGGCCGCACAAGGCGTGTCCCACCCGTCGACACGTCATGTTCCCAGAGAGACCCCGACTCGGTGAACGACTCCAGCTCGAAGTGGACGAGGCTGTTCGACGGCCGGCCCTCGATCCCCTCATGGTCACGCACGCTGCCGGTCACCGACGTCATCGCGGGGAGCGGGATGTCTCGCACGTGCGACCCGTCGAGCTCGTGGACGCGCAGCACCGAGGTGGCGTGGTGAAGGTAGTGGCAGATAAGTCGGAGACGTGGGCGCGTAAGCTTCAATTCCTTCGCCAGGGCATACACACTCAGCCCGAGCGGTTTCATATATTCCTCGCGCAGAATCTCTCCTGGATGGATGTTCCATCCCCACGCGGGTTTTGTTTTCTTCGCCGAATCGGTCATGATTGAATTCCTTCCGCGCTGCTAGTGGTAATCCACGATTTCTACGTCGTACGCTTTCCCTTCGAGCCAGCGAAAGCATATCCGAAATTGATTGTTGATTCGAATGCTCTGCTGACCCGCCCGATCGGCTCCCAACGCCTCCAGCCGATTTCCAGGCGGTGTTCGCAGGTCCTCAAGGACTTCTGCGTCATTGATCATCTTGAGCTTTCGCATCGCTACCCGGCGCAGATTCGGAGGAAGTTTCTGGCCTCCGCCGGTAACCCAGAATAGCTCCGTCCGACGATTTTTGAAGGTCGCGATAATGACAGATCAAACGTACCGCAACACGGTACGAACGTCAAGTCTAAATTCATTTTTATTACACCTTGCGACTTGGCTGCCGTTACACCGCGGGTTGCGTATGTCTGACCTTCGAGCCCTTGAACCCGAAGTAGCAAATGTAGACGTAGCACAGAGCAGGCAGGAAAAATGCATGGTGAATGCCGATCTTGTCTGCCACGAATCCCTGCAGCAGCGGGATGAGGGCCGCGCCCAACACCCCCATCACCAACAAACTCGATCCCAGGTTTGTCAGGCGACCCAGTTCCGCCAACCCCAGCGCAAAGATATTGGGCCACATGATGGAGTTGAACAGGCCCACAAGAATAATGCTCCACATGGCTACATGGCCAAACGTCAACATCGATGTGACCACCAGGCAGCAGGCGACAATGGCCGCGACTCCCAGCACCGGTCCTGCGCGCAGTTTTTGCGTAATTCCAGCGCCGCAGAAACGGCCAATCATGGCGCCCCCCCAATAGAACGCGACATACAGGGCGGCTGATTTTTCCGTCATATCGCCGATGTTCCGTTGGCTCAAATAATTGACCAGGAAACTTCCAATCGAGACCTCAGCGCCAACGTAGACGAAGATCGCCACGATGGCCAGGACCAGATGGCGCTGCGTCCAGATGCTGGGGAGTGGCGCAGCCGAGGACGCATTTTCTTCGTGAGTGCGAATCGCCGGCAATTTGTAGAGCGCCATCGCGATTGCGAACGAGACCAGGATGATGGCAATCAAGGTGTAGGGAAGCTTCACCACCGCCGCTTCTCCCAGCCTGTATATGTGCAGTGCAGAAGGCGACAGCAGCTTCAGTTGGCTTGCGGCCAAGGGAACGGTACCAAGAATGAACAGGCTGCCAACGTACGGCGCAACCGTGGTTCCCAGCGAGTTGAACGCCTGCGCCAGATTCAAGCGGCTAGAGGCGGTCTGTGGCGGTCCCAGAACAATAACGTAAGGATTGGCGGCGACTTGCAAAAATGTCATTCCCGCAGCCACAATTCCCAACGCTACGAGAAACAGAGGAAACGACGGCGCCATCGCCGCCGGAAGAAAACACAGCGCCCCCACTGCCATAATCAACAGGCCAGCCACCATCGTCCACTTATAGCCGATCCAGTCAATCACCTTGCCGGAAGGAAGGGCGAAGACGAAGTATCCGGTGAAGAAGAAGGTCTGCACCAGCATGACCTCTGCATAGTTCAGCGTGAACAGGTGCTTCAAATGAGGGATCAGGATGTCATTCAGGCAGGTAATGAACCCCCACAGAAAGAACAATGTGATTACCATCGGCAACGCAGTTTTGCTGCCCGGCGACGGCTCTGCCGCCAGCATGTTCGTACTTTCTACACTTGCCATCGCCATCGTTTGTTCGATGCCCCCGCCGTGGACCGGCCTATCCGGTCGTAACGCCTCTCTTAAGGTATCTACAAACTACGACACTGCGCAAAAGCGTAGGATGGCAATCATCGTGAATACGACACCAAGGATATCCATGCACACCAGACGACAGTTTCTTCGAGCAGCTGGACTGACCACGGGTGTGGCCCTGGCGTCGCGCCACTCAGCCTGGGCGAAATCGACGGGGCAATTCCAGGACAGCGTAAGCGGCAGCGCCTCCCTGCGCGCGCATGCGGAAGCGCGTGGAATGCTCGTCGGCTGCGCGGTCGATCCGCGGTTATTGGCCAGCAATCATGCCTACCGCGCTCTGATCGCCGAGCAGTGTTCGATTCTGGTGGCGGAGAATGCAATGAAATGGGGACCGCTGAGTCCCGCGCCAGGACAGTACGATTTTCGCGAGGCTGACGCATTGATGGAGTTTGCCGCAAAGAACGGACAAAAGGTACGCGGGCATAACCTCATCTGGCACGAAGAGTTGCCCAAGTGGTTTCCCGGGCCAATTACGAAAGCCAACGCGCGTCAGGCCATGATCGATCACATCCGCACCGAAATGCAGCATTTTGCCGGAAGAATTCACTCATGGGACGTGGTCAATGAAGGAATCGACCCAAAAGATGGGCTGCCGCATGGATTGCGCAAGACGCCATGGCTCGAGCTAGTTGGGGACGATTATATCGATCTTGCCTACCGGACCGCGCGCCAGGCAGATCCAAGAGCATTGTTGACCTATAACGACTACGGTATCGAATACGCCCACCAGGGAAAGAAACGCGAAGCTGTGCTCGCTCTGGTCCGACGCATGAAAGCGGGAGGTGTACCGCTGGACGCTGTGGGAGTGCAGAGTCATCTAGACGCGGATGGCCCGCCTCCCGGACGGGAACTGCAAAATTTTGTGCGTGAAATGGCCAAACTTGATCTCCAGGTCTTTGTTACAGAGATGGATGTCGATGACGGGAAAATCCCAGGCACGGTTCAAGAACGGGATAAGGTTGTCGCGAAAGTCTACCGGGACTACCTGACGATGATGCTGGCCGAACCGAATGTGAAGGTCGCACTGACCTGGGGTATCACCAACCGCTACACATGGTTAAACGAAATCGCGGAAGATAAACGCGTCGACGAAAAACCGTTGCGGCCGCTGCCGTTTGATCTGAAAATGCAACCAACGGCGGCCTTTTATGCGGAGCGCGATGCGATCGACAGCAGCTACGCCGCGTAAGATATCGTTCTAAATCAGCCGTTCGCCCGTCATTGCCTGCAGCACGGCAAGCGGAGAATGTTCCGGAGCAACCATGGCTTCCGGCGCGACCAGATAGGTCTGCTCCAGCGCATACTGACCAGCCAGGACGGCGTGCGGCACCATGTCGGTATAGACCATCCAGCTGGAACCCGGCGGTAAAAACCACGCCTCGCGCTTTCCTTGCGACTGATAGGCCGCATTCTCTTTCAGGAAATTATGGAAGCGCATCATAAAGTCGTCATACGGCGACCGCCTCAGCGCCGGCAACGCTCGGGCGAGGCCGATGCTGCACGCCGCTTTTGCTGTCACACGCGTCAGGGTGCTCTGTTCGCGGGGCAACGCAAGATGCTCCGGCGCAGTCTTGGATACGAACTGGGGCACCAGCGCGCGAAAAGGTTCGCCGGTGATCCAGTCGCGCGTTTTGGTGGGATGAAGATTGCTGAAGAATCGCAAAATGCGAGCGCCATGCGTAGGCCGCGTAGGGAATGCGTCCGTGTGCATCAGGTCATTCCGGCGACGCAAAGGCAGGTCTCGCCCTTGCTCTTCCTGAGGACGAAAACTGCCATAATCCAATTGCCAGCGTGATTGATAAGGCGACAGAAAATCGCCGAGAAATGCGGTGACACGCTGCGAATATTCGCGCAGAATGCGGTGCAGGCGTTCGCTCGTGGCCGAGTCGCCGCCCTTCATATCTGCGCCGGAAACTTCGTCGCGTTGTGGCTTGTATGCCAGATTCTTGTGGAGCCCGCTGCTGGTTTGTTCCAGCGTCAGCAAAAAGCGCAGATCGTCTTCCGCCAGCACAATTGGTGTCTGCGGAAAAAACAGTATGTTTCCTTCTTCCAATTGCTGGCACCACGCGCACGCCTCGTCCGCAGAAGGAATGCGCGGTGAGTAGGCTTCCGGCGGAATGGTCACCATGCCCATAGAATTGAAGATCGATCAGAGTGTGCGGTTATTCCTCACCGGACAGTTTTCGCCGGACCCACAGTGTCAGTAGATACGCTAGGCTGACCAGCATCGCGAAAATGCCTACCGGCGCGGCGATATACAGGTAGCTGATGTTGAGGTTCAGCATGGAGGTTCCGGTGGCTGAATCATAGATCGTGACGCCGATGATGGCGAGAAAAAATGTCACAAAAAAGACCAGAAATCCGCACACGCCGCCCATCAACAAGCTGCTCAGCAATCCCAATCTTCCAATGGGAATCTTGAATATGGTGACGTCTTTTTTCCCCGAACCGGCGGAAACATCGGCTGCGATATTTTGTACGTTGGCCATTCTTGCTTCCTTGGCAACAGACGCATCTGCTGCGCTCAGCTATATCATTTCCGTGGCAGCCCTATTCAGCGGGCCTGACTCGCCGCACAGCTTTCCCCCAGGAAAAACTGCATAGGGAGAGTGTTTGTTGGGTACCAGTAAGCGCCGAACTGCTCTAGAATACAGCTTCATGCCGGAAATCGCCCAGATCGAACTGAAGTCCGCTCTGGAAGTGGCGCACACCGTGCCCATTGGGCAAGCCTCCAACGGTATCCAGTATGGGAGCTACGGCGATACCCAGCTTGCTGCTGCGGATTTACAAAGAATGGTCGAGGACGTTCCGCCCGCGATTGCCGCGGCGCTGCATCGCAAACAATATTATTTTGTGCCTCTGACGCTGGGCGAACCCTATTCGGCCGAGATCAACGAACCGGCCTTCTTCGAAATCGATTCGAGCAAGCTGATGATTGCTGCGGATTGTTCGACAGAGCTTGGCGACATGGCGGTCTGTCATCGCAATGCAAACGTCGACGGCGCCGACTGCATCTTCATCTCAACCCGCCTGATGCAAGACCGCTTCGCGCTTTCCTTTGAGTTCTACATCAACGCCGGCCATCACTTTGTCGATGCTGCCGGTGTACCGGAAAGTTTTATGCAGATGGTTTGGTCGCAGGCCGAAGCCAATGTGCGCGGAGAGACCAGTCAGGATGCTTGGGAGCAGCGGGCGAAAGCACTCGGCTCAAACGCTGCGCAGATTGCCGTGCCGCCAACAAAGCGGCGGCGGCCAAAATTCTGGACCGGCAAGCCCGCGCCGGAGCCAGCGATC
This sequence comes from Acidobacteriaceae bacterium, assembly GCA_052142955.1. GTDB lineage: Bacteria > Acidobacteriota > Terriglobia > Terriglobales > Acidobacteriaceae > JAKAAZ01. Next base: position 33,576 of record JBKQVW010000081.1, on the reverse strand, counting down.
GAAAATCGCGCCATCGACGAAAAAGCGCGCACACAGTATCTAGAAGCCGCATTTTCCGATGCAGTCGCCATTTATCTTCTGTCGCTCACCGTGGATTTTGACTACAGCGAGCTGCGGGAACGCGAATATCCGCTTCTCGCCGCGCCCGCGCTGGCCGAGCGCCTGCGCCATGTCGCGCTGCTGTTTCCTCCATCCGGCGGCCATGAGTTTTCCATCTGCTACCGCCGCAATCGCTAACGGTTTTCTTCTCAGCCCCGACGACCCTGCGACATCTACTCCGCCGGAGCAGTTTCACGGCAGGTGTACCCAGCGGGACTGAACTTTCGCGCAGCTTTTTTCATTAAGAAAAGCTGCACCTCGCGATTTTGGCCGGGGTATAGTAACCGTGGAACTGGTCCACACGATAGAATCGGCGCATGATCGCACATCTGCGCGGACGGCTTCTCTCCAAGACTCCGCAAACCGCGGTGGTCGAAGCCGCGGGCGTCGGCTATGAAGTCGCCATCAGCATTCCAACCTTCACGGCGCTGCCTGCCGAAGGCAATGAAGTTGCGCTACTGGTCTACACCCATGTTCGGGAAGATGCGCTGGCACTCTTTGGATTCACGACTCCAACCGAGAAACGGCTTTTCGAAAAACTTCTGTCCATCAGCGGAATTGGCCCCAAGCTCGCCATTACGGTGCTCAGCGGGCTTCCTCCGGAACGCCTCATTGCCGCCATCCACGGCCAGGACCACGCCACCCTGACCCACATCCCAGGCGTAGGGAAGAAAACAGCGGAGCGGATCGTACTGGAGTTGAAAGATAAACTACAGGAACTGGCCCCCGTTGGAAACACAGGTGCTTCCACGCCAGTATCGGAAGATGTTCTATCCGCGCTGGTCAATCTCGGTTACCAGCGCGCGGTCGCGCAAAAAGGCGTCGAAGCAGCCATCGCTCGCAATCCAGGAGCTGACAAGGATTTTGAAACACTGTTCCGCGCGGCCATGGCTGCCATGTAATAAGGGGGCCAAGTTCACACACCAAAATATTTTCAGATTCCTCTACGGCTCTTTAGGCGACGGAAACAGTCGGCTCGACGTCGCCTCTCTCGATGAGTTCCTGACAATTGATGCAATACGGGGTCCAGGGAAGCGCCTCAATACGTTTGGCCCCAATGGCCTGATAACAGCGGACGCAATCGCCAAACGTTCCGTCAGCAAGGCGCGCCAGCGCCTGGCGCACCAGACGCAGTTGCGCGCTTCGTACTGTGCCTTGCGAAAAAAGCAATTCTTTTTGGTAGCCCGCGACCGCCTGGTCAGCGACGTCCCGCGTGTCATCCGGATTGCTGGCCAGCGCTTGTTCCACCGTATTGGCCACGGCTTGCTCCAGCTCCTGCTGGCGCTGCCGTAGCCGTTTCTCAAAATACAACCGCTTATCCTGTGGATTCGCGCTAGGGGTATGTGCCATTGCGTAGACTCCGTCTCGAATTCCCGACCCTTATTCCTGCCGTACTAACCATTGTTGGACGCACTATAACGCAGAATGGTTGAGAATATTTTTTTATTTTGGGAAAGCCTACGACGCAACGCCAGATAGGTTCTACGCATCGCCGGCTTCCCCCTACCGCCGCCCCCTGCTTTGGTCAGGTTCGAATTCGATGCAGAAATGGTGCAACTTGATCCAGAACCCTCCGCCAAGTAGGCTGGTACCTATGTATGAAGATTTTCGAGCCGTAGATCATTGGACAGGCGAAGAGCTGCATTGCGCCTGGAAAGGGAATATCGTCGCCATCGCCACACGGCACGCGGATGCGGTCGACGTTCGCTTCCTCGTCAATGGACGTTCTCTGGTGATTGCAATGCCTCTGCCCGCCTGGGTGGAATTCCGCAAGCGGTCTGGCGGCAACGTCATCACAGACTATCTGGCCGTACAGATTGCCGGACACTATCTGAAGCAGGCAATCGAAACTGGCTACGATAACGGCCGCGAAATCTACACCATGACCGTCGACGAGGTGCTGGCCCATCTCGACATCGTGATGCAGGAAGCAGGCAATACCGGCAACCTCCCCGTCCTTCCGATTCTCACTGCAAACTAATTTTCTTCGCTGTCTTCTTGCTCAGATGCGATGGCGAAGTAGCGTTGTGCCCCACGATTTTCTTGGTGATACAGTGTCTCCATCATGCTGAAATGTTTAGCGATGATCGCTGTGTTGTTGGCAAATACTCAGGAATCCGTAAGAGTCACTGAATTCCCTTCCATATCGATAACGAGGGACTGGATCGATTGCCTGGCATTGATCCTCACTGGCATCCTAGTTGGAATCGGGTATTTCGGCGTCCGAGCCGCAAACAAAACGCTCGAAGCAATTGAATCCCAGCAAGAGAAATGAAGGAGCAGACGGCTGCTGCATTGGCAAATGCGAACGCGGCAAGATTGAATGCTCAGGCCCTCATCAACGCCGAACGCGGGCGCTTGTTCCAATCGGCGAGCGTCACTGAGGAATTTCTTGTGACGGTCAAGGCGACCAATTATGGTCGGTCTGCCGTTCAGCTTACCTACGCATTCGTTGAATTTGAAATCCTTGATAAAGGAGAACATTTATCTTTCTCTTCCACATACCGAGACAGAATGAGCAAAAGGGACGGGAAATACGCCAGATCAGAGTGGGTCATGCCCGACAAAGATGCGATTATTGGCGTCCTACATATTTGAACGGGATACTTCCCGAAAGCGAACAGGCGAGGGTTTCTGCCGGAGACGCCATAGTTTGGATTTACGGAAAGCTTCACTACAAGGAACCCATCTCTCGAGAGGAAGAAGACCCTATCCCGTTCCAGTACATGTGCATTTGGAGAGGCCAAGGAAAACCACCCGGCCTGATTGGCGGCGGAGGCGACATGCTTCCTGCAATCCCATAGGCAGACCATAAACGCCAGGAAGAAAAAGTAAACATTCCCACCACAAAATTTCCCCGAATAGTTTTCCAGGGGCCGGGCCTATGAAATAATAGAAGGTTTAATCCCATCCAGGAGAGACCCGCAAATGTCATCAGCCGAAGAAGCTGTCCTCGATACCCGTGTCCTTGCCCAGTTAACGCAGGGCCGGGTCCATCGCAATCTCTCCGTGTCTCAACTGGTCGCTATTTCCCTGGCCCGCGGAGAATCGAAGCTGGCTGCCAATGGCGCGCTGGTCGCCTATACCGGCGCTCGCACCGGCCGCTCTCCAAGGGATAAATTCATCATTCAAGATGACCGCACCCGCGGAGCCGTGAAGTGGGGCAAGGTCAACCAGCCGCTGGAGCCGGAAAAGTTCGACGCGCTTTACCATCGTGTGCTCGCGCATCTCGCCGATCGCGATGTGTACGTCCAGGACCTGTTTGCGGGCGCCGATCCGCATTATCAGATGCCCGTCCAGATCATTTCGGAATATGCTTGGCACGCATTGTTTGTCCATCAACTGTTTTTGCGCCCCTCACTGGAGGACCTCGCAACCCATGTGCCGGAGTTTACTGTCATCGCGGCCCCGGAATTCCAGGCCGTGCCGGATCGGGACGGAACCCGCTCATCTGCGGCGATCCTGGTGGACTTCACGCGGAAAATTGTCTTGATTGTCGGTACCAAGTATGCCGGAGAGATCAAAAAATCCATCTTTGGCATCTTGAATTTTCTGTTGCCGCAGCGCGACGTGTTTCCCATGCATTGCTCCGCTAACGTCGGCGAGGATGGAGTGACAGCCCTGTTCTTCGGGCTTTCCGGCACAGGGAAAACGACACTCTCCGCTGATCCCTACCGCCGCTTGATTGGCGACGATGAGCATGGCTGGGGCCCGAACGGCGTCTTCAACTTTGAAGGCGGCTGTTATGCCAAGTGTGTGGACTTGTCGAAGGAGAAGGAGCCGCAGATTTATCACGCCATCCGCTTCGGGGCCGTGCTGGAAAATGTTGCGCTCGATTCAGAGACCTGCGAGCCGGATTATCACGATGTGCGATTTACCGAAAACACGCGGGCCGCGTATCCCATCGACTACATCCAAAACGCTTTGGTGCCCAGTGTGGGCGGCCATCCGAAGAATATTCTGTTCCTCACCGCGGACGCATTTGGCGTGCTGCCCCCCATTTCCAAACTGACCCCGGAGCAGGCCATGTATCACTTCTTATCTGGATATACAGCGAAACTGGCGGGCACGGAAACCGGGATGGGCAGCGAACCCGTGCCGGATTTCTCCACCTGTTTTGGCGCGCCCTTTATGCCGCTGCCGCCGAGGGTGTACGCGGCCATGTTGGGCGACCGTCTTCGCCAGCACCAGGCCCAGTGCTGGCTTGTCAATACAGGTTGGACTGGCGGAGCTTACGGCGTAGGCAAGCGAATGGGCTTGCCGCATACGCGCGCCATGGTCCACGCCGTGCTCGACGAAAAGCTGGCGGACGTGGAATTTGTCAAAGAGCCGACCTTTGGATTCAACATTCCGACCTCTTATCCAGGCGTGCCGTATGAGATTTTGAATCCGCGCAACATGTGGAAAGATCGCGCTGCCTATGATCGGCAGGCAACCATGCTGGCCGCGAAGTTTAAAGAAAACTTCGTACGATTTGATGTCCCGGATGCGATCCGCAATGCCGGTCCACAGGCGCAGAAATAAACTCAAATGTTTCTGCGCAAACTGAAGATCGAATCCGTCGATGCGGCAGGGCAGCGCCATCCATGTCCCATTCAGTGGATCGATAATTTCGCCATGCGGAACTTCACCAACGATGCCATTTTCGATGACACGCTGCCGGTGGGCGATGGACTTCTCGAAGCCGGTTTCCGCGTGCCGCTCGTGGCCCTCAGAGACGCAATGGAAGACTGGTTTCGTCGCAAAGGGTATCTCAAAGCCTCGGAAATACTGTACGTTACGGAGATTGCGAATCGGGTGCCGATTCGAGGAAAATAGAAATTTGCTGTGCCGGTTCCTTCGGCTCTCTAGCGCGGGCGTTTCTTCAATTTGGAAACCAGCCCGGAAACAGCTGCGCCGCATCGCTATCGTTCAAGATAAAGTGAGGAGATGCAAAGTCTGCAGCCAGATCTCAATCGCTGTACAGCTCAGGCCGCAACAATTCGTCTCCGTCCGGCCACCGACAGCGATATTGCCTCAATTTTGTCTTTGGAACGCATCCCCGTCTTCCACACCCTGGTCGGAACATGGCCCGAAGAAGAACATCGGCGCGCAATGCACAACCCGGATGTTCGCTACTTCATGGTCACGACGGAAGATGACGAAGCGGCTGGATTCGCCCTACTGCGCGGTGTCCTTTTGCCGCATCGCAGTTTGGAATTGAAGCGTTTTGTTATCGCGCGTCCTGGCAAAGGGCTGGGGCAACCGGCGTTGAGTGCAATCATGGCCATCGCATTCAATGAACTCTGCGCTCATCGCCTATGGCTCGATGTTTTTGAAACCAACATGCGCGCGCTGCATATATATCGCAAAGCCGGATTTCACCCGGACGGAACGCTCCGCGAAGCGATCTACCGCGATGGCAAATACCACACGTTGCTGCTGTTTTCTATGCTGGACCGGGAGTATCGACAGACGCTCCATACCTGATGACAACCTCGCCGGCAAGGGAAACGTCTCGCCAGCCGTTATTTCTTCTGCAGTGCGGAACCCAGCAGCGTTCGTAGCGCGCGAATGTAACCCGCGAGTGCATCGCGCCCCCTATCAGTCATCCGATAGAGAGTGATGGGTTTGCGTAGAATGAATTTTTTTTCGACGCCAATATAGCCGGCCTCTTCCAACTTCGACAGGTGTGCGCCCAGATTGCCGTCCGTCGAGCCAGTCTTTTCCCGCAGCCACGTAAACTCCGCATCGTCAACATTGGAGAGCAGCGACAGGATAGCCAGGCGCAGCTTGCCGTGGATGATCGGATCGAGTTCCGGCAGATCAGGCATGCCGCACCATGGCGCGGTGATCGCGGCGTTCACTGTACATCAGGTAAAGCCCGAAGCTAAGGAAACCGACCAAAGTGTCGGCGATTAGTATTGGCGTTACAAATCGCATGTTCACAAAGCACGTTGCCACGGCCGAGACCCACCATAAGAGGGCGATCAGAAATTGGCCGCGCCAGCGAAGTACCATGCTGACGGCGCAGTTGGCGACGCCTAACAGGATTTCTATAGCGGCCATGTAAGAGTGCATCTCCGAACGGCCGCTGATTGCTACTGCGAAACTGTAAATGAAAATCGCTGTACCGACGGCAGCCCATATCCCGCCAATCGCGCGCGAAACCGGCGTCTGTGGTTTAGCTCTTTTCTTTCTGGCTGCCACAATGACGGTCAGAATCATCGCCGCGATCATGGTGACCGGCCACGCGATATCGGGCCTCATCGACCAGGACGCCCAGGCGATCGCAATCAGGTAGGCGGTTCCCCACAGAACGAAGGTCCAGCCCCAGTATTCGGTCGACTTGCGCCCCTCTTTCACCATCGCCTCAACCAACTCCAGGCGGGTAAGCAGTTCCTCTCTTGTTTCCATATGTTGTTCGCTCATCTGCGTCTCCTTTCGGAACCCCATTCCTGGCTAGGCCCCACGATTCCAACAGTGCGACTCGTTCACAATCGCTTGCGCATGGAAGCGACCGCGCTAGCAGTTCCATCCTATAGAGTACTCTATATACTAAAGCACTCTGTGTCAAGTGTATAATCGTCAGCGCCAATTTCTATAACGAAGCAGGCCTGCGGCTTTTCTTCCAATTGGTGACGTAGCGCACAGTCTTGTCCGCCGTCACGCTCGTACCATCTTGTGTTCGGTGGTTTAGGAGGTTGATATGCCGAGTTCTGTGTTCGCCCTTCTCCCACTACTGCTTTTTGCATTGCCGCCACAGCAGAAACCGGCTGCTCCGGTTCCTCCACCTGCCACGCCTGCCCTGACGGTGATTCCCATCGCAGCCGCGCGTATGGTGAACCCAATCACGCCTACACTCGAGTCCCAGCAGAAAGCCAAAAGTCGCTACACCATCGACTGCGCCATGTGTCATGGAGCGAAAGGCGACGGCAAAGGGGATCCTGGCATCATTTCCGATATGAGTCTCACGATGATGGACTTCACCAATCCCGATACCCTGAAAAATCGCACGGATGGTGAGCTTTTCTACATCATTCAGAATGGCGAGGGAAAGATGCCCGCGGAAGATCGCGCCAAGACGGACGAGATATGGAATCTGGTGGTTTACCTTCGCTCGTTCTCGAAAAAGTAAGGCGACCACCCTCGCGGCGATCTAAGTTCGCCGCATGCAGTCGGGAAAGTCTATCCCCGCACGGTCGATTGTGACGCCTCTCGTCGGACCGTCGTTTTTGAAGCAGCATCCACCCCACTCATTCGGGGTTTCCAATCGGACCCAGGCGTGTTGGCAGATGACCCAGTCAAATATGGTGTGCCTAATCGAGACGAATATTGGCGAAATTGAGGTTTCCGCGCGTGGCAATCCAATGCTGTCGGGGCATTTTGTATTCCTCGATTCCTTCGCGCCCTGTTGAAAGTTGTACACTGATAGCAACGGCCCTGTTGCCCCGGTGCCGCCCCTAATTCACGTATGCCTAAAGCTCTGAAACTCTCTTTGCTCGCAATCTCAGTATTGCTGATCGTGTTCGTTTTCCTGGGTGGATTTCTACCCGGCGGTGTTCGCGCCGGCACAGATGCCACGGCCTATCAGCAGATGGAGGTCTACAGCGAAGTTCTGCAGTACATCCAGAATGACTATGTGGTGACGCCAAGTATTTCTGACGTGACCACGGGTGCGCTGCATGGACTGTTGGAAGGTTTGGACCCCGATTCCGGTTATCTAACGGCGGCCGAATTCAAGCAGTATCAGGCCCGGGAAAACGAAAGCAAGGCCCAGATCGGCGTCCACATTTCCAAGCGCTACGGTTACGCGACGGTGGTATCGGTGGTCCCTGGCAGCCCCGCCGATCACGCCGGGATTATCGACGGCGATGTGATTGACGAGATCGGCAACCAAAGCACCCGTGTCATGCCGTTGCAGATGATCCAAATGTCGCTCGACGGCCAGCCAGGCTCAACCGTCCATTTCTCCGTGATTGAGCCGACCAGCGCCACGCCCAACGCGTTGACCCTTACCCGGGCCATGGCCGACTATCCGGCCCTGCACGTCGATGAGTACCAAAACAGCAGTATCCTCTACCTGAAGCCGTACGATCTGAGCCAGAGCCGAGTGGACGATATGTTGACCAGGCTGCGACAGGTTCAAGCGACCGGGAAGCAAAAGATTTTGCTCGATCTGCGCGATGTCAGCGCAGGAAACATGCACTCCGCGGTCCTGCTGGCAAATGCTTTTTTAAAGTCGGGCACGATTGCCACTCTGGAAGGGCAGACCTACCCAAAACAAACTTGGACGGCTGGGCCCAAGAATTTCGTCACCGCGGCTCCGCTCATCGTTCTGGTGAACCATGGCACTTCGGGTCCGGCAGAGATCGTTGCCGCTGCTTTGAAAGAGAACAACCGTGCGCGGTTGGTCGGCGATCGCACATTCGGCTCAGGTTCCGTGGAAAAGCAGATTCCCCTGCCGGATGGCGCCATGTTGTTCCTATCGGTCGCCAAGTATCACGCACCGGATGGAGAAGCGATTCAAGACAAAGCCGTCACACCGAATGTGATGGTGGCTGAAAACAACGGTTTCGGATTGCAGGCGCCGGCTTCGCCCCATGGTCTAGTGACAATTCCATCTCCGCCTGCGACCTCCAAGGCGACCCCGGCGCCGCCATCGGCAGCGCAGCCGGATGATCAGTTGAACAAAGCACTGGAATTGCTGAAGCAGGAGAAGGCCGCATAAGCGGGCACGTAGCTTCCAAGATGCGATAGAGCGAATTTTCGTATAGATGGTGTCGAAGCGGTAATTCGTCGCGCGGCTTTTCTTCAAGGAAAATCGCTGAACAGGAAATCCGTTCTAGACGAAGCCGATCGGCAAATTCTAGCGGAGTTCGATCCGGAACGCTTCGGCTTGGCTCAGGACAAGCTTCGCGCATGGCCCGGAATTCCGCGATTTGCTTGATAGCTGAGAGAATTGCATCAGGACTGTCCTTGACCTTCACACCTCCAGCATCCCAAGCGTCTCCCAGGCCACGCGGCGGTGTCCGCCGGGCCGATTTCCGCCCACCCGCCAATCGTCGGAAAAAGCTCGCCGGTTCGGCGGCATTTGCAATCCTCGCTATTCTGGCGGCGATGTTTGGCGCGCTTAGCGGGTTGCTGCTGATCTATACGGTGGACCTTCCGCAGATACAGGATCTGGAACGGTACCGGCCCAATACATCGACGATGCTTTACGATGTCCACGGCAACCAGATTGGATCGTTCGCCTTAGAGCGCCGCATTGTCGTCGGATATGATGACATCTCTCCGCTGCTTCGCCATGCCGTCATTTCCATCGAAGATAAGAATTTTGAAAGCCACTGGGGAGTGAATCTGTTTCGCGTGGCCGGGGCTGCCTATCGAGACCTGACCGAGGACCGGCGCGCACAGGGCGCCTCGACCTTGACCATGCAGTTGGCAAGGAACTTGTTTCTTTCGCCGGAACGGTCGTTTCATCGCAAGTTGCAGGAAGTGCTGCTCTCCATTCAGATTGAGCGCAACTTTACCAAGCAACAGATTTTCACCTTGTATGCCAATCAAATCTATCTGGGGCAGGGCGTATATGGGTTTGAGGCTGGTTCGGAGTATTACTTCAGCAAACACGCACGCGATGTAACGCTGCCAGAGGCAGCGCTGCTGGCGGCGCTTCCACGCGGGCCGTCCTATTACTCGCCTGTGACCCATCCTGAGCGAGCGCTGGCCCGGCGCAACCTGGTCTTGAATTCCATGCTGGAGGATGGCGTCATCACTGCGCAACAGGCATCGGACGCGAAAACCAGCCCCCTGGGACTGCATATCGAATCGCCTCCCAACACGGTCGCGCCCTGGTTCGTGGACGAAGTCCGCAAGGAACTCGACCAGAGATTCGGTTCGGACATGGTGCATCAATCCGGTTTGCGCGTTTACACAACGCTGGATCTGAAGCTGCAACAGGCTGCAAACGCGGCCGTTTTGGATGGACTCGCCTCCTATGAACGACGCCGAGGCTGGCGTGGCAACTTGCTGAACGTCATCGCCGCCGGCAGTTCGATCGACCAATTCCGCCACCCCGACTGGAATATCACTCCCACGCCGGGAACCTACATCCACGGGGTTGTGACGGAGGTGCTGCCGTATGAAGTGACCGTCCGCCTTGGAGAAAATCGGAGTGCGATCATCGCCCCCGAGGGCTGGGCCTGGACGAAAAAAGAGCTGGCCACGGACCTTCTTCGGCCCGGCGATATTGTGTACCTCCGCATTCTGCCCCACGTGGCTGGGCGCGAGACCGTAAGAAAAATCGCGGCTGGTCCTACCAGCGAAAGCGGGCTGGCGGATGGACACCTGCTGTACGCGTCACTGGAACAAGACAGCGGCGCGCAGGCCGCTTTGATGGCAGTGGACAATCCCAGCGGAGACATCCTTGCGCTGGTCGGCGGCCGAGACTTCAATCTTTCTCAATATGATCGAGCCACGCAGGCGCAGCGACAAACAGGCTCCTCTTTCAAGGCCTATGACTACACCGCGGCAATGGAAGATGGGTACAAGCCCGACAGCATGATCCTCGATGGCCCTACCGCCTTCCATACTGCATCCGGCCTCTACGTCCCGCATGATTATGAGCATCATTACCTGGGAAACATCACCTTGCAGCGCGCCTTTGCCGATTCTCTGAATATTCCGGCCCTCAAACTGGCGGACCATGTTGGCATCTACAAAGTCATTGCGACCGCGCATCGCTTTGGAGTTACGACTGACATTCCTGCGTTCCTGCCCATTGCATTAGGTGCGGCAGAAATCAGCCTTTACGAACAGGTGGCTGCCTACAGCAGCTTTCCCAACGACGGCATTCGCCTGACGCCCCACTTTGTCCACCGGGTAACCACCGCCGACGGAGAAGTATTGTGGGACGACACTCCCGACGTGCACGTCTCCACGGACGCGAAAACAGCGCGACAAATGATGCAGTTGTTGGAGGCTGTCATCCATCAGGGAACAGGGGCGGCAGCAAGCCAACTGCATCATCCCTTGGGAGGTAAGACCGGCACGACGAACGACTTTACGGATGCGTGGTTCCTTGGATTTTCCCCTTCCGTCACCTGTGGCGTATGGGTCGGCTATGACGATCAACAGAGCCTGGGCGATAAGGAGACAGGAGCCAGGGTGGCGTTGCCCATCTGGATGAGCTTCATGCGGACCGCAATTGCCGGCCATCCAGACGAAACGTTTCCCGGCGAAGCACCGGCAGCGCCGATGCCCGCAAACCCCTCCGGCGCGGGAATTCAGCAGACGAAGGCTGAACCAGCGAGGTAGAAATTTGGCGATCGAACGACGTGCCTTCACCCGTTTTCCAGCGCGAAAAACAGTTGCCAGAATCGCTCTGATTATTTTTCTTTTTGCCGGATGCCACTGGATCTTCGCACAGCCAGGGCCGAATCCGCAGGCGCATCTGGCTCCTACTCCGCCGATGGGTTGGGCAAGCTGGAACCACTTCTTCTGCGATTACAACGAACAGACGATTCGCGATCAGGCAGATGCGCTGGTATCCACCGGAATGCGCGATCTCGGGTACCGATACGTCCTGATTCAGGAATGCATCGCGCCGAGTCGAGATTCGCAAGGCGACCTGGTTGTCGATCCAGTTCGCTTTCCGCATGGGATGAAAGCACTGGTGAACTATATCCATGAACGCGGACTGAAGGCCGGTATTTACACCGATGTCGGTCCGTACACCTGCTATCCCAAGCCTCACTATCGGGGCAGCTACGGTCATGAAGATCAGGATGCCAGGACGTTTGCCTCATGGGGGATGGATCTTGTCGAGATGGATTACTGCAACCGTGTGCCAAACCACACGGGGCGGGAAATCTACGAGCGCATGGCTGCTGCCATCAAGAAAACACATCGCCCAATGTTGTTCTACCTCTGTTCGTGGGGAAATGAAGATCCCTGGACATGGGCGCAAGGAAAGGCCCAGCTATGGCGCACCACCGGGGACATCAGTCCCAAGAAAGATCACGTGGAGTGGACGAGCGTTGTACAAAATTTTGAGCTGAATGCAAAACACGCGGTGTTCAGTGCACCAAACAGCTGGAATGATCCCGACATGCTGGAAGTAGGAAATCCAGGCCTCGATTCGATCGAGACAAAATCGCATTTTTCCATGTGGGTCATCTCTGCCGCTCCATTGTGGGCCGGGAACGACTTAACCAAAATGAACGCTGCAATCCGGAATATCTATACCAATGCTGAAGCGATTGCCGTCGATCAAGACCCTCTTGGGGCTGGTCCAACCAAAGTCAGAGAAGACCGGAAAGGCCTGCAAGTCTGGGCGAAACCGCTCGGCAGCATCGGCAGCGGCATCGACGCAGTTCTGCTGCTGAACCTTACCGCGGCACCGGCAACGATTGCCATTCAATGGGCCGACCTGGGACTCTCGGGCAAAGCGGCAGTGCGTGATTTGTGGGCTCACAAAAACCTGGGGGAATTTGCCGACGGTTATCAAGCACAAGTTCCCCCGCATGGTTCCGTTCTGCTGAAGGTAAAAGGTAAATTCTCATGGAAACAGGGTGCTTTGTACGAAGCCGAGTGGCCCGGCAATCTCCGCTCTGGAGCCGCAACATTGGTTGCTTGTGACGAATGCAGTCAGGGCTATGCAGTATTGCTGCACGCTATCAAGGACACTCACGACGGCACCTCGCTTGAGTTCACGCATATCGTTGTGCCGGAATCCGGCAGGTATTCCGTGACCGCCTATGGCGCTTACCCTATTTCTGGAGATGAAACCGTTGAGATTCGAGTGAATGAAAGTCTGCCGTTCCATATCCGTTTGCGAGTGGCTGAGGCCAGGTCGACAGCCGTCCCGGTCGAGTTGAATCGAGGGAGCAATTCCGTTACTTTCACCTCAACGGCTACGAAAGGTGTGGCGATTGATCGGCTGAAGCTGAATCAATAAAGCATCCGCTCAGGTCGGATTCGAGGGGCGATCCCAATAGCCGCAGTCTTCAGGCCAGCTATTGCCATAAAAGCATTTTTTCGTTCGCGCCTGCTCACGGCTGAAAATTGAGCCCAGACAGTGCATGATACAAGGCAAAGTAATGCCGCGCGCGAGCCACGTCCTTGCCAATTTGCTCTTTCAATGCCTGGGGCGAAGACCACTCGATCTCGGCGCGGACGCGGTCCAGAAAGCGAAGCTGCAGTTGCGTGGTCTCGTCCAACGGGATGGGGTGAAAGTCGAGGATGTGAGTTTCCACTGCAAACGATTCCTCGCCGAAAGTGGGCCGATTCCCGACATTGGTGACCGATTCGAACTGGTTTCCGTCCAATTCCAGGCACGTGATGTACACACCATTCGCCGGCAGCAGCTCCTTGTAGGGCGTCAGATTGATCGTGGGAACGGTGTAGCGGGAACCGTATCCGCGACCCGGCGCTGGAGTAGAAAATATCTCAAAAGGCCGACCCAGAAGTTGTCGCGCGGCATGCATGTTTCCTGCAGCAATTGCCGCCCGTACGGCGCTGCTGGACACAATCGTTCCCCTGCGTTCGGTCGCCGAATGCGCGCGAACTTCGAAGCCGAATTCCTTGCCCAGAGATAACAGCTCGCGTACATCCGCCCCGGCATCGGCTCCAAAACGGAAATTCTCTCCCTCATGCATTTCAACGGTACCCAACGCTTCGGAGAGGATAGTGCCCGCAAATTCCTGTGGCGTCAGTCGAGAGAGTGTGCGGGAAAAAGGAAGAACGAGTACAGCGTCGATGCCAGTCTGCGCCAGCAATGCGAGCTTTTGCTCCAACGGTGTAATTAGACGCAAGGGAATCTGCGGACGCACAATGCGGACCGGATGAGGATCGAACGTTACGGCAACAGAACGGGCATGAAGAAAGCGTGCTCGCACAATGACGTCCGCGATAACAGCCTGATGTCCGCGATGCACGCCATCAAAATTTCCAACGGTCACAATCGAGGGGCCGAAGTTGGCGGGAATTTCCTCAATTGAACGAAAGATCTGCATGGCTATAACTCAATTGGAATGCGAAGTCCGTCATAGGCCATGCGGACATTGAAGGGAAGTTCATTTTCGGTTTCCACGTGACCCAGTTCGTGAGCAATATGCGTAAAATAGGCTCGCTTGGGCCGAATCTTTTCGACGAACTTCAGCGATGTTTCCACGTTGGAATGACTTGGGTGTGGAGTGCGCCGCAATGCATCGACGATCAGTACGTCCAGGTCTTGCAATAGAGGAAAGCTGGTCTCAGGAATGTCGCTCATGTCAGTCAAATAGGCTGCGGTGCCGAAGCGGAAGCCGACGGTTTCAAGGGTCCCGTGCAGCAAGGGGACACTGACGAAGTCGGTACCGAAGATGCGTGTATGCCCCTCGAGCGGACGAAGCTCTACGCGCGCCTTGTACGGATAGTGATTGCTTTCGGAGAACGTATATTCGAAGACATGCTGTAGCACGGCAGTGGTGGTTTGGTCCGCATAGAGCGGGATTTTATTGGGGCTTTTGAAGCTGAGCGGTCGCAGGTCGTCGAGGCCGAGTATGTGGTCGGCGTGGGCATGCGTGTACAGCACGGCGTCAACATGGCTCAAATTTTCGCGCAGGGCCTGTTGCCGAAAATCGGGGCCGGAGTCAATCAGGACGCACCGTTCGCTGTCGCCGTCGCGAAATAAAACGATAATCGAAGGCCGCGTGCGGCTATCTCGGGGATCGCCGGAGGTGCAGACCGGGCAACTGCATCCCAGTGTCGGGACGCCCATCGAGGTGCCGCTGCCTAAGAAAACGATCTCTGCTTCCATCTGCACTTTCTCATTACACACACTCGATTTTCGAAGTACCCGCTCCGCTTACTTCCGTCCGGATGGTTGTGGATGCGCGGGATTGGAGGCGTTGCGCGCGATGGCATTCGTGATCTCCAGAAACATCATGCGCAGCTCAAACAAGGCGCTCTCCAGCAGACGCTGTTCGTTCGCGGTCAAGTTTCCCTTGGTCTTTTCCGCCAGCACGCCCAGCAGATCGATGGTCTGACGCGCGCCCATCAAGTCCATCCGCGGCTTCTCTCCAGGCTGCGTGCCTGCGCCCATACTCATCATGGCCGTCATATACATGGACTGCACCAGATGATCGAAAACAACCGGCCCCAGATGAGCGGAATCCGGTGCCTTCGCGCGCAGCAGATCATCGAGTTGCTGCGTGGTCTCCTGATAGGCGGCATTGGATTCGGCGCTTTCTCGTGCCGTCGGTCCTTCTGGCAATGGTTCGTCGGGTACGTTTTCGCTGTTTTGGCTCTGCGTGGCGGGCCGTTCAGCCACCCCGGATTCTGCCGGCTTCTCCGCACCGGCTGCCGGTTGCGCTGTTTCAGCTTGCCTTGATTTTTGCTCTTCGGCCTCGCGCTGTGCGACACCCGGACGAATTTCTCCATCGGAGGAAATCTTGCGGCGATCGGTAAATGTAATCTGCGGTTCTTTTTCTGACATAAGACAGCTCATTTCCTTCGAAAAATTCGCGGATTCCGCCGCTACCGTTCCTTAAGGCTGGACTGCGTTGGCAGTGAAGTCAAGTGGAAGCGGCGATGGGATTACATTCGTTTCCCCGGCCAGCAATTCGGCTCTGCGTTCCAGCGCCTCGCGACGGATGTTGCCCAGCGCAACGATTCGCTCGCCAATATCCGGCACCAAGACGCGCGCGACACTGGTGATCTCGCCCACCGGTTTGCCATCGGCCAGCAGCAGCGTTCCCGCGGACGGTCTTGCATCCGCGAGAATGAAGCCGCTGAAAGTTCGATGCACGTTCCCACGGGAATGAATGCGTTCGACAATCTCCTGCCCTAGATAGCAGCCCTTGGTGAAATGCAGTGCGCGCATCTGGCCGGTTTCCTGTGGCAGATCCTTGTGGGTGATGTCAACGGAGTACGCCGGGGTTCCCTCAAGGACGCGCAATTGTTCGGTCGAACCCGCGCCGCAAGGTAGCGCACCTGTTCCGGCCAGCGCATTCCATACGTCGAGCACATATCCCTGCTCGATCCAAATTCCGTAGCGCGGAACCAGAGGACTGTAGGCCGCAACCACGACGACCCGTCGCCCTTGCCAGATTGTTTCGGCGATCTGCAGCGGCGATGTGGGAACAGGCAGCCCTGTTGCAGCCATATTTTCCGCGGCCAGCGGCCCGGCGATCCCAACCGCGGTCCACGCCTGCTCTGGTTCGAGGGTCACGTCGTCCATGATGATGTAGTGATCGAGAAAAGCGGTAAGCGTTTTAACTTGGGCAATGTCGGTTTCGAGCCAGAGGGAATCCGCACGCCGATAGATATCGAGGTCACCCTGAATGCGGCCCTGCGCATTTAACACGAAGGCGTAGCAGCCGGTATTCTCTTCCAATGCGCCGACGAAATTTGTGACCATGCCATTCAGCCAGCGCACGCGGTCTTCGCCCGTACAACGGAGAAAACTTCGCCACCCTAGGTCGTAGACGCCGGCAGAGGTGAGGAGCGCGGCCAGTTCGTCCGGCGTGTTCGAAAATAAGTCGATGGTTTCCGCGCCGCGATATTGCCGAAGCGGCAGGCAAGTCGATGTTCGCAACGCCTGCGCCAGCGGAGTTGCGCGAGCAAGGTCAGACAGACCCACATCTTCGGCATTTGCCGTCGACCCTTCCCCAGCCGATCCTTGAACCATTGATCTGGTGGAAGCTGTTTCGAATCGATTAGGGGCGGAATTGCTCATAGCGGCCAGTCTGCAGCGTCTCACAAAGGTACACTCCAAATTATAGCGGGGATGCACAACCAACCCTCCCTCCGACGAGGTTTGATGAAGGTTCAAAAATGTTCGCCGGATCACGGTCCGGCCCAGCAGCAGATCCGTGGCCTTTGGCTGCGCGATACGGGATCTCCGGCAATTCGCAGGTCAGTGGTGCTCATCTGCCTGCTATTCTTGTTTCCTCCAGTTGGAATGCGGGCCCAGGGAACGGTGGCTCAGTCAGCCACACCGCCGCCTCCGCCCAAGACAGATCAATCGACTCCGCCGTCTCCAACGCCGCCCGCACCATCGAGTCCAAGCGCCGCGCCCGCGCCCGCGAATCCACCCGCGCCCACGCATATTACGCCAGACCAAGCCAGGCAATTGTTTCAATCCGTCGATGCGATTTTGCAGTTTGACAGTAAAGAGACTGGCCTGCCCATTTTGCAGCCAGTGAAACGTCGCCTGGTGACCCGCGATGAAGTAGAGCACTACCTGGTGAAGCAATTGCACAACGATCGCGATGCCAGGCGGCTGCAACGCAGTGAACTGGTACTGAAAAAATTCGGGCTGCTCGACCGCGATTTTCAGTTGAAGCCGTTTCTTATCCAGCTGCTCCGCGAGCAGATCGCCGGGTATTACGATGACAAGACCAAGACCGTGAATTTGCTGGACTGGATTCCGCCGGACGAACAGAAACCTGTGCTGGCGCATGAACTGACCCACGCCTTGCAGGACCAGCACATTCATCTGGAAAAATGGGACCGGCAAACTGACCTGCCGATCGCACAAAATGTGAAACAGGACAATGAACACATCGCCACCGACGAAGAAGATACGGTTCGCGACGCAGTGGTCGAGGGGCAGGCGATGGCGGTCTTTGTCGATTACATCCTGGCACCCAGCGGAAAGAATCTCCTCACTGCGCCGCAGCTTGCCGACAAAATGAATCAGGCGATGAGCGATACCGGCGATTCGCCGACCCTAGCCAATGCTCCTCTGGTGCTGCAGCGATCGTTGATATTTCCGTATGTGGAAGGCCTGGATTTTGTTCGTGCTGTGTGGACTGCCAAGGGCAGGGAAGCGGCATTCGCTGGAATGCTTGATCACCCGCCATCTTCAACTTACGAAATCATGACTCCCTCGGTGTATCTCAACCACGGCCCGGTGCCGCTGCTGCGGATGCCAGACATCCATTCTCTGATCGACCCGCTATATCGCCCCTACGATATCGGCGTGATGGGTGAATTTGATGTGCAGGTGATGGCGGAACTTTTCGGCGGTCCGCAAATGGCGGAAGCACTGGCTCCAGCGTGGCGCGGCGGAATTTACTACGCTGCGCAGCAAAAGGCGGCGAAGACTCAGGCTACGCAAGATTCGCCAGACTCACTGGCCTTGCTCTATTTGTCGCGTTGGTCAACTCCGCAGGCCGCACTCGCATTCGCGAACATGTACGCAGAGGAGATTCCGCGGAAGTACGATCACGCGGTGGTCGCTCCGGCGGACAGCTCGGGTACCGGAGATGCATCCATCGTCACTCGAATCTGGAACACATCGGAAGGGCCGGTCCTGGTGGTGGTTTCCGGCAAAACGGTCTTTATCAGCGAAAGCTTCCCGCTGGAGCTGGCACGCAAGCTCGAATTCGTCATGATGGGCAGCATCGTAGACAGTGCCACCAGCGTGGTCGTCCAAAATCAGGTCCCTCGGACAGACTTGACCGCAAACCTGCGACGTTGGCTATTCGCCATGTCTGCTCCGAATCCTGGACGTCTGCACGATATACTAACCACTTTGCAGCCTTGTTCGGCGGGGCAGGTTTCGAGGTGCCTCGATCATGACCGGTGAAGGAGTACATCTGAAGATGTTTCGCGCAGAGATTGGAATCCTCGGCGGCAGCGGGCTTTATCACATGCCTGGGCTGACGAATGTACGCCAGGAACAAATCAGCACCCCTTTTGGTGAGCCCTCCGATTGGTTGACCTTTGGAGAGTTACACGGGCGCAAGGTAGTGTTTCTGGCGCGTCACGGACGCGGTCATCATCTGCTGCCTTCCGATATCAACTATCGCGCCAACATTTACGCGATGAAACAGGCTGGCGTAAACGCGATTCTTTCCATTTCGGCGGTTGGATCGCTGAAAGAGGAACACAAGCCGGGAAGGTTCGTGGTGCCGGATCAGTTCATCGATCGCACCTATGCGCGCCGCAGCACGTTCTTCGGACCGGACATCGTTGCCCATGTATCGATGGGCGATCCTGTTTGTCCGGAGATTGGTGATGCCATGATGGCTGCGTGCGCAAGCAGCGGCGTCGAAGCCACCCGCGGCGGCACCTACGTTTGTATGGAGGGACCGCAGTTTTCTACTCGTGCCGAGTCCAACCTGTATCGTTCCTGGGGAGCGGACTTGGTGGGGATGACAAACCTGCAGGAGGCCAAGCTGGCGCGCGAGGCGGAGATTTGCTACGCCACCCTGGCCATGGTGACCGACTACGACTGCTGGCATCCAGAACACGATTCTGTCACTACTGAACAGATTGTGCAGGTGTTGAACCAAAATAGCGCAGCCGCGCTAAAAGTATTGGATGCGGCCGTCGCCGCGCTACCGGCCAGGCGCAATTGCCGTTGCCAGTCCGCCCTCAAGAATGCCATTCTCACTCAGCCGTCGGCGGTGTCACAAAAAACAAAACACACGCTTCACCTGCTGCTGGAAAAGTATTTCCGTGACTAGCCAAGCTCCATCATGGAACTGAATCATACAAATTTTGTTTCGGAAGGTGTTCGCGTCGATGTCTATTCTTGTTGTCGGTTCGGTCGCATTCGATAGTATCCAAACACCCCACGGCACAGTAGATCGTTGCCTGGGCGGGGCTGCCACCCACTTTGCCCTTGCCGCCAGCTTTTTCACGAAGGTCCGCGTCATTGGAGTCGTTGGAGAAGATTTTACCGACGAGCATGAAGCTGTTTTTCGTGCACGTGGAATCGACACGGAAGGGATTGAGCATTCTGCTGGAAATAGTTTTCATTGGACCGGAGAATATCGCGAAAACCTGAATGAGGCGCACACCCTGCGTACGGACCTGAACGTTTTCGAGCGCTTCCAGCCGAAGATTCCTGCATCGTATCGCGACAGCGAATTCCTTTTTCTTGCGAATATCGATCCTGCCCTGCAACAACAAGTTCGGCAACAGATGCCGCGGGTTCGCCTGGTTTGCGGCGATACGATGAATTACTGGATTACAGGGCACAAGAAGAACCTGACAGAGGTGATGCGCGGCCTGGATGTTTTGCTGATCAACGACGGCGAAGCCAAGCTGCTGGGGGAAGAAGCCAACCTGGTGCGGGCCGCCGAACGCATTATGGATCTCGGTCCGAAAACGTTGATCGTGAAACACGGCGAATACGGCGCAACAGCGTTTTTCGGCGAGCATTCGTTTCCTGGCGGCGTGCATAACCGGTTCTTTCGCGCGCCTGCACTGCCATTGGCGGAAGTGGTCGATCCCACCGGCGCAGGCGATTCGTTTGCAGGCGGATTTTTCGGGTACCTCGCATCGCAGCCGGAATTTACTCCGGCTCAATTCAAGCGCGCCATGTTTTATGGCGGCGTGATGGGTTCCTTTGCCGTGGAACGCTTTGGCACGGAGCGGGTGCGGGCGCTCACCCGCGAGGAAATCGACCAGCGCTTTGCGAGCTTTCAGGAGCTTTCGCACCTCGATGCCGAATAAGAAACTGAGTTCCGGCTCCAGCCGACCGGTTGGCATCTCCACACTCCGGGAAGAAACCAAGCTGGTGTCGACGGTGGCGATTCTGCTGACGACGGCTTCTCTCGTCTTTTGTGCCAGACACAGGTATCTGTTGCTCTATGGAGATGCTGTTGCGCATCTCCATATTGCCCGGCGCATTTTCGATTCGCTCAATCCCGGCTTCAGCCAACTGGGTTCGGTCTGGCTGCCGTTGCCGCATTTTTTGCTGTTGCCGTTTGTACAGCGGACCGACTGGTGGCAGAACGGTTTAGCGGGCGCCATTCCTTCCATGATCAGCTACGTCATGGCCTGCGCCGGCATCTATGTGCTGGCGCGACGCTGGATGCGACCCCTGCTGGCTCTCCTGGTCTTTGCTGCTCTCGCTCTCAATCCTGGCTTGCTGTATATGTCGGTGACGGCCATGACGGAGCCGCTATATCTGGCGCTGATGATTTGGAGCGTTGTACATCTCACCGCCTTTGAGTCGGCGGTGCGAAATGCCGATGCGTCAGCCGCTCGCAGCCGCCTCGTGAAACTGACGCTGGTGCTGATCGCAGCCGTTTTCACTCGATACGATGGCTGGATTCTGGGCACGCTCGCCTGGATTTTGGTGGCGTATTGGACGCTGCGGCGGGAATGGTGGAAAGAGTCGGCCAATGCGACAGTTTTCACCATATGCACGCTGTTCCTGCTCGCTGCTCCATTGACCTGGCTGGGCTACAACTGGCACATGTACGGGGACCCATTGGATTTTCTGCGCGGTCCCTATTCCGCCCAGGCAATTGCGCGGCGAACCACTAAGCCAGGCTCCTTGCCGTATCCGGGCTGGCACCATCTATCGTGGGCGTTTCTCTACTACGTCAAATCGGCCAAGATGGGAGCGGCGCCTTTGCGCTGCGGGCGATGGCTGTTGCTTATGGCTGCCGTGGGCACCGCTTACGCGCTGGGTCGCTATCGCAGTCGCGCGGTATCGGCTGCAATTTTGTTCTGGATGCCTATCCCCTTCTATACCTATTCAGTTGCCTATGGCTCGATCCCAATCTTTTTTCCGGTATGGTTTCCGCACTCCTACTACAACACGCGCTATGGCATGGAATTGCTGCCGGCATTCGCACTGTTCCCAGCGTTCGCGGTGTTGGCAGCCATCAAAAAAAGGCCCCAGTGGACCCGGCCGATCCTTGGATTCGCACTGGCGCTCATCGTTGCCGGCAATGCTTTTCTGCTGCACGCCACTCCGCTGGTGTTGCAGGAGGCGAAGGCCAATGCTGCAACGCGTATTCCGTTTGAGCAGGCATTGGCAAACAAGTTGATCGTGCTTCCTCCGCAAGCGACATTATTGATGTACACCTCAGCGCACGTTGGCGCCTTGCAACAAATCGGATTTTCACTGCGTCGCACAATCAATGAAGGCGATTATGATCTTTGGCGGCAGGCGCTCAGAGATCCGGCCGCTGCGGCAGATTATATTGTCGCTATTGACGGCGATCCCGTGGCGGAAGCGGTCCAAAAACATCCCCAGAACCTGGAACTTCTTTTCGTAATTTGCAGCACCGGTCAGCCGTGCGCACGGCTGTATCGCTCAACGCCGGGCGTTCGTCTTGCCGTTGAACCCACCAAATAACTCTGCGCGCGTCACGGAGTGAGCGCGAGCGAACATTCCGTGCGAATTGATTTCGCCAAACGAGCGCCACTCGCATTGCAGACACGAGCCGCTGAAAAATACAGAAAGGCTCGGCGATAAATAATCCCGCCGAGCCTTTGGATTTGATAATTACGGAGCGTTCGCACTAGCGAAAAAGTCTTTGTTATTCGCGGAAAGATACCAGCGACATTGGCTGTGTCAAACCGAAGACGACTTCGGAGTCTTTGGGAAGCACTGCCTGCTTGCTTTCCAGCAGCCAGTGTGCCCCAACATAGCCCGCTGCTGCCCCTCCGACCACCAGTGCAGCTGGGCCGCCGGCGATCATAAAGCCGGCCGCCGCTGCTCCGCCGCCAAATAGCCCCGCTTCGGCAACTGCCCGCTTGCCATGGGCGACATTGATAACGTTGCCTTCGGAATCCGGCTTGACTCGGCTGGGATTGCCCAGATCGTAGACCTCCGCATGCAGGAAATACCGTGTTCCATCGGGTAAATCCACTTCATCGGGCCGCAGCCGAATGGAAGCGCCGCCGGTGATCCGCCGGCCTTCACTCACGGATGTTACCCGCCCAGTTACTATGGAACCGACCGGAATGACGATGCGGTTGTTCTTCATCACGGGCACCAACAGGCGAGCGCGGAAAATAGTGCCCGGCTGTGTTGTGGCCGTAGACAACTGCTGATTCAACGAGACTGTCAGGGTGGTTCCTTCGGGCAATTGATTGGGACCGGACGGAACGCTTACCACGATGTCTGAATTGTTGGGCTGACCAGGCGACGGAACGCTGGTCACAACATCGGAGTCCAGAGTATCTGCAGGTCTGCTGACAAGTCCTGGATGCTGCATGTAGTCGTGGTCCTGCGGAGAGGTTGGAGGTGCTTCCATGTGCGCGGCCGGCTGGCTCACCGCACCGGAGATTGTGTCCGGCAAATCAGTCGAAGCCGGAGGGGTGGGAGCCAGATCGTTGGTCACAATGGCATCGTCTGGCGGATGGGATACGCCCTGGTACGGGCTTGGTTTTGAACTTTGTCCAAATGCTGTTGCCGCGACCATCACGGCGGCGAGACTTGTAGCAGCCAGAATTTTCATATCCAACCTCATTGTGTGTTCAACTTCTCCGAATCTCCACGAACTTCGCATCGCAATCTCTTCGCTTGTAACCTCGACATCCCGCGGAGCGATGATGCCGATGACCCACTCACTTGGACGCAATTCAATGGCCCTTTGTTGCGGAGTGCGTCAGCGATTCATTGTGGCGAAAGCAATTTCGCCGCATCTCCAGTGTAATGGAGCATTTACAGGCTGCGCAGTCGGTGGGTCGAACCGGTACCTTCGTAGTTATCGAGTTTGGCGGGTCGGCGGCCACGCTTCGGGGAGATGGCCGCCTCTCACGGAACCGCCGATCTCAGGTCTGATCGAGCAGGGGTAGATTCGGCCCTGCGTTCAATGATAAATCGGACGCAGAGCCAGGAAAAGGCAGCAGCCAGCTTTGTTACACTGGAGGTGATTCAAAGATTCAATCCATGACATTCGTCGGCGCATCCATGGTGAAGTTTCCAGGGTGGCCCCTTGCTCATATTTCCTAACTTGGATACACAGCTGAAATTGTCGAAAGCATGCCAGAGTTCGTCCAATCGATCCGGACCACCGAGGGAAATGCAATTCCCGTGGACCGCCGCCCTCATCTCAATGACCGGCTGGACCACAAGATTTTGAGGAGTGATATGACCGAAATTACCTCGATACGTGCCCGCGAAGTTCTCGACTCGCGCGGAAATCCAACTGTAGAAGCGGACGTTGTTTTAGAAAGCGGAGCGATGGGCCGGGCAATCGTGCCCAGCGGCGCTTCCACCGGCGAACACGAGGCTGTCGAACTGCGCGATGGAGACCAGGAGCACTACCAGGGCAAGGGCGTCTTGCAGGCCGTTGAAAATGTCGAGAGCGTAATCGCCCCGGAATTGGCGGGGATGGACGCCAGCAACCAGCGCTTGATCGACCAAACGATGATTGCTCTGGACGGAACGCCCAACAAAGCCCGCCTGGGAGCCAATGCAATCCTGGCCGTGTCGATGGCTTCTGCCCGTGCGGTGGCGAATGAACTGCATATGCCGCTCTATCGCTATCTGGGCGGTGTGAATGCATGTTTGCTGCCAACTCCGATGATGAACATCCTGAACGGCGGCGCACATGCCGACAACAATGTCGACTTCCAGGAATTCATGATTATGCCAGCCGGCGCGGAAAGCTTTTCTGAGGCGCTGCGCTGGGGCGTTGAAGTCTTCCACACACTAAAAGGCGTGCTGAAGAAGAAGGGCTACAACACTGCCGTCGGGGATGAAGGTGGATTTGCTCCCTCACTAAAGTCAAACACGGAAGCTGTGGAAGTGATCCTTGAAGCCATCACACAGGCAGGCTACAAGCCGGGCGAAGATGTGTTTCTGGCGATCGATCCGGCCGCCAGTGAGTTCTTCGATGCAGACAAGAATAAATACGTGTTTAAGAAGTCCGATAAGAGCGAACACTCCAGCGAGCAGATGACGCGCTTCTGGGAAGGTTGGATTCGGCAATACCCGATCGTTTCCCTGGAAGATGGGTTGGCGGAAAATGATTGGGAAGGCTGGGCCTATTTGACCAAGGAATTGGGCGATCGTGTCCAGCTTGTCGGCGATGATATCTTTGTGACCAACACAGAGATTTTGCAACGCGGCATTGAAGAAGGCGTGGCCAACTCCATTTTGATCAAGGTGAACCAGATTGGCACCGTCAGCGAAACATTCGAGGCCGTCGATCTGGCGCGTCGCTACGGCTACACTTCGGTCATCTCGCACCGCAGCGGCGAGACCGAAGATACCTTTATCGCAGACTTTGCGGTGGCTACCGGCGCCGGACAAATCAAGACCGGCTCGGCTTCCCGCACAGATCGGATCGCGAAATACAATCAACTGCTCCGCATTGAAGAAGAGCTGGGTCAGTCCGCGCAATTCCTCGGGCTGGAGTCCGTCAATTTCGGCGAATAAACTCAGGCGAAACAAGAACCCGATGTCACAATAGGTCACCGATATTGCACCTGCGATAGGCCCCGATTCCGGGGCCTCGTCGTTTACCTGTAAGGTAGGGTCGATCGCAACAGAGGATCGGCAAGAAGGCGGGATCCGCGCATGATTTCTGGTCGCACAAAAGAACAACCATCGCGATTTCGAGTTGTTTTTTTGCTGTTGCTGTCGTCCTACTGCGCCTGGATCTTTACCCTCCCTCTTTTCCCTTCGCTCGATGGTTCTCTCCATCTCTACTACGCTTTTGTCATGGGTAGTTTGCTGTCTGGGTCGAAAGCCTTCGCCAGTTATTACTTCATTCGCCACATTCTGCCGCCGTACGCGCTGCATTATTATTTTCTGATCGCGGTTGCACACTTCTTTGGCTATGTCATGGCCGACAAGCTACTGGTGTGTCTTATTTTCATTACCACAGCGTTTGGCTTTCGCTATCTCGCGCGATGTCTAGGTCCTAGCGGCGACCTAATGTCGCTCTTTATGCTTCCCCTCTTGCTCAACTGGCCATTGGGCATGGGTTTCTATAACTATTGTCTGGCGGTCGGCATGGCTCTGTGGGCCTTGGGTTTTTGGTACCGCGCAGTTCAGCAACGCGACCATCGATTGTGGCTGGCGTTTCTCATCATCGTAATTGCGATGGTGCTGACCCATCCTGTCCCCTTGATCCTCATTTATGTCCTCATGGGTGCGGATGTATTTTGTCGCTCCGCTCCGGACTTGCGTTCGTCCGGATTTAGCGCCAATGGTTTCAAGAATTGTTTCAACCGCTTTCGTCCGGATCTGCTGTACATGTTCTTATCATGGGCGACCATTGGATATATGTTCCTATTCATTGACAAACAGAAGGTGGTTGCCAATGTGCAGCAGACGTACGATCGCAAGGCCGAGCTCATCAAACTCGTCAAGTTGAGTACGCTTGCGATGTTTTCTGGATCGCATCCCGTCGTAATTGCCTATCGTCTCTCCCTATATACAATTTTGGTTCTTGGGCTAGTTCTTGCTTTCATCGCCGTGACCAAGCAATGGAGGAATTGGACTTACAGCCCAGCCAATGCGATCCTTGCCTGCTCGATCATCCTGATCGGTGTCATTCCGATTCTTCCGCCAGTGATCAATGGAGCAAACTATTTTTCGCAGCGTTTAGTCATCTTCGTATGGATAGGAGTACTGGCGGCAGCCAGCGCTTATCCGCAGCTCACTCGCCGGAAAGAAAACATCCTCGCAACTTGCATCCTTCTATATTCGATTGCAGTTCTTGGGTTAGCAAACTACATGATTCTGCCTGTAGCGGCCCGGATTTCCGAAATAGAAACCGC
Source organism: Acidobacteriaceae bacterium (assembly GCA_052142955.1). Lineage (GTDB taxonomy): Bacteria > Acidobacteriota > Terriglobia > Terriglobales > Acidobacteriaceae > JAKAAZ01. Next base: position 7,020 of record JBKQVW010000081.1, on the reverse strand, counting down.
TCCAGTGAACAAGGGAGGTCTTTCTGGACTTACTCTCAGCTTGCCGGATGCGCCTGTCACGACGACCCTGGACTATATCCCTTATTACTGGGTGGGAGCGAGGTATTTTCGAAGAGCCCACTCAACGTTGCTAAATGGCGGATGGCTAGACGAGCACTTTCTTCCGCTTGGTTCAGGCGTGCATCAATTGGATGAGCAATTGACCACGAACGTACAGAACTCTCCTGGAGATGCCTATCAACTTCTACTGCACTCCGCGAGTGCCCGCGAAAAGATACTTCCCCATGCGGATCTATTGCTATTCACAGGAGAGATCCCATCGCAACAATTGCTCCAAATTGTCAAAGGATTGGACCGAAGCGAGCCCTCGCGCACATGGGCTTGCGAGTCGCACGGGTGGTACTCCGATTGCACATCACCCTTTGCGAATTCAGGTCCGTGAATGCCAAGCAATGTCCCATATTTTTCTAGCCGCTCTCTCACTGGCTCAAGGGCTGGCCATTTGGCAGTACGTCCGAAGGGTGGGCTGCAATATACTTTGGAGCAATCACCCCGCACATCTGCGCCACACTGGTATGAATAGTCCAGTTTGGTTCCACCGCAGCCTCAGTCGATGCCGGGGACTCTAGGTCGATGACCGCGAGTTTGCCATCATCATAAATGGACTTGTGCAAAGCTCGAAGCTGATTGAATTGATGAAGTGTCACAAGGCCAAGGATCTCCAGCTTTTCGTCTGCCACCGAAAGATGAGCCACACTCGGGAAAAATTGACAGGAGTTCATGCTGCTCCAGTCGGCGTATTGATAGTCATAGATCACATAGCGAACGGAGTTACGAAGTAGATATTTCGCAACAGCTTCTGGGCCCTGCGTAAGCGGCCAGCCAGGGGCGGGACCGGCAGCACCCGGCCAGTCATCCAGAAGAATTCTCTTGTGATCTCTGTCGGTAAACAGGAAAGAATCAATGGAGATATCTAACGCGGTGGCACCGGCAGGCAGCGCTGCTTCCACTGTACGATATTCGGCCGCTATGCCAGGGCTGACGAGGTGTCTCCCGCTCAAGCTGGCATGCAGGTTGTGCGGATATTGTTGCATTTCCATTCGCATCTGACGGAATGGCTTGAACGCTCCTCCTTCTAAGTCGTAATAAAAGATGCAACTTACCAGGCAGAGTACGGCAAGACCATAGACCATTTTGTTTCTCGGCAGTAAAGACGGCATTTTCAAAACTGCCGCCTGCGCTGCGAAAAAGACAAGAATGGCCGTAAAAAACTGCGGAAAGTTGTAACGCCAGATGAAGTCCCCTCCGCTTTCGTAATTGAACGCGGTGATTGCTAGTGCAGCTGCGATCAAAATACTAAAATTAATTCGAGTTCTCCTGTCCTGAACGCCAGCGAAATATTGGATCGCCGCCAACACCAACAAAGCAGCTCCCTGCACGAAGGTCTTTACGAGCGCGTGAGAACTGCTAAACCTCGGCATCCTGGGAAAAAGTCCATAACTCGAGTAGTCGACGCCATGACCTAAAATCGGGAATAAATAGGTTCCGCTAGTGTGTTTCATCGCGATCATCCATGCGGCAATCGTAACTAACGAGCCAAACCCAGCAAGAATGGGCAGCATCCAGGCCTGCAAATGCTTTTTGTGCCAGAAGAGAAAAACATAAGGAATTAGGGCTACAGTTCCCACATAAGGTAGGAAGGTGGATTTCAGTGACAGAATGCCGCCGCCAATCGCTCCCGCTAACAGCGCCGAGCGCCATCGCTGATGTTCCTCTCGGTCAGGAGTGACAAAGACGATCCATATCATGGCCAGGAACAGAGCGACTGGAAGGATGGTGAATGTGAGATTGAATGTCTCCTGGGGAACCACATAGGCGAGCAACTCCATCGCTGCAATCTGTGGCGGAGAAAGTCCAAACGCAACTCCCAGGTCTACCAATGCAAAAAAGATGAGAATCAGACCCAGCGTTCGGTCCGCCATTCCGACGTTGGAGAGCGAGGTTGCAGCGATGACAAATGCCTGAAGAACATAAGAGCCGCCCAGGCTGGAAATGACTCGACGGTCGCTGAACGGGTCAGCGGCAAAATGATGGGCCGCGAGCATTTTCTGGGGGAACACAAGATATCCGGACCCGTCATCGGTTACATAGAATTCCCCCAGTCGGACCGTAGCTGCTATGCGCAGGACTAGGATCAGCAAGGCGAGTACGAGTAGAACTTGCGACCATCGTGGGGCGCTCTTCCAAAGTCGCAGCCATTTGTATTCTTCAGGGCGCTCCCGGCGCAATGCAAGGTAGAGCAGCAGTCCAATTGCAGTCAGAGCAAATAGAACGCTTGGATAGATCGCGTGGACTAGATTCAGCCATCCGCCCAGAAAAACAATGACCGCGATTCCTAAGGAGCAGGCGACTGAAGCGGGTAAGCGCTGCGCACGGAAAAGTTTCCCGGTCAGTCTTCCCCAGCCGGTAAAGCTCATCAGCAGAAACCACGCCCATACCAGCGCCCACAGAAACCATGCGATTGACCGAACAGTGATGGGCTGCACCACACCGGTTACGGAATCGTAGGGCCGCAGGTTGAAATGCATCAGCATTTGGACGAGCGAAGGCGGAAGTTGCATGTAGAAGTCCTTAGTTTGCGGCTGTCGTTACGACCTAGCATACAGAGAACGCGAAAGATATAGGATGCATTGCTGTAGATCACCGGAACCGTTCGTTACAACTCCCATTCCGTAATCTCGATATCGCAGGCATATTGCTGGTGCAGATAACCAGAGTCGACTCTCAACGTTCGCATCAACGCGATTTTGGATCGCTTGCTATGTGCGGCTTATAGAATGGTGCGGCGATTGTATTGCGAACGAGTGCGTTCCGCATCGTCGATCACGACGGGACCAATTGGAGCCGCAAGAGTGCTCAGGATGACCGCGCGCGCCAGCGGCATTTGGGGAGGAGAAACATTGCGCGTTTCTGTCACAACATATAGCGGACGGTTTTTCGCCTCTTCGTAATTTCTGGCAATGTAGTCGCCAATCACGCCAAGCGCCAACAAAATCACTCCGGAAAATCCGCATTGCAGGGCGACGATTGAGGCCCACCCGGAAACCAGGGTATTGGTCCATATCGCCATATATACAACCCACAAGAGATAGATGAAGCCGGCAGCACTGAGAATACAGCCTGCCGCGATGCTGATGCGCAGCGGGAATGCCGAGAACGAAGTGACGCCCGTCCATGCAAACCGCAGCATTTTCAGCAGGGAATAGTTGGTCTTGCCGCCCGCCCGTGCTTTCCGCTCAAATGGAAGGATGGCTTCTTTCAAGCCAAGCCACGCGACGATGCCGCGCATATATCGGTGCTGCTCGCGGAGAGAGCGGATTGCCAGCACGGCCCCTCGGCTGAATAGACGAAAGTCGCCAACATCAGGAGTGAGCTGCGTGTCCGCCATACGGGACAAGGCTCGGTAGAATATCTTCGATGTCCAGCGCTTGAACGCGGTCTCCGCTTCGCGGGAGGTCCGCTGGGGCGATACGATGTCGTAGCCCTGCTGAAAGAGATCCAGCATGCGTGGCAATAATTCTGGCGGATCTTGAAGGTCCGCATCCATTACGACGACGGCATCTCCGTTGGCGAAATCCAACCCGGCCGTGACGGCTGCTTGATGGCCAAAGTTTCGGCTGAACCGAAGCAGCTTGACACGCTCATCGCTCAACGCAGCCCGTTCCAGGATGGCTGGCGTTGCATCCGTGCTGCCATCATCCACAAAGATGACTTCCCACGAAATATCGACAAGGGTATCTTGCAGGCGCTCCAGCATCAGGGGTATCGTCTGCGCCTCATTCAAGACCGGAATTACGATCGATAGAAGCATGAATGCATCCACACCAAATCTGATGGAAGAGCAAGAGAAAGAACGCCCGATCACTTGACCTGGGCCAGGTTTCTCTCCTCAGTAGAACGATAGAGTTAAATTTGCTGTGCTGCCGCTCTCGGCTGGGACCAGCATCCGCATAACCAATGTACTTGATTTAGGCATCATTCGGGTAACGAACTTGAAACGCATGATTTTCGCGGTGGAATCCGGTTTTTCCAGCCGCGTTCGCCTGAACAGTTGAACCGCAAGCCATTCATTTTTATGCTTATTGGTGGGCGCTGCAGGATTCGAACCTGCGACTTCCACCGTGTGAAGGTGGCACTCTACCGCTGAGTTAAGCGCCCCGATCCGCCAGGGGCTGGACACCCGGCAAGTGGGATCTGCGAGTGGTCCGCGCCGGGTCAAGTGGCATGGAACAAAGATGCCATGGGGACATCTCACTTCGCCCCAGTATACGCTAGAATCCGAACAAACCACATGGCTGCGATGGACGGAAATCCGGGGCGGAACAATCCACGGGAAATCGACGTGCGCGGACGATCGAACCCATCGGTTTCGCGACAGGATGACGATCTGGGTGTTGATCCCGGGGAGGATCGCGCTTCCAGTTACGCCGCGGAAAACGAACTGCCCGGCGCCGCCCGTCCCAACCGCGACCAGACGGTTTCGCACGGCGCTGAGCGGGACGAACCCAACCCTGCCGATTCCGAGCGGTACAGCCAGGATCTTGGGGAGCCTGCTCCCGTCAACCTGCTGAGTGACGAGGGGTTGGCGGATTCTGCTGATACGCCGCTCAATCCCCCGACAGAGGCAATTTGGGCGGAAGAAACGCAACTTTCTTCCCTTGAGGGTGTTTCACAGGATATGGGAACGATTGCGCTGGAACGCATCCCGCTCGACGAACAAAGCGCCAGGCTGGCGGGTTCTCGCCTGCCGGTTGGACTCGCCGGCAATCTGGCCCAGATGACCGATGCGGAGATCATGCAGCGGGCTGGTGCGGGAGACGAGGCCAGCCTTGAGTTTCTCATTGCCAAATACCGGCGGCCGATTATTAGCTTCATGTATAGAATGGTCCACAACCAGGCTGTGGCGGAGGAGTTGGCGCAGGAAGTTTTTCTGCGGGTCTATCGCGCCCGGGCAACCTACCGCGCCGAGGCCCGCTTTTCTACCTGGCTCTATCGGATTGCGTCGAATATGGCCATCAACCATGCTCGAGACACCAAGTACGAGCGAGCCTCGGCGAGTATCTTTTTGGATCAAACGGATGAAGATACGGGTACCAAACCGGATGTGGCCGATCTTCGCCCGCTGGCCGAGCAAGATATGCTGCAGGATGAACGAATGCGGCGCATTCGGGAACATGTGATGGCGTTGCCGGAGCGGCAACGGATGGCCGTGGTGATGCATAAGTATCAGGACATGGACTACAAGCAGATTGGCGCCGTGCTCAAGTTAAGCGAGTCGGCGACAAAATCTCTGCTGTTTCGTGCCTATCAGACGTTACGAGAGAAGCTGAAAGAATTTGCTTAGAATCGACGAAAGGAGAGAGCTGCCATGAGGTGTGAAAAGCTCCAAGTACATTACCCAGATATGCTTTTCGATCCGACTCGTGTGCCTGCCGAGGCGCTGCAACATGTGAAGGAATGTTCGCGTTGTGCGAACGAATTGAAGGAATTGCAGGCGACAATGCAACTGCTGGATGGGTGGAAAGCGCCCGAGCCTGGCCCATATTTCGATACCCGGCTGGCGGTTCGTCTTCGCGAAGCCAGAGAATCTGAAGCACCTGGATGGTTGGAGCGACTGCGGTTGCGGCTACTGTTCGGGAACAATCTGAACCTGCGCCCGGTGGCGGCGGCAGCTTTTGCCCTGCTGATTGTAGTCAGCGGCGGATCCTATCTCGGTGTCGTCAGTTTGAACCATACAGCCGCTCCTCAACAGCAACAAGTGGTCTCTGCCACCGTAAATGACCTGGAACTTCTCGATTCCAACGCGCAGACGTTGCAGCAATTGGCAGCGTTCGACGAGGCGAGCGCAGATAGCGGTCCGAACACGGGTGCGGCAAGTTCCTCCAACTAGCAGCGGTTTCAAACATCGCCAGGTCGGGCTCCAGCGGATGGGTGGATGCGGGCATTATGCAATAGAGAATGAGAACAGGCATGGGTGTGTACAAGCCCGGTGCTGTAAATGGGAAAATGACCTGTCTTGGGAAAAATCGCCGTGTTCTTGCTGCATGGCCCTTCCGGTGGCGCAGGGGCGGCGCTGCGAACGATTTTCGCCATTCTCTGCGGGGTTCCTTCTTCCTGCTGGCGGTTTGGATGGCACTGCTAGCCTGCGGCGGTATCGGGTGGGCTGGTTCATGTACCTATCGTCCGTGTCCCAAGCGAGCCGGATGGCGAGCGGCCTCGTGGTACCAGGCGGGTCATGGGACATTGGGCAACGGCGGCTATGGCGGCGCGCTGGTCCGCCCTGTTCCTCCGCAACGTGACCGGGAGCATTTGGGCCAATGGCTGCGCCAGCATCAAAATATGTCGTTCGCAGACCAGGAGCGTGCGCTGCGGACTGAGCCGGGCTTCAATCGGCTTCCTCCAGCCCGGCAACAACGCCTGTTGGGTCGCTTGCAACAGCTGGACGCAATGCCACCGGTGCGGCGGGAACGAATGTTGCAACGCTTGGAAACCTGGGAAAGGTTGTCGCCGGAGCAGCGCCAACAGGTTCGCATCGGAATTCTGGAGGTGCATCAGATGCCCTTTGACAGGCAGCGAATGATCCATCGGGCGGTCCGGGATTTGAGTGAATTCCCTCCCGACCAACGCGGCGAGATTTTGAATTCCTGGGAATTCAGGCACCGCTATTCCGACTACGAAAGACAGGTCCTCGCCACGTTGATGCTTGCCCAGCCATATGAGCCGCTCCGGCCGCAATGACACGTCAAGCCCGATCCGCGTGATCCGTACGGACGAAAAAATGCCCATCCCGGCCTACCCACCAATCATCTGGCCGGTAAACGGCAGCCGTTTGACCACGCCCGTCCCACTCGTTATCATAGAACTGCGGGGTGGAGCAGCCCGGTAGCTCGTTGGGCTCATAACCCAAAGGTCGCTGGTTCAAATCCAGCCCCCGCAACCAATCAAATCAGTGGTTTAGAG
>JBKQVW010000080.1:0-9337 GCA_052142955.1 Acidobacteriaceae bacterium | reverse complement strand
CAACTCTTACCGAGCAGGGCGTGCGTCAATACTATGCGCAACGTGTACCGGACACCTCCCTCGCTCTGAGAAAGTTAAAAATCGTCGACACGTTGGAACAAAATCGGGAGATCAATCTGGATTGGCTTCAGAGTAGTTGAAGAGATTGGATTCGCTTACGAAATCTGCATTCGAAGCAGTACCCGCCGTATTTGCCAATATTTCTACGACAATCTGCAGGCGCACTGCTACACGATTAGGATGATGAAATATGAACGCAATGAATCGTCGGGAGTTTCTGGGCACGAGTCTGGCTGCTGGTATCTACTCCACCGGACGCGAAAGGGGCTTTCCTTTCGTAGACAACGGGTCTTCCTATCAAGGCCTAGCTAATTCAAGGCCGACACCCGCGTGGCTTACCACGGAACCGCTTGTGATGGCCGGCTGTTGGGACGAGTTTCCATTGTTTCAACGCCGCGAAGGCGGAGGGCCAGTCTGGTTTGAAGAGATGTACCGGCAGCAAGGTACTGAACAAACCGTCAAGGACCTGAAAGATATCGGCGTCACGCTGGCCATTATTCATTTCTTTAAGGGTTTCGGTCTGCAAGCGGAACGCGAGCACATTGCAGACGCCAGGGCACTATCCAAACTACTGAAGCAACATGGCATTCGTGTTGGACTGTATGTCGGCAGCACGATCGCGTATGAAACATTTCTGCTGGAAAAGCCGGAGGCGGAAGCCTGGTTCGTTCCGGACTTTCTCGGAAGACCCGTCTATTACGACGACCAGACATTTCGCAAACGTGTGTACTTTATGCATCCCGGATATCGGGACTATATAAAAGAGGTCGTCCGGCTTGGAATTGAGACGCTTCATGCTGACTTGATCCACTTCGACAACACATCCAATCAAGGCCACCCACCCATCTTCCAACATCCGATGGCCATCCAGGATTTTCGTCAGTATCTTGCGGCAAAATATAAATCTTCGGAATTGAAGCAGCGTTTCGGTTTTTCCGACGTAAAGTATGTTGTCCCGCCAAAAACCGCGGAAACATTCGCGACCATCGATGATCCGCTTTTCCAGGAGTGGACCGATTTTCGCTGCCATCAACTAAGCAGCTACTACGCGGAAATGTCTTCCTTTATTCATTCCATCAATCCAAACGTCGCCGTGGACAACAATCCTTCCTCTGGAATGGCCGGCCGCAATACGATTTGGGAACAAGGAGTCGACTATCCGCAATTGTTAGGCGATGTCGACATCGTTTGGACGGAAGAAGGAAACGCGGCGGCGGTCACACTGGAAGGAATTCTGGTGTCGAAAATTCGTACCTTCAAGATGGCCTCGCTGCTGAATAAGCGTGTTTTCTGCTACACCTATGGCTCGACAGGCGCGTGGGGATATGAAAAAGACGGCGGCGGCCCCTTGCAGATGGCGGAATCCATGGCTTACAACCGCCAGTGCTTCGGCATGGTGGGCGGATTTCAAGATGCCCCGCAACTTCCCTCTATAGAGCGCCAGTATGTTCGCTTCTTTCACGACAATTTCCAGTTCTATCGCGATGTCCAGTCTGTCTCTGACGTAGCCATCCTTTATTCCTATTCCACCATGGGCTTCAACAACGAGCGTCCAGCGGTCAGCTTTATGCTCGCCAGTCAAATGGCGATCCAAAGCAGATTGTTATTTGACATCATTTTCGATGAGCAGTTGGAAGATCTGTCGAAATATAAGGTACTTTTCCTGGCAGACCAGGAGTGCCTGAGCGATCGCCAGGTTGAGCGAATCCGGAAATTTGTTACACAAGGCGGAGGACTGGTCGCCACCGAACACACATCCTTATATACAGAGTGGAGGCGGAGGCGTAAGAACTTTGGCCTGGCGGATTGCTTTGGGATTTCTGCGCCCCGATGGAATGGTCCGGATGCGCCCGAAACCATTGTGTCTGGCGGCCCTATCCAAAAAGCATTTGGGAATGGCAGGGTTGTGTATGTTCCGGAGATCATACCCGCCACTCCAAAGCCGCCTGGAGAAGCAATGACAAGCGAATACTGGAGTTCCGCAGTCAATCACCAGGCCCTTCGCGATGCAGTGATGTGGGCAGCCGGAAACTCGGCAACTCTTTCAACCGAGGAATCTCTTTCTCCTTACGTGACCATGGAATTATTGCACCAGGAATCGGAAAAGCGGCTGATTCTTCACGTGCTGAATTACGATCATGCGCATCATCCCTCCGTTCACGACGTTCAAGTTGCAGTAAGAGTTCCTACTCCTTATAAGGTGAAGCGCCTCCGGGCGCTCAGCCCTGATCGACCCGGTGAGGAACGCTCTCTCGACTGGACCGGCGGGCCAACTGCAAAATTCATGGTTCCAATAGTGGAAATATATACGATGACCGTTCTTGATTTGGAGTAGGCCGAACGCATCCTCAAAATCCTTGTGTAACGCGCAACTTGAATTGGCACTGCTTACAGGAGACCGAAAGTGAATCAACGAAAAGCGGGCCAGGCTCGCCGAGTTTCAACGCAAACCAAGCTTCTGGCAACGATAGTTCTTCTCGCATGGATGAGCACCGACCCTGCCTTGGCGAAGAGTAAGATCACCCGCGCCAGCGCAACTGTCGCGACCGCTGTGACGGGAAATCCGCGCGTCGACAAATTGCTGAGCGAGATGACGCTGAGAGAGAAGATCGGCATGATCCACGGCTCGCATGAAGATCCGGCAACCTTTCAGGGACAAGCCGGCTATCTTGCAGGCGTTCCGCGGCTCGGAATTCCATCCTTGCGTCTGGCGGATGGCCCTCCAGGAGTACTGACCCGTGTTCCCTCCACTGCCTTGACCGCCACCATGGGAGTGGCTGCGACGTTTAGTCGCGAAGATGCGCACGAGAATGGGATTGTCATCGCACGGGATGCGCGGGCCCACGGCATTGATGTTGTGCTGCAACCTTTCATCAATATGGACCGCGACTTTGTCTTCGCCCGCGCTTACAACGTGTTCGGCGAAGACCCGTTGCTTACCGGTCAGATTGGTGCGGCGGAGATTCGCGGCATTCAGAGCCAAGGGATCATGTCGCAGGCCAAGCATTACGTAGGCTATGACGGCGGCATGGACGTCGTGATTGGCCAGCAGGCGCTGCACGAAATCTATGTGGCCCCATTTGCCGATGCGGTGGCGGCGGGTGTGGCGTCGATCATGTGCTCCTACAACAAAATCAATGGACTGTATGCGTGCGGAAATCCAGATACTCTTATTACCATCCTTCGCGACCAGCTGGGCTTTCAAGGATTCGTCACCTCGGATTGGGGAGCGAACCATGGCACCAACTTCATCAATCAGGGCCTCGACCTGGAGATGCCGGGTCCGATCCTGCCGAACCAGGCAAAGGACCTGCCTTCGTATTTTGCCGCAGATCTGCCAGAACGCGACTCGGCGAAGACCATGCTGCAAGCGGTACGATCCGGTCTGGTCAGCGAGGCGACCATCACCCGCGCGGTAGGTCGCATTCTGTGCCAGATGGACCGTTTCGGTTTGCTGGATGGGAGATCGAAACACAACATCACGCCGCTCGACACTGCCGGAGACGCACAAGTTGTCGAGAAGACCGGCGAGGATGCCGCAGTTCTCCTCAAAAATGAAAGCGCTGCTTTGCCGTTGACGAAAGAAGACCTTAGCTCCTTGGCGCTGATCGGTCCCGGGGCCGGTCAAACCATGGCCATCGGCATCGCCGACGAGAAGGCTGTCGGCATTCCAGCACGCCAGGTGGGAACGCTCTATGCCCTCAAGAAAGATACCTCTGACGATCCAAATGTTCACATCACTTATGCTGTGGCCGATGATATGACTGGTACCGCGATCCCCGCGGAATTCCTGTCTTATCAGGGAAAGCCCGGATTGGAGCGTACGTCGACAGATGGAAAAGTACGGCAGATAGATGCCCAGCTTAGTTTTACTGACTCGAACGGCAAAGCACTTCCCGCGAACTCGGCAGCAACGTGGAAGGGCACGCTGACCGTCCCGGCTACGGGTAAATACATCCTCCATCTCGAAAACCTGGGCTGCTATGCGTCTCTAACTTTGGATGGCAAGAAACTAGCTGCGAACGAACAGATGGTCATCCATGGCGATATTACGCAGGCAGGCCAGGATAGCGTGCTGCCAACGACGGATGGGCTTGATAATCTTCGCGTGAGCGCCAATCTAACGGCTGGCCCGCATCGCCTGAAGGTTTCGGTAGAGCCGGATACCTCGAACCATCCTACGCAAGTAAGGCTGAGTTGGGTGACGCCGGCGCAACAGCGGGCAAATTATGACGCCGCCATTGCTGCGGCAAAACACTCGCGGATGGCTGTGGTCTTTGCCTGGAGCGCGGACAAGCCCGTGTTCCATCTTCCCGGCGATCAGGACAAACTTATCTCGGACATTGCCGCTGTAAATCCCAACACAGTGGTTGTGCTCAACGTTACCGAGCCAGTCGCAATGCCGTGGCTGTCGAAAGTAAGAGGCGTGCTACTCATGTGGTTTCCCGGAGATGAAGGTGGGTGGGCGACGGCGAATCTATTGCTTGGCAAAGTGAGCCCAGCAGGCAGACTGCCCTTTACCTGGCCACAGCGGCTGGACCAGGGCGTCGCCAACGATCCCGCACATCCAGAGCGTGCATCGCACGTGGAGGGGAAAGGAAAGACGGTATATTCCGAGGGTATTTTCATGGGCTATCGCTGGTATGACCAGCAAAAGCTGAAGCCGCAATTTCCCTTCGGCTATGGCCTGTCGTACACACGTTTTGAGTACTCCGGACTGAAAGTTGCCCGCGCCGTTGACGGCGGACTCGATGTGAGCTTCACCTTACGGAACACCGGACACGCCGCCAGCGATGAAGTCCCGCAAGTATATCTGGATGCACCGGAGAATCGGCCGGATCCCAAGGCGCAGTTCGCCGTACATGCCTTGGGCGCCTTTGACCGCATTCATCTGAATGCAGGGCAATCTCAGAAAATCACGATGCATGTTCCGCTGCGCTCGTTGCAGTACTGGTCGACGGCCAAGGGCCGGTGGGTACTTGCCAGCGGACCAAGAACAGAGCGTGTTGGCGCATCCTCCCGCGATCTGCGCCTAGCCGCGGAAACGACGATTGCTCCCTAAGACCTAACGGTCAGCAGTTGGGGCAGATAAAAGCGGCAAGTCAGCGAGGTCTAAAGGGAATTCCGGCTTTGTAATTGGATCGATGAGGGTGGAGGTGGGGATGGAAGAATTCGGAAATGCACGATCACGACCTGTATCGACGCATTCTGGGCATTGAGTCTCCCTGGCGAGCGGAGCACCTCTTGCTGAGTCGCGCCATTTCGGCCACGGCCTTAAGATCTGCCAGGTCGTGCGCGGCGGAGAGATGCGAGGCGGTGGTATATAGCGCGAAGCGCTCGTCTTCCGCCCCTTCGCGAGGGCACCTACCTACCGCGGGTGCGGTGGTCCCGGCCCATAACTGTTCCCCCGCCCCAGAACCCATACGTTTTGGGACGGCCGGATCGAGAAGATCCGCCCATTGATTCTGTTGAAGTTAAGGGGTAGGATTTTCGAGGCCTTTAGAGACAGTCCCGACAGGCGTGGCTGGCTGGCAAACCAGGCGATGGATGGTAGCCCGAGAGACGTGGTAACTCTTCGCCAGCTGGCGAAGGCTTTGACCCTGGTTGCGATCGCGCAGGATGCTGATGCGATCGAGGTCGAGTGGCTGCCGCCCGATGGGAAGGCCTTCGAGCCGGGCTCGTCGCATGCCGGCGCGCACTCGCTCGATGATCAGGTTGCGTTCCAACTCCGCAATGGCTCCAATAATCACCACCACCGCGCGACCCAGCGGGCCGCCGGTGTCAATCTGTTCGCGGAAGGAGATGAATTCGATGTTGAGGCGGTTCAACTCGTCCAAAGTTTCAAGAAAGTGTTTGACCGATCGGGCGATCCGGTCCGAGGCCCAGACCAGGACCACATCGAAGCACCCGCGGCGTGCGTCGGCCATCATTTGATCCAGGCCAGGTCGGGTAGTGGGTCAGTTTGGATTTCCACAAGGGCGACTGCCTTGATCTTGGAGAACGCTCGGTACTGTCTTAAATCTGCGTTGATGATTTTAATCGCTATATTCTGCCTCTGTATCTTCGGAGGGGATAAAGCGACCGCTCTTAATATCCCACTGTCGCTCAAATGCCGTTTCCCGTTGACAGCCGTTATCGTCCCTATGCAGGATGTAGCCTATGCATACAGGCCATTCGTAAGGCGTCTCTCCCCTTCTCTTGACGTGCTCCACGACGTTAAGGTTCATTCTGAAATTTTCTTGCTTGATGGGAATAACGAGTGGATACATTCCTCCCGGCTCCACCGAGAATTCCCCAAAGTCCTCCTTCCCGATTTCCGCTCGCGTCATGGCGGGATGGTGGCTTTCCCAATACGCTTCAGCCCGACAAACCTCTATGTGCGCAGCCGTATCCCCCCCTATTGACGATATAGATTTTGATTTCCCACCGTCCATCTCCTCGCCCGTCAAACTCGGATACAGAATCAGGATCGAGAGTGATGGAACGCACCACAATTTTAGGCCGAAACTGAGCGACCAAGGCTTTTCTGGAAATCTCGGTTTGCTCTCTAATAACGTTCAACGTACCTCGCATAATCGTCCCTTGACGCCTCATCTCCGTTACTTGCTTGCGGATGTAACACAGAGTCCAAATGGCAACTCCGGCGAGTACGACGTTAGCGAACCAGAGAATCTTGTCGTGCAGGAGCCACGGTTCAGGCATGGGAGCAGAACTGGTGATGATTATGGCAGCGTCTTGGTATGTTCTGCCATGCTTATCGGATTTGGACTCTTTATCCCCATCATTAATCTTTTTTGGAGCGATAGTAAAAGCCGTTTGGGATGGGTTCTTGTGGCTATAGATGTTCTGATTTTTGTCTTGGTTCTTGGAACCGGGCTGATTGGGTGCTTGCCCGGAAGTTGGCATAAGTGCCTGTGCGACGGTGAGGAACACAGCGAGTATCGCCAAGATTTTCAGCATGGCGGAAATGTATCACGCCAGATCAGTGGAGGCGCGTATGATTTCGTCTAAGCCGCTCCCAAAGCCGTTCGCGGCGAAACAGTTCCCAAGGAAACCACGACGGATGACGATTGCGATAGGGATGCTTTGCGATGAAGGGCTGATTATCTCCGCTGACACGCAAATTGGAATGACCGATGGTTCCACTCACCAAGGAACAAAGGTTCATCAGGCAATCGCAGACACTGGCGTTTACGTGGTAGCAAACGCAACCGAAGACGGCAACGCAGCGAACACTCTGATCCCTGATATTCTCACGGATTTACAGAATCAAGATCCAAAAGACTTTGCGAACGTTGAGAGAATCGTCCGAAGCTCAATGTCTGAATGGGCAGACCAATACCGGCAGGGAAACCCTTATATCCAAATCCTGTTAGGAGTCTCTCTCAATCGACCACGGCAAACAAACGTTAGAGCCGGAGGCGGAGTTCGACTCTATAATTGCGAGCCGCCAAACACCATGGTCCCCGTAGATCGAGATGATTCCAGCGGAGGATACATGGCAATAGGCGCAGGAGCAAGCATTACCGACCCGATTTTTCGAACGCTGTTCGGTACAGCATGTTCGCTGAACATCGCGCTTCATCAAGTCGCATACCTAATGTACCGAGCAAAGAAAGACGCTTCCAGTTCATGCGGAGGAAATACGGACGCGATTTTAATCAAAAACGATTTTTCTCTTCCCCTCTGCGTTCGAAGGACCGATATGGAACTTGCTGAAATGCACGGAAATGCATTTGAGCATGTTCTGCGAATGGCTGGGTGTGCTTTCTATGCCTCTGACGACTTCGGCGCAAAGATAATATGGGACGCGACAACAGATTATGTCGTTCGCTCTGGAGCGTCCATAAGGTCACAGAGGTTTTTTACGGAGCATGAAGAAGAAGTTGGGTGACCCTCTCCCTCATCCTCCTCGGCCCAATGATTATGGATAACGCCATGACCAACAAGGACAGGGCGGAACAAATCGCAGAAAAGGTGCTGGACTTGGAAGAGCGCCTTACTCTGTGGAAGTCTCTGGCAATTCAGAAACTTGGCAAACCGATAGAGGTTGCGGAATCGGCGTTTGAACGTCGCTTGGGTGAGATTCGATCTGCTTCAAAAGATCGGGAGCACCACGCTGAATTTCTAAAAGCCATTCATGCTTCCAGCGATGATAGCGTTCTGATGACCACGTTGTATGAGGGGATTCATCGGCGCGCGACTGTTCATTGATTCGAACAGTCTCAGAAAAAGGCTCTTGCATTTTGGCACACTCCATGCGATGATGTCGCTTGAGAGATATGCCACACCCAGAGACCCCGCCCGATAGCGGGGTTTTCTATTTGCCGCACATGATAGCCTCGTTCGGGGAAAAAAGCAATGAAGGAATGGGGATTCGTTATCGCTCTTCTTGGCGTCGATGTAGTCATAATCCAATCCATCTATCAGGTTGGGAACTCTATTGAGAGGCGGCTGGACGCCTTGCACGAAAAGGTAGACGCGCTGCGAGAGAAACTAGAGGAGATCGACGCGAAACAAGACGACATGGCCTGATTGCATTTCGAGGTGAATCGTGGATTACAAGCCGCCCAGCCTTAGATCCAGAATCGTGCTTTACTTCTTAATTTCTATATCCATATTGATTGTATGGGGGATCATTGGGGCTTGCCGCTATTTCTTTTCCGGCGCTACGCCGAATGTAAAAGAAATCGTGTGGGCCGTCGTGGTTTATATCGGCATGTGGATCGTCATCGATTTTGTCGACCAGTTTACGTGGAATCAAAAGCGGCTGAACGATTTGGAAGAGCGCGTTTCTACCATCGAAAAGCATAGCCAAAGGTGAGCAGTTCAATCGGATTTTTTCTTTCCCCACCGCGCCTGTGCAGCCTTCTCCGCGACCTTTTTTCTCTGAGCAGCCGTCATGGTCACCAAACGCCTCTTGCCGCCGATCATGCCGCCTTTGCGACCCATAGATGCCATGTACTGAGACAGATCCGCTGGCACAGGAACCGTTTCAGGCTTGGATTCGGCGGTAGACTGTTCCACAACCCACTTCGCAAGTTGGTTCGAATCGCGAGGTCGCTTGCTCTTTCCGACTGTCATGCATTCATCATCCCACAATCGCGCACGCTAAAGCGAGGGTGTGGAAATCCAAACTGACCCACTACCGCCAGGTCGCCTGGCTTTGACTCCGCTGATCCGGTCTGTATACTGCGCGGCGATCTCATAACCGCGCTGCGCGGCCATCTGGCGAAGGTCGAGCATCTGTGTTTCCGGATGCTGGTCAACGGTCGAA
>JBKQVW010000079.1:0-34670 GCA_052142955.1 Acidobacteriaceae bacterium | reverse complement strand
CGCGCCTGTCCGGGATAGGACTTGCGAATGGAGACGATCATCAGATTGTGGAAGACGCCTTCGATGGGTAGATTGATGTCGATCAATTCAGGAATGGTGAGGCGCATCAGCGGGAGGAAGACGCGCTCGACGGCCTTGCCCATGTAGGCGTCCTCCATGGGAGGCTTGCCGACGATGGTGGTGGCGTAGATGGGATCGCGGCGATGGGTGATGCAGGTGATGTGGAAGACGGGATAGTCGTCGGGCAGGGTGTAGAAGCCGGTGTGATCGCCGAAGGGACCCTCGGAGCGCAGCTCGTCAATGCGGACGTAGCCTTCGAGGACGATTTCTGAGGCGGCGGGGACTTGCAGATCGACGGTCTCGCACTGAACGAGCTCGACGGGCTTTTGGCGGAGGAAGCCGGCGATGATGAATTCTTCGACCTCCGGTGGTGCGGGGACGATGGCGGAAAATGTGGTGGCGGGATCGGTGCCGATGGCGACGGCGACTTGCAGGCGGTCGGGCGCTTGCGGCGAGATGCCTGAGCGGACGGTGCTGTTCGGCGGCAACATTGCGCCACCGGCGGTTTCCGCCATGCGCGCGACACGGGCGGAGGCTGCGTCTTCGGAATTGGCTGCGGCGCCAGAGTTGGCTTCGGCGGCCTGGCGGAGGCGTTCACGATAATGCTCGGCGGCGACTTTTTGCCGCTGCCAGTGCATGCCGGTGGTCTGGCCATCGTAGACCTGCATGCGATACATGCCGACGTTGCGCTTGCCTGCCGGACTGCGCGGATCACGGGTGACGACGCAGGGCAGCGTAATGAAGCGACCGCCGTCCTGGGGCCAGCACTGCAGGATGGGAAAATCGAGGACGCTGAAGTTTTCGCGCAGGATGACTTCCTTGCAGGGCGCATCCTTGGCGGACACCAGCTTGGGGAAGAACTTGCCCATCTCGGCCAGCATGGGGAGCATCCGGACTTTATCGAGGAAGCCTTCGGGAGAGCGGAGATTCATCAGCTCGCGGATGCGATCGGCAACTTCGCTGAGGGAATCGACGCCGAGCGCGAGGCGCATACGGCGTTCGCTGCCGAACTGGTTCATCAGGACTTTGGCACCGGGATAGCCTTTGACATTCTCAAACATCAGGGCGGGGCCACCAGCAGCACAGGTGGGAGAGCCGAGTTTGGAGACGCGATCGGCGATCTCCGCCATCTCAAGGATTGGATCCACTTCCTGCTTGATCGACTTGATTTCTTGCGCCTTCTCAAGCGCTCGTATCCATTCTCTTAGATCGTCGTAGGCCAAGCTGTTCGTCCTCTCAGGGCGCCCGCTGCCGCGAAGGGCGGGATTTCTTGTCTTCCGTATGGTAGTTTACTTGCGTTGATTGGAAGCGGGTCGAGGAAAATGCAGGCTCCTCTACTTTGGCTGCCGCAGCAACCTCCGGTAGGGATGACAAGGTTGTGGAAGGTGAAGGGCGCGCGCCGCTAGGATCTGGTCGGCAGGTCAACGCAGGTTTCGGTGCCAGCGCGAAATCCTGCCATCCATCGATCCATGAAGGTATGGGCACAACCGGCGCCGCAGAGGTGTTTGCTTTCGGCGCTGTGGGCGAGCGCGTTGTCCCACGGCATGAGTTTCAGGGTAGGCTGGCCGGCTTTGGTGTCGAGCAAAGGCCCACACTCGTTCACGGCGATCCACCACTTTTCTTCGGCGCTCATCTGCTGTTTGCCACAGACGTCACAGGTAAAACGTTCGATCCAAGCCATCGGGTGCTGTGTCATCCTGTCTGAAAAAGTGCCACTGCGGCGATTGCCGCGGGAAATCCCGCGATCAACGCTGCCAGCACTGATCGGCGCCCTGGACTACAGCGAGAGAGCGAGGCTGGATCCGCGCGCCGGGAACTCGTGTCCGATCGTACCTAAGCCAGGCTTCGAGCGGTCAGATCGCAGCTCTCTCGCTTCTCGATGTCCACGTCAAAACTGTCGCAGAGCATCCATGACATAGAAGGCCAGGATTGCCAGTGTCACCAAGCCTTCCGCCCCGCCGAAAATTCGAATCATGTTCTCAACAGGCCTCACCTTCTTCATGATGAGTTCTTGCTCCTGCTGTTGCATCGTAGACGTCTCTTCAAGGAACAGCTGATCCTCTTCCGAGCGCGTGATGGTGCTCCGATACACAATCAAGCCCAGCAGAACCAGTCCCAATGCGCCCCAAACGGTCCAGATAACCAATACGTAGCTCATATGATGACCTCGCGATCGGCTGTAACGTTTCGGCGACAGCGCACATTCGATTCCGGATCTGCGCTGACACCACTTTCGCCTGTATCGTACTCCCAAACAGGATGGTTGTGACAGAAGATTTCCGCATCGCCTGCGCGTTTTTTTCTCCGCAGGGCGCAGGCTGGAGGTGGCGGCAGGCGGATCCGGCATCGTCTTTTCGGGTTGTTTTGCATGCAATTTCGCCGTATCATGGATATAGAAGAAACGCGAGGGCTATCCAGAATGGCAACAACTACTGCGACTCCAACTACCGAGACGGTCAAGGCTCCCCCGGTCACGCTGACCCCCGAGGCGATCAAGAAAGTGCGCGAAATCATGGCGACGCAGGACCCGGTTCCCGCAGGTCTGCGCCTGGGCGTGGTGGGCGGCGGCTGCTCGGGCTTCCAATATTCCATGTCGTTTGAGAACCAGTCGGGAATGATGGACAAGGTTCTGAATTTCGACGGGTTAAAGGTGTTTGTGGACTCGACCTCGCTGATGTACCTGGGCGGATGTGTGGTGGACTACGTCGAAACCCTGGAGGCTGCCGGATTCAAGTTTGAGAATCCCAACGTGAAAAGCACCTGCGGCTGCGGATCTTCCTTCAGCGCATAATCGATTCAGCCGATGAATCAATGGTCAAGAAAAACCCTCGTGCCAACCGGCCGAGGGTTTTTTCTGTTGTGGAAGCTTCTCGGCTAAAACGGGTTGGATTGATTCTGGTTGTTTGGACTAGAGCCCGTGCCGCCGAAGTCGCTGCTATTCGAACCCAATCCATTGCTGGAGGCCCCGGTCCCGCTGCCGCTGGGACCGAACAGGCTGTTCGTTCCGCTCTGGCCGGGGGAAGACATCCCAGCCGGAGTGCCGATGCCCGCGCCGGGGGTCTGGCTGTTCGCCTGGCCCAGCGCAGCCGCGATTTCCTCCCGCGGATTGTAGACAAACTGCCACTTGTCGTAGACCTTCTGCTTGCGGTAAACGAGGATGGAGGCCCTCTTGAGCGGGACAGTGACGCCGACAATCGGGCCCCCGCCGACGCCGGTTCCATTCATGCCCGCCGCAGTGCTGCCGGGGAGCCCAGGGATGCTGGGAGCCCCGTTGCCGCTACCAAACGATCCGCTTCCCGCGGAGCTGCCGGTCGGGCTGCTAGAGCCGAAAATACTGCCCGAATTCATCCCGCCGGATGACATTCCACTTTGCCCGACATTGCTCGACATGCCGGTGGAGGGCCCTCCGCTTCCGAAACTGGAGTTCCCATTGTCGAAACTATCGTCCGTCGAACTCTGCTGACTCTGCGAGTTTGCCGAGCCGGGTGTGCTGTTCCCGGAAGAAGTCGCAGACGAATTTTCATTCGACTGCGTGCCGTTTGAATCGGTACTGGAACTGGAAGAGTCGTTGAAGAAGCTATCGTCATTCGTTGACGAGCTGTTCAGGCCTCCGCCGGTCATACTGGTACTGGAACCGAAGCTGGAACTGCCGCCGCCCACTCCACCCGTCATGCCGGTGGCCCCGGACATGCCGCCGCCGATGCCGCTGACGCCCTGCGAGCCCGCCACAGGTATGTTTCCAGCGGTTTGCATCGTCTGGCCAAAGAAACCCAAGGCCACCATTTGAACCTGGCCAAGATGGAGCAATTTCCAGTCCTTCTTGCCAGTCATGGGATCGATGTAATCCTGCCGCAGGAATCGAATTTTATTGGTCTCTCTCAACTGGGCCATGGAAGTGGGATAGGCACCAAATTTGCGGTAATACAACTGGATGGCGCGCTTATATTGCTCGCCGCGGTGCACGGTTTCCACTTCTTTTTCCCGTTGGATTTCTTTGGCAATCCTGGGCGCGGCAACAGCCAGCCCAACGAGAATCAGCGCGAACAGAAAAAGAAGTCCCAGCAGCAGATATCCCTGCTCCCCCGCGTGCCGGTTGGGGAGTCGATTACCGTTTTGTCGAGGGTTGACCAAATAACACTCCTTCTACAAAAATACGCCGCGGGGCGTGAAAAGTCGCGGGCGCAGCGCTGTCCGCGATGTATTTCCGGCCCCGTACTGCGCGAAACAGCAGATGCTGTTTGCGCCGAAAAACACTGGTAAGGACATGTAGGCGATGCGCAGCGGGAGGCGGACGGGCATTCGCGCATTTGCCTCAGAATGAAAATTTTGTTGAACAAATTAGCAACCTACCGCTCTAGCTGCCTGCGTTCCAGTTCTTTGAGTGAAAGCGGATGCCAAAGCTTGCAATGCGAGGACTGCCCAGGGTCAGGATGGGCGTGCGGCCCACATCGATCTCGCGATTGAACATGTTGCCAATTGCACCATAGATTTCGGTATGAGAACCGAACGCATGGGCGACGTAGCCATCCAGTTGGAAGTAACTGTGGAGGAGAAACGTGTTGGCGTCGTCATCATATTGCCGCCCGCTGATCGTACCCAGCAGTTCCGCGACACCGATCTTCGGTTTCATGGCGCGAACCTGCGCGGTCGCCATATTGTGCGCCACTTCCGGGATCCATTTTCCAACCAGAGATGGGTCCTGGACAAACTGCGTGACGGTCGCGTTCGCGTACTGATAGCCGCCGGAGATGGAGAGCCAGGAGAGCGGCTGCGACTGGTAGTCGAGCGAAAGGCCACGGCTGCGAATCTGCCCCAGGTTCTCCCGCTGCTGCACAATCTGGGTAGGGGTCTCGCTGATCGTGAGGGAGGTGACGGGACGATCCACTTCCGTCCAAAAATAGCTGGCCCGGACGATGGTGTTTTGTTGCGGCAACGCAAACTCAAGGCCGGTCTCCCATCCGGTGGCACGCTCCGACTGCAAATGCGGATTGGCCAGGGTGATTTCCTGCCCAACCTGAAATTGCCGATACAGTTCATTCATCGTTGGGGAGCGAAAGGCACGATACACCGAGCCGGTCAGCGAAACATACTGGTCCACTCGCCGCACAACGCCCAGTCTGGGATTCGCCAACGCTTCACTTCTGTTTGGGATCACCGTGGTGGTGATCGGCCCCTGCCCTGTTTGCATGAACTGAACGGTGTCGAGGTTGAGAAAGTCATCGCCTCGCAGCGATGCGGCCACGGTCCAATTCCTGGTCTGCAGCAGGCCTTCCACATATTCCCCGATGTCCCGCTGACGCGCCGAAGTATCGGCCAATCCGTTGGGCAGGCGATTCTTGATGGGAGTTTCATTGTCGGACGCGCGCACGTCATTCCCATCACTGCCGGCAATCAGCATCAGCCAGGGACGAAGGGCTTTCGTCCACTGAACGGAACCGCCGAATTGCTGTACCGGCACCTGTTGCAGGCGAGTGAGGAATTCGCTGGTTCTGGCGGCGTTCACGGCGGAGAAACTTTGCCGGTAATGTTCCTGGCCGCCGAACAACGCCGCGGCAAACGCACCTGCATTTTCGGTGGTCCAATGGAAGCCTCCGGTATAGCGCCAGAGGCGAGTTGCGTTGGCCTGCAGCGGGGTACCGTTGCCGCGCGCTTCATTCAGCAGATTGCCGCGCAGGTAGACATCTCCTCGTTGTGCGATGGCGCGTCGGAGGTCTATTTCTCCGTTCTGGTAGTGGACGTTGGCGGCGATATCGATGGGGCCGCGTGCGTCGGGAGCAACCTCAATGTAGCCATCGGTGCGCAACCAGTCCGCAGCCACCAGAGCCGCCCAGGGGCCGATGGCGGTGGTGCCGAGTACAGCGCCGTGCGGGGTATTTTCCTGTCCATAGCCCATATCGACCGCAAATGCCGTCGGTCCAGGCTGGCGTTCGATCAGGTTGATAACGCCGCCAATGGCGCTGCTGCCGTACAGATCGGAGGCGCCGCCACGTACCACCTCGACATCGCGAATCGCGAGCGAAGGCACCTGGTCCCAATAGACCCAGCCACCGAAAGGATCGTTCCACGGAACCTGACCTGAAAGCACCAACGTGCGGCTGGCGGAGGTGGAACCAAGGCCGCGCAACGAGAGGCCCTGAGACGTAGGATTCGAGACCAGAGTGCTGGAGCGCCGATACTGTTGCAAGCCGGCCACCTGTCGCAACTGGTCGCCGACGGTCATGGCAGCGCTCTGCTGCAAGGCACGCTGCGAGACAACGCGGACCGTGTCGGCAGATTCATTCAAGGCGAGCGCGGTGCGGCTGGCCGTGACCACCACTCGCTGGGAGTTTGTGGCGAGGGCCAGGGTGAGGGTAGACGGTTGATTCGGCAAAATGCGCTGGGTGAGAGGCGCGTAACCAGGCAGCTTGAGAACCAACGTCGCCGGGCCGCGCAACTTTGTCGAAATCAGAAAATCTCCCTGCTCCCCCGTCACCAGCAGCAGGGTGCGATCTCCAACTTCCAGCTGAATTGTTGCGCCGACAACTGGCTGAGCGGTCGGGCCGACGACTTTTCCTGAATACACGGACGTGGGTTGCTGGGCCAAGGCAACCAGGCACACCCCTCCGAGAAACATCGCTGCCACCGGCAGTTTCGTCCTTCGCACGGCATCCTCATTGAAGCGAATTCTTTCCCGATGCAGTCGGCGCGCCCGCCGAAGTTCAACCTATCTTCGGCAAGCATCCATGAACCGTCCGACACAACAAACCTTCGACTCGACGCTCCCAGGTTTTCCCATCCGGCGGAACAAAGCAGGGACACAATTCTCGCAGCCTGCGGAGGATCAGGCGGCGTTCACCCTGCAGACGCAGACCCCTGCCAGCCAGATCGGTTCATAATGATTCTGAAGCCCCCCACTGCACTTAGAGATGGATCTAAAATGCGAGGCGGACCCAATCCGAGATACTCTTCTTCTACCATTTTCGCTTGCTGTCCGCGCCGGCATTCGATGTAGACGAATCTCGATGGCCCTAAGTTTCCGCGGCGGTGGGCAGCAAGAACCCTGGATCCGGCGGAGAATTTGCAATCACCCACCTTCATTTTAGAGTTGACGGGCGGCGATGCGATGGCATTCGATCTTGGCACAGTTCAAAAGGATATTCGCGAGCTAAGAAACTTTCTGCAACGGACGCCGAAACACCCGACACCGGAAATAATCCATTTATTGCGGACGCGCACGCGGCGCTTTGAAGCGGCGCTGCGGGCACTGGCGCTGGATACTGCGCCGAATGAACGACGGGTCCTGCGAAAGCTCCAGAAACTCCGTCGCCGAGCCGGCAAGGTGCGTGACCTAGACGTGCTGACGGGATACGCAGCCGAAGCGACCGTAGAGGAAGAGAGCGATTGCCTGGTCGAGCTGCTGGAATATCTGGGCGCGGAACACGCGCGCAGAATGAACAGGCTGCATGCCTGCGCGGTTCAAGATGGCCCCTCTCTTCGGCGTCGGCTGAAACGCACCGCGGCGCAGATTGGAGCGCTCGCCGCTGACGGCGTGCTGAACGGCTCGGCATTTGGGAATGCGATGGTGTCTGAGGTCCGGTTGCAGGGAGAGCTGGCGACTCCGGTCCGCTTGAACAGAGAGAATTTACATCCGTATCGGCTGAAGGTAAAGGAATTGCGCTACATTCTGCAAATGGAGAACGATCCAGCCGATCAACCGTTGATCGACACATTAGGTGAGATGAAGGATGCCATCGGAGAATGGCACGACTGGCAGGAACTGTTGACGATTGCGAGCGAGCAACTTCCGCATGGACAGGAATGCAAGCTGGTGCGCTCGTTCCGGGAGATTACCGAGCAAAAACTCAGCCATGCGCTCTCGGTGACAAACAAGGGGAAAGAGCATGTCCGCCGGACGTTCCCACCCGTGACGAAACGCGCCTGAAAAACACCGGCAACCGCAACGAGGTCGCGCCCACGACGACAATTTCAGCCGAACAAGAACGCAACCCTGATATTTTCATTGCAGGATGCCCGCACCCGCCGATCGAACCTACAAACATCTGGATACGCTGACGCTGATCTTTGTCGTTGTTCTGCTGATCTCCAATCTGGTGGCCCAGAAGATTTGCAGGATCGGACCGCTGACCCTGAGCGGCGCGGAACTCCTGTTCCCCATTACCTATATTTTTGGAGACATCTTTACCGAGGTCTACGGGTATGCCGCGTCGCGACGGGCGATCTGGATTGGATTTTTCGCCTCCGCGCTGCTGTCGGCGATGGGCGCGATTGTGGTCGCGCTTCCGCCAGCGCCGGGATGGCGCAATCAGGCGGCCTTCGCTACGGTATTCGGATTTATTCCGCGCCTGGTGGTCGCCAGCCTGATCGCGTATTGGGTGGGGGAATTTACCAACTCGTACACCCTGGCCAAGATGAAGTTGTTGACGCGCGGTCGCTGGCTTTGGACCCGAACCGTCGGCTCCACCATCAGCGGTCAGGCGGTCGACACGGCGACCGTGGTGCTGATCGCCTTTTGGGGAAAGGCCCCGTGGAAGACGCTGACCGCGCTTATCCTTTCCGCCTACGTAACGAAAGTACTCTATGAGATTCTTGCAACTCCGCTGACTTATGCTGTTGTCGGATGGCTGAAAAGGACGGAACAATCGGATGCCTTCGACGACCATTCGAGCTTCAATCCATTTCGCGGCGCCTCGCGCGGATGATCTTGCGCATGAGAAGATGAATCCAAACGATTGCACCTGCGGCGCTTCGCCCTGCATCTTTCACTTCGACTATTTCCGTCGAGGATTTTGCGGGATGGAGGTTCTTTTCGAGAACCGATCGAGTGCCGTCAACGTATGTTTGAAGGAATCGCCGAGTGAAGGACCAGGGTCGCAATCGCGTGCGGTTTTCATCGGGTCATTCCGCCGAATGAATGTCGCACTACAAATTGTGGAGTGGGTGAACGCAAGGTGGACGCTGAATTGAAGTTGGGTCGAGTCAACATATTTTTGACAGCCGCAGTTGCAACGGTGGGAATTTTGACTTGCACGGTGGGATGTGGACGAGCTCCCGCGAAGCCCACGCCAACGCTCCACGCAATGCCGGTAAAACTGGAGACGGTGACATTGCAGCCGGTGCCGGTCAGCGACAACTATGTTGCCACCATTAAATCCCGCCGATCGGCGATCATTCAGCCCCAAGTCAGCGGCAATCTGACGCAGATATTCGCCCATTCCGGGGACCACGTACGGAAGAATCAACGGCTGATGGAGATTGATCCCCGCCAACAGCAGGCCATTGTCGCACAGCAGGCAGCGACCGAGCAGCAGGCCCTGGCGGTGTATCAATTCAACCAGAAGGACATTGCTCGCCAGCGCTCGCTGTATTCTTCCGGCATTACCAGCAAACAGGCTTTTCAGCAGGCGGAACAGGCCTACAACAGTTCCAAGGCGACGTATGAATCCGACGTTGCCGCGCGCAAATCCGCCCAGCAACAGCTGGCGTATTTTCACATTGTGGCGCCGTTCGCAGGCATCGTGGGCGATGTTCCGGTGCATATCGGCGACTACGTTTCCCCGACCACCGTGCTGACGACCGTGGACGACAACACGCAGCTGGAAGCCTACATTTATATTCCGGCCGATCGCGCTGCGCAGGTGCATGTTGGATTGCCGGTAGAAATTACTTCAGCAGACGGGAGCGCAATTGCCCGCACGAAAATCTATTTCGTTTCTCCGCAGGTGGACGATCAACTACAGGCGATTCTGGTAAAAGCAAAAGTCGATACGCGGCCCGGTGTTTTGCGCAACGCCCAACTGGTCCGCGCTGTCGTGACCTGGAGCACAGCGCCCGCGCCTACAGTCCCGATCCTTGCGGTGACGCAAATCGGCGGAGAGCACTTTGTATACGTTGCAACCAACCAGAACGGCCATTATGTCGCTGTGCAGAAGTCCGTTCAGCTGGGCAGCACGGTCGGCAATTCGTATGAAGTGACAAGCGGTCTGCAGGCTGGGGACAAGGTGATCGTTTCCGGAATGCAATTCCTGGTCAACGGAGCGCCAATCCAGCCAATTTCGTAGGTATTTCCAGCGCATTCCGGCCGCGCACAGGTCCGATCCGCGGTCAAAGAGTCAGCGTTCGATTTCGCGAGGCAGAGGTAGCACAAAGTGTTTGTCGATTTCTTTATCCACCGGCCAGTCTTTGCCACCGTTTGCGCACTACTGATTATTCTGGCCGGCATTGTCGTGATTCCTACGTTGCCCATCTCACTTTACCCACAACTGGCGCCGCCGCAAGTGACGGTTTCCGCGACGTATGTGGGGGCCAGCGCGCAGGAGGTGGAGTCCGCCGTCACCATTCCGCTGGAGGAAGCGATCAACGGTGTTGAAGGCATGAACTACATGACCTCCAGCAGCGGCAACAACGGAAGCAGCACGATCACGATTACGTTCAAGACCGGATACGACCTGAACATCTCCGCGGTGGACGTGCAAAACCGGGTTGCCAGCGCGCAAGGGCAATTGCCGGCGACCGTGAACAACTTTGGCATCTCGATCAACAAGGCCACCAGCAATTTTGTTTTCGGCGCCGGCTTTTATTCCGACCATGGCCAGTACTCCAACCAATTCATCAGCAACTACGTGGATGTTTACGTTTCCGACGCGATCAAGCGCGTTGCGGGTGTCGGAAATACGAACATTTTCGGCGAGCGCAAATATGCCATGCGCCTGTGGCTGGACCCGGTGAAAATGGCGGCGCGAGGACTGACGGCAACCGACGTGGTGGCCGCATTGCAGCAGCAGAATGTGGAGATCGCAGCGGGTCAACTGGGCGCGCCGCCAGCCGACGCGAAGCAGCAGTATCAGATTGCCGTCAACGTCATTGGCAGGCTGACCAGTCCGGCGCAGTTCGACAACATCGTCCTGAAAAATTCGCCGAACGGGATCGTTCTGCTGAAAGACGTCGGCTACGCGCAACTTGGCGCCCAGACGTATGCGACCGACCTGAAATACAACGGCATCAGCGCCATCGGTATGGGTGTCCAGCAATTGAGCAATGCCAATGCGCTGGCTGTCGATCGCGAGGCGAAGGCCGAACTGGCGAAGCTGTCCAAGTCCTTCCCGCCGGGGTTGAAGTATGCCATTGCCTTCGATACCACGGACGTGATTGGCGAGTCGATTCGCGAGGTGCTGATCACTCTTGCCGAAGCGATCGTCATCGTGATCATTGTGATCTTCTTTTTTCTGCAGGACTGGCGGGCAACAATTATTCCCGCGGTCACGATTCCGGTATCGCTGATTGGCACATTCGCTTTCATCAAGGTCTTCGATTTCTCCATCAACTCGCTGACGCTGTTTGGGATCACGCTCGCCACGGGACTGGTGGTCGACGACGCCATCGTGGTGATTGAAAATGTGCAGCGGCATATTACGGGAGGGGCGATCGACGCGCATCAAGCTACCTCCGATGCAATGGGAGAAGTGACCAGCGCGGTGATTGCCACGTCCCTGGTATTGATTGCGGTGTTCGTGCCGGTATCGTTCTTTCCAGGGACTACGGGGATTTTGTACCGGCAATTCGCGTTGACGATCGCGTTCTCGATTGGAATTTCCGCCTTCAATGCGCTGACGCTGTCCCCGGCGCTGTCCGCCATTCTGCTGCGACGGGAAAGGGTCCATCACGGACTCTTACATGCGGTGGAGCGTGGCATTAAGGGAATGGGGGCGGGGTATGCGCGGGGCATTCATTCTATTTTGCGGTGGCGGTATCTGATGGTGCTGTTGTTCGTCGGCGGACTGGCAGCCACCGTGTACATGTACCGGCATGTTCCTACATCCTTCGTACCGCAGGAAGATCAAGGCTATATCATCCTGCAGATTCAGGCGCCTCCCGGCGCTTCGCTCTCCTACACAGATCACCTGGCGGACCAGGCACAGGCCATTCTCGGAAAGCAAGCGGAAGTACAGGACTCTTTCGCGGTTACAGGCTTCAGCTTTGCCGGCAGTGCGGCCAATTATGGACTTGTCTTCGTGATGCTGAAACCATTTTCCCAGCGCAAAGGCCCGCAGCATTCTGCCGCGGCATTGGTAGGGCGCCTGCGGCAGAAGCTATTCGGCATTCAAGGTGGTATCGTAGTGCCGTTTGAACCGCCAGCGATTCAGGGCATTGGCAGTTTTGGCGGCTTCCAGTTTGAGTTGCAGGACACCGGTCAGAACACGCTGACGGACCTGGCGCGGGTGGCCAACCAGATTGTTGCCGGCGGCAGGCAGGACAGACAGCTGACGGGACTTTTTACTCCCTTCACAGCCAACGATCCATTGGTCCAGGTGAGCATCGACCGAGAGAAAGCCCAGGTCCTGAACGTACCGCTGACCCAGATCAGCGATGCCCTGGAGGTCTACATGGGTTCGGCGTACGTGAACAACTTCATCTTCAACAACCGTTCGTATCAGGTGTACGTACAGGCGGAGCAAAACTTTCGCCGTAGCGCCCAGGATCTGCGATCGTTTTATGTGCGATCCGGTAACGGACAGATGGTCTCGCTCGACAGCCTTGTCACCCTGGTCAATACTTCCGGGCCGCAAGTCATCAGTCACTACAATCTGTTTCGATCGGCGGAAATCGACGGTTCCTCCGCACCGGGCGTCAGCTCCGGACAAGGCCTGACGGCCATGGAGCAGCTGGCCACGAAGAAAATGATGCAGGGCATGCAATATTCCTGGACGGGGTTGGCGCTGCAGGAGATTGAATCAGGCAACAAGGCGGCGGCCATCTTCGCCCTTGGGCTCCTGGTGGTGTATCTGACGCTGGCTGCGTTGTATGAAAGCTTTGTACTGCCATTCATCATCCTGCTTTCCGTGCCGATGGCCGTTCTGGGCGCCTTGGCCGCTGTGTCGTGGCGAGGGCTGTCGGACGACGTCTATTGCCAGATCGGGCTGGTGATGTTGATCGGCCTGGCCGCAAAGAATGCAATCCTGATCGTGGAGTTCGCTGAGCAGTTGCGAAAGCGGGGTCGTTCCATCGCCGATGCGGCCATGGAGGCCGCCGAGCTGCGCCTGCGTCCCATTTTGATGACTTCGTTCGCATTTATTCTTGGAATTTTGCCTCTGGCGTTCGCCAGCGGCGCCGGTCAGGCGGGCCGCCACTCCATTGGCACGACCATCATTGGCGGAATGCTGGTTTCGACGGTGCTGAATCTGTTCTTTATTCCTGTCCTGTACGTGATCACAAAAACGATTCTGGAAAAGGTTGGCGGAGGAAGCCCGGCGCAACCGCAGCAACCCGCGCTGGAAGCGCCCGTCGACTGAGGGATGCATCCCGATTCGCGATGGGCGCTTTTTGTTACTTTCGAGTGGAGAGGAACTGAAGCACTGTCGCCAGCACTTTGGCAGAAGATTCCTGGGGGCTTTCCATGCCAGTCAGGCATTCCACGTCCGGCGAGAGTGGGGCTTCATACGGGTCATCGATGCCGGTGAAACCGTGGATCAACCCGATGCGGGCCTTATGGTAGAGCCCTTTGGGGTCGCGCTGCTCGCAGACAGACAATGGAGCATTCACGTAAACCTCAATGAAATTGCCGATCATGGAACGCGCCTCTTCCCGGCCGGTCCTGTAGGGTGAAATTACCGCAACCAAAACGATCTTTCCGTGGTGGGTGAGCAGTTGCGCGACGTGCGCGATGCGACGGATATTTTCTTTCCTGTCCGCTTCCGAAAACCCCAGGTCCTTACAGAGATGCGTCCGGACGACGTCCCCATCCAGCACTTCCACTTCCAGGTCGCGCATCGCCAATTCCATCTGGACGTACCGACAGAGGGTCGTTTTTCCGGCACCGCTGAGTCCGGTAAACCAGACGGTGAGGCCAGCATGAGGCTTTTCCTGCGATGCCGCATGCTCCCTACCCACACGTTTTTCTTTGCTCATAGAGTAGGTTTCTAAAAATCATTCCTATTTGGGTGCGGCCCACCAAAGATTGTCGTGGTACGACTGCCGGCCCTTCGAATTCCGTGGTACAGATCGCACAACAATCAAGGAGTTTCGCCGGCCAGGAAGCATCTTTGCCGTCCGCTGCGGTGAAAACGCCCATTCTCGACAAGCGTTGAATCGCTTTACTGCAATATAAATATAAATCCGTACCTAGCGTACCTGAAATTTGCTTTCCACAACGATTTTTGACGGCACAGCCGCAAAGAATCCCAGATTCCACGGCGAAGCAAACGGCCGCCGAAACCGCCCTCTGGAGCGTCGGCATTGCACGGAATCTACCGTTCGCGGCGCCACTGGAAAGCAGGCCTTCGCGCAGGACCCTACAGACGCGCTTTCATCCGTGGGCCGGCTGCAAACAAGCCACAGGGGCAATGGCCGACAATCGGGGCGAGCGCGATCGAAAAGAACGTTCGGCAGGTCCCGGCACGACGACGTATCATCACAGGGTAGACAGTTGGCCCATTGAAATGAGCAAAAGCCGCGAAAGTAAAAACGCTGAGCGCAACAATTATGTTCTTGTCGTCTTCGATAGCTGCCGTTACGACTCCTTTATGCGTGCGCGGCCACGCACCATGCGGAAGCTGGGCCCAGTCGAGCGCAAGTGGTCCTATGCCTCGTGGACGGCGCCTTCGCACTTTAATCTGTTGATGGGCCTGATGCCCCACAGCAGCCCGAAGCATATTTTTGCGTCGGAATATTACAAGACTGAATTTTTGAAATACAACCAGCGTCTGGGGTGCGACGACCTGAAATTCCAATCGCTGGTACCGCAACTCTATCTGCCTCCGTTCTTGAAAAACACGCTGGGATACGCGACCCATGCGCGGGTATCGCTGCCCGTCCTGAATCCAAGGACCCCGATCAATTTTGGCTTCGATAGTTTTCGCCTGATGGACAAGCACAACGACATGCGGGCCATGGTGCGAGAAATGCATTTCTCCGAAGAGCGTCCGTCGTTCTGGATGCTGAATGTGGGAGAGACGCATTATCCCTATGCCCTGCCGGGAGAGCCGGAAGAGGCGTGGCCTAAGATCCATGGAGTGCATGGCGTGTTCAAGCACCTGGATGACCTTGTCGTCGGAGGCAAGCTGAAGGGCGGAGGCAAACTGCAGGGAACGAGGTTCTTCAATCGGAGCAAGATGGAAGACCTTCGGCATCGCCAAATAGCGGCGGTGAAGTATCTCGACAGAGTGGTGGAGGAGATGTTCGACCTTGTTCCGAAGAATACGTACATCACCATCACCTCCGACCACGGAGAGTTGTTCGGCGAGGATGGATATTTTGGCCACGGACCGGTGCAGCACCCGAAGGTGCTGGAGGTTCCGTTCATCGAGGGGAAATTGCGATGACACGCTCTCTGCATCCATTTCCTCGAATCTCCGCCGCGGATGTCGCCCTGATGCTGGCGGCGACCGCCGGTTGGTTCGTCTACGCGCACCATCACCCGCACGCCGTTCAGCTCGCCTATATTGGGCCGGGCTCCGGGTTCGCATTTATCAGTTCTTTTTTGACGCTGATCGTCGGATTTTTTGCCAGCCTGCTGTCGTTTTTAAGCTGGCCCTTCCGCATGGCATGGCGGACCTTGCGACGCCACAAAGGATTCCGCCATGCCAAGGTGAAGAAGATCATCTTCCTTGGACTGGATGGGCTCGACCCCGGCCTGACAGAGCGTTATATTGCCGAAGGCAAGCTACCTAACCTGAAGAAGCTTGCCGATGCGGGCAGTTATCATCGCCTGCGCACGACATTTCCATCGCTTTCACCGGTTGCTTGGTCCACGTTCGCAACGGGAGTCAGTCCCGCGAAACACAACATTTTCGACTTTCTGGACCGCAGCCTAAAAACGTATCTGCCGCAGCTTTCCTCCGCGCGGATCGAAAGACCGAGAAAAGTTCTGCGTCTGGGACGATTGCGTATTCCAAGGTCCAGCCCGACCGTCGAGCTGTTGCGCAAAAGCAAACCGTTTTGGAAGATTCTCGGCGAGCACGGGATTGCCTGCACAATTTTGCGCCTCCCGATTACATTCCCTCCGGAAAAGTTCGACGGTAAGCAGCTCTCCGCCATGTCCACGCCGGATCTGAAAGGGACCCAAGGCAGCTTTTCGCAATTCACTACTCGCATTGAGAAAACGACCTACGAGAATGGCAGCCGCTATCCATTGCGGCCGACGGACAACGGATTTGAAGGCGTGATTGAAGGGCCGCAGGATACTTTCCTCGCGGAGGAGCCGACCCTGCGCATTCCGTTCCAGCTGATTCGCAAGGAAAATGGATTGGAGCTGCGCGTTCAGAACCATCGCACGCAACTGAAACGCGGCGAATACACGGGCTGGCTTCAACTCTCATTTCGCACCGTCGTCGGAGCCAAAGCCTGCGGCATTGTGCGGTTTATGCTGACAGAACTCGAGCCGGAATGCAGCCTGTATATGTCGCCGATTCAAATCGATCCGGAACGTCCGGCACTGCCCATCAGTCATCCTTCGTATTATGCGAAGTACCTAGCGGACCTGCTCGGTTCCTATGCGACCTGCGGGATGGCGGAAGATACCTGGGCGCTGAATGAAGGCGTGATCGACGAGGCGGCTTTTCTGAATCAGGCCTACAGTATTTTTGAGGAACGCAGAGGAATGTTTCTGAGCGCGCTGAAGAATACAAGCCGTGGTGTCGTGGCATGCGTGTTCGACACCAGCGACCGCGTGCAACATATGTTCTACGGGCATATGGGAAGCGCGGACCAATACACGCAGACGATTGAGGAAATGTATCAGCGCATGGACGCGCTGGTGGGCGAGACATTGCCGTTTGTAGATGCCGACACGGCTTTGTATGTGCTTTCCGATCATGGATTCTGTGCGTTTCGGCGCGGCGTCAATTTGAACTCCTGGCTGCATCAGCACGGTTATCTCACCCTGAAACCCGATGCCGAGGCTGGTTCATTTTTTGAGGGTGTCGACTGGAGTCAAACTCGCGCCTACGCGCTGGGCCTGGGCGGCATGTACATGAACGTGAAAGGCCGCGAAGCGCAAGGCATCGTTGCCCCGGGCGTTGAATCGGAAAGTCTACGACGGGAGATCATCGAAAAGCTGACCGCGCTGCGCGAGGTAACCGGCGAAGCGCCCATCCGCACCGTGTACGCGACGTCGGACCTCTACCAGGGACCGTATCTGCAGGCAGCCCCCGACATGCTGGTGGGGTACCACAAGGGGTATCGCGTGTCCTGGGACTGCGCAGTGGGCAAGGTCACAGAGCACGTCCTTGAAGACAATACGAAGGCCTGGAGCGGCGACCATTGCGTCGATCCTGTTCTTGTTCCCGGCGTCCTGTTTGCGAATCGACCCGTCAGCAGCAAAGATCCCGGCATTGAAGATCTGGCCGCAACCGCACTGCATCTGTTCGGCGTCGATGTTCCGCAGTGGGTGGAAGGAAAATCGCTGGCGCTATGAATTGGAATCTGTGGAAGCGCGGCAACATCGCACGGAGCAGCATTCTCGCCATCGGTATTTGTTTTCTGCTGGCAGGATGCAACCGGCCAAAGGCAGCCGACAACCAGAGAATCATCATCCTTGGACCCGATGGCATGGACCCGGAGTTCCTTGAAAGCCATTGGGATTCGCTGCCCAACCTGAATCGGCTGCGGCAAATGGGCGGCTTTCGGCCGCTGCGAACCACGATCCCTCCGCAGAGCCCGACAGCATGGTCAACCATGAGCACGGGTCTCGATCCCGGCGGTACCGGGATTTTCGATTTCATTTTGCGCGACCCAAAGACCCTGACCCTACTGTCCTCCATGGCCGATGTAGAACCGCCGCGCCATACGCTGTCGATTGGGCCTTATATTCTTCCTCTTTCGCGAGGGCATGAAGAACGCTTTCTGGAGGGCCAGACATTTTGGCAAATACTGGACAAGGCCGGTATTCCTTCCATCATTCTCCGAATGCCCAATAACTTTCCGCCAGTTCCGTCTAAGAGCCTGACGCTTTCCGGCATGGGCACGCCAGACATGCGAGGTACGTACGGTACCTTCACCTACTTCACGGATGATCCGATGGCTGTGGCGCATGAGGTGGCCGGGGGCATCATCGTACCCGTTACCGTGGACAACAACCAGGTTTCGCTGGTTGTCGGCGGCCCGGAAAACACGTTGCGCAAAGACCATGCACGTTCGATGGTCACCATCGTCGTGCATCGCGACCCAGACCATCCGGCGGCATTGTTTGAAGTGGAAGGTCAGAAATTCGTTCTTCGCGAAGGCGAGTGGTCGGGATGGATCCAAGTGCAGTTTCCCATCATTCCCGGCATCAAGAGCGCCGCGGGAATGTTCCGGATCTACGCGAAGAAGATCAATCCGGAATTTGAGATTTATGTTTCACCCGTCAACATTGATCCCCTGTCGCCAGCCTTGCCCATCTCGACGCCAGCATCGTTCAGTCGGGTTTTGGCGAAGGCGATTGGACCCTTTTACACCCAGGGCATCCCGGAGGACACGGCGGCGTGGCGTTCCGGCGTACTCAACCGCGAGGAATTCGAACAGCAAACCAGTTTTGTCAGCAACGACGAATTGCGCATGTTCAATTACGAACTCAGTCACTTCAAGCGCGGCATTCTTTATCTGCACTACAGCGTAACCGATCCAAACTCGCATATGCTTTGGGGCAAATACGACTCGGACGTATTGAAGACGTATCAGCGACTCGATGCCGAGGTGGGATATGTGATGCGCAAGGCACCGGGTGCAACCCTGATCGTCATGTCGGACCATGGATTCGAGTCCTTCAAACGCGCCGTCAATTTAAACACGTGGCTCTACAAAGAAGGCTTTCTTGCACTGAACAATCCCGCAGATCTGGGGAAAGAGGATGGAACGCTGACGCACGTGGATTGGGCCCATACTCAGGCCTATGCGATCGGTTTGAACTCGCTCTACCTGAACCTGGCCGGCCGCGAAAAATATGGAATCGTCCCGCCGGCGATGAAAGACCAAGTGGCTGAGAAAATTGTTGCGCGCCTGGAAGCTTTGAAGGACCCTCTCAACGGTAGCCAGGTGGTCTACAAGGTATATCGGAGCGATCAGGTTTACCATGGATCGGCGACCCACCTGGCTCCCGATATGATTGTCGGTTGGGAACGGGGATATCGGACGTCATGGGAAACTGCGCTTGGAGAAATTCCCACCACCCTCATCGAAGACAACGATGACCAATGGCGCGCCGACCATTGCATCGCTCCGGAACTTGTTCCGGGAGTCTTTCTCAGCAATAGAAAAATAAAAATCGACCACCCCTGGCTGGGAGATGTAACGGTCACACTGCTGCATGCATTCGGCGTTCCGCCGGGCAAGGGCATGCGCGGGCATTCCATGTTTTGAACGGAGACAACGATGGCAGGAACATCGATCAAGCTGAAAAAGGAACTGTGGGCGAAGGTGAAGCGAGTCTCGCAAGCAGGCGGGTATAGTTCTCCGGAGGAGTTCGTGGAGCATGTACTCGACAAAGAGATCGCCAAGCTGGACGATGCTCAATCCAATGAAGAAATTGTCTCAAAGCTGAAAGGGCTGGGATACCTGGACTAATGGGACCTGCCACTTACACGATCAGTTTGACGGTGCTGGGCATTTTGACGGGGCTCGCGATTCTGCCCGTATTCGCCAGGTTTTCCAACACCGCTGGAATCTCGCTGGCAAAGCGAAAGGTGCGGGCTGCCCTGTACGAATTTCGACTGTTCGGAGATGAGCCACGGCTTGTTTTTCGGGCCCAGGGGAAACTGTTGTTGTGGAACGCTCGCTATCTTGGATTGATCTTCAAACCGGCCGCTGTTGTCATTCTTCCGATCATCGTTCTCATGGCAATGATGGACATGGTTTACGGACATCGCGCGCTCAAGGTTGGCGAGGACACGATCGTCACAGCGCGGATGGCAGACAGCGTGGATCTGAACACGATTTCCCCGGAGCTTCGCGGCGGCAACATCGCGGTTGAAACGCCTTCGGTACGAATTCCGGATGCACACCAAGTTGTGTGGGGAGTTCGCGCCAGCGGCGTTGGACAAGACAAACTGTGGCTCAGCCTACCGGGAAGCAATACTGGCAGCGATGCCGTCGACAAAGTTGTCGATGTGGGGCCGGGGCTGCACATTCTTTCTGAGCGGCGGGTGACATCGCTACCGGATTGGCTGCTCTATCCCGGGGAACGGCTTTTGCCGCGCGGCAGTCCATTTCGCTGGATCGAGGTGCAATATCCGGATGCGGAGGTGAATCTGTTCGGATTCGGCATCCCCTGGATCGTCTGGTTCATCGTTGTCAGCTGGATTACAGTATTTGCGCTGCGAAAGCGTTTCGGCGTAATCATCTAATTCAGATCGCCCACTTTCAAACCGGAGAAAAATCTGTATGCAATTCGGCGTCCGACGAGCGTTCGTCAGCGGGGTTTGTACGCTTGCCATGGCCGCTCTAGTATCCTGCAAATCCTCCCATCGGCAAGAGGATGCCGCGAAGGCCGTGAGGCCCATCAATGTGGTGCTGATTACGCTGGATACGGTGCGAGCGGATCATTTGCACTGCTACGGCGATATCAAGATCAAGACTCCAAATATCGACGCCCTGGCCGCGCGCGGCGTGTTGTTTGAAAAAGCTGTGGCGCAGACTCCGCTGACGCAGCCCTCGCATGCCAGCATGTTTACCGGGGAAAATCCCAATGTTCATCACGTTCGCGATACTGGCGGCTTTGCCCTGCAGCCTTCTTCGGTGACGATGGCGACGATCCTGCGGCAACATGGCTGGGACACGGCGGGGTTCATCAGCGCATCCGTTTTGACGAGGATGTTCGGCTTCAATCAGGGCTTTACCACCTACGACGACACAATGTTGCACAGCGGCGGCGCGAACCCGGTTTCCACGCGGGCAGCGAATGTTACGGCGGACCACGCAATTCGCTGGCTGAAGCAGCAATCCGGCAAACCATATTTTCTGTGGGTACATTTCTACGATGCTCACTTTCCGTACGATCCGCCGGCGGAATTCCGGAAAGAATATCCGCGGGACCCGTATGACGCGGAGATCGCCTTCGAAGATCAGCAGCTGGGTCGCCTGTTGAGCGCGGTCAAACAAAAATCTCCTGCCGGCAATACGCTGATCGTTCTGCTTTCCGATCATGGTGAAGGCCTGGGCGATCACGGAGAATACGACCACGGAGTTTTTCTCTACGACTCCACGGTACGCATTGCGTGGATCATGGCTGGGCCGGGAGTTCCGGCTGGTCTCCACATCGAGCAACAAGCCCGCGAGATCGATCTGCTGCCTACGGTCCTCGATCTGCTGGGCGGAAAGGCCTCCTCCGCAGTACAAGGGACAAGCCTGGTTCCTGCGTTTTCCGGCAAAACCGTGCCGACAAATTATTCCTATGAGGAAACACTCTACCCAAAGATCAATATGGGATGGTCGGAGCTGCGCGGGATTCACACGGCGCATTGGATGTACATTCGCGCGCCCCGACCGGAACTTTACGATCTCGATCAGGACCCCAGCGAACTGAAGAATGTGATCGATTCTCACCCCAAGGAATACCGGGAGCTGGAAGCGCAGTTACGAAAGGCGAGCCGATTAGGAAACTCCGACAAGGAGACCGTGGTATTGAAGCAGATGGACCAGCAAACGATGGATCAGCTGAAGTCTCTGGGCTATGCAGCCGGCTTTTCCGCGCCTTCGTTCCTGCTCGACGGCAAAGGCGACGATCCCAAGGACCACCTGGCCACGCTGAAGGTCCTGGACATTGTGGACAATTCCGGTGTGGGCGCGGTCTCTACGAAACGCAAGATTGAGCTGCTGCAGGAGACGTTGAAACATGACCCGGCGAATCCGACACTGTATGAGAGTCTGGTCGACAAATATGAGGCAGCCGGCCAGTATCGGGAGGCAATGCAGGTCTGCCAGGAGGCGCTGCGCCATACCACACTGAACGGCATGATTCTTTCGCGCCTCGCCAATTTATATCTGCGCACAGGCAATCTGAAAGAGGCCATCGCCTATTACCAGCAGGCAGAGCAGCAGAACCCTCTCGACGTGGAAGGCCAGAACGATCTGGCAACGGCGTATCTGCAAAGTGGCCAACTGGCGAATGCGGAGCGCGTCTTTCGCTGGGTGCTGGCGATTCAGCCGTACGCGCCCGCCTACAATGGACTGGGAATTGTTGCCGACAAGTGCAACGACGTCGCCGCTGCGCGCAAGAATTTTGAACATGCCGTTCAACTGAGCCCTACCTATGTGGAGGGCCAGCTGAATCTAGGCATCGTTTGCATGCAGACCCACGATATTCCCTGTGCCAGAAAGGCTTTTCGCGCCTTCGTTGCCAACGCGCCAAAAAACTATGGACCGGAATTAGGTCAGGTGAGAGCCGCGCTGGCACGCATGGGGAATGGACCTTCGTGATGCTCTTGTAGCGCAAACATGCGCGTTCAAGGTCTCTTCTGTCATCCCCGCGGGTCCGATCGTACGCAGGGTCCGGTCACTCTACACAACCTTGATCGACCCAATCGAGCACGGCACAATTTCCATTTCGACGGTCAATGATTTCCGCAAATTGGAATAATTTCCCGTATGAAATATACTCGGTGAGCCGGACTGCTCCGCCAAGGATGGATCATGAAATTACAATACGGCTTCACCTTCCCTGTCTTCGTTTCTCTATTCAGTCTTTCCGTTGTACTCACTGCCCAGAGTACCTTTCCAGCCAGTCAGCTTGATCCGACTCGAAATATTGCTTCTCCTCAGCTTGCCGACCAGGGACACACGGCCCTGCCGGAGCAGTATATCTGGAGTGCCGAGCACCGCACGAAGGCCCAAATGCAGGAGAATGTTCCGTTGTATCTGCGCGCGGTATTCCAAGTGAAGACTGTTCCACGGCAAGCGACCTTGTATGTCGCAGGGGCGGAAGCTTCTACCGCCTATATCGATGGAAAGCTCGTGGACAAGGTCCAGGACAACCCTGCATCGCCGCTGGAAATGCCGATGTTTGAGACGGACATCAGCGGGAAGTTGCATGTGGGCAAGAATGTGCTGGCCCTGAAGATCACTCCTCGCGGGGATGACGACCAGCTGGTCGTCAAGATTGTGCCTTCAGCAAGCGGCATGGATGTACCGGCGCTGCTGATCAGCGGGCCGTCGTGGAAATCCTCCTGGGCCGGGGGCACAGGCTGGCAGAACGCAGGATTCAACGACGTGTCCTGGTCGCCGGTACAAGCCCTGGGGCCGATTGAAAGTTCTATCAATTTTTTCCAGGCGAATGACGATGCCGGCCTCTATCGTTGGCCGGGATATCTCGGGGTGTCGCCATTTCTGGCCCACACCACGGTACCCATACAAAGCATCGATCAGATATTTGTGGGCCGCAGCAGCTATGAAAATCTCGACGCGCTGACACATCCGGCCGGGCCCGAAGGCGCCAAGGAATTCACGGTTCGACTTGCCTCCCCCAACATTCCCGAACAGCAGGTTCCGAGTCTCCTGTTGGACTTTGGCAGAGAGGTGAGCGGACGGGTTGCGTTCGTCTCCGATTCCGACCACCCCATGCAGATAACGGTTCAATACGGCGAGTCGAGGGACGAGGCGCTGAATGGTCCGTATTTGGGAGTCGACCCGCTCACCATCCTTCCGCACGCGACTGCGTATGGGCCTAAGTCCGCTTTTCGCTATGCAGAAGTTCGATTTGTCAGCGGCGGTCCCACGATGCGCTTTCGATCCATCACGCTCGATGACATCTACTATCCCGTGCAGTACCAGGGGAGCTTTGAATCCTCCGATCCGCTGTTGAACCGGATTTGGGAGGTGGGAGCCTATACGGCGCATCTGTGCATGCAGGATGACATCTGGGATGCTACCAAGCGCGACCGCGCACGGTGGGCGGGCGATCTGGACGTGAGCGGCCGCGCCATCAACGATGTTTTCGGCGATCATTTCCTGATGCAGGACACAATGTCCCGACTGCTCGGCCCTGCGCCCATCAAATCGCACGTGAATGATATCTCCGGATATTCCGCGTGGTGGATCAACGTGGTGACCCAGTACACCCTGCACACTGGTTCCAAGGAATATCTGCAGGGCCTGCATGAGCGCCTGGTGCAGTTACTGAACTACATGGATACGGAAGTCGACGCCAAGAACCTTTTCGCCGACCAAACCCATACGTGGGACTTTGTCGACTGGTCGCCCGATCTAAACGGCGACACACCCGAAGCGAGAAAGGCGACGCAATTCGAATACTATCTTGCCTATCGCGATGCAGCTTTTCTGTTGCGTCAGCTCGGCGATATAGAGAACGCCGAGCATTATGAACAACGCGCGGCGCTGCTGAAGGAAGCTTCGCAGAAGTATCTACTCGATCCATCCACCGACACCTTCGGATCGCGCTGGCAAACCAATGCTGCCGCGGTTTTTTC
Source organism: Acidobacteriaceae bacterium (assembly GCA_052142955.1). Classification (GTDB taxonomy): domain Bacteria; phylum Acidobacteriota; class Terriglobia; order Terriglobales; family Acidobacteriaceae; genus JAKAAZ01. The sequence continues at coordinate 10,221 of JBKQVW010000079.1, read as the reverse complement.
CGGAGTTGCGGAACCGTCACAGTACGCACCCATCTGGAACCACGTACTTTCCAGCGTGGCGAACACAAAATATACTGCGCTGGTCATGACGCCGTATTACAACTACTACATCATTTCCGCCATGGCGGAGACTGGCCATCGCGCCGAGGCATTGGACTGGATTCGCCAATACTGGGGCGGAATGATTGCGGAAGGCGCAACCAGTTTTTGGGAAGCCTACTATCCGAGCTGGCCGAAAAATGACTTTCATGCCTCGTTGCAGGCCGACGACGGCACGGGATATTTTGTGAGCCTTGCGCACGGATGGTCGAGCGGGCCGACTCCGTGGCTGATGGAGCAGATCCTTGGCATTCAGCCCACGGCGGCCGGCTTTTCCCAGGTAACCATTCGACCCGACCTTGCCGGATTGGCCTGGGCCAAGGGCGCGGAACCTACGCCCCATGGATTGCTGAAAGTTGACCTGCGGGCGAGTCCGACTCTCCAGGCGGCGATCGACCTTCCCACGGATGAAGTTGCAACTGTGCTGATCCCTGTTTCACACGCGGGACAAGAAGTCCTGGTGAACGGCAAAGTTGCCGAAGAAGCAAAGCCCGCGGAAAACGGTACCCGCGTAGCGGTCATTCTTCGCGAGCCCGGACATTACACACTGCAGGCGCAATAGTTCAATTCGGCGCGCGGTACGGCATTGTTGGAAGGCAGATTTTGCTACTCGATGATCCGCACCGCGCCGACTCCAACTAATTCTTCGACACGTTCAATGAAAGCCTTGTCGGCGGCGACGCCGAAACCTTCCGGTTCCAGCACAACCAGATAGTCATCCTTCTGCTCGAAGTCCAGGAGAATTTTTCCTGTCCCTGGAGTGGCCAGCATCATGGCATGCAGCTCCGTGAGTGCAGGTTCACCCACTCGGTCCAAGGCGATGCGAATCCGCATGCTGCTGGGTAGCTTGATCTTCACATCTTCCAGAGCAGTGATGTTGGAAATGGCCAGCTTGGGCGCTGCATCTTCTTCTCCGCGGAGCACGCCGCGAACTAGCACCGGGACGTCAATCTTCAAACTCTCCGCCATGCGTTTATAGGCCTCAGGAAAGCAGATGAGATCGATCTTGCCGGTCAGGTCCTCTATCGATCCCTGCGCGTACAGGTCGCCTTTGCGCGATTTGGCCACACGCACCCCGGTCAAAATGCCGGCAATCGAAATTTCATTTTCATTTTGCGCGTCCCGCCGTCCCATGTTGGGCGCGGGGGTCATCTCCAATGCTGTTTGCGTGTCGACGACACCCTTCAAATTGCGCAGCTTCTCGGCATATTTTCCCAGGGGATGACCGGAGACATAAAAGCCGAGCACATCTTTCTCATGCTGCAGGCGCTGCACTTCATCCCAGTCGGCGATGTTCGGCAATTCATCCTGCTGGCTGGAGCCGGCACCGGCAGGCGTGTCGTTGAACAATCCAAACAAGCCGTGCTGACCGGCAGCCATATCGCGCTGTGACTTCTGAGCGCGTTCGATGGCCTTGTCGATGGCGGCCATCAGCGCGGCGCGGGGTCCGAAACAGTCGAGTGCGCCGCTCTTGATCAATGATTCCAGCACGCGCTTATTCATCACACGGAGATCGATGCGCTCACAAAAATCCCAGAAGGAAGTAAACGTCTTGCCTTCTTGCGCCAACTGACTGCGGGCCTGCAAAATGGACGCGATCGCGTTCTGACCTACATTCTTTACGCCTGCCAAGCCGAATCGAATCGCCTCGCCATGCGGCGTGAAGTCGGCATCGCTGGAACGCACGTCCGGCGGCTCGACGGAGATCAACATTTCCCTACATTCCTTGATGTACTTCACGACGTTGTCCGGTTTGCTGACTTCGGAGGTCAGGAGCGCGGCCATAAATTCCTTTGCATAATGCGTTTTCAGATACGCAGTGTGATACGCCAGCAGCGCATAGGCAGCGGAATGGGATTTGTTGAATCCGTAGCCGGCGAAGCGCTCCATCAACTCAAAGATGTGTTCGACGGTCTTTTGCGGGAATTTCTTGTCGAGCGCGCCCTGGACAAAACGGTTTCGCTGCCTGGCCATTTCTGCCGGATCTTTTTTGCCCATGGCGCGGCGCAGCAGATCGGCTTCGCCGAGCGAATATCCGGCGAGCACGTTCGAAATCTGCATCACCTGTTCCTGATAGACGATGACGCCAAGCGTTTCTTTCAAGATTGCTTCCAGCTCCGGCAGTTCGTACTGGACCTGTTTTCTTCCCCACTTGCGCTCGATGAAATCGTCAATCATCCCACCCTGGATCGGCCCCGGACGATAGAGCGCGTTCAACGCGGTCAGGTCGGCGATGGTTTCCGGACGATAGCGGCGCAACACATCGCGCATTCCGCTGGATTCAAACTGAAATACCCCCGAGGTGAGCGCGCGATGAAAGACCTGCTCGAAGGTCTGCTTGTCGTCCAGCGGAATGGTTTCCATATCAATCTCGATACCAAGATTGACACGGACCAGACGCAATGCTTCATGGATCACCGTCAGCGTCGTCAGACCGAGAAAATCCATCTTTAACAAGCCGATTTTCTCGATTGCCTTCATGTCGTAGGCGGTGACAATTTCGTCGTTCTTGCCGCGGCTCAACGGAACCAGGTTCGTCAGCGGCTCCGGAGCAATCACAACACCTGCGGCATGGATTCCCGCCCCGCGCGCCAGTCCTTCCAGCCTGCGGGCAATGTCGATCAGCTCGCGAATCTGCGGATCGTTCTCGTAGACCTGCTGCAGCGGCTCGGATTCCTTCAGGGCCTCGTCGATCGTCATGCCGATGGTAGCGGGAATCAGCTTGGCAATTTTGTCGACCTCGCCATACGGCATGGCCAGCGCGCGGCCCACGTCTTTAATGGACGCCTTGGCTGCCATGGTGTTGAAGGTGATGATCTGGGCCACCTGTTCGCGTCCGTACTTGCGCGTCACATAATCGATCACTTCACTGCGCCGGTTCATGCAGAAATCGATATCGATGTCCGGCATCGACACGCGCTCGGGATTCAGGAAGCGCTCAAACAGAAGGTCTCCTTGCAGCGGATCGACGTCCGTAATTCCCATGACGTAGGAGACCAGGGAGCCCGCCGCCGATCCGCGGCCAGGTCCGACGGGAATGTCCTGCTCCTTCGCATATCGGATAAAGTCCCATACGATCAGGAAATATCCGGAAAACTTCATCTGCTGGATGCAATCGATTTCGCGCTGCAGGCGTTGTTCGTATTCTTCCGTCGTGTGACGGAGGTGACCACTGTCGCGCAGGTGCCGAATCGAGCTGTCCAAACGGCGGCGGAAACCTTCGCGGCAGATCTTTTCGAAATAGCTGTCGATGGTAAATCCAGGCGGAACGTCGAACTCCGGAAACGGATTATCGACTTTGTTCAGCTTGACATGACAACGTTCGGCAAACTGCATGGTGCGGGCCACGACCTCTGGCGTTTGCGAGAAGACGCTCAGCATTTCCTCGGCCGATTTGACGTAGAACTGATCGCCGTCGAAGCGAAAACGCTTCTCGTCGTGGATGGTGCTGCCGGTCTGGACGCACAACAGAACGTCGTGAGCGTGATGGTCGTCGTGGCCGATGTAGTGGCTGTCGTTGGTGGCGATCAGGGGAATGTCGAGGTCTTTTTCCAGGCGAAACAGATCGGCGTGGATCTTCTTCTCCAGCTCCAGACCCTGGTCCTGAATTTCCAGGAAGAAATTGCCTCGGCCAAAAATGTCCTCATATTGCTTGGCTGTCGAACGCGCGGCATCGTAGTTATTCTTGGTCAAATGCTCGCAGAGTTCGCCGGCCAGACAGCCGGAAAAGCCGATCAGCCCTTTTGCGTGCTCGGCCAGAAACTTCTTGCTGATGCGCGGCTTGCGATAAAAGCCGTGCAGCGAGGCTTCTGACGTGATGCGGACCAGGTTGCGATATCCTTCATCGTTCTCCGCGATTACGAGCAGGTGGTGGTACTGATCGCCTTGCGGATCGGCACGATGGTCTTCCTTCTGGCAGATGTACAGTTCGCAGCCTAGAATGGGGTTGATCTCGTATTTTTTTGCCGCGTTGAAAAACTGGACGGCGCCATAAATGTTGCCGTGGTCCGTCATGGCGACGGCCTTCTGGCCCATGCCATGGACGTGTTTCAGCAGCTTATCGACGTCGCATGCTCCATCGAGCAGCGAATAGTCCGTATGAAGATGCAGATGAGTAAATTCAGCCATGCTCATCTTCGATTCTAGTCGGCGCAGCGGCCTGAAGGTAGCGCTGAGCCAATGGAAGAAGCAAATGGGTGAGGAAATCGCGGACAAAACCTGACGCGGGATACGCTCATCCTATTGGCTTGGTTGGATTATTTTCCGCCTGGGCCGAGGCGCATCGAATCCTGTAGGGACACTGAATCATCTTCTCGAATGGCGGCCTGAACCCCGCAAGCACCCGGAGCCCTGCCAACGATGGAAGAACCAACAACGAAGGACGCCAACCGAACGGACGAAGCCACGCAAACCAAGGCAGGCATCTCGCTGGCATGGCGGGCGTTGCGGCATCGGAATTTTCGTTTATTCTTTGGCGGCCAGAGCATTTCCCTGATCGGGACTTGGATGACGCGGATCGCAACCGCGTGGCTGGTGTACCGGCTCACTGGATCGGCATGGCTACTGGGGATCGTCGGATTCTGCGGGCAAATTCCAACCTTTCTGCTGGCGCCGTTCGCGGGCGTGTGGGTCGACCGGCTCAATCGGCGTCATGTTTTGGTCGTTACCCAGGCCCTCGCCATGGTGCAATCGCTGGCCCTGGCCGCGCTCACATTGAGCCATCGCATCACGATCGCGGAAATTCTTGGACTCAGCATCTTTCAAGGAATGATTAACGCCTTCGATATGCCGGGGCGGCAGGCCTTCATGGTGCAGATGATTGAGGACCGCCAGGACCTAGGCAATGCCATTGCGTTGAATTCGTCGATGGTGAACATGGCGCGGCTGGTAGGCCCATCCCTGGCGGGCCTGGTAATTGCGGGCTTTGGAGAAGGCTACTGCTTCCTGATCGACGGCATCAGTTACCTGGCGGTGATTCTGTCGCTGCTGATGATGCGACTGCCGAAATTTGAGGCCGCGTCCAAGATTGTGCCGATGATCGCGCAATTGAAGGAAGGTTGGACGTATGTCTCGCAGTTCGCTCCAGTACGAACCATTCTGCTGCTGTTTGCGGTTGTCAGCCTGATGGGAATGCCGTTCACGGTGTTGATGCCGATCTTTGCTGTGAAAGTCTTGCATGGCGGGCCGCATACGCTTGGCTTTCTGATGGGCGCGGTGGGAACAGGCGCGCTGGCCGCCGCCATTTCGCTGGCCATGCGCAAATCCGTGTTGGGACTGGGGCGCATTATCGCCATGTCCGCGGCCATCTTTGGAGCGTCCTTGATCGCATTTGGGATGTCGCGGCTGCTGTGGCTGTCGCTGGTCCTGATGGTTATTACCGGCTTCGGCATGATGCGAGGCATGGCCGCCAGCAACACCATCATTCAGACCATTGTTCCGGAAGACAAGCGCGGCCGCGTCATGAGCTACTACACCATGGCATTCGTCGGGATGGCGCCGTTTGGCAGTCTGCTGGCCGGCGGCCTGGCCCACCTGGTGGGCGCTCCCGTGACGCTGATGGCGACCGGTGCGTTCTGCATTCTAGGGGCGGGGTGGTTTACCAGTCGACTGCCGAATATCCGTCTGCATATTCGTCCGATCTATCGCGATATGGGCATTCTGCCCGCAGAGGTGGTGACGGCAATCGGAGACGGTAGCGGAGATTAGCGCAATTCCCTCATCCAACTCTCTAACTTCAAGCGCTGAAGACTGGCGATTGCGAGTCGGATGCCGCTACCTGGCGGTTTTTTTCTTTGGTTTCGGCTTCGATTTCGCCGCTGATTTTCCTGATGTTGTCTTCGACGCGGGTCGGCTGGCCGGTTTTGCCACAGGCTTCTTCGCAACCGGAGCGCCAACCCTCTTCGTCGCCGATTTGCCAGCGGGCTTGGCGGATGCCTTGGCCTTGGCGCGAACGCTTTCGGCAGATCGGACGGACTTCTTTGCAGCGGGCTTAGAGATCGCGTGGGCAGCCTTGCCCGCCTTTCCATGGGCCTTGGCGACAATCGCCGCCTTCTGAGCTTTTCCCTTCACCGGCGCCAGCTTGCGGTTTGGCTCGGGGCCGGTTTTGGCTGTGGGCTTCGCATTTGCAGGCTTCCTTTTGGCAAGCGGCTTTGCCGCCGTTTTCACGGCCGGGGAAACTTTGACAGCCTTGCCGGATTTTTTGGCGGCCGCGGGTTGCGTAACCGCTTTCGCTGGCTGAGCAACTGCCTTTCCAGTCGCCTTCGTCGCCGCTGCTTTCTCTGGTCCCGCTTTCGCCGCAGCAGGCTTGCCTGGGATGGGCTTTGCCGGGCCGGATGCAGCCCCGGTTTTCTCAGGAGTCGCTTCCGAAGCAGCCGCCTCTTGACCGGCAGCAGCGAGGCTTAAATCTCCAGCCTCGACCGGGGCGGGGATTTTCGCGGCTTTTTTGCCTTTCGCTTTCTTCGGCTCGGTGACGCGTTTCACGGCTCGGCTGCGGCGCACAATGACCGGCGGCGGTGGTGCGGGCGGTGAATACGGCTCGGCAAATTTGCGAATCGTCTCTTCCGTTGGCAGTTCGCCATCCATAAACGCGAAGGTCAGCTTGTCCAGCAGCTCGTCATAGCCTTCGACATCGGGATGGATCCGCATGTCCTGCAAAATTGCATTGGGTATTTTCTGGCGCGCTTCCGGCCACTTGGTGAAGAAATTCTCGAACTTGTTTTGTACGGCTGCCGTCTTATTCGTGAAGAACAGCCACAATACTGCCTCCGGCTTTACGCTGTGCAGCAGTTTCCACAGCTGCGAAGACTTGGCGGCGTCCTTCGCCGTCATTTTCTGCAGAACATGCCTGGCCTCTGCATCCAGCGTGTTCGATTCCGAGATCAGGTCACTTCGCACAAAGGTCTTTTTCAGCGCCGACAGGTGAGCGGGCGACAATTTTGCCGTCAACAACCGAAACTGCGCCGCGGAAGGATCCGGATGCAGCCCCGCCATCAACAACTGCACAAACTTCTCGTGCAGGCGCTCAAGCCCCTGCACGTCGGCGGAGCGGCTGGTCCAGGAAGCCGATAAATGCTCCATCCAGCCTTCGGATTCGAGCGCCTTGAGTACCTGCAACGGTTCTTCCTCGTACCCGATCTCTTCCAGTTCATATCCCCGCTGCAGCGGCGTAATTGCGCTGATCACACCTTCGTCCTTGGCATTGTCGTAGCGCGCCTTGGTACGTTCCTCCATCTCCCAGCCGGTCCGGGAGAGCAGGCGCACGGCGCGCACCAGCCGAATCGGGTCTTCCAGAAAGCCATAGTTGCTGACCAGCCGGAGATGTCGCGTGGAAATGTCGGCCGTGCCATTGAGAGGGTCGAGCAGCAGTCCCCAGGAACCTTCGTTCAGCGACAGCGCCATGGCATTCGCGGTAAAGTCGCGGCGACGCAGGTCATCCAGAATTCCCGCGGGAGCATATTCCGGCCGAGCCGGCTTGGGAAAGGTTTCGGTTCGGGCGGCGGATATCTCCATGCGCGCCTGCTTACCAAATCGCAAATAGAGCGTATGCGAAGGCTCATGCTCCCCGGTAATGGTGAACCCGGCGCGCTCCAGGTCCTTCTTGAATTTCAGCGGGTTGGCCTGGACCGTGATGTCCAGATCGCGCACGGAAGCGCCACTGACAATGTCTCGAACCGCGCCGCCAGTAAGAAATACAGTAATTTTCCTGGCCCGGGCCACATCGGTCATGGCGTTTAATGCTTGTTTTTCGTTCGGAGAAAGCTTGGATTCAAGCAATTGGATATAATCGGGCATGCCCAGTTTTGCGCCTCGGCCAGCAGCCTCTCACTCGGGCCACTAAAACCAGTCTTTTCAATTAGATGTAGGCGACGACGTCGCGCACACAATGTTCTACAATACCATATCGGCGACTGTTTTTCCAGCCATTTGCACAATAAGAGGTCGAGCTAGCTGCGCTTCATGCGACAATCCTGGCTAAGTTGAGATCACGCAGTATTACACATTGTCTGTTGCACGGTGTCTTGGGGAGTACGGAGTGGCGGGTTCAGGATCAAGTCGAAAAAAAGTGATTGTGCGGAAATTCAGCCGCGACTGGCACTCCGGATACATCGATCCCCAGGGCTTTGCCCACGATGGCCAGTTGGAGTTGCTGGACATGACCGGCAAGGTGCTCGCCATGACGCTGAAGGATGTGAAAATGATGTGTTTTGTGCGCGAATTCCCCAATGGCGACGCGACAGACCCGGAACGATTGACCCGGCGCAACTTCACATCGCGGCCTCGCACCCCCGGTCTGTGGATTCGCCTGCGCATGAAGGATGGCGACGAAATGGAAGGCCTGGCCAGCAACGATCTTTCGCTGCTGGAACCGGAGGGAATCCAATTCACTCCACCGGACATGCGGTCAAATACACAACGGATTTTCGTTCCGCGCTCCGCCTTGGAATCGGTGGAAATTGTGGCCGTCATCCATCCCAGCAACCGGCGCAAGCAGGACTTGACGGAGCAGGAGCGGCTGTTCGCAAGCTGATGCGGCTTTTGCAATGCAAGACGGAACAATCGCTACACGTAGCCTCTCTATGGCCGTCCATTCCGCACCAGCACCGCGCGAACTGACTGCTGCTCCCGTGGGCAAAATCGACATCGTCCAGGGGTTACGCGCCGTTGCCGTCCTGTTGGTGGTTTGGACTCACTCGATTGTCGCCGCTGGATATCATTCGAATCCGAGGCAAGGCACGTTTTTCTATCTCAGGAGCTTCGGCGCCTGCGGACTCGATATTTTCTTCGTCATCAGCGGCTTTATCGTTTCTTTGGTCGCCACCCGGGCAGTTGCTAAACATCAAGGCTCCGCGCGTACGTTTCTATCGCGCCGCGTCACCCGAATTTTTCCGCTGTATTGGATTCTGACCGTAGTGATTGTGCTGGAGGCACAGCTGGGCAGATATCCGATCCTTTGGCACCAGGTGCCGTGGCTCCCGACCCTGTTTTTGCTGCCGGGATGGCATTACCCTGTTCCGCCGCTGGTCCTGTCGCTGGGATGGAGTCTTCTGTTTGAAATTTATTTCTACCTGGTGCTGGCCGTGTGGATGCGCGTATCGCCCCGCCACCTGGTCCGAAATACCGTGGCATTTCTGGCGGGAATGGTAGCGTTGGGTGTGATCGTCGGCGTGCATCACCCGCTGCTGGTCATCTGGTCGAACCCGGTGGCACTGGAATTTTTGTTTGGCTGTCTCATCGCGCAAGTGGTCACGCATATCGCAGCCAACGATACGGGAAGCCACTCCGGTTTCCCTCTCCGTGCGGCGCGTCTTGCGAGGACCTTGGGACCGTGGCTCGCTGCGCTGGGAGCGATTGCGCTGGCTGCTACCATCTTTACCGGCTACGGCAATGCAAGTGAAGCCAGCTCAATTTTGGCCGGTCGGGACGGCTGGCTGCGCGTTGGCGTCTGGGGCGTGCCGTCTGCCCTGCTGGTGCTGGGAGCTGTGCTGTGGCGGCCAGCCATGCAATCCATGCCCGCGCGGCTGCTGGTGTTCCTGGGAGACGCGTCGTATTCCATCTATCTGTGTACCAATCCAGCGCGCAGCATGGTGGAACATTTCTGGCGCTATTTTGGCCGTTGGGGCGGCGATGCCGGCGTGTTGCTGTGTCTGCTCGCCTGCCTTGCGGTCGGCATCGTCTGCTATCTTGCTGTGGAGCGCCCCTTGATGCGCTTCTTCCATAACTGGTATAAACAGCTTCCCTTTTCGGCTGGCAGCTGAAGCGGCGTCTTTTCGTGCTTGCCTGCTTCAATCTCGAAAATGTTCACCATCCACAACTCGCCTGAAGAACGTTCTAAAAATAGTGAGCCAAACAGATGCCTGCTTCTGTCTAATGGCCGTAAGGGAGTAGCCTATGCTGATTCGTAAACCATCCGACATTCCGTCGTCCGAGATCACGTCGAAGTCCGACTACATGAACCGCCGCAAGTTCATGGCCGGAGCCGCCGCTTTGGGAGTAGCCGCGTTGGGCGCTGAACGGCTGAAGAACATCGCTTCGCCTCGCGAAGCCGTACAGGCCACCTCTAAACTCGCGACGGTCCCCAGTAAGTACTCGACGGCGGGTGTGATGCCAACCAGCTTTCAGGAC
>JBKQVW010000078.1:0-12226 GCA_052142955.1 Acidobacteriaceae bacterium | reverse complement strand
GTCAACAGCCGCATGGCCTATGTGTCGGTATCGCGCGCTCAGTTTGACGTGCAGATGTACACGAACGATGCGAAGGCGCTTGGATACGAACTGAGCCGCGACGTGTCGCACCCGACAGCGATCCAGCAGGAGCCAGCAGCAACGCAGAAAATTGAGCCGCAATCGGAAAGCATACAAGCTGCGCAAGGCTTGAGCATGGGCTGAAGAGTGGTTGTCTGCCAATTACGTTTTGACTAAAAATGCGCTGATTCCAGGAGCGGCAATGGAAATGGCGGGGCTTCGGCTAAGCCTTTTTTGTGGTCTAATAAAGATGTTGGCTTGATGGCGGAATCGGCATACGCGGTGGTCTCAAAAACCATTGGGAGCAATCCCGTGTGGGTTCAAGTCCCACTCAAGCCACCAGATCAATCCAGCCCTTTGCCTCTCCCTAAGAACCAGCACAAAGATTCCCCAGAGTGACCAGTCCGGGGCCGAGGCTGATCCTCAAAAAGTCGAAATTTGCACATTTTCTTACACAGTTTCCAGCGTGCCGCATATATCCAACTGAAAATAAACTCGTTATATCAATATGCAGCGGACTCAAAATCCGCCGACCTTCGGGTCATGGGGGTTCGACCCCCCTCCCGGCACCAAGAAAATAAAAGACTTATAAGAGAATGGCCGCTCATCGCTGAGTGGCCATATTTGCCTGGTGCATGTCCTGGTGCATGTTGGTTTACACTGTACCCTCTCCGGCGATCCGCTCCACGACCGACTGTCGATGCTCCGGGGAGAGATGACTATAGCGGGCGGCCATGATTATTGTTTTGTGGCCGGCTGCTTCCTGGATCTCCTTTATCGAGGCTCCCGCCATGGCCAGCCACGAACAGAACGTGTGACGGTTCTGGTGCCAAACATAGTCCTCAATCCCGGCTTCCTCCAGGCAGGGCAGGAACCAGGATCGATTATCGAATCTGTCCTTGTCACCCTCACGCGGAAACACGGGATCGCCGGGTTTCTGCCCCTGATGCTTGAGCGATTCGATCGCTGCTATCGCATCCTTATTCAGATGGATCGTGCGACCCATGATCACTTTGCGGTTACTTTTTGCCTTGTTGGTACGGATCAGGCGCCGCTCGAGATGAACTTGGTTCCATGTGGTCGCATATTGTTCCGACAATCGCATCCCGCTATGCACGCTGACCACGAACTCGGCGAGATGCTCCGGAAATCGGTGGGAGATCAGCAGCCGGGCGGAGAGGAAGAGGTCCGGAGGGAAGGAAAGGAATCATGTATGGATCCTGCAATCCACCCAGAAATTCCATCCCCATGCTCAGGAACCCGGATGTTCTTCCGGGTACCTTTGCGGCGACGGTGTCGGTGTCCACCTTGTACACAGTGGCGGCATCCTTAAGGCTGGTGGTCGAGTTAGCTTTTGCAACACTACTGTAGTACCTATCCATCTTGCATCGATAAGACAAAGAAGGTACTTCGGAGATGCCTACGAGACGGAAGATAGCGTCCTTCTCGAGATGGCTGGCGTTCGCGGTCGCGAGTTTATATTTGCCATCGCTATTTGCACAGAGTAGCAATGCCAATGTGGTTTTCCGGGTTGGGACCTTCGACCGCTCTTCGACGGAGTTGCCGGAGGATCACCGCAGAAGCCAGTCAACTTCGTCATCGGCCAAAGCAACCCCGCGAAGGACTGGTACGCCACCCAGCTAGTGAAGTCCGCTTCCAGTTCCGCGGAAGAGAACGCCGTCAACGGGTCCGCTCCTTGGGCCATCCATTTCTCGCATTCCCGCCACCAACTTCAATCTCCCCGACGCGGAAACCGTCGGTTGGGGAGCCGTCATGAAGCCGGAAATCATCTATCCTATCCGACGAGCTAGAGCAAAAGGAGGGTCCGCCGAAGCGACAAAAGCATATAAAGGTAAATGAGACCGCTTCCAGTATCTACCGCGAAAATTGTATGGAGTAGCGAGATGTCTACGCCGATTGAAAATTCCCCCAGCTCGCTGGTAATGAAGGTTGGCGGTCGGTTGACTGGCTGGAAATGACGAGTGAATGGGGTGTGATTGATCGACCGCTGCTTTGTGCTTATTTTGCTCTCGTGATGGAACCAATTTCAGCGGCAAGAAACATTCACACTCATAATGATCGCCCTAATGAGCCTGGGACGCGGGATCGTTTCAGCGGAGGGTCCAAATGAAACGGCATGGGTCCAACGAGTGCTCTCGTCGCAGATTTCTGCAGAGTGCTCCGTTAGGCGCCCTGGCTTTCTGCGCAACCAAATGGCTTCCCGCGGAGGGGCTTGGTTCAGACCATGCCGCAGCTGATTGGCGGCATCAGGTTCTCTCTCTTCGTCCGCTCGACACCAGTATCGCGCAGGCCTGCGTGCTCGATGATGTTCAACTGCGTTTTCGCGCCGCGTTGGAGAAGGTAAAGCACGCCCGCACGGCCGAGGAAGCCCGAGTGGTCCAAGCAACGCTGCGCCGCAACCTGAGGCACTCCCTGGGGCTGCGCCAGTTTCCGGCCCCCAACCTCCAGCCCCGGCAAACCGGCACGCTGCAGCAGGAGAGCTACCGCATCGAGAAGATCGTGTACCAGACATTTCCCGGCTCTCAGGTGTCCGCTCTTCTCTATGTGCCCGATGGCCTGCAAAAGCCCGCTCCCGCGATCCTTCTTTACATCGGCCACTGGTGGTCCGGCAAATCCGACCCGGACCAGCAGGCCGTCTGCATCAACCTGGCGCGGATGGGATTTGTCGTCCTGACGTGGGACCCCTTCGGGGAGGGCGAGCGCGGCATTTCAACACGCGACCATCGCCGGGACGGAGCGCTGCTGGCCGGCATCTCCGAGCAGGGCTATGCCGAGTATGAGACGCAATGCGCTCTGAGTTACTTATTGTCTCGCCCCGAGGTTGATCCTCAACGGATCGGGATGACGGGAGCGTCCGGCGGAGGATATAACACCTGGGTGACCTCGGTGCTCGATGAGAGGATCAAAGTGGCCGTCCCGGTGGTTGGAACGAGTGAGTTTTATGAGCAAATCTGCTCTACGCGGCTCTCGGGTTGGGATGACTGCGTGGACCACTGCCACCATGTCGCGGGTTTGGTTCGCTATGCCAACAACCACGAATTTCTCGCCGCCGTCGCGCCCCGGCCGCTCTGCATAATCGCCGCCCAAGTAGATCGCGATTTTGCCGCCGACGGAGTACTAAAAATATACGAATATGGCCGCGACCTGTATGGGTCCTTCGGCGCTCCGGAGAAAATCAGCGTGTTTGTCGATACTACTGCGAGCCATGGCTATCAGGTGAAAAAACGGGAGGTAGCCTATGGATGGTTCTCGCGTTGGCTGATGGATAAAGGGGACGGCAGTCCCATACCGGAGCCGCCAACCGAAACACTGTTGTCGGATTCGCCCGATCTGCGCTGCTTTCCGGTGGGAAAAAATCAGCCCGCGGGGCCGGGGATGGTCCGGATCATGACCGCCGCAATTGCAAAAATTCCGGCCCCTGCCCTTCCTTCGGATTTGGAAACCGTCTTCGGGAAGTTGCCTCCTTCGGCGCAATCGGCCGCCCCCTTCCGTCAGACACCGGGTACAAGCGGCAGCGTTCAACGGCTGGAGTTCGCTTCCGAAAATAGAATTGCGATTCCCGCCTTTCTGGTGAAGCCGGAGACAGCGGCTTTCAGAGGGGTGATCGTCGGTGTCGATGATCGAGGAAAGGAAGAGCTGGTGCAGGACCAGTTCATTCAATCGGCAATCGGAACGGGTTGGGCTGTTTGCGGGGTCGATCCGCGCGGCATCGGTGAACTGGCGGTCGAGAGAATACGGTGGGCGGCCGCTGCCAGCCTGCTGATGAATGAGAATTTTATCTGGCGTCAGGCGTGGGACCTGGGCTGCGCCGTTCAGTCGCTGCAAGAGGCCTTGAGTCTGCACGATGTGGGAGCGGGAGCCTCCAAGCCCTGCATATTGTACGGGCGGGGCGACAACGCCGCGCTGGCCGTGACCTACGCGCTCGCGCAAAAACCGGGCAGGCAGGCCTCCAGGCCACGAGCATATATCCTGCGGGATGGCTTCCTGAGCTTCAGGCAATTCGTCGACCGGCCCGAATCCATGGCGTTATCGTACCGGCTTCGACCCGATACGAACGACCCCTATACGTCCTACGATCACGAGATTCCGTATCAGTATTTCGTCTTCGATGTTCTGCGCCGGCTCGACCTGCCGCAGTTGCTCTCATCGGTGAAGGCGCAAGGGCTGGTGGTGAACCCGCTGGACGGCGATTGGAAACAAATGTCCGAACCCGCCGCAAGAAAGTTTTTGCCTCCCACAATCCGGCTCGCCTGCGAGACTCACCCGGAAGAGACCATGCTCCACTTTCTAGGCGGCTGACACGTACCAACCACGCACCTTCCAATTCGGCGCGCGTATGGATTTTTTAAACCGCATAAAAGGAATTAAAACGCGATGAAGATGACAAGAAGAGAAATGATCCAGGGAACGATATCCGCAGTGCCTGCGATGGCAATGGCGCCGTCAGCCTTTCTCCAGAATGCGAATTCAGAAGTCACGTACTCCGCTGGCACGGTGCTCCTGCGGGACGATTTTTCAAAACTGCCGGCGGGCTGGTTGACCTTTCCCGTAGGGGTTCAGGGAACAGCGATCCAGGAAAATCATTGGATCGACGCACGGGCGCACAAATTTGGCGCGTGGAGCAACGGAGTTGCCGATCAGGATGCATGGCTTGTGTCGATGGAAGCGGCGACAGGCAAGTCGTACATGATGCAGCAGTGGTTCCATCCTCCGAACGGGGTAAGCGCGGTTTTGATTGCAGGTGAGAACGAATGGGCGAACTATAGCCATCAGGCCTTAGTCAGACCGCTGTCCAACGACGGCATAGCGGGGATCGCTTTCCGGTATCAGAGCAATTTGCAGTACTACACCCTAGGTTTGACGGGGGGAGATACCGTACAGATCAATGTGCAGCATCTGATCACGGAAACGTTCCGTGTCCCGAACTGGAAGACGGTGGCGAGCGCGCCCTTCAAGTACACCACGGACGCGTATTACCTGCTGAAGGTGGAGAACGAGGGACCGAACATTCGGGCATATATCAACGGGAATAAAGTGCTGGAGGTGTCGGATGCCGAGTATCCAGCCGGCAAGATCGGCCTGAGCGCCAACATTCCTGCCCGGTTTCAGGATGTGTTGGTGCAGGTCTCACCAGCGGTGGAGCAGAAAATATCGAATCGGATTGACCAGCGGAACGGACTGCTTGCACGCCTGCAAGCCGACAATCCGAAGCCCCGGTTGTGGCGCAAATTCTCCGTAGACGGTTTTGGCACCGGAAGCAACCTCCGATTTGGCGATCTGGATGGCGACGGCGAGATGGAGATACTGCTCGCTCAGAATATCCAGACGGTTTCGCAAGACGCCTTCGATATGATCAGTTGCCTGACGGCGGTAAAGCTGGACGGCAGGATTCTCTGGCAGGTGGGAAAACAGAATCCTGGAAACGCCCTGCTGACCAACGACAATCCATACCAGATTCATGATGTCGACGGCGACGGGCATAACGAGGTGGTGACGGTTCGGGACTTCCAGTTACAGATCCTGGACGGCCGCACTGGAAAAATCAAAAAGTGGAGGTGGATGCCGGAGGCGCCGGAGCTACCGGCGAAGCATCCTGAGAGTGTCATACGTCCCTACGAGCGCGAGTTGGGTGATTCACTCTTTTTCGTCAATGTCTCGGGAAACCGGGATCGGCACGACATTCTTGTGAAGGATCGCTATCAGCACTTCTGGATATACAACAATAAACTGGAGTTGCTGTGGACGGGTGAAGGGCAAACCGGGCACTGTCCCTATCCGTTTGACGTGGATGGATTCGATCGCATCATGATCGGATATTCGATGTGGGATCACACCGGCAAAAAGCTGTGGTCGCATGATACCGATCTGCAGGATCATGCGGATTCCATTGCAGTGGTGAACTGCAGCGGGAATCCAAACCAGCAGCCGCGGGTCTATTCGACGGGCAGCGATGAAGGCTTTCTGATGTTCAGCTATGACGGCCAGATCATGAAGCATTTGCTGATAGGGCATGCGCAGTGTTCGAGTATAGGCAAATATAGAATGGACCTCCCCGGTCTTCAATTTATGATGGTGGACTTTCACTGGAATCCTGGCGTGATGCTTCTGTTTGACTGGGAAGGCAATATCCTGCAAACGGCGGAGCCGATTCATAACGGGAGCAAACTTGTGCCCGTGAACTGGCGGGGTGATGGAGAAGAGTTCGTCCTTCTCTCCGGCGACGCCAAAGACGGCGGAATGATCAACGGCCGATTTGAGAGAGCGGTGATGTTTCCCAATGACGGTCATCAGGATCTTGCTTGCTTTGCCCTAGATCTTTCTGGAGACGGCCGTGATGAGGTGATGCTCTGGGATGAGAAGAGCGTTTGGATCTACACGCAGGACCGGCCATTCAAGGGAGAAAAGATCTACGCGCCGGTCAGAAATCCGCTGTACAACATGTCGAACTACTCCTGCATCGTCTCCCAACCGGGCTGGAAAAATGTTTGACGTGCGGCTGCGCACTGTCGCGCCACCTTGTCGTACTCGCGCAGGATGGTAGGCCAACCACAGACGCTTGAGGCGATGTTCCAGCAGCAACAGGGCGTGTTGTCGGACAGCGAAGAGTGGCTGTGCTCATGCTCCCACCTCCATCAGCAGCAGGTTGTAGTCACGAGGCTTGGGCTGTGCGCACCTCGGCCAGCGGCAGATGCGGATACCAGAGCATTATCGTTGCAAGGCTTGATGAGGTTTAATCGGAGATATAGCTCTTCCCTTCCTGATCATTGTCTTCATTAGCGTCCAAGGTCTGGTGTTCGCAGGTTCCAAACATGATAGAAACCAGGTCAATAAAGTGCAAGGTTGGAATCCACTACCGATCCCGCGTCCTGCATCTGGACGCTCGACACCGGAAGCAGTTCAGGGTTGATGTTCATGGGCGTACCGCACCATGGCACAGAGGTTCTCCGGCGGGGTGAATGGCGAAATTTCGCAGCCGGCACCCACAACGTGATAGCTTCCACACGTTTCGTGACACCTCGAAGTTGCGGCGGTGACGCTATCTGGAGTTCCCTGTAATAAATCAGTGATGGTGGAGACGTTACCGAGGATGACCCGGTTCAGACCGAGGCCGGCCCTTGCAGCCTTCAGGTTGACCGGGAAATCCAACTCAAAAATGTCCACCGGCAACGTGGCCATTTGCGAGATGAGCCGATCAGTGTTTCCGCACATGTGCAGGCGGAGGATGACGTCCGGGTGTTTTTTTCGGATGGATCCAAAGACTCGGGCCTGCCAGGGCAACATAAACTTGGCATAGCGCAGCGGTCCGATCATGCTTGCCGCCGCGTCGCTCATGCCAATCGTATCGACTCCCGCATCAATCTGCGCCTCGGCATAGACGATCGCCACTTCAGCAGTGAAATCCATCAAATCGCGGACGAAACTCTCATCATCCTCAAAGTCCATCATGACATGGTTCAAGCCGCGCAGTTCTGCTGCGAGTGCAAGAGGCCCCTCAACCCAACCCACGATTGATTTTTCGCCGCGCAACTCCCGGAGGCAGATTTCAATTGCCCGGATGCGATCATGCATCCGTCCTTCGCCCACAGGATCGGGAATCTTAAACTCTTTCAGCCGGGTTTTGTCGAGCAGGGCTGCTCGACCTTCGTTGATCGCCGGGCCTTGGTTATCGAACCATTCGACGCTGCCCTCGCCAGCGATATCGATCACTTCGCGCGCCGGATCTGAGCACATCAAGACACAGTCAATCCCGAAATCCTTTGCAAACTTTAGCTGTGCTTCGGCCATGATGCGGCCGTCCCTGGTGTAGTCGATGAATTTGACGCCCGCGTGCTTTGCGGAAAACATCATCCCCATGGGTTGTACAGGCAAATGGTCAACCGGCTTGCCCTCAATTACAGCTCGAATTCGTTCAATTGATCGCACGGTGCCCCGTCCCTCCCCAGAACTCAGGAACCACCCGATTCCGCCACCGCGGGTGCATACTCCGAACCTGGTGGAGCTTTAGCGCTCAGCAGAATGGAAGCTCTCGGCCTCCTTTCCTGCCTCTTCGATACTGACCGCCTTGAACGATGGCCGGGCAAATAGTTTAACAGGAGGCATCCCCTCAGAATTGAGCTTGAACTCATCCACGCCGCGGCACAAATATGCCTTGAAGTTAGGATTCACCGAGAGGTCGTTTTGCACGTTTGTGCCGGAATAGCGAATGGTTAGCCCGGCGCGACGCCGCGGCGACGGGTTGCCAGGCGAACCGTGGACGGCACGGTCGTCGTGCAAAGAAACCTCTCCGGCCTTTAACTGAAATTGCACCGCGTCCGCTTCGCTGAACGACCCGGATTCCAGTTCCAGAGTCAAAATGGAAGTCGTTTCTGTGGAACGCTTGTGCTTAATCACGCCGTGTTTGTGAGAGCCCGGTATGATCTTCATGGCTCCGTTTTCCGCGCTAACATCGTCGAACGCAAGCCAGACGGTCACACTATTGTGCGGCTTCATCGGCCAGGAATATGCGTCCTGATGCCAACCGACGGTCGACGTATCGAAGGGTTCCTTAATGAAAAAGCTGCTTGCCCAGCAGTAAAAGTTTGGACCCAGAATGCCTTCCACCAGATCGTGGATCTTCGGCTCCATGACGATCTCATAAAGGTAAGTACTTGTCTCATGCCACTCTCGAATATCTTTGGCTGTCTCCCCCGGTTGGAGAAGAGCGAGTAGCTTTGGTAAGTCTGCGTTCAGTTTGTC
Source organism: Acidobacteriaceae bacterium (assembly GCA_052142955.1). GTDB lineage: Bacteria > Acidobacteriota > Terriglobia > Terriglobales > Acidobacteriaceae > JAKAAZ01. Next base: position 3,409 of record JBKQVW010000078.1, on the reverse strand, counting down.
CATTTCTTCGCTTGAGTAAATTGGGGGCAACCCCAAGAGATACCCGTTTGAATGGAAAAAGTCGATTTGCTCGCTTTTGAGAGTCGTCGCCATGTACCACATGTTAAATAAATGACTCCTTTCCTCTTTCCTCTGGCTCCGCCCACGCCTACTGAACTCTACTGACTCGATCCCTTCCTTTGCGCCCCGGCCCGCCCTGACAGCCATCCCATGCTCTCGGTTTCTATCCCTGACAGGGAACCGTGAGAACCAGGTCAGCACCTGCAATCATCCAGACAATTTTTCTATGCATCGATCGATTCCCTTTCCCAGGCGCTGTTCATTACTCCACGTTCATTGTTTTGGTGACAGTCTGCCCGCTCAGCACGTCGCGGACAACCACGGTCCACTTACCCGCTGCGTCATTTACGGCAAACGGGATCGGCTTGATCCCTGCACCATGTTTGACGATCAAGTTGCCCGAGTAATACAAAACGGGGCTTCCCTGTGGATCGAGAACATCGACATGGAAGATGCCCACATCCGCCTGCGCCGGCTCGGCATGGATAGCAATGTCGGCGACCGTACCGCGCTTGACTTGCTCCGGCACCGAGACTTGCATCTCCGGAAGCGGCGTGTCGCTGACCACCAGAATCGTCGGTTGATACGGATCGATGGTCAACGTCAGCTCTTTCTTCTGCCCGAGTGCCTGATGCGCACGCGTGTCATATAGATACATGGCGTTCGGCATGTGCAAATGAACGGTGACGGGCTTCGAGAATCGTGCATTCGAACGAAAATCGGGTGGTCCCAGCTCGTTGACGAACAATTGTGGATTCGATTCGAGCGCGATGATCCTCACACCGCCATTGGCGTACACATGGGCATCGATGCCCACCACCGAGTGGCCCTTGTCGTCTTCCACGGCAAACTGCGGACGCACTCCATTCGATAGCAGCACCTCTTCGATCTCCTGGTGGATCGGCCCCGCCTTACCCTCCAGCCGGTCCTGCAGATAGCCGACGATATCCGTCTTCAGCAGGATCGCCTTCCCTTTTCCGTAGGTACGCACGTTCACTTCTTTCGTCTGCGGTTCGCCAAACAGATCGGCGAGTGGAGACTGCGGTAGTTTCTTGCTGTGTTCGTCGTAGGTGCCGGGTACTCCATCCGCTATGGCAACCCCTCCCGCCGCGATAAATTGCCGGATCGCTTCCGCTTCCGCTGGAGACACCGAGCTGGACTCGGGCAGGACCAGCACCGGGTCGCCGCTCTTGAGCAAACCGCCCTGCTCTACCTGATCGTAGGAAATGAAATTCGGCTGCAAGCCTTCATCCTCGATCAGCTCGCACCAGGAGATCCGCAACCGCATAAAGTTATTGGTGGTCCGTTCATATTGGGAGCCGCGGCTCATCCACGCATCGCCGTCCGGGCGCCGTTCCAGCATCCACTGTGTACGCATGCTGGGCTGGGAGTAGTGGATCGCAACCAGATTATTCACTGGATGGCTGTTGATAATCAGCGCGCCTTCTCCGTCTCGGATTTCGTTGTAGTACTTGCCGGCCGCTTCTCCTCTTGGACTGGGCTGCCCGTCTGGCTGTACATACTCGTGGTTCTCGTCCCAGACAATCAGCCCGCGATTGCCGTGCAACAGTTCATACCAGACCCGATGTTCCTCATCGGCTCCAGAGGCAAATCCAGTACTCAGGATGGGCATGGCCGGATTGAGGGAATGGATGATGTCGACATTGCGCCCGATATCGTACGGTTCTATTTCGGTCAAGGCCTTTGTGATGCGGGCATAGTCATAGCCTCCCCATCCCGGCATCTGCCCGCCGCCAATCCCAACATAGGCGTGCGGATCGCCCTCCCGGATTGCGTCCGCGCCCATTTTCAAAGCGTCGGCAAAGGAAATGTCCATCCAGTTCTTAAAATCGGCCCAAGCGGCGAAATTGTCACCCGGCTGCTGCATCGCCTGGTTCGTGGTGAGCGGCATGACAAGGTTCCAATTCGTGAAATGGGTGCCCCACTCCTGATTCATCGCGCCCAGGCTGCCGTATTGCGCCCGCAGCCAACGGCGCATCGGCACCAGCGACTGGTCGGAGAAGTCGAAGTCCCACTGGGCTTCCAACGCGGCGATTCCCGGCTCGTCCGCAAGACTATAAAAGTAGGGCCGGTAGGGAGCGAGCCGTTCTCCCGTTGCCACGCCGCGGTCATGGATCATCTGTCGCCAATACGGGTCCCAAAAGCTGGGGTGCCGCTTGAAAGCCACTAGGCTATTCGGATGCTCCTGGTAGAGTTTCTTGGCCTGGTCGAAGGACCAGTCGTATCCACGATCCGGCCGCCAGATGTGATATGGCGAGTAGTAATCGGTGGCGAGGCTTTCCGCATACCAGCGCGTGTTGGTGTCGATCAGAAAATCCGGCGGCGCGGTATCGTTGCTGAAATATGTCCCGCCGTTGATCCCCAATTTTTTCAGGCCGGGAATAAGATTTACCGGGTAGTTGTGCCACATCATGATGACGTAGTCTTTCCAACCGGTAAAGGGCGGCCGCGCAATAAAGTCCGCCTCCGCCGTTTCCTGATTCACGTAAGGCTTGCCCTGGATATCTGTTCCGTTCAGAGAAAGATCGGCCTCAAGATGGTTCTTCATTGCGATCGCGTCGGCCATGTTGATGGGAAACGTGATCTCGGTTTCATCGATCAGATCGAACGGCAGGGTTTTGTCCTCGACCACTCGCCCCAGGCTGTCGGTCCAGAGAACATGTACAACCGCGTGGCCGGTAAATCCCTGGCTCAGGTGATAGATCACCGGAACCTCACCCGTCCGCTCCAGCGTCGAGGAAGGCAGAATCAGCTTCGAAGGCACGCGCGCATCGCCGGATGTGTTCACCGTGCCGGCCTCGGCCAAGGCTGCAAGAGCAGGAAGAGCAATCGCCAGCATCGCAGCCGCAAACGTCAAGGATTTCTTCGTCCATTTCATTCTTGGTCTCCTTAAGATTCTGTTATCGTTCGTCGTGCTCAGGCGGAGCCGTACTACTGGCCACTCCCCCTGGCCGAGGATATCGCCAAAGCCGACGGGATTTGAACCCGTGTTATCGCCGTGAAGGTCTCGCGGACTGAGGAAGCTGATTGATTCTATACGGGACGAGTGCCCCCACTCCCTGTAATACCCTCACGGCACGCTTTATTGGACGGACGAAAGAGAAGAAACACCCGACAGCTCACGACAGCTGCGGATGCTTGGTCTTGATCCACGCCTCGACCATTTTCTTGAACTGTTTGGCATGTAGCAGGACTTCGGCAGCTTCGGTCGCCGTGGCGATGCGGACGCCGGTATAGTCGATGACGTTGCGCTTCCTTCGGCACCCTTCAAAATAATCCAACAGGGTTTTGGCCTGGCTTCCCAGCGCAAGGCTGGCAGCTTCAAATG
>JBKQVW010000077.1:0-18408 GCA_052142955.1 Acidobacteriaceae bacterium | reverse complement strand
CTCGAACAGATCGCCGATCACCCGATCAACCGCATCCAGGAGCTGCCGCCCTGGAATGTCGCCGCACCTAAGAACGATCTCGCCTGATCTCAAGTGTCCACTTGGCCAACTTGATGGACACTTGAGTTCCCAGCCTACCCCTCACGGCCCACTCCGGACGCTTACGGTCCAACTGGAATGGGCCGAACTGGGAAGGAAAGCTCCAGACATCGCCTGCCTTGAAACGGGTGCTGGTCGTGGTGCCCGCATTGTGCGCCGCCTGGGTCCCTATACTCTTCCTGCTGAACCGCAGATGGGGCCTGAACGACGAACAACCCGGAATGGCGGCTGGTGTGCCGCTTGGCATGTCCGTTGCGATACTCGTAATGATCAAAACCAAAGGGAGAAGCGGCTGCGGGCCGCTCGAAGACGTACCCACGCAACAAGGCGGCACGAAATAACTTCGTACCGCCCCGGTGATTCGCTCACTGTTTAAATTACTTTTCCTCTGGATCGCTGGGTGGACCTTGCTGGTCCTGCTCTTCCATGGCCTTGTCGATGGTCTCGCGGCGTTTGGCACGCGCTTCCGCGCGCTTCTCGCGCTTCTCTTCCAGGATCTTTTCCACGCCCAGCATTTCGACAAATGCCGTTTCGCCGCCGTCGCCCTTTCGAAAGCCGCTGCGGACAATGCGAAGATATCCGCCGTTGCGATCGCCGTACCGCGGAGCAACCGTTTCAAACAAACGCGAGACCGCTTCCCGGGTTTGCAGATACGCGAGTGCCTGACGTCGCGCGTGCAGGTCGCCCCGCTTGCCCAGCGTAATCAGTCGTTCCACATGCGGACGCGCGGCCTTGGCCTTGGTGACGGTGGTCTGAACGCGGTCCTCAAGAATGATGGAGGTCACCAGGTTGCGCAGCATGGCGCGACGATGACTGGTGTTCCTTCCAAGTTTGACTCCTGCTTTGCGATGACGCATGGCGAATCTCTCTTTTGTGTCGATCTATAAATCTTTGCTGCGCGATGCCCCTCCCAAGAGGCGCACCGCGCAGTCGTTTGCGTTAAAAGTTTTCCGGCTCTTCGTGAGGCGCGAGAAGCTCAGCATCGAAGTCCTCGTCATCCTCCTCGTCATCCTCTTCGCGATGACCAATGCTGCTCAGGACGGCGGCGGGCAGAATGCTGGTCGGTCCCGGGACTGGGTTGCCGCTTTCGTCAATCCGCATACCCAGGGACAGTCCCATCTGCGCCAGCATTTCTTTAATTTCATTCAAAGACTTGCGGCCGAAGTTTTTCGTCTTCAGCATTTCCGCCTCGGTCTTCTGGACCAGTTCTCCAATGCTTTGAATGCCGGCATTCTTCAGGCAGTTGTAGCCGCGAACAGAAAGCTCCAGCTCTTCGACGGAGCGATTCAGGTTCTCATTGCGGATCAGCGGCTCATGCATCCCCGCCGCGGCATCGGCTTCCAACTCTTCTTCAAAGTTGATGAAGATACTCATGTGGTCCTTCAACAACTTCGCTGCCAGGCCGACCGCGTCGACGGGAAGCACGGAACCGTTCGTCCAGATTTCCAGCGTCAGCTTGTCGTAGTCCGTGATCTGGCCCAGACGAGCTGCCTCGATCGTGTAATTCACCTTGCGCACCGGCGAGTGGACGGAATCGACCGGGATGAAACCGATGCCCAGATCGGAATCGAAATTCTTATCGGCGGAAATATATCCGCGCCCACGCTTCAGCCGCATTTCCATGTCCAGCTTGCCGCCTTCGCTGACCGTGGCAATGTAGACTTCTTTGTCCAGAATGTCCACGTCGCTGTCGGCTTCAATCATGCCGGAGGTGACGACACCCGGCTTGTCCGCGCGCAAATAAATGGCCTTCGGACCTTCGCCATTCAGCTTGAAGGGGACCTGCTTCAGGTTCAGAATAATATCGGTCGCGTCTTCGACTACACCTGGGATCGACTGGAACTCGTGCAATACGCCTTCAATATGCACGGCCGTCACGGCCGCGCCTTCGACAGACGACAACAGCACACGCCGCAAGGCGTTGCCAATGGTTGTGCCGAAGCCACGTTCAAATGGCTGCGCGCTGAACTTGCCGTACTTTTCGGTCAATGTCTCCAGGTCGACTGAGAGACGCTTCGGTTTTTGAAATCCACGCCATAACATAGTTGATTGCCTAGCTTCCTGCACGGCAAACGTCGCGAAGCATTCTGCAACGGCCGTGCGTGTTCTCCTCGGTTTTAGTTTTTGCCGCTGTTCGCGGCGTACCACGGTCGAAACTGCTCAACCGCGGCCATACAGGGTGAATCTGAATCATGCCTCCGCAAACGTGTTCGCACGCGAAACAAACTGCACGAACGATAGAACTGTTTGCTTGCCGTACTACCTTGCTGTACAACTCCCTTACTTGCTGTACAACTCAACGATCAGCTGCTCGTTGATAGGCAGGTGAACGTCCTCGCGCTTCGGCAACGACAGCACTTTCCCGCTCAAGTTCTGGCGGTCAATGGTCAGCCACGTCGGTGCTGCGCCCTGGCCGCTGTAATCGCGGGCCACTTCGAACACCGGCAACGCCTTGCTGCCCTCGCGAACGCGAATCTCGTCGCCCACGCTGACTTGGTAGGAAGGAATATTGACCTTGCGGCCATTCACTTCCACATGGCCGTGACGGACTACCTGGCGCGCCTGACGGCGAGAGGTGGCAAACCCCAGACGGAAGGCCACGTTATCGAGACGGCGCTCCAGCTGCTGGATGAGCAGTTCGCCGGTAACTCCTGGCGCCGCGTTGGCCTTCTCGTAATACGCACGAAACTGACTTTCGAGCGTAAAGTACATGCGCTTGGCCTTCTGCTTTTCGCGCAACTGCAAACCATAGCCGACGATCTTCGCCTTGCGGTCGCGACCGTGCTGGCCAGGAGCAAAATTCCGCTTCTCAATGGCGCACTTGTCCGAAAAACACCTGGGGCCCTTCAGAAATAACTTGATGCCTTCGCGACGGCAAAGGCGGCAGACAGCTCCGGTATAACGTGCCACAAAAATCTCCTAGGTTCAGAGGCCGACCGGTTTACAGGCTGTACCCTTCGTCCCGGTCCGCAAAATGAATTGCTGCGTTTGAGTCCATGGCACAGGTGGAAAATCCGCCTTAGGCCACAGTCTTTTAGTTTACACGCTTTCCTGCTGTCTAGCGTGTTTTCGCGCCCGCTTACACGCGGCGACGCTTGGGCGGACGGCATCCGTTGTGCGGCACCGGCGTGACATCCCGAATCGTGCGCACTTCGATGCCTGCCGAAGCCAGGGCGCGAATCGCGGACTCGCGACCGGAACCCGGACCGCTGACCCGCACATCCACCGAGCGCATTCCATGCTCGCGCGCCTGGTTCGCCGCATTCACCGCCGCCTGCTGCGCGGCAAATGGAGTGCCTTTGCGCGACCCGCGAAAACCGAGCGATCCGGAACTCTTCCAGGAAATCGTATTCCCCTGGCCGTCCGTAATCGTCACGATGGTGTTGTTGAACGACGCCTGAATGTACACCACTCCGTAGGGAACAACCTTGCGTTCGCGCTTCTTGAATTTCTTGTTCTTGGCGGCCTTGCCGGCAGCGCCTGCTTGTGCTTTTGCCATTAGGTCTTCGCCGTCGCTTTCTTCTTGCTGGTCACGGTGCCCTTGCGCGGACCTTTGCGGGTTCGGGCATTGGTGTGGGTGCGCTGTCCGTGGACAGGCAAATTCCGGCGATGCCGCAGTCCGCGATAGCTCTGAATTTCAATCAGGCGCTTGATGTGCATCGAGACATCTTTGCGCAGGTCGCCTTCCACCTGGCCTTCATTCTCAATCACCTGACGGATGCGATTCACCTCGTCCTCGCCCAGGTCCTGAATCTTCTTGAACGGATCCACGTCCGCTGCCTTCAGGATTCGGAGCGCCCGAGGGTCGCCGATACCAAAAATATACGTAAGCGCGATGCGTACCTGTTTGTTCCTGGGCAGATCGACGCCAGCTATACGTGCCATGAATTTTCCTTCTCTAGCTTGCCCGGAACAGCTTCACCGCTCCCGGCGGTTATGCTTGCCGGAGGCCCGAAAGCGCATCCGGCAGCGGTGAGCGGCGTGGATCAGGTTCTTCGCAAGCCTTTCTACGGCTAACTCGCCCGAACCATGCCGCACGCGCAACTTCAGAACGTTACCCCTGACGCTGCTTGTGCTTGGTGTTTTCGCAGATCACACGCACCACCCCACGGCGGTGGATGACCTTGCACTTATCGCAAATCTTCTTGACTGATGCTCGAACCTTCATGCTGCCTGCTTCCTCTTCGTGATCCCCAACTGTGCGCCTACCCTACTTGTAGCGATAGACGATGCGCCCGCGATTCAAATCGTACGGGCTAAGTTCGACCGCAACTTTGTCGCCGGGCAAAATGCGAATGAAGTTCTTCCGCATTTTTCCCGACACATGCGCCAGCACCTGATGCTTGTTTTCCAGTTCCACTCGGAACATGGCGTTCGGCAACGTTTCCACCACCGTTGCCATCACTTCTATCGCGTCTTCTTTCGACAATCGCTGCTCCAGCCCTCCCCAGCCTGCGGGGCCCATCCGTTTCGAAAACTCCAGCTATCAATCGGCCTGCGACTGCACAGCAAAATCGCTATGCCGTCAGGACCTCTGCGCCCTCTGCGCCGACCGCAATCGTGTGCTCAAAATGCGCGCTCAGGCTGCCGTCCACGGTCACTGCCGTCCAGCCATCCCCCAGCACGCGGACCGCATGGCCTCCAGCGTTCACCATCGGCTCGATTGCAATCACCATGCCCTGCCGCAGTTTCAGTCCCTGCGCCTTGCGTCCGTAGTTCGGGACCTGGGGTTCTTCATGCATCTCCGTCCCAATCCCATGCCCCACAAAGTCGCGCACCACACTGAATCCAGCCTTTTCGACCACTTCCTGCACCGCGGCACCCACATCTCCCAGCGTCGCTCCAGGCCGCACCACCGCAATCGCAGCTTGCAGCGATTTTTCGGTCGTGTCCAGCAACTGCTGTGCCGGCGCAGAAATCTTTCCCACCGGCAGCGTCGTCGCCGAATCGGCATAATAGCCGTCGATGATCAGGCCGCAGTCGATCGAAACCACATCGCCCTCCCGCAACGTGCGCTTTGCGGAAGGAATTCCGTGCACAACTTCTTCGTTCACCGACGTGCACAGCACGCAAGGATAATCGTGATACCCCTTGAACGCCGGCACGGCACCGGCTTCGGCGATTTTGGCCTCGGCAATCTTTTCCAGGTCCATCGTCGTCATGCCGGGCGTAATACTTTTCCGCAACACATCCAACACGCTACGCAGGGCGGACCCACTCCGCCGCATCTTGGCAATTTCTTTCGGGGTCCGAATCGCAATCGCCATCGGTCCGCTAACTCCGGAGACGCACAATCGCGTCTATGATTGCCTGCGTGATCTCGCCGACCGGCAGATCTCCGTCGACCTCGGCAAGTCTCGCCATCCCGCGGTAATGTTCCACCACCGGAGCTGTCATTTCCTCATACGTCCGCATGCGTTCCGCGAAAACCTCTTCTGTGTCGTCTGGCCGCTGCACCAGAACAGAGCCATCCACATCGCAAACAGTCTCATGTTCCGGCAAACAGAAGTAGATGTTGTAGATGCGCCCACAGGCGGGACAAGAACGGCGACCGGTAATGCGGCGTAGAAGCTTAGTATAGCTAACCTGAATGCTGACAGCAACAACCGGCAGCGTCTCCTTCTCGCTGCCTAATTCCTCATCCAGCCAGATGGCCTGCGGCAACGTGCGCGGAAATCCATCCAGAACATAACCTCGTTTTGTGTCCGGCTGCCGTAGTCTGTCCAGAACAATGGCTTCCACCAGCTCGTTCGGGATCAAATGTCCCGCATCCATCACCTGGCGCATCTGTTGGCCCAGCGGGGATGCGCTCTTCTCCGGATCCTTCCGCATTTCGCGCAATAAGTCGCCGGTAGAAATCTGCGGGATCGACCACTGTGCCATCAAAATCTTGGCCTGCGTACCTTTCCCCACCCCGGGGGCGCCCACCAATAAAATTGGACCGGGAGTGAATGTCTGTGCCATTGGAGCGCTTGCCGGATCCGGTCCCATTTGCGCCGCCGGGGCTACCATGACCGCCTGCCGCGTATGCGCCCGCTCTTCCCAGAGAATCCTTCGTAATGCCGCATAATCAGATGGGCCTCCACCTTGTTAATGGTATCCATCGCCACCCCGACCACGATCAGCAGAGACGTGCCGCCGAAATAAAAATTGACGCCCAGTCCGTTCGTCACCCACGTGGGCAGCCGATCGAAGAACCCGCCCACTAGCCAAAGATGATTGAGATGAATCCCGCTGATCATGAACTGCGGAATCAGCGAAACAATAATCAAATACAGTCCGCCCACCAGGGTCAGGCGCGTTAGAATGTCGTTGACGTAATCCGCCGTGCGTTTGCCTGGTCGGATGCCGGGAATAAATCCGCCGTACTTGCGCATATTGTCGGCGATATCGTCCGGCCGGAAGATGATGGAAATGTAGAAATACGCGAAGAACAGAATCGCCACGCAGTAGAGCAGTTCGTACATCGGCTCTCCTACATTCAACGCGTCGAAGATCGGACGGAAAAACTTGCTGTCCTGGAAGGAGAACCCGCCGATGTTCGCATGGGCCAGCAACATCGGCGCGGACAGAATCGATGCCGCGAAGATGACCGGCATCACGCCGCCGGCATTCACGCGCAACGGCAAATGGGTCGACTGGCCGCCCATCAGGCGCCGTCCCACAATACGTTTTGCGTACTGCACCGGGATGCGCCGCTCGCTGCGCTCCACAAACACGATGAACGCAACCACCGCCAACATGACCGCCAGCAATATGATGACCGCGGGCACGGTGAACCCACCCCAGGCCTGAGTCTGCACTTTGCTGACCAGGTCTCCAATCCCGCTCGGGATACCCACCACGATGCCGGCAAAGATCAGCAGGCTCATTCCCTCGCCGATGCCGCGGTCCGTAATCTGCTCGCCCAGCCACATTACAAACGTCGCACCTGTGGTCAACGTCAGAATCGTCATCAGAACAAAGCCGGGTCCGGGATTCATAACATACGGGACGCTGCCGGAGCCATGCACCAATGTCAGGGCGATGGCAAACGACTGCACCACCGCCAGAAACACCGTCATGTAGCGCGTCCACTGCGTAATCTTCTTGCGCCCCATGTCGCCTTCTTTTTGCAGGCGGGCCAGGGGTTCGTACACAACAGTCAGCAACTCGAAAATAATGGCGGCCGTAATGTACGGCATGATGCCGAGAGCGAATACCGTCAGGCGGCGCAGGTTTCCGCCGCTGAACATATCGATCAGACCGAGGGAGCTGCTGCTGTTCTGCGCGAAAAATTGCTCCAGCAGCTTGGTGTTCACTCCCGGCGTGGGGATATGCGATCCCAGCCGGTAAATGGCCAGGATGAAGAGCGTGAACAACACCCGCTTGCGCAGGTCTGGAATTCGGAAGATATTTAACAGCTTGTCCAGCATGCTACTCCTGCCTGTCTTACTCGCCGATCAGAATTGCTTTCCCGCCGGCCTTTTCGATCTTCTCCTGGGCCGACTTGGAGAACTTGTGGGCATGCACGGTCACAGCGACCGTCAACTCGCCCACACCCAGCACCTTGACCAGCGCATTGCGCTTGCGCACCAGACCCAGCGCCACCAGCTTCTCGTAGGTCAGCTCATCCTGCGCGTGTTCCGCGATGCGGTCCAGATTCAGCACGGTGTACTCCGTGCGAAAGATGTTCGTGAATCCGCGCTTCGGCAGGCGGCGATGCAACGGCATCTGTCCGCCTTCAAACCCGCGCATCAGGCTCGAACCCGACCGCGACCCTTGCCCTTTGTGGCCTCGGGTGGACGTCTTGCCCATGCCCGAGCCCATGCCGCGGCCAATTCGCTTCTTGCCCGAGTTCGCTTTTTTCGGTGCCCGTAAGTTGGATAAATTCATGGTTCCCTGTCCCTCAATTCGCCCCTGAAAAACCTGCCGTCCAATGGGGATGTAGCTACAGCGTATGGTGCCCCCGACTTGCTAGCCGAGAATGCGGACCAGGTGCGGAATCGCCTTCACCATGCCGCGCACCGAAGGCGTGTCCTCGCGCTCGACAACCTGCCGCAGGCGCGTAAATCCCAGGCCCTTGATGACCTTCCGGTGCTTCTCCGGCGTGCAAATGGCCGAGCGGTAATACTCAATCTGGATTCGCTTGGCGGACGCCGCTTCGGCCGTTAACTTCTTGGCTGATGCCTTTTTCTCTGCCATTGGATTACAACTCCTCTACCGTCTTGCCGCGCAAGGCAGCCACATCGCGCTTGTCGCGCAGTTGCACCATGGCCGCGAACGTGGCCCGCACCACATTGTGCGGGTTCGCCGATCCCAGGCTCTTGGTCAGCACATTCTGAATTCCCACCGAGGTCATGATGGCCCGCACCGCGCCGCCCGCAATCACGCCCGTGCCTTCCGGCGCCGGCTTCAGCAACACGTGGCCGGAACCGAAGCGTCCCAGGACCTGATGCGGAATCGAGGTGTCCGTCATGTTCACGCGCACCAGATGCTTCTTCGCCGCCTCGATGCCCTTGCGGATCGCCTGCGGAACTTCCTTCGCTTTTCCGGAGCCAAAGCCCACCACTCCGGCAGACGCATCGCCGACCACGACCAGCGCCGCGAACGACATGTTCTTGCCGCCCTTGACGACCTTGGTCACGCGGTTGATCGAGACCACCTGGTCCTTCAGGTTATACTGCCCGGCTTCCAACTTTTTCTTGATGATTGCCATTCCGTCCGTTTTCCTTTCAGACCCGCACCCCGGAATCGAGGTGCGTTCGGTCTGTCGTAACCTTTAGAAATCGAGTCCCGCTTCGCGTGCGGCATCTGCCAACGCCTTGATGCGACCGTGATAGAGATAGCCGCCACGATCGAAAACCACTTTCTTGATGCCCTTTTCCTTGGCCTTCTCCGCGATCAGCTTGCCGACCTCTTTCGCTGCCGCGACGTTGCCGCCCGTCTTCAGCTTGGCGGTAACGCTCGACACCGAGGCCAAAGTGGTTCCCGCCTGATCGTCAATGATCTGTGTGTATATCTGGTTCAAAGAGCGATAGACATTCAGCCGAGGACGTTCTGCAGTTCCCTGCATCTTACGGCGAATCCGGTCATGCACTCGCTGGCGATTTGCATTGCGTAAAATCTGCGGCATCATAAATGTGCTTCCTTCCTAAAAGCGGAGATGCCCTGCATCCCCGTTCGGTTCTGAACTTCGCAAACCGGGCTTGCCCGCCCAGGCTTACTTGGCGCCAGTCTTGCCCACCTTCTTCTTCAGCTTCTCGTCCGAGTAGCGAACGCCCTTGTTCTTGTACGGGTCCGGCTTGCGCAGCGAACGCATGTCCGCCGCAACCTGGCCCACCTTCTGGCGATCGATCCCGCTAATCGTCAACCGGGTCTGCTTCGCATCGATCGTCGCCGCAATGCCGGTGGGCAACGGGAATTCGATCGGATGCGAGTATCCCAGCGTAAACACGACCGTGTTCTTGCCCTTCAATTCCGCGCGGTATCCAATCCCGACAATGTCGAGGTCCCGCGTCCAACCCTGCGTGACACCCCGTACCGCATTTGCCACCAGCGCGCGCGTCAATCCATGGATCGCCGCCTGCGATTCGTCCTGGCGAATTACATTGAGGTGCCCATCTTTTTCTTCAAACTTCAAGCCGCCGGGAATCGGCTGCTCCACTTTGCCCTTCGGGCCTTCCACCACAACCGTGTTGCCCTTCACCGAGTACTTCACGCCTTTGCCGAGCGGAATTGGCTGTTTTCCTATACGCGACATCTTGTGATTCTCTTTCTCTTCGGCTTGCGAGTCCCGCCCGGCCTATCGTTCCGCGCGTTCCACTGCAGCCCAGTCCATCGATGCAATCGGATTCTCCGACTACCAGACTTCGCACAACAGCTCGCCGCCTACGCCCTCACGGCGCGCCTGACGGCCCGTCATCACGCCCTTCGGTGTGGTGATGATGCTGATGCCCAGCCCGCCCTGCACGCGGCGAATTTCGTCGCGATGCACGTAGACCCGGCAACCCGGATGGGAGACGCGCGCAAGACCGCGAATCGCTGCCTGGTTGTTGGTGTCGTACTTCAAATAGACCCGCAGAAAACGCTTGCTGTTTTCCTCTGTCGCCTTGTAGTTGCTGATGTAGCCCTCTTCCTTCAGAATGCGGGCTATTTCGAGCTTCAACTTGGAGGCAGGCACGTCCAACTTCGCATGCCGCGAATGAATCGCGTTGCGCAGCCGTGCCAACAGATCGGATACTGGATCGCTTACACTCATCGTATCTCCTTGATCCCCCGTTCGCCCGCCAGTGGCGGGAACCTGCGAGGACCGTTCTCGCGCCCGCTTCTTAGAAAATCGAGGCGCGCTTCAAAACATTTCTACATCGTTGCCCGTCGTGGCCAACGTCCCACCGCTTACCAGGACGACTTCACGACCCCGGGAATTTCGCCGCGCAATGCCAGACTGCGGAAACAGAGCCGGCAGATGCCGAACTTCCGCAGAAATGCCCGCGGCCGTCCGCACAGATTGCACCGGTTATGCTGCCGCGAGGAAAATTTCGGCTTGCGCTTGTCTTTCACTCTTTTTGCTGTAGTTGCCATCGATCGTGTCTTGTCCTCTCGCCTTCTTTAGGCTGTCTGCCGGAACGGAATGCCGAAGTGTTGCAGCAATGCCCGCGCCTGCTGGTCGTCTTTCGCCGTCGTCACAATGGTGACGTTCATTCCCTTCAACTTGTCGACACGGGAGTAGTCGATCTCAGGAAAAATCAACTGATCGCGAATCCCCAGCGTGTAATTGCCGCGTCCATCGAAGCTCTTGGTCGAGACGCCCTTGAAATCGCGCACCCGCGGCAGCGCGGTCGAAACCAGGCGATCCAGGAACTCGTACATCTTGTCGCCGCGCAGTGTGACCATCGCCCCAATCGGCATGCCTTCACGCACCTTGAATGCGGCAATCGACTTTTTCGCGCGGGTCACGACCGGCTTTTGCCCCGTAATCAGTCCCAGATCGACCATCAACGGGTCCATCACCTTCACGTTCTGCGTCGCTTCGCCCAGGCCCATGTTCACGACAATCTTTTCCAGCCGCGGCACCGCCATCGTATTCGTCAAACCCAGCTCCTTCAGAAGCGTTGGCTTGATTTCCTTCAGATACTTGTCTTTCAATCTGGTTGCCATCTTCCCATCCATCCTTCGATCGTGCCGTGCAATCGCAACGAATCTTCTCGATTTCAGTTGCCCGCAGTTACTTCTTCGACTCCAGCGTCTGTCCACACTTGCGACAGGTCCGCACCTTGGTGTCGCCTTCAAACTTGAAGCCCACCCGGACCGGCCCGCAGTTGCCGCAGACCAGCATCACGTTGGCAATATGAATCGGATTTTCCTGCTCCGCGATCCCGCCTTTAATGTTGCGCTGCGGATTCGGCTTCACGGTCTTTTTCACCATCATCACGTGCTCAACCAGCAGACGGTTTTCGTCCTGCATCACGCGCAGCACCCGGCCCTGCTTGCCCTTGTCTTTGCCCGCGATGACCTGCACTTTATCGTTGCGGCGAATCTTCAATCCTGCCATCACTCGTATCTCACTTCCTGTTCGCGTCGGAACCGGCGGCATCCGCCCAGATTCCTTATCGCGTCTTCTAAAATCCAACCCGCTCCGTTTCGCCTACAGAACCTCTGGAGCCAGCGAAACAATCTTCAAAAATCTCTTCTCGCGCAACTCTCTGGCAACGGGACCAAAGACGCGCGTGCCCACCGGCTCTCCCGTTTCGTTGATCAGCACCGCTGCATTCTGATCGAAGCGGATATAGGTCCCGTCCCGGCGACGATACTCTTTTCGCGTCCGCACGATGACAGCCTTCACCACTTTGCCCTTCTTCACCTGGCCGTCCGGCGAGGCTTCCTTCACGGCGGCGGTCACGACGTCCCCCAGGCCGGCTTTGCGTCCGGTGGATCCGCCCAGCGGCAGGATCACCTGCAGCTTGCGGGCGCCGGAGTTGTCGGCCACCACCAACATTGTTCTCATCTGTACGGCCATCATCGTCTCCTAAATATTCCTGCAACCACTCCCCAGTCCAATCTCCCCGTCGACCACGACTTGCATCCGTTCGGGGCTAGACTGCCTGCGGAATCTCTTCTGCCTGCGCCAGGTTCGAGCGTCGCACAATCTCTTCCAGCTGCCACCGCTTCAACTTGCTCAACGGACGTGTCTCGCGAATCCGCACCACATCGCCGACGCGTGCTGTTTTGTGCTCGTCATGGGCGTAAAACTTCTTGGTCGTCCGCATCGTACGCAGATACTTCGGATGCGCCTTGCGCATCTCCACTGCGACCACAATGGTCTTCTGCATCTTGGTCGAAACGACTTCTCCAACCTTCTCGTTGCGATGAGAAGTTGCCGGAGTGCCCGTGGTCGCCGCAGTTGCTGTGGTGTCTTTCGTGGGTTCGCTCATTGCTTAACTGCCGCCCTTCTTTGCATTCGCCTTGCCGCGCTTGGCGGCCTTTACCTTGGTCTTGCCCGTCGACTTCGCTTTGCTTGCGATCTTCGACGTCCGCTTCGTGTTCCGCGTCGAGGTCTTCTTGGGAGCTTTCTTCGACTTCGTCCCCTTCGCCGCGGACTTTTTCGCCGTCTTCCTGGCCTTCCGCTTGGGAGCGACCTCAGTTGCATTCGCCGGAGTCGCAATGCCAAGCTCGCGCTGACGCTCGACCGTCTTGATCCGCGCAATGTCCTTCTTCAGCTCGCGCAGCTTCTTCAGTCCCTCGAGTTGACCCATCTTCATCTGGAAGCGCAGGCGGAAAATCTGCTCCGCCGACTGGTGCGCCTGCAGCACCAGCTCCTCGTGGTCCAGATTTACGATCTTGTCCATTTCCATGATTCAATCCTTCATCTTCGGATGTCTCCGGAGCCATCGACTCCAGTCATCCTCTTAAAGAGCTTCGAAATTCCTTACGACTTCTGGGTCGTCGCAGCCACGGCATCGTGGCGGGCAACAAACAATGTCTTCATCGGCAGCTTGTGGGAGGCCAGTCGCATCGCTTCCTGCGCCACTTCCCGGCTGACGCCTTCCATCTCAAACAAAATCTTCCCAGGCTTGACCACGGCAACCCAGTGATCCAGCGGCCCTTTGCCGGAACCCATACGAACTTCCGCAGGCTTCTTGGTAATCGGCTTGTCGGGGAACAGGCGCAGCCAGATCTTGCCGCCGCGCTTGATGAAGCGGGTCATCGCCACACGGCTGGCCTCAATCTGCCGGTCCGTAATGTGCGCGTGATCGAGCGTCTTCAAACCAAAGTCCCCAAACGCAAGCTCGGAACCGCGCCAGGCCTTGCCTCGGTTGCGGCCCTTCTGCTGCTTGCGGAACTTCACCTTCTTCGGCATCAACATAACAAGGTCCTTTTGAGCGTTCTGCTCGTACTGCCACTTCCAAAACCGGTCTTAGAAAATGCTCGTTCCCACCCGGGGCTCGCGCTTCTTCTGCTGATAGATATCGCCGCGATATACCCACGCCTTCACGCCGATAATTCCATAGGTCGTGTGCGCCTCGGCAAAACCGTAATCGATGTCCGCGCGCAGAGTATGCAACGGCAAGCGCCCCTGCAGATACCATTCCGAACGCGCAATCTCCGCGCCGTTCAACCGTCCGCCCACCCGCACCTTGATGCCGCGGCAGCCGAACCGCAGCGCCGAGTCGACCGACTTCCGCATCGCGCGCCGAAAGCTGACACGCTTCTCCAGCTGCAACGCAATGTTCTCGGCCACCAACTGTGCATCCAGCTCCGGCTTGTTCACCTCGAGAATGTCGACAAAGACTTCTCTGTTGGAGCGCTTCTGCAGATCGGTCTTCAGCTTCTCGATCTCCGCGCCCTTGCGTCCGATAATGATGCCCGGCCGCGCCGTGCGAATAATGATCCGCAGCTTGTTGCCTGGACGCTCGATTTCAATCGAGCTGACGCCGGCGGACTTCAGCTTCTCTTTCAGTTCGCGCCGCAACAGTACATCTTCGACCAGCAGGCTGGCGTAACCCCGCTCAACGAACCAGCGCGACTTCCAAGGCTTGTTGACTCCTAGCCGAAACCCGTAAGGGTGGACTTTCTGACCCATATTGAATCCTTCCGTTCGCTACTTCGCTGACTTCTTAGCTGCTGTTTTCTTTTTCGCCGCTGCCGGTTTCGCTGCCGACTTGCTGGACCCTGACTTGCCGGACCCTGACTTCTTCGCCGCCGTCTTCGCGCCTGACTTCTTCTTGCCTTTGGCGTCCGCTGCGGACTCTTCCCCAACTGTCTTCGCCAGCTCCGGACGCTTCTTTTCGGCGACCGTGATCAACAGGTTCGCCATGCGGCGCTGATACCGGAACGCGCGACCCATCGGCGCCGGACGAATCCGCTTCAGCCGGGGTCCTTCGTTGGCCACTGCCAACTTCACGTAGAGGTTGTCGACATCGATGTTCAAGCCGCGCTCTTCGCTCAAATAGTTGGCATTCTCCAACGCCGAGCGCAGCACCTTCTCCACCAGCGGTGCAACCCGCTTCTTAGTAAAGGCCACCGTCTGCAACGCATCTTCGACGCGTCGGCCCTTGATCAGATCCAGTACCAGCTTCGCCTTTTGCGGCGAGACCCGCTGAAACTTCGCCTCTGCTCTAAATTCCTGTGCTTCATATTGCATCGCGCGCTATCTCTTTCCCGCCCTTACCTGGGCTTGGTGGCCGTCTCGGCCTTGGCCGAGGAGTGACCCTTGAATGTACGCGTGGCGGCAAACTCGCCCAGCTTGTGACCCACCATGTTTTCCGTCACATATACCGGAATGAATTTTCTGCCGTTATGCACCGCAATCGTGTGCCCGACCATCTCAGGAAAAATCGTGGACCGGCGCGACCAGGTGCGTACCACCTTCTTGTCATTCGCCTTGTTCATCGCCTCGATCTTCACGATCAAGTGAGTGTCGATGAAGGGTCCTTTCTTTGTCGAACGTGCCATCGCTTCTCCTTCAAACTTGCCTGCGCGTATTTCCCGCACAGCGCTTCAGCCGCTAGCTGCTATTTCTTTCCCGTTTTTGCTTACTTCTTCTTCGGCCGGCTGACGATCATCCCGTCGGTCCGCTTATTGTTCCGCGTCTTGTAGCCACGAGTCGGTTGACCCCAGGGCGTCACAGGATGACGGCCGCCGGAAGTTTTTCCCTCGCCGCCGCCATGCGGGTGATCCACAGGATTCATCGTCACGCCCCGGTTCGCGGGCCGAATTCCCTTCCAGCGATTTCTGCCGGCCTTGCCAATCGAAATATTTTCGTGGTCCGTGTTCCCCACCTGCCCAATCGTCGCCATGCAATCGACCAGCACCTTGCGGGTTTCGCCGGAGGGCAGCTTCAACAGTGCATAGTCGCCTTCTTTCGCCACCAACTGGGCCGAGGCCCCGGCGGAGCGAACCATCTGCGCGCCCTTTCCCGGCCGCAATTCCACGTTGTGTACCGTGGTGCCCGCCGGAATGTTCTTGAGCGGCAGCGCATTGCCTACCAGGATGTCCGCCTCCACACCGCTCATCACCGCCTGGCCCACCTGCAACCCGATCGGCTGCAGAATGTAGCGCTTCTCGCCGTCTGCGTAGTGGATCAGCGCAATGCGCGCGGAACGGTTGGGATCGTATTCAATGGTGGCCACGCGGCCGGGAATTCCCGACTTGTCGCGCTTGAAGTCGATCAGGCGCAGCTTGCGCTTGTGGCCGCCGCCATGGTGGCGAATCGTCAAATCGCCCGTGTTGCGGCGTCCGCCCGTGCGCTTCCGAACTGAGGTCAGCGGCTTATAGGGGCGATCGGTCGTCAGGTCATCGTTGACCACCGTGGAGGTGAATCGCAAGGACGGAGTGATCGGTCGGTATGTCTTGATCGGCATCGGCTATTCTCTTTTCGACATCGGCGCCCGTGAGGTTGCCAACATCGCGTTCAATCTTTTGTCTACCGCTAGCGCTCCTGCCTGCTAGCCTCGTGTTGCAATTGCAAGTCCCGCCTACAGGCTGTTGATGTACTCCGGCATCTTCTGCCCAGCCTTCAGACGCACATAAGCCTTTTTCCAGTCCGAGCGATAGCCGCTGAAACGGCCGCGCCGGCGTTCTTTTCCGGCAAAGTTGGCGGTACGAACCGCCTGCACCTTTACCTTGAACAGCGTTTCGACGGCCTGCTTCACTTCGGTCTTGGTCGCCGATGTGGCAACGTCGAACACGAGCGTGGCTTCGGTTTCCTTGGCGCCCAATCCTTTTTCGGTAATGATCGGGCGACGAATCACTTGATATACATCTGCCATCAGGCCACCTCTGCGGCCGCCGCCAGCTTGCGCCGGGAGACCGTCTTCTTCAATGCTTCCTGCAACTGCTCGATCGCTGTCACGGAGAAGATCGCGCGCTCATGCTTCAGCAGGTCGTACGGATGAACTTCGTTGCTCAGCACCAACTCCACGCCCTTGAGATTGCGCGCCCCCAGCAGCAGGTTCTTGCTCAGGGTGGTGCTGCTTTCGACCAGCAGTGCCGTCTTCTTCGCTTCCAACGTCGTCAGCGCCGCGCGGTACAGCTTCGTCTTCGGCTCTTTCAGCTCCAGGCTCTCGACCACCGTCAAATGTCCGTCGGCCAGCTTCGCCGCAATCGCGGAGCGCAGCGCGCCCAGCAATTTCTTGCGCGGGAAAGCATAGTCGTGGGAGTGCGGCACTGGCCCGTGCACCGTTCCGCCATGCCTCCAAAGAGGCGAGCGGATCGAGGCAACGCGAGCGCGACCCGTCCCCTTCTGCTTCCACAACTTCTTGCCGGAACCGGAAACCAGCTTGCGATTTTTGGTGGCGTGCGTGCCTTGACGCAGGGCGGCGCGGTAATGCTTTACCGCCTCCCAGATCAAGTCCTCGTTCACCTCGCCCGGACCGAAAACCTCATCCGCCAGTTCCAAGGTTCCGACTTTTTTCCCACCCAGATCGACTACGTCAATGTTTGCCATTGCTCGACTCTCTTTAGCTGCTAGCCGCTAGCTTGTAGCTTCTAGCTCTTCATCTTCCGTTACCAAGTCCCTGCTGTATTCGAAGCCGTCTTCAGCTAGAAGCTACCGGCTAGGAGCCAGCAGCTATTTCTTCTTGCTGGAAGCCTTCTTCGAAGCCTTCAACGGATCGACCGTCGTCGCGCCGCTGAATCCACGACGTTCGCGAGGCGGCTGCTTGGCCTTGGTAATCAACACATATCCCTCGCGATGTCCCGGGACCGCGCCTTCCAGCATCAACAAATTCTCCTCCGTGTCGATGCCGCGAATCCGCAAGTTCCGCACCGTCACATTGTCGACACCCATGTGACCCGGCATCCGCATTCCCTTCATCACGCGCGACGGATAGGAAGATGCGCCGATCGACCCCTGCACCTGGAACATATGTCCGTGCGATTTCGGTCCGCCGCCAAATCCGTGCCGCCGAACAACACCCGCAAATCCTCGGCCCTTGCTGGTACCCAGCACATCGACAAACTTCTCGTCGGCGAAGATATCGACCAGCACCCTGTCGCCGGCCTTGCTGCCCTTGGCCTCTTCTCCCTCGGCAGCCTTCGGCACAGCTTCAATCGGGACCTCGCGCAAAATCCGCACCGGAGGAACATTGCTCTTGCCGAAGTGGCCGGCCATCGGCTTGTTGATCTTCGAGCTCTTCACAAACTCAACCAGGCCGATCTGCGCCGCGTCATAGCCGTCTTTCGCCTGCGTCTTGATCTGCGTAATCACGCACGGCCCCACCTGCACCACGGTGATCGGATGGATTTCTCCGTTTTCATCGAAGACCTGCGTCATGCCGATCTTTTTTCCCAACATCCCTGTGACTGCCATCGTTCTTGTCTCCCCTCATCATGCGTGCATTTCAGCCCCGCACTGTAGGTGTTTCTTCCGCCCGTAAGGGCGAGTTGCCTGGGACGGCCAGTCCCGGCCAGTCCTACTTCTCGAAGGCCTTGATTTCGACGTCCACGCCCGCCGGAAGATCGAGGCGCATCAGCGCATCCACCGTCTGCTGGGTCGGCTCCAGAATGTCGATCAGCCGTTTGTGGGTGCGAATCTCGAACGCCTCGCGGGACTTCTTGTCCACGTGCGGCGACCGCAAGACGCAATACTTGTTCTTCACCGTCGGCAACGGAATCGGCCCCGCAACCTGCGCGCCCGTCCGCTTGGCCGTGTCCACAATCTCGCCGGTCGAAGTGTCCAGCACGCGATAGTCGTATGCCTTCAACCGGATGCGAATTCTTTGTCCTACCATTTTGTTCCCCTTCGGGTCGCAGTGTTCAGTGATCAGTTGTCAGTGCTCAGTTTCCTGTGCCGGTTTAGATTTCATCCCCTCACGCCGGCGTTTTTAC
>JBKQVW010000076.1:0-28990 GCA_052142955.1 Acidobacteriaceae bacterium | reverse complement strand
CAATTTGCGGTGCTGAACCGGCTTGGCGGGTGACCGAGCCTGACGACGAGCGAGGAGAGGATTTACACGCCGCCAGCGCGAGTAATCCCAGCGAACATACGCCCAGGATGAAGGAACGCCCAGCGTGAACTCGTATCGAGGAGGCTCTTTTCACAGTCAACGAATGTATGATACCGAAGAAGCTCTTCCATCACCTAGACGACTCCCCTGATCGACAACATTCTTTGCACGGATTCTCGCCTCATGCCGCTATAATCGGCTGCCGGCAAGTTCTCAGGTGAGAAATCACTGCGATCGCGACAGCGTGAGCTTGCATTACGCCATCGCAGATATATGCGGCATGCACCCGTTGGCTCCGTCGCCAGCCGGCAGTTGAAAACCGGTCCTAATTCTTGACCCGAACCGCGGGAGTGACCGACATGCCAGGACGCAGTAAATGGTCGCTATCCTCTTGCGGATTGGTCAAATCCAGACGCACCGGAATACGCTGCACCACCTTCACATAATTTCCAGTGGCATTTTCCGGTGGAAACAGGCTCAACATGGAGCCAGTCGCTCCACCAATCTGTGTGACTTTCGCGTGGTACGTGCGGCCACCGTATGCGTCAACAGTAAACGTCGACGGCTGCCCAATACGCATATTATCCAGTTGTGTTTCTTTAAAGTTTGCCGTCACCCAAATGTTGGTCAGCGGAATGAGCGTCATCAGCGTCTGGCCGGCACTCACGTTCTGACCCACCTGCACCGTCTTTTTATTCACGATGCCGGAATCTGGCGCGACGATCTTGGTGTAGCTCAGATTCAGCCGGTCGGTTTCCAGCTCCGCTTCCGCTGACTGTACCTGCGCCGCGGCTGCATCGGCTTTGGCCCGCTGCGCAACCACCTGTTTCGGACCGGTCCCGGCGGAACGATAGTTGGCCCGCGCCACTGCGAGCCGGTCGTTCGCAACCCGTACCTGGTCGCGCGCACCCTGCAGATTCGCTTGCGCCGCTGCGACCTGAGCCTTGGCGCTGGCGGCTGTCGCCACCACAGCATCGTACTGTTGCTTGGAAACAACATCTCGCTGCACCAACGGGGTATAACGTTCAAGATCAAGTTGCGCCTTGGTATTGTCCGCTTCAGCGGACAATACTTGTGCCTGCGCTGCATCCAGCTGCTTTTCCGATTGCGCGATCGTGGACAATGCAACCTGCACATCCGCGGCCGCAGAACTCAACGCAGCGCCAGTGGACCTACTGGTAATCGGCACATTCGTCAAGGCGGCTTCATAGTTCGCTTTCGCGGTCGCCAGAGCTGCTTCGCCCTGGTCGAGAGCAGCCTGGGCATCCCTGGGATCGATCTCTACCAGCACCTGGCCCTTTTGCACCCGCTGGTTGTCTTCGACGTTGACTTGGGAAATGTAGCCCTTGATTCTGGCGCTGATCTGGACCAGATTTCCGTCGATCTGCGCATCGTCGGTGCTCTCGTAATAGGTTGAGTGCCACCAGTAAAGCCCCACTCCAATCAAGACCAGGACAACGGCCCCAATAATGAAAAATCTCTTACGGGCACGCGGCTCCGGATGATGCAGCTCTGTCTCCTCCGGCGGCGCTTCCGTCTGGTTGCCGTTTGCATCCGGACGCCGGTCGTTTTGTGCGGAAGATGGATCGCCTGGCCGCTGATTTTCTTCCACTCGACCACTGGCCGAGCCGTCTTGCCTTGTTTCTTCGGGTCTCGATTCCGCCACGATTATTGTCCTCCGAGATAGGTCTTATACTGGGTCCGCGCAACGCCGACAGCGCGCGCCAGGGAAAGCTTCGCTACATTCAACTGATAGAGGCTGGTGACGTATTGATCGTTGGCCTGCGCCACGGATGCCTGCGCCTGCGATACCGCCAGATTGTCTGCAACCCCTGCCTGAAAGCGGTCCTGGGCTTCCTTCAACGCTTCACTGGCCAAATCGACATTGCTGCGCGCGACCTTGACCAGCTGCTCCGATGCCTCGATATCCAGAATCGCATCCTTCACATCGGCGCGAATCTGACCCTGCAAGTCGTTCAACTGGGCGCGAGCTTGTTCCAGCTGGGCAGCCGCAATCCTGGCATCGCCCCGCAGCTTGCCCTCTTCGAAAATGGGCCCGCTGACCTTGCCGGTCGCATTCAGCGTCGCGTACGAGTTGCTGGGGTTCACTCCGATTTCGCCATAGTCGACTTCCGCGGTCAACGCCGGGTAACGCTCGGCATGTGCCGCAGACAATGATTTTTCCGCTGCCTGCACCTGCTGCCGCGCAGCCTTCAGATCATTGCGATTTTTCAGCGCTTCCGCCATCGCCGCTTCCATGGTAGGGGCGTCAAATTGCGCGTAGGGAGCCTGATCGGTCAGCTTGAATTTTTGATCGAGAGGCAGTCCGATGGCGCGGGCCAACGCAATTTTATCTTTCTGGTACTGATCGGTGGCAGCGATCAGCGATTGTTCCTGGGTTTGATAGTCCACTCGGGCACGCAGTTCGTCCAACCGGGGTGATACTCCGTTCTGGTGGTTCTGAATGGCCTGATCCAGCGAGACCTTGGAGGTTTGCACTTGGGCGTCCAGAGCCGAGATGCGCGATGCATCCGCCAAACATAAAAGGTATGCATTGCCGACGGTCAGAACGACCAAATCCTGGGAATCCGCCGCGGAAAGCTTGCTGGCCTCAAAGTTGTGTTTCGACGCCAGGAAATTTTGCAGCGAGGAAACGTTCAGCACCGCTTGATTGAGGGTGGCGCGAAAATCCGTATACCCAAAGGGTCCGATCACGGCTGGAAATCCGGGAATCCGCAGCCCCTCGGCCTGCAGGTTTACTTGGGAGACGGAGTCTTGCGCCGTGCCCGTTATCGTCGGAAGCAAAGCCTGCAGCTGCTGCAATTTTTGTCCGCCTGCTGTTTTGATGCTGGTATTTTGCAGAATCGCACCCAGATTGTTCTTCAACCCCATCTGGATGGCGTCGTCCAGCGACAGCGGCAACTCCCCTGGGGTGGCCTTTTGCTGCACAACGCTGCCCTGATAGGAATTCGAGGTCTGCGCCTGTGCGCCACTTTGAATAACGCTGGCAACAATAGCGATGATCGCGAGGCATCGCAGACAGCCACGGCGTGCATTGTGAAGAGTTTTTTGCATTTCTTTCATCAGAACGGTGTACGTAGCAGTGTTGCCAGATCGCGGGTGCTAGAGAATAGATGACGAAATTGGCAGAAGAGTGCAAATTCCTGCCGTCATGACGCTCGTTCTTGCTGTCTCCGGCTCCGTTTCCGGCGCTGCCCTGTGACGATTCTCAGTTGTGGAACCCAATGTCCTGTTTTAGGATACCGGATTGCAGTTCCTCTATGTGTTTTACATGACCGTCATCACCGGCTGGTACCCTGAGACGCATGAATTTGAGACACTAAAGGCATCTGTTCTACCCGCCAGAATGTTGCATCACTGGAAGAAGAGCACGCGCGCATGGCACTGAAAAACCGGGAGACTCCGCTTATTACGAAACACTATTTCAACCGGGACGAGTCCTGGCTGGATTTCAACCGGCGGGTGCTGGAAGAAGCTCAGGACGACTCCAACCCCCTGCTCGAGAGGGTCAAGTTTCTTGCCATCACGGCCAGCAATCTAGACGAGTTCTTTGAGGTTCGGGTCGCCGGCATTCTGCAACGCATTGAAGATGGCTATAACGAACCGGGCCCGGACCTGATGACGCCGCAGCAGACTCTGGACTCCCTGGCCAAAAAGACCCACGCATTTGTCTCCGATCAATATGCATGCTGGAACAATCAGCTTTTACCGGCCTTGGCCAAGGCCGGAATTCGCATGCGGACCTGGAAAGAGCTGGACGAAGAGCAACGTAAGTTTGCGATTGGCTTTTATCAAAGCGAAGTCGACCCGCTGCTGACACCCATCACTATCGATCCCGCGCACCCGTTTCCGCATGTGCTGAACAAGGCGCTCTGTCTGGCGTTGTTGTTGCATCGCAAGCGCAAGTCGGCGTCGACGCAGGTGCTGGGCGTGGTGACGGTTCCGCGTGCGCTGCCGCGCCTGGTTGCGCTTCCCTCAACTCCAGGATGTTTTGATTCCATCTTTCTGCATGAATTGATCGAGTCACAGGCAGCGGCCATGTATCGCGGATATGAATTTCTGTCGCGCGCAGCGTTCCGGATCACCCGAAACAGCAACCTGTACTTGCAGGAAGAAGAGGCGCGCAGCCTGCTGGAAAGCGTGCGTTCCGAACTGCACAATCGTCGCAAAGGAGATGCGGTCCGACTGGAGATCGCGAGCGATGCCGCGCCGGAAATTGTCGAGCAACTGCGGGCGAATTTCGAACTGGACGATTTTCAGATTTTTTATACGGATGGCCCCGTTAATCTGTCCCGGCTAATGAACCTGCATGCAAAAACGGACAAGCCGGAGTTAAAGTATCCGCCGTTTGTGCCACGCAGTTTGCGGCTGCACCGCGAATCCCCCAATCTTTTTGCGGAAATTCGCCGCCACGATATTCTGCTGCACCATCCGTACGACTCCTACAATGCCGTGGTGGAGTTTATCCGCGCGGCGGCCGAAGATCCCGCCGTGCTGTCCATCAAGCAGACGCTCTATCGCACCAGCGCCAATTCACCCATATTTCAGGCCCTCCGCGAGGCTGCACAAAGCAAAGAGGTCACTGTCGTCGTGGAACTGATGGCTCGCTTCGACGAGGCCTCCAACATACGCTGGGCACACGATCTGGAAGATGCTGGGGTGCAGGTCTTCTATGGCACAGTCGGGTTAAAAACGCACTGTAAGCTGGCGCTGCTAGTCCGGCGCGATCCGGAAGATGGAGCGGTGCGGCAGTATGCCCATCTGGGAACCGGCAATTACAACGTGGAGACCGCATCGTTCTATACCGACCTGAGCCTGCTGACTGCCAACCCAACTATGACCAACGCCGTGCACAATGTTTTCAACTATCTAACGGCCCACTCCGAATCGGACGACTATGCTCCGCTGCTGGTGGCTCCATTGAACCTGGCCGAAGGCTTCGCCCAACGAATCCATCGAGAGGCGAAGCATGCCGCCGAGGGCAAGCCCGCTCACATCATTGCCAAAATGAATTCGCTGCTGGAGCAAGGGGTCATCGATGCCCTGTACGCAGCTTCGCAGGCTGGCGTATCGATCGACCTGATCGTTCGTGGAATTTGCGCTCTGCGTCCGGGAGTAAAAGGGCTGAGTGAAAATATCCGCGTTCGCTCCATTGTTGGCCGGTTCCTGGAACACAGTCGGATCTTCTATTTTCTGAACGGCGGGGAGGCAGAAATTTACGCCGGAAGCGCCGATTGGATGCCCCGCAATCTGTTCGAGCGCTGCGAGGTCATCTTTCCGGTTCTCGACCCGCAATTACGGCAACGCATTCGAGAGGAAATTCTGGGAGCGTATCTGGCGGATACCGCTGAGTCACGCTTTCTGCTGCCCTCCGGGGAATATGTGCACCCCAGAAATCATGCCGGGAAGATGGGGCCGTCGTTCCATGCGCAGGAATTCCTGATTCGCCTGGCGGAAGATAAAGCGAGCGTCCGAGACATTCCAGTCGAACCTGCCAACATACCCATCGCCGAATCCTCCAGCGCGACAACGAATGGCGGCGCCTTGGCATCTCTACAAGTAACGCAACAGGATGAGTCCGCATCCTCTCCGTCGAAACAGAAAGCAAAAGCTTCACCAGCCGTGAAGAAAACTGCTGACCGCAAGCGTTCACGCGGAACAAAAAAAGATTCCACCCCTGAATGACTTTCAATATCTGAATGGAAATGATTTCCGTCGCACTAGAAACCCCAGGGTTTCTGGACGCGTCGAATACTGGTAGAGCCGTTTTCTCCAGCAGGCTTATGAGGAATGCTTCGATTTCTGTGATTCGTTGATATGCCAGCCAGCCCAATCACCAGCGTACCCGCAGTTCGAACGTCCGATGTGAGCCCGTGCTTCCGTACACTGCCAGTTCGCCGGTTGTGGGTGTGGTGGCACTTGCTCAGTCTGGATGCGCCAACGGTCGCGGTTGTCTGGAGCTGGTTTTTCGCAGCGGCCTTCGGTATCAGCCTTCCATGGACTGCTCTCATCACGCTGGTGCTGGGAACCTGGTGCGTCTATGTTGCGGACCGCCTGCTCGACGGGTGGCGCTCGACGGACATGACTGGGCTACGCGATCGTCATTGGTTTTATCGGCGACACCGGAAACCATTCGTCGCTGCGTGGACTGCGGCTGCGATTCCGTTGGCGTATCTGATCTTTTTTCGGGTGCAGCCTGCCGTACGGATTGACGACATCGTTCTATGTCTGATTGGCACAGCGTATTTTCTTCTGATCCACAACCGGCCGGCAAAATATCGATTCTCGAAAGAATTTTTCGTTGGCTTTCTCTTTTCCATCGCAACCGCAGTGCCAACGTGGACACGATTACAGGATGGGCGCGGCCTATTATTGTCGGCAATTCTGACCTTCGGGGCTGCTTGCTGGCTGAACTGCGTTGCGATTCAGACATGGGAAGATGCAGGGGCCCTGCGCAATGGCGTGCCCGATCATTTTTGCGAGAATTGTTCGTCTGAACTTGAGGGCCAACAAACTGCGACTCGTTCACCAGTGCTAACGGATTTTCTGGGACGTCATTTAACTGCCTTCGCAATGGCGGTCGGAGTCCTGGCTTTCTCGCTCACCTGCATTCCTGCTACAAGAGCGGTTTGGCCCCTGTTTGCTGCCGTTGTGCTCAGTTCCATTCTTTTCCTCACGCTGATTCGGCACACCGACCGGTTCAGCGCGGTTTCGCTGCGCATCATGGCCGATGCAGCCTTGCTGACTCCCCTAGTATTCTTCCTTCACCTGCAATAAGCGCGATATCTTCCAGACATCGATCCGATGGAAACCGGCACTCCCAATTTCGATTCCCTGGCCCACGTCTATCGCTGGATGGAGTATTGCAGCTTTGGACCCATGCTGGAGCGCTGCCGGTTTCGCTTTCTCACACAATGTTCTCAAGCTCGCCATGCCCTGGTCCTTGGCGATGGGGATGGCCGCTTTACCGCGCGCCTGCTGGCCGCGAATCCTACTGTCCAAGTGGATGCAGTCGACGCCAGCGCGGCGATGCTGGCAGCGCTTCGGGAGCGTGTGCGCGGACACTCCGGTGCTGACTCCAGGCTGCATACGATCCGGGCCGATCTTCGCCGTTTTTCACCCACCCACAAGGACTATGATCTGGTTGCCTCGCATTTTTTTCTCGATTGTCTGACGGACGACGATGTCTCTGCTCTTGTTGAGCGTCTGGTTCCGCACCTGACTGAAGACGCGATATGGTTGGTATCGGAATTTTCCGTCCCTGAAAAGGGCTGGCGACGTGTGGGCGCCCGGCTGCTAGTCCGCTCGCTATATTTTACTTTTTCCATCATGACTCGTTTGCGTGTCCATCGAATACCGGACTACTCCACGATCTTCCGTGATCACGGATTGGATCGAAGTGAGGATGCAGCGTATCTTGGCGGTCTGCTGGTCTCTGAAGTGTGGAGACGGCGGGGGGTCTAGCGGGGCTTTTTTTCTAGCCTGTACGGCAACCGGTTGCTACAATTTCGAATGTTCCAATGACGCCTGCTTCCGTGGCTTCTGTGGGCGACGCTTCCGCTCTTTCAGCATCCAATCCTGTAGTGTCGCAGGGGTACTCTACGATTTCTTCGTCGTCGCATTGGGATCTGTGTCTCCGCTTGCAAGCGGACAAATGCGACGGAAATTGAACCATTAGGACGGACTATGAATTTGTATTTATTACGGCATGGCAGCGCAGGCCAGCGCAAAATGAATCCTGTGCTGGATCATAAGCGGCCCCTTGACAAGGAAGGCAAACAGCAGTGCATCCTGCTAGGCCGGGCGCTGAATTCGTTGAAAGTACAATTCGATTCCGTAATTTCAAGCCCGCTGAAACGCGCTCTGCAGACGGCCGCACTGGTGGGAACGGAAACTGGCTTTGAAAAAAAGATTCAGCTATCGCAGGCGCTGGCGCCGGATGGAACATGGAATGATTTTCAGCGTCTTCTTGACAGCGTCGCGGACCAGGAAGAAGTCCTGCTGGTAGGTCATAATCCCAATCTCCCGGTGTATCTGAATCGCTTGCTTTCGCCATCCGCGACCAGTCCCATTGCTCGCGTTCGCAAGGGCGCGATTGCTGCGCTTACATTACAGCGAGGATCTGCGAAGCTGCAGTGGTTGCTCGATCCCCGCCTGCTGCGGGCGATTCAATCCAACTCCACAAAGAGATCACGGGCAAAAATTTCACGAAAGTAGTCAGCCTCCTTTCGCAAGGCCCACAGTGCCAAGTCCGCGCCCCGTCGTCCTGGCATCAGCGTGATCGTGACTCTTTTCGATGTCACTCGGGTACTACGAAAACGATGCACCGCGCTGGCTTGATTCTGATGCAAGGCAACCGCCATTCGCAGCAGCATGGCCGCCCGTCGCACGCTCACGTGTTGCTCCACCGGGATGAAGCGCAACACGCGGTCGGTCGGCGTTGGCCTGGATTTCCCGAGGTAACGTGCGATGGCCGAAACGATAAGGCGCTGTTCCGGAGTGAATCCATACAGCTCAGAATTGGCAATGATGTACTGGGTGTGGCGGTGATGGCCCTGATAGTTCATGAATTTGCCGACCGAGTGCATCATGGCCGCCGATTGCAGCCAGAGCTTATAGTCCGCCGATAAGCGGTGGACGCTTTTCAAATCCTCAAACAATTGGGTCGCATCCTGAACCATCGTTTCCTGCCGCTTGGGATCGATCCCATAATGGCGGCATAGCTCCAGAACGCTGGTCCAGCGTTCCTGCTCAAAGTGCTGGTGGGCAGAGGTGCGAGTATCGCCTTCGGCCAGCATCAACGCCAGGATGCCATCGCGCAATCCCATCGGCGAATAGCGGAAACCCGGCAGATGGAGGCGTTCCAGCAAATCCGCATATACATACGCGCCCGCGACGACGATTTCCGATCGCTTCGGTCCAATCCCCGGAATGACCTTGCGCTGCGACACGGACATCCGCTTCAGCCTGTCGGCCAGCTTGCGCACCATCACGGTTGACGTACGATCCCATGCGCGGACGCCTGGCTTTCCGTCTGGCTTAAAGCCTGACTTGATGGCAGCCCGTACGGCGGCTGCCAGCGCTGCCGCGGTCCCGGAGGTTGCGAACACGCTCACCCGTTCGTAACCAATCTGCTGTTCCGCGCGGTGCAGCTCTCGCCGGATCCATCCCTGCATCCGCGCTATTTCTTCCGGCGTGGGCGGGTCATGGCGAAGAAATTCACGAGTGAGCCGAACCGCGCCGAGCGGAAGGCTGACAATCTGCCGAATCGCGCTATGTTCAGAAAAAGTGATTTCGCAACTGCCGCCGCCCAAGTCGACGAGCAGGCAGCGGCCGCGCGCGGCAGGTTCGTTCGAGACGACCCCTAAATGGATCAGCCGTCCCTCTTCCAGGCCGGAAATAATCTCTGCCTTCCAGCCGGTAGCGGACTGTACCCAGGCCAGAAATGCCTGCTGGTTGCGCGCGTCGCGGATGGCACTGGTCGCCACCACTCGCACCTTATCGACGGCATGTGCCTGGACCGCACGGTGAAATCGCCGCAAAGCGCGAATGGTTGTCGCCATCGATTCCGGCGAAACCACTCCGCTCTCAAAGACGCTCTCGCCCAGCCGCGTGATTTCTCGATCTTCATGCAGCGTTTTCAGCCGGTGGTTGTGGACAGCAGCAATCTTCAGTCGGACAGAGTTCGACCCGATGTCAACGGCCGCGTATGTCGTCATTTCCTGTGCTCGAACGGTACCCACATTGGCAGAATGCCACGAATCATGACAAAAGTGGCAAAGATCGGACTGCTATTCTAAGTTTGCTTCTCAATATGCGCATGCAACCTTCCAATTCTCCCGATCAGCCTCCGCTTGCCGGAGTCGAGGCACCCGACTCGACGACCGGCTTTCCACTTTCGCGCCGTGCCGAGTGGATTTTAATTCTCACCGTCTTTTTTGCTGTCTACTTTGCTGCGTTGTTCACGCCCTCCCTTCTAGACGACGCTGATTCCACCCACGCGCAGGCCGCCCAGCACATGGCGCTCACCGGCCACATTGTCACATTGATGGTGAATGGGATCCGTTACCTGGAGAAACCTCCGCTGCCGTACTGGCTGGTCGCAATCGGTTACAAAATCTTCGGCTTCAATGCTTTCGCAACCCATTTGCCGGAGGCACTGGCAGTGTTAGGCTGCGCCATCCTCGCGCTCCTGTGGGGTCGACGCGCCTATTCCGAACGCGCCGCTTTCTATGCTGCGCTCGCTTTCCTCACTTCCATCGGGGTCTTTTTATTTACCCGCATCTTTATTCCTGAAGTCATCCTGACGTTATTGATGGCGCTGGCTCTATATCTGTTTCTGACGGGACTGGAGGACCGCCAACCAGTCCGTTTCTATGCCGCTTACGTTTTGATTGCGCTGGCACTGTTGACCAAGGGATTGATTGCGCCCGTATTTTTCCTGGGCGGCGTCATTCCCTATCTTCTGCTGACAGGTCAGTGGCGGCGGTGGCGAGAATTTCATTTGTTGACGGGAACGCTGCTGTTCCTGCTGGTTGCCGCACCGTGGCACATTCTGGCCGGGCTGCATAATCCTGACCACGGCCATCCGGTCGGCAATATCCCCTCGCCCGGGAATGTACACGGATTTTTTTACTTCTACTTCGTCAACGAACATTTTTTGCGTTTCCTCGGCAAACGCTATCCGCATGATTACAACAAGCTGCCTGGCTATCTTTTTTGGAGCTTGCACCTGGTCTGGCTCTTTCCATGGAGTCTCTATTGGCCGGCAACGCTGTATGCGGCGTGGCACAAAAACCGCCAATCTGGCCGGA
Source organism: Acidobacteriaceae bacterium (assembly GCA_052142955.1). Lineage (GTDB taxonomy): Bacteria > Acidobacteriota > Terriglobia > Terriglobales > Acidobacteriaceae > JAKAAZ01. Next base: position 18,095 of record JBKQVW010000076.1, on the reverse strand, counting down.
ATTTCGCCTGGCAACGCTTGAAGCAGATGGACTTTCGCGGCAACACATCCTTGTTGCTGGCGCTGTACGCCGGTTTTATTTTGCTGTTTTTTTCGATCTCGACCAATCAGGAGTACTACACCTATCCGGCATACTTCCCACTGCTGCTGCTGACGGCCGTAGGACTGGCGAGTCTGGAAACAGACGCGATGACATCTTCGGCAACCGAGCGAGCCGTGGACATGCGCTGGCTGGAAATTTCCCATGCGCTTTTTGCACTGGTCGGCGCTGGCGCGGCTGCCATGCTGGCCTATGGGCTCTGGGTCTCGCGGCATCTGCCGTATGTGGCGGACATCGGCACTTTGCTGGCCCATCGCGACATCGGCGGCTACTCGCTCTCAATGTCCCATTTCATGGACCTGACCGGGCCCTCCTTCGCTGCACTGCGCCTGCCGACGCTGCTGGCTGCCGTGACGCTGCTGGCTGGTCCGACGCTGGCGTGGCGAATGCGCGTGCGCAAACAGCACTTGAGCGCAACCTTTACCACGGCGATGACAGCTGCCATGTTCCTAGTCGCGGCGCATATTGCCTTCGTTCGATTTCAACCGATTCTCTCTTCCCGGGCCATGGCGACCACAATCAACCAAGTCGCAGCGCCGAACGACATGCTGCTGCTCTACGGCGATCAGTCCTATGGGTCGTCGATCCTGTTTTACACACAACGGCGCGGATATCTGGTGAATGGCCGCACCACTTCCATGCTGTGGGGATCGTATTATCCGGATGCTCCGCACATTTTTCTCGACGATGCACAGTTGATTGCCATGTGGGGGAACGGCCCGCGCAAGTTTCTTTTTGTCCCGTCGCGATATCGTCAACAGGTGGAAAAGTTGCTCGACAGTCGCACGTACCTCGTACAGGAAGTTTCCGATAAGGAATTGCTGACAGATCGCCCTTTGAACCGATAAGCGGCGCAGCCACAACCCGCTTCGGCCTACAATACAGGGTTGGATTCAGCGTAAGGTTTCAGCAATCCCAGTGGAGAAACCATGACCAGGATGATCGTCACCGATGATGCTGCTTCCGCCGATGTGGATGCGAGCGTCCATCATCCAGTTGGCTCGCCGCGCGCTTCTATCGCGCTTCGGCGATTTGCATGGTTCGTGCTTGTGTACAACGTGGCCGACATCCTCTGGGGAGGAGTAGTGACCGCCACGGGTTCGGGTGCTGGTTGTGGGGATCAATGGCCCCTTTGCCAGGGCGTCGCCATCCCGCAGTCGCCTCAATTCCATACTCTGGTGGAGTTCACCCACCGTCTGATGAGTGGCGGAGCGCTCGTCCTGATCGCAGCATTACTCATCTGGACATGGCGCGCGACTCGCAAAGGACACCTGGCGCGGTGGACTGCTGGCATCGCATTGCTGCTGGTCTTGAATGAGGCATTTCTTGGCGCGCTGCTGGTCACAGTCGCCGCACACAGCGCTTCCCCAGCGACCAGCGTGTTTCTGTTTTCCTGTCACTTGACCAACACCCTGCTGCTAGTTGCGGCCCTGGCTCTAACAGCTGAGTTTCTGTCTGAGGCTCGTTTCCGCTCAACAACTGCGCTACGCCGTGGGGGTCTGCTCTTTCCGACATTGGGGATTCTAGCAACACTGCTGGTCGGAGTTTCCGGCTCGCTGGTGGCGTTGGGAGACACTCTGTATCCCTCCTCCCATCTCCTCGAAGCTATCCGCCAGGATTTTTCTCCGGCGGCCCCGCTGCTGCTCCGGCTGCGCTGGATCCACCCCGCGAGTGCGTTTATGGCAGGGGCCTTCATCGCCTGGTTGCTGGTGCAATCGTTCCGCCGCACCGCACCGTCAAAGAGACGCGCGCTCGGCATCGCCGTGCTTTCGACGCTGATTGTGCAATACTTGCTTGGAATTTTCGATGTATTGTTGCAGGCACCGACCTGGCTGCAGATTGCCCACTTATTGGGCGCCGATGTGTTTTGGATATGCCTGGTTCTGCTGACCGCCGACTACTGCCTGGTGGAGAAACCGCCGGTATCCGTCAGTATTCCGGCAGCGGTCGACGTGTAAGGCAAAAATGCCGCTCGATGATACTTCGATGAAAATTGACTTCGGATTCATTTTCCCTGGAAGCAGGGTTTGCGCTTCTCAAAAAACGCCCGAATGCCTTCCTGATAATCTTCGCTATCGTAGATGGCGCGGCGCAGGCCCTGGACCCGTTCGAAGGTATCGGGAGTGAGCGGCGAGGCGGCGGAGAGGACGCGGAGTTCCTCTTTGAGCAGAGCGATGACCATCGGCGAGTTCTGCGCGATCTGGCGGGTCAGGCTGTAGGTCTGTTCTTCCAGTTCGTCCTGGGGTACAACGTAGTTCACCAATCCCACCAGGTGTGCCCGCGCCGCATCGACCGGCTTGGCGCAAAACAGCATTTCTTTCACTAGCGAGATATTGGCTGAACGCATCAGATTCAGCGTGCCGGCCACATTGTAGGGCACACCAATGCGCGCCGGCGTGATGGCGAAGGTCGCGTTCTCCGAGGCCACGGCAAAGTCACAGGACATGACGACCTCGCAGGCGCCGCCCCAGACCCCTCCTTCGACCATGGCAATCACAGGAGACGGGCACATCTGAATGCGCCGTATGAGCAACCGCAACGGGTCGCTATAGACCAGGGGATCGCGCCCGTTGGTTGGCAATTCGCATACATTGTGACCCGACGACCAGGTACGCATTCCCCGTGCTGCGCGCAACACAATGGCGCGCACCTTGGCGGCTTCCAATGTGCCGATGGCGTTGACGAGGCCCGCGATGAGTTCTTTGCTGAGTGCGTTGAGCCGATGCGCGTCGTTCATCGTGATCGTACCGATGGATCCGTCCTGCTCGATGGAAACCAAAGTGTGTGCTCCGCTCATGTTGCTCCCTAGATGTGGAACTCGTTGTTTTGGTGTATTTTTGTATCGCGGTGATAATTCTTTCGACGGAGTGATTCCTTGAAGCGTGTTCTCAGTTTATCCCCTTCTATTCCCTTGGTATTTGGTGTCTTTGTCCTTGCCATTTTTGGCTATGGAAGTTCACTCCGTGCCCAAGTTGCGGGACCTCATCCGTATATGTTTTCTCCGCAGGCAAAGAAAGTCATCGATCGTTTGGGTACGTTCGATTCGATTCCCGCCAAGACCTGGCAGTATCATCTCGGCGACATTGCCCATGGAGAACGGCCTGATCTGGACACCAGCGGTTGGCAAACCGTGCATCTACCCTTCACCACGTCCCATGGAGCTGTGTGGTTGCGGCGTTGGGTCGAAGTCCCGAAATCGCTGAACGGCTATGACCTGAGCGGCGCGCAAATATGGTTCAGCATGCAGATCGGGGCCAACGGTCCTGTTCCTACCATCCTGTACTACAACGGTAGCCGCGTGGCTCTGGGAGACAACCTGGAAAAGCAACTGCTCTTCAATGACGCCAAGCCTGGAGAGAAAGTGCTGATCGCGGTCAAGTTGCTGGATACCCAGGATGACAAGGATGTCCACGCTGCTGACCTGAGCGTTGTTTTTTCCAGCAATCGCCCGAACCCGGCAAACCTTCGCGATGAGTTAATCTCCGCCGCCGACCTGTTACCGGCGATCACTCCGAACGCGGCCACGCTTACCTCGCAGGAGAAAACTCTGGATGATGCCGCGACATCGGTGGATCTCGCATCGCTCGACCAGGGCAATCAATCCGCATTCGACACCTCGCTCCAGAAGGCCCAGTCGACACTGGACCCGCTCCGACCTGCCTTGCAACAATATACCGTTCATATGACCGGCAACGCCCACATTGATGCGGCGTGGTTGTGGCCCTGGACTGAGACCGTCGATGTGGTGAAGCGTACCTTTTCCACAGCCCTGCAGCTGATGAACGAGTATCCCGACTACACCTACACCCAGTCCGCAGCGCAATACTACGCATGGATGCAGAACAAATATCCCGACATATTTCACCAGATTCAACAACGAGTGAAGGAAGGCCGGTGGGAAGTCGTCGGCGGCATGTGGGTCGAACCGGATCTGAACTTGCCTGACGGCGAATCGACGGTGCGGCAGATTCTGGTGGCGAAACGCTACTTCCAGAAGAATCTGGGAGTGGATGTGCGGGTTGGCTGGAACCCGGATTCCTTCGGGTACAACTGGCAGCTGCCGCAAATCTACAAGAAATCCGGCATTGATTATTTTGTGACCCAGAAGATGGCATGGAACGACACCAATCAACTTCCTCTGAAATTGTTCTGGTGGCAATCTCCGGACGGCAGCCGAGTCCTGACCTACTTTCCGCATGATTACGTCAATCAAATTGAGCCTGTGCGCATGGCCAGCGATTTGGCCACAGCCATCGATCTGAATCCAGGCCAGAAGGAGATGATGCACCTGTACGGTATTGGCGACCACGGCGGTGGTCCCACGCGCGACATGCTCGACAGCGGAATGCGCTGGATGGAGCCGAACAAGGTTTACCCGCACCTTGAATTTGGACCGTCGCAGACCTTTTTTGACACCATGGCCACGCGCGTCGATACAGCGGATGCTCCGGTATGGAATTACGAGACGCTGGCCGCGGGCGACACAAAGTTGGCCCCAGCTCCGGTGGGAGAAATCAGCCTTCCAGTATGGAATGACGAACTCTATCTCGAGTTTCATCGCGGTACCTATACCACCCAGGCAAAACATAAGTGGAACCTGCGCCATGGCTCGGAATGGTTGCTGAACGCCGAAAAATATTCTTCGCTTGCGTGGCTTGGCGGCCTGGATTATCCCAGCACGCAGCTGAATGCGGCATGGAAACTGCAGCTATTTAATGGCTTCCACGATCTCGCCGCGGGCTCTGGTATTGGCGTGATTTACAAGGATGCCCAGAAGCAGTTCAACGTGGTGCATTGGACGGCCAAGGATGCCACCCGCAACGCGCTCGCCGACATCGACAGCCATATCGATACCGACGCGCACGCGGGCGTTCCTATTCTTCTGTGGAATCCGTTGAGCTGGAATCGCACTGATGTTGTGGAAGCGACTGTACAAATGCCACAGGCTGAACCGAACGGCATCACCGTGCTGGATGCCCAGGGCAGGCCCGTGCTGACGCAAATACTTTCCCAGGATGCGAGCACCCATACCTATCACCTGTTGCTGGAACCAAAGAGTGTTCCTTCGATTGGGTACACGGTGCTGCATGCTGTTCCCGGCACGCGCAAGATTCCCAACGACTTGAAGGTCGATGGCACCACGTTGGAGAATTCCGTGTTGCGCGTGGTCGTCGATCCGAAGAATGGCTGCATCGATAGCATCTACGACAAGCAGTCTCATTTTGAGAGCCTCGCTGCGGGGAGTTGCGGCAATCTGCTACAGGCATTTGTCGACACGCCCAAGGAATACGATGCCTGGAACATCAACCCCAATTTTGCGCAACATGGAACGGACATTACGTCTGCCGACAGTGTGCAAGTAGTGGAAAAGGGCCCCGTGCGCAGCATAGTGCGCGTCACCCGGCACTGGGACAAATCGACCTTTGTGCAGAACATCATTCTCTACGCCGGTTTGGACCGCGTCGACGTTGTAAACGACGTGGATTGGCACGAAACGCATATTCTGCTGAAGGCCGGCTTTACCCTGGCCGCCAGCGGACCCAAAGCGACGTTTGAGATTCCCTATGGAACCATTGAACGTCCGACAACACGCAACAACTCCGTGGAAGATGCCAAGTTCGAGGTCCCGGCGCAACGCTGGGGCGATCTCGGCGATGGCAAACACGGCTTCAGCCTGATCAACGATTCGAAGTATGGCTACGACGTGAAAGGAAACGTGCTGAGGCTTTCGCTGTTGCGTTCGCCGATATCGCCCGATCCAAATGCCGATCGAGGTCCGCAGCATTTCCGCTATTCGCTCTACCCACACCTGGGCGGATGGCGAGAGGCAAATACCGTCCTGCACGGCTATGCGTTCAACATTCCCCTGCGTGCCATGCAAGTGGACGCGCACACCGGTGAGTTGCCCGCCACGCATTCGTTTGTCACCGTCAAGCCGGACAACCTGGTGCTGACCGCGATGAAGAAGAGCGAGGACGGCAACAGTTTGATTCTTCGCTTCTATGAGTGGGCGGGCAAGAAGACCACGGCGGACATCACCGTTCCTGACGGAGCCTCAGCAGCGACTGTCACCAACTTGATGGAGCATCCCGAGGGCGATCCGCTGCCTGTTTCCGGCGGCCACATCACCGTGCCTGTAGGGAAATATTCCATCAATACTGTGCGCATCGATTATTCCAACCGCGGCGCAGAATTCTGGCGGGCGCAGAAATAATTGGCAGGCGTGTTCTCGCTCTGTGAATGTGGCCTTTTCTCAGGAGAAGGCCGCATTCACGAATGAACGCTACGATTCCGGCGGCAGCGGGCCAGCGCCGTTGGATGCGCGACTCAAATAGATCTCCGCACGGATCCCGGTCGCTTCCTCATAGCCTGCACGAACATTCTGGACAAACTTGTCGGCATGGCCCGCATCAACCAGGTTGATGGTGCAGCCTCCAAACCCGCCGCCCGTGATGCGAGCGCCAAAGCACCCGGGCTGTCGTGCTGCCAGCTCGACCAGCAGATCGGTTTCCTCGCAACTGGCAGCGTAGTTGTCTCTCATGCTGATGTGGGCCTCGTGCATGATGCGGCCGAAGTCGGAAAAATCTCCGTTTCGCAACGCCTCCGCCGCCTGCAGAACTCGTGCATTTTCCGTAACCACATGGAGACAGCGACGGAAGATTTCTTCCGGCATCTCGTTCTCGTGATGCTGCAATTCGTCCTCTGTCACGTCCCGCAATGTATGTATCCGGGGATCATGCTGTTGAAGGATTCGCACGCCGGCCTGCACCTCGGCACGCCGCGCGTTATATTCTCCTCCACCGGCCAGCGAATGCTTGACCATGGAATTGCAGATGACCAGCAATACCGCGCTCGGAAGCGGCAACGCCTCATAGTCAAGCGAGCGGCAGTCGATCAGCAGCGCGTGGTTGTCGACTCCGCAACAGGAGGTGAAGGGATCCATGATGCCGCTCTGCGCACCGACAAAGTTGTTTTCGGAGTACTGGCAGATTTTGGCGATCTCGGGCTTCGGTAGCGCGGTCCCCGTATGGGCAAGAACAGCGACGGCGACAGCCACTTCGACGGACGCCGAGGAACTGAGTCCAGAACCAAGCGGGACGTTGCCCGAAAGCGTTAGATCAAAGCCGTCGGGATGAATTCCTCGCTGCTCCAGCGTCCAAAGAACACTGGCGGGATAATCGCTCCAGTGCCCGCGCGGACGGCCCGGTAGGTGCTGCAGGTCGAGGGTGACTTGCTCCGCGAAATTGACAGAGTAGATGTTTGCGATCGAATCGCTTCGCGGGCTTAGAACGGAAATCGTATGCAGATCGAGCGCAGCGGGCATCACGTAGCCCTCGCTCGTATCCGTGTGCTCGCCTATCAGATTGACGCGACCCGGCGCCTGATAGGACAGGCCCTGAGCGCCAAAACGGTTGCGGTGAATTTCCAGAGGAGACTGCGGGACCATTGCTTCTAGGGTATCAGCCACGAGCCGCGCGAAAGAATCAGCCGAAGCGGCCTGTGATGTAGTCCTGGGTCTGCTGCATTTCCGGGTTCTGGAAGATCTGCTTGGCGCGATTCAGCTCAATCAATTCCCCGTTCAGGAAGAATCCCACGTAGTCCGCGACACGCGCCGCCTGCAGCATATTGTGGGTCACAATCACAATGGTGCAGAGGTTCTTGATCTCAAACAAAAGATCTTCGATCTTTGCCGTGGAGATAGGGTCGAGCGCCGAGCATGGCTCATCCAGCAACAGCACTTCAGGTTCTACAGCCAGTGCGCGGGCGATACACAGGCGCTGCTGCTGGCCGCCCGAGACTCCATTGGCGGACTGATGAAGCTTGTCTTTTACCTCGTCCCACAGAGCCGCGCGACGGAGGCTCTGCTCCACCCTATCGCCGATTTCACGGCGGCGGATAGAGGGGTCGAGACGCAAGCCATAGGCTACATTGTCGAAAATCGACTTCGGGAACGGCGAAGGCTTTTGAAAGACCATGCCCACGACCCGACGCAACCGGGTTACAGGAATACTGAAGAGGTCCTTGTCCCCCAGGCGAATGCTGCCCTCGACCCGCGTGCCCGGTATGGTTTCATTCATCCGATTGAGGGTACGGAGCAGCGTTGTCTTACCACATCCTGAAGGGCCAATGAACGCCATGACGCGCTTGTTGGGAACAATCAGATTGATCCCGTTCAATGCCTGATGGGAGCCATAAAAGAAATTGAGGTCAGCTACGGTGAACTGTGGCCACGGTAACTTCTCATCCGCAGGTTCATCCGCCGCAAAGCGCACTTCATGGGCTCTGGAAAGTTGGCTAAGGTCAAATGGCTTCATCGAGGTTGACATCATGGATTCCCGGTTACCCGTGCGAGAGTTTTTTGCCGCGTGCCAAAATCAAGCGAGAAATCACGCTGATCACCAACAATCCTGAGAGTAGCACGAAGCCTGCTGCCCACGCCTGCTTGTGCCACACTTCATACGGAGAAATAGCGTAGGTGTAGATAATGACTGGCAGAGACGCCGAAGGTTGCAACCATCCTGGGCTATTGAAAAGATTGCCGAAAGCGGTAAACAGCAGAGGCGCCGTTTCCCCGGCGACGCGCGCAATATCCAACATGATCCCAGTAATGATGCCGTAGATCGCGGCCGGAATGACGATCGTAAAGATAGTTTCCGACTTACTGGCACCCAAAGCCAAGCCGCCTTCTCGCAGGCTGCGTGGTACCGCTCGGAGAAAGTCTTCCGTGCTTCGTAAAGCAATTGGAATCATCATGATACCGAGAGCGATGCCGCCGGCAAGGGTGGAAAAATGGTGCATCGGAAGCACCACCAGGGTATAGACGAAAATCCCCATCACGACCGAAGGCACACCGTTCAATAAATCCGTGGTATAGCGGACCGTGAAGGCGGACCATCCCCCGGCGAACTCTGAGAGATAGATTCCGCCCAGCAGACCGATCGGAACACCGATGACGGTGGCAAGCGCCAGTAACTTCAGCGTACCGACGATGGCATTCTCGACACCGCCACCGGGTTGGCCAACCGGCGCCGGAATCTTCGTAAAGAAGGCAAGGTTGAGAGAGCTGGCACCCTTCCACAGCAGGTATCCCAATATGGTCAACAGCACAGAGAGAACCAGCAAGGTGCACAGGCCAGTCAACGACAGCATGACGACGTTCGTGATCTTACGGGACCGCGGAGGGTAGGAGGCACTCATACGCTTATCTCATGTCCCTTCATCGTCAACATCAAAAGCCGGGCCAGCGCATTGAAGATCATGGTAACGACGAAAAGCACCAGACCAAGCTCAATCAAAGCATTCAAATAGAGATCGCCGGTTGCTTCAGTAAATTCATTGGCGATGACCGCTGCAATCGTATAACCGGGGGCCATCAGAGAGGTAGAAACCTGGGCGACGTTGCCGATCACCATCGTAACCGCCATGGTTTCTCCCAGCGCGCGGGCAAGTGAAAGAAAAATGGATCCCATGATGCCTTGCCTGGCATAGGGGACAACTGCGCCCCACGTCACATCCCACTTGGTCGCGCCCAGAGCCATCATGGCTTCGCGCTGAGACACTGGCACCGCTATCAGGACTTCGCGGGAGATGGAAACGATGAAGGGAACGATCATGACGGAAAGGACAATGGAAGCAGAAAAATAGCTGACTCCATAAAACGTTCCGCTAAAGATGGGCAGCCATCCAAAGAATTTCTGGAAGAACGGCACCACAGTAAACAACACCGGGATGAGGAGGAAGATGCCAATCAATCCGTAGATGACGCTGGGAACCGCTGCCAGCAGTTCAATCAGGAAGGTAAGCGCATTGGAGATTTTCCGTGGGGCCAGTTCTGCCAAAAAGATGGCCGAACCGAGCCCAATGGGAATCGAAATCGCCAACGCCAGCAATGAGGTGACAACCGTACCGTAGATAAAAGGCCACGCCCCGAATACCCCATCGACCGGATCCCAAGTGCTGGTAGCAAAAAAATGCCAACCGAAGGCGTGACGCGACAGGCGGGAGTATACCCAAAGATGCTGCACCAGCAGCGCGGTGATAACGAGTATCGACCATCCCCCTGCCAGAGTAAGGAGATGGGCAACCTCATCACCCTTTCGCAGACGTTCCCACCACGTCTGTTTCTTATCCAACCCCCGAGACTGAAACGGGACCTCGGGGGTAACGAACGCCGCATCGGACATCTGTGACTCCTGACAAATCCGCAATTTTAGTATTGCAGCTTCTTCATCTGTTGCATTTCTTTTTGCACAACAGCTGCGGGCAATGGAGCATACGTCAGGGGTGCGCAATATTGCTGACCGGTCGTCAAGCCCCAGCGCAGAAATGCCTTCAGCGCCTTGGCTTTCGCCGCACCGTTCAATTTTTCTGGAATTAGCAGCCAGGTATAGGTGGAGATGGGGTAGGCATCGGCACCGGGGGCATCTGTAATGGAAACCCGGAAGTCAGCCGGCATCGTCTTGGTGGCTCCAGCAGCAGCGGCCGTCACCGACTTCAAGTCAGCCTTGATGAAGTTACCGGAGCTATTCTTGACCTCGCCGTAGAGGATGTGGTTCTGGACGGCATAGATCAATTCAATATATCCGATCGAGTTCGGGATGCGCTCGATCAAACCGGCAACGCCTTCGTTCCCTTTTCCGCCCAGCCCAACCGGCCAGTTGACAGACGTACCTTTGCCCACCTTGTTCTTCCACTCCGGGCTCACCTTAGACAAATAATCCGCCCAGGTATAGGTCGTGCCGGAACCGTCCGAACGGTGAATCACCACAATGTTGGAACTTGGCAGCTTGACGTCCGGATTTGGACCCTGGATCTCCGGATCGTTCCATTTCGTGATTTTGCCCAGGTAAATGCCCGCCAAGGCCGCCGGAGTAAATTTCAATGTAGCGGTCACGCCAGGAATGTTATAGGAGGGCATCGCAGCGCCCAGCGCCGTAGGAAAATGCAGGACGGCCGTTCCGCGTTTTTGCTGTGCTTCGGCCAACTGCTCGTCGGTCATAGGGCCGTCAGTGGCGCCAAAATCCACAGTACCCGCGATCAGCTGACGAATTCCGCCGCCGGATCCGATGGACTGATAATTGACTTCCACATTGGGATGCAACTGGTGATAGTGACCGGACCAGCTGGAGTAGAGCGGATTGGCAAAAGTGGATCCAGCACCTGTCAACGAAATCTGCTGCGCAAAAGCGCTTGCAGTCGTGATCAGGGCCAACGCGAGAAGTCGACGAATCATTGAGAGTCCCTCTTAAGTATCGAGATCGAAAGATGCGAGCGCCAAAATATTCAGGCCACTCTTGTGCTTTTCGGAGGCACATCTCTTTCTAAGATATCCGCGTGAAAATAAGATGAATTTGCTCCGAAATCACGATAAATACCAGAGGATATTGGGTCTTTCTGACAATCGAAAGACCTCTCCCACTTGGCCAGGCATCCGTGAAGTCGATACACTGCAAGAGTTCATGCCGAGCCGAACCATGACGTACACCCCTTCTGCTGCCTCAAAACTCGCGCTCAGCGAGCTCTCCGCAGACATTCTGCAGTCAGAAATTCGCGCCATGTCCGTGGAATGCGATCGTGTTCATGGGATCAACCTGGCCCAGGGGGTGTGCGATACCGACCCTCCGACTCCTGTGGTCGAGGCCGCCATCGCTGCGATCCGGAATGGCCAGAATATCTACACACGCTGGATGGAATTTCCAGCCTACGCGGTGAGATTGCTCGAAAATTAGCCGACTACAACGGACTGACAAGCGATCCAGAATCGGGAATCCTGGTCGCCGCAGGGGCCACAGGAGCGTTCCTGGCCACCTGCATGGCGCTTTTCAACGCCGGAGATGAAGTCCTGCTATTCGAGCCCTTTTACGGCTATCACCGGAATACATTGCTGTCGCAGCGACTGACGCCGGTCACCGTTTTACTGGATGCTCCTGACTGGACGCTGGATCTTGACCGCCTGCGCCAATCGATTACCGCCAGGACGCGCGCCATTGTCATCAACACGCCATGCAATCCGTCGGGCAAGGTGTTTCGCCGGCAGGAACTGGAGGCAATTGCGCAGGTGGCAGAGGAACACGACCTGTTTGTGATTACGGATGAAATCTACGAATATTTTCTCTGCGGCGACGCGAAACATATCAGCTTCGCCTCGCTTCCAGGCATGGGGGAGCGCACCATCACCATGTCCGGCTTCTCAAAAACCTTCAGCATCACAGGTTGGCGACTTGGTTATCTGGCAGCTGATCCGCGATGGATCCCAGCCATTGGATATTTTCATGATATTGCCTACGTCTGCGCGCCGGCACCGCTGCAGCACGGCGCAGCCGCCGGCCTATTGGAACTGCCACGAAGTTACTACGTTGCGTTGGCCCAAGAGTATGAACAGAAGCGCGATCAACTCGTCGAAGCGCTGATCGTCGCTGGCCTGACGCCATCGATTCCCGACGGCGCGTATTACATCCTCGCAGACTCAACCTGCTTACCCGGCGTGACTGCTAAGGAAAAGGCCCGCAATCTGCTGGCTCGCAGTGGAGTGGCTGCCATCGCCGGGACCGCATTCTTCACCCAGGGACGCGGGGAAAATCTGCTGCGGTTCTGTTACGCGAAGAAGCAGAATGACTTGGCAGAAGCCTGTCAGCGGCTGCAGTCCCTAGCTTAAATCCGCTCTGCATTCCTTGAGTGAAACAAACTGAGGGGCGAACAAAAGTATAACGTGCTGTACACGCGTTCCGGTTAGCCGATCCGTATCAAGCACCAGCGATTGCGATCTGCTTGTTTCTGAATGATCTTCGAGAGGTGAAATCGCACGGGAATGTTGTTATGTTAGTTCCCTCGTTCCGAAATGGTTGCGTAAAGTTGCGTTCAAAGATTGAACAGGTTTGCTATGATGGCAGCACTTTAGTAATCATTCCCCCTTATCCAGGTGATTGCGATGGAGATCTTATACGGTACGACCATGGCAGCAATTTTCGTGCTGTGCCTCGTCTTGCTTTGGACCTCGCGCAGAGTCTTGCGGTCTTCCCCTATTACCGGTCACGAACTATCGCTCACTCGTCTTCATGAATTGATCAATCAAAGCGAAATCCCTCCGGAATCAGATTGCGCTGACACCGAGCCGTTCGTTTTCGAACAAGAGGGGACCGAAATCAGCCCCAGTCTTATCAGCCCGGTCGTCTTGGAAACGATGTCGTCGGAAGAGAACGTGGCAGGCGTGGCAATTGCGGAGGAGATACCGGCGTCAGAAGAAGCCCCGGCACAAATGCAGGAACAATCGCTGATGGACTTCCGTCTGAACGAGATTGCCGAAAGTTCGGAAATCCGGGAACAATCAGCGGTTCTGCCGCCGATGTTCCATCTGAACGAGATTGCTGAAAGTTCGGAAATCCGGAAACAACCAGCGGTTCTGCCGCCGATGTTCCATTTGAATGAGATCGCCGAAAGTTCGGAAATTATAGAACAATCAGAGGCTGAGCACAACGATCAGATAACCGAGCGCCCGTCAACTGAACACAACCACTTGTTGGAATACCTGCTACTTGCGCTATCTGTCTTTGTACTTGTTCGTATGCAAACAGGCAAAACGCGAGACAATCGAACACTACAGTCTTCCGACCAAGTCGCCTGAAAACTCATTGCTGAAATCCGTCCGCCGGTATGCACGAATACTGTGCATGCTCAGTATATTTGCGGATTTTTGCGCGCGGTCGTCATTTCCTCTCCCGCCCTGTTTTACTCTTAATATGAGGAGTATTCATGGCAATTGAGACGACAGCGGCAGTTCGGCAAATCAGCATCGCACACAGTCCCGACTCAGACGACGCGTTCATGTTTTATGGATTGGCGACCGGCAAAGTCACCGTGCCCGGATATGAGTTCACGCACACGCTGACCGATATCGAAACGTTAAATCAGAAGGCCATGCGGGAAGCGTTTTACGATGTGACCGCCATCTCTTTCCACGCGTACCCCTATGTCCAGGACAAGTACGCTCTGATGCCCTGCGGCGGCAGCGTCGGCGAAGGGTACGGCCCGATGATCGTCTCGAAACGCGACTACTCCCTGGATGAAGTGCGCCGAGTAAAAATCGCCATCCCAGGGCGGCTGACTACGGCCAACCTGGTTTTGCAGATGGCGCTTCCAGGTGTCACAACGGAAGTGGTTCCCTTCGACCAGATCATTCCCGAGGTAGTTGCGGGCAAATACGATGCGGGACTCATCATTCATGAAGGTCAACTCACGTACGTCCGCGACGGCCTGACCTGCATCCTCAATATGGGAACATGGTGGCGCGAACAGACCGGTCTGCCGCTGCCATTGGGCGGGAATGCGATTCGGCGCGATCTTGGCACGCCCGTGCACCGCATGATGAATCAGGCGTTGCGCGATAGTGTTGGATACGCGCTGCAGCATCGCGAAGAAGCCCTGGCCCATGCGATGCAATACGCTCGCGATCTCGATACTCCTTCCGCGAATCGCTTTGTGGGCATGTATGTCAACGAGCGCACGCTGGACTATGGCAAAGACGGAAAAGAAGCCATTCGACGACTGCTGGCCATGGGACATGAACGCGGAGTGATTCCCAAGCCGGTCCACGTAGACTTCGCCGAGTAGTCAATCAAATGCCGGATCAGTCGCCGTCCGCATCCGCATGATGGGGATGCGGCGCGAATAGCTGCGGCGGGACCGGCCGTTTTCCCATTTCATCGTGCCATAGGATGATGTTCAGCTTCGCCGTGTCGGCCATATCCGCATGGCGAAAATCCATCCTTGCCGACTGTTTAGCTCCGTAACTCTTCGGCGTGTTTGCTTCATATATCCGGCCATTATCGCGATTGATGGAATCGGCGTTGTACGGGGGTTGCGTGCCATTCCCCGCAAATTCCGGAGCCATCAAAGGCGCGAAGGCATCGTTGTTGTTCATCGGCGGAAGACCTAACAAGGTTTCCAACGTTCGAACCGCGCTGACTGTGGTGTAAAAATGATGGTCTACAAACGGTGTCCCGTCGGCTTTTGGACGCGGCGCATACTTGCTGACTACCAGCATCAGGCTACGGTGCGCATCCACATGGTCGGCCCCATCCTGAGCGTCATCCTCCAGAATGAAAAATGCCGTGTCGTTCCAGAAAGGGCTATGAGACACCGCATCGACAGCTCGGCCTACTGCGAGATCATTGTCGGCAATGGAGGCCTCTGGTCGCGGCATGCCTGGCGTCGTTCCGGCCGTGTGATCGTCCGGCAGACGAAGCATCACAAACGCAGGCATGGTGTCTTTACCATGAGCGCGGTCGGCCACCCATCCGTGAAAATGCGTAAGAAATTCTGACACTCGGAATTGATCGGGAACGCTAAGTTCAAAGTCCTGAAATTGCGGATCGAAGTGACCAACCAACTCCGGTTTGGTTGCGATGTCACGGGCGATCAGAGGAACCGGCCACGGGTATTGGCTGATTCCCCCACCGTAATTCGCGGGGACTGCCTCTCCTTTGCGAATTGCGCTGCGCGTACAGACGGACGGGGTCGGCTCCGGAGTGCCCTGCAGCGGGCTGCTCGGCTTCGACGGCTTTTTGGCTTCGCTACAGAACTCGGTCGCAACGAATTCGCCAAAGTGGTAATACGTCTTGCCATGCCGCGCCAGATTCGTCCACAAATACCCGCTGGCCGGCTCATCCACGTCTGAAATCTTCTCCTGCAACGGATAGCCGTTGGCGACGATGCCCTCGTAGTCGTACGTCCGTTGATCGCCGCGATAACTCTGTTGCCAGGTTTTCTCGGTGTAATCGCTGGTAATCGCGGCTGTGGACCAGACGTGACCGTCGCCGGAGACTTCCCCGGAATCATAGAAGTTGTCGAGAATGCCGAACTGCTCGGCCAGTTTGTGTTCATTAGGTGTGATCGGCCAGCCGTACATCGTCAGGCTGGGGTCGTTGTTGCCGGCCTTCAAGTCGCCGAAGACCTGATCGTAGGAACGATTTTCCTTGATGATGTAAATGACATGGCGGATGGGGTTGCCGCCGGCGCGAAAAATAATCTTCTCCTTCGCCGCGTGCATGCGGTTGCTCTCCATCACCTTATTGCTAAGCTTCTCCAATTGTCTATCGATGCGGGCCCGGTCCATCGCCGCCAAAGAACCGTACAGCAGCGAAGCGATATAGGTGTGCGGGGGTGAGACCGTCTTCTTCCGGGCCTGCGATGCTGAAGGAGTGGGTGGCGAGAAATTGTTGGGGCCAGTTCCCTGCCCTTTGCCGGTTGCCACATACAGATCGTCGGTCGTCGCCGCCAAGGCGGTGGGATACCATTCCGTGGGAATAAACCCATGCGGGTGGACGGGGCCCTTGCTTTTCCGTGCGAGCGCGTGAGGATTGAAGACCGCGATTGCGTCCAGGCTGGCATCGGCTACGTACAAACGATTGCCATCCGGCGAGAGAGCCAATGCATCCGGAAACGCGCCGAAATATGTTTGCCCTGGCAATCGCGTGTCGAAAAATCCAAGCGTATGCATGTCGGCGTGCTTTCCAGCGCCCTTGCCGATAGCGACAGCTGCAACCGAATCCCGGTTGGCCAGTGCGATGTAGAGGATCGACTCTTGCGCATTCAGCGCCAATGCCGCAGGGTGCGAACTCGGATCGATGGGATCGCGCGGCGGCAGCAGAGGCAGCATTTGGATGACACGTCCGTGGACGAGATCCAGTTCGGCAATCTCCGAAGCATTCCAGAGCGCGACAAATGCACGCTTTCCATCCCGTGTGGCAACTGTCGCAATCGGGTAGGAGGCGGGAATCGTTTGACTGGTGGAAAGATCGAACCGGTAGAGAATCTTGCCATCGGAGGCGTTCATCAATAGCGCATCATCGGAGAGGTTGTCTGCAATCAGAAGGCGGTCTCCATCCGGTCCTGGAAGCACCGTCAATCCTGAAGGAAACGGATTCGCCATACCGGCGGGCAGCTGCGTGTTCTCCATTTCATTCTGGTGTTTCCCATCTGCCAGCCGTTGCAGCGGAATCGGCAGAATTTTCTGTTCTGTGACCTTACCGTCATTGAATCCATAAACGAGGATGCCGTTCCCCACTACATCTTTGCCATCCGGCAACGGATGGGTCAGCGAAGCGATGCTGACATAGAGATGCTTGCCATCGCTGCTGAAGGCGATCCCGGAATAGAGGGTTTGCTTCGCACGCTTTGGGGTATGAGCATTCGGAAAGTCGAGCAGTTTGCCCGATTTCGCATCCAGGATTGCAATCGATTGCTCTCCCTTCGATTCTGCTGTCCCGTAGCCAGCGTTCACGATGGCAACGTAGCGTCCATCAGGAGAAATGGCCATCGCCATCGGCAGGCTGTTCGTCTTCTGTGGAGCACCAGGCACAGGCTCCATCAGCATTTTGCTGCTCGGCAATGGGATCGTACGCGCTGCAGGCGTACCGTTTTGCGCGAATGTCAAACCGGAAAGCAAAAGAGACGCCAACAGCAGCGCGGGGTAGTTGCGAACATTCCACAATGCAAGTATCACGGCCATTCCACCGTATCAAATCATCTCGTTTCTGTCTTGGGTACTGGCGGAATTCAACACATTTTCACTCTGGGCGCAAGTACTCAATCTGCTTCCACCGGGCCTGGCGGCAACAGGAAAATCTTCAAGCAAAGGGCAATTACAAAAGTCTTACATTCGTCATTCTCCGCCGCTGCTAGCCTTCAATCAGCAAGTGATTTCATCCCTCTGAGGTAACGCGTGGCTCCTATATCCAACGAAGCGATCGAGATGAGCTCTATCGCGACTCCTGCCTTTCAATCCACAACAATCGAGACCACCGAAGCCTCCTTTGTAGGAACTCCGGTTGCTGTCCCTGCGTACAAGCAGGCCGTCACCGCCCGCGCCAAACCATCGCTGCCAGTGCTGGGTCGCGCAACCCAGGACAAAGGCTGAACTTGACCGATGTGCCTTTTTTTACAACGATGCAATCTATTGTCGATATTGTCGCCACGGCTTTTTTTGAAGAGCAGATTGA
>JBKQVW010000075.1:0-7772 GCA_052142955.1 Acidobacteriaceae bacterium | reverse complement strand
GGAGCATAATCTTGTCAATTACCGGTGAACTGATTTCGCCCACAGCGACAGGACTAAGGTTGACCCAGGATATTCCCCAGATGTTCTGCGTTGGCTGGGTCGCTGGAGATGGTTGACTGACCGTTTCAATACTGGAAGGATACCCTCCATACAAAAGTTCTTCGCGGTACACTTCCAAGCCGCCGCGCAATGCCTTGAGCGTCCCTTTATGGCCCGCTATCCCGTTAAGGATGTGATTCAGGTACTTGGTCCATTGAGTTGCGCTAGCGACGTCCCCTCTACGCTGCGCGATAGGAATCATGCTCCGTAATGCTTCTGCCGCAAATATATTGGATATAAGATCATAGGTATGTTCATAAATTCCATCCCTGCTATGCTCGAGATCGGGGCTCCATAGCAACTCGTACTTTGTACTATAGAACTTACTGTTCAGGTCACTGTTCGCAAACGATTTTATGAGTTCATAAAAGTCGCCTTCCATCGCAACATCACCGGCTTGTGAAACGTATTTAGCCCAGTAATTGACCACATGATAGTTCCCATCGGTTTGATCGTACATCTCCAGCATCGCCGGCGATTCCATGACCCTATGAGGAGCGCGCGTTACACCCGCATCCTTTGATGCCTGAAGCAGGTAACGGAGCGACTTTTCAGCAGTTGCATAATCGCGGGTCGCAAGATATGCGGCAACGGCGGCGCCGCCAGTACTTCGAGCAAATTCGCCTGGGTAGCCGTTCTCCGGGCCTGACTCCTTGTTGTAGCCGTCCTTAGTCACCCTGCTAACTATGCTCCAATAAGTGTTGGCATATAGAGAGTCCAGAAACGGTCCGAATACTTTCGCCTTAAGCTCATGCTTAGCAGGGACCAACGTAACGGCCATGGAAAAAGTGGCGGGCGTCGAATATGGGCTTGCCGCGTCGCCGCCGTTCATCCAGTAATTTCCTCCATCCCAAGTTCTGACCTTCCAATAATAGGTGGCACCCGGCGCGAGCGGTTCTCCGGTGTATAATGCGATGCTTTTCGCGTGAGTCCCGTCGTTGTCCCACTGCCACACATGTCCGGTGTCCCACATGTCGCCAATATTGCTGTTTAGTTTTTCCAAAGACGACGATACTATGATCTGAAAGCCTTTTTCGGAGTCCTTTCCGTCGTAGGTCCAAGTCAACTTCGGCGTGTTGTTTGAAACGCCAACAGCGTTCGTAGCGCCGTCGGTATTAAGATTAATCGGTGCGTTTTTGTCGGCAACTTGCGTAGTCGAATCAGCGGCCTCGCTGTGCAATGCGGCAACACTCTCAGTCGGGGACGGTTCGGCGCCCTTAGCTACCATTGGCTTCATGAACGTATAGCCGACCACGCCCGCTGACAAACTCACAAACTCACGCCTCGTTGTCACTCACCCTCTCCTGGTTTTTCCAAATCGCCCAACGCCGCTCACGAGAACATCGGGCGAACAATGAAATTCCTGTCAAGCATGCTGTAATGCGGCTAGCCCTTTTCCTTGTCGAAGTTCGCTCATTTCGTCGCCAGAGGACTTCCTGACGAGCGAGAATTGCTCGTCAGATTCACGTAGACTGGATTCCCACGGTCGTAGCGACATCCGTTCAGTAACCAGGTAAACTCAATGATGTTCATTGGCGAGAACAAGGATTCCTCAACTCCTTGGGCAATTGGAGTCGTATACGGATTGTCAGCTTCGGCAAACGTTCCAGCTCGGATACTATCCCGTAAGACACCGGTGATGAGCGAGACAGCTTGATCTGTTCGCCCGATGTCGATAAGGCCATATGCGGTCAGGTCCATATTGGGATACCTGAAGTCGCCCTCAAATCCCAGGCCATTTTGATTCGGGCGAAAGCCTTGATTGAAATAGTTTATTAGGCGCTCCCTGATGTCAGGAGAGAATTGCTGTATTATTGCAAGACCTTGAGTGATTTCTTTTATGAGCTTGTCCCGTTTAGCCTTGGAATTGTCCTTTCGATTTGCGAAGGGGAAGTTTTGGTGTATCTGAGTTGGGTCCGAGAAGAACCATGTCCTGCTGTTTTCAGCCATCTCGGCCTGCTTCCTTCTCCACATTTTCGCGTCAGACGAGTCTCCTAATTCTGAAGATATCTCACTCGCAAAGCCGGCATCATATATCCAGGATGACGTAAACTCGAAGTCCTTGTCCTTCTCGTTTGCGATCTCGTCCGCGATATTGTAATCCCCGTAGATCCAGTGGGAATTCTCCTCCTCCCATAGGAGGTTTTTTCTTAGCGCGGGATAAATCCGGCGAAGCTGCACCCGATCGTGCGTTCTGGAGTAGAGAATCCATGCGGTTTGTGCCTTTCGTGAAGGCAGGGACTCTCCTGAAATGGCCCCATTGGGCCCCACCAGCGACATCAACCCGGCGAATGCCGACCACGCAGCTTTGCAATCGACATAGCAAAGCCACTGATAACCGAGCACACTATCCCATTGAGCAGTCCCTGGCGCTCTCGGGTCTCCTTCGTTCCAGAGCGACGGCTTACCCGTCATGAGCTGGTCATAGGCGAACGACGATTCCGGCAGTTTGCGAACCACATCCTGGATAACAAAGGTCCAGGCAGCATAGTAAGCCCGACGGTGTTGTGCCGCGGTGACCGCGCCCGAGCCTCCGCCCGCTTCGATTCCCCACTTCTGCGGTGCAGGTACGCGGCGAAGAGCGCCTTCGATCCCGGCTCTTGAATGTGTCAAGGAATCGGAGATGCGCTGATGGAAGCATTGTTTTGCTCGTGCGACAGCGGTCGTTTCCCCTTCCGAGCGTGTCGCAAACCCAAACCCTATCGCAATCTCCGACGCTCCCGGCTCCAAGTTAGCTCTGAGCTCGTAACTGTGCGGCTGTATGGCTGCGTCCGCTTGCAATGGCATTGCATGCCCATTCACGATACGGGCGAACTTCATTGCATAAATGTAATCAGGTGCGGTTACGACAAGCATGTCATCCGCAGGGATCCAGTTTGCCTGTTCAGTCGCTTCGTAAACACCGCCGAGTTCCACAGTCACATCGGCGCTGCTCGTGAAAGCCAAATCCCGGATGAGAGAAGAGTTGACATCTGTAAAGAAGTCCTTTCCGTGCAGTTGAATATTGCCAGGATAGTCTGCGTCAAAAGTAAACTTGTATGGGAACCACGTTGTACTGAGAGATGTCGCGGGTTCGGAAGTGCTTGCTGAAGTGCTTACAAGCACATGGCTGATGTTCAGTAGCTTGATGGTTTTGGTCCCGACCCAGCCCCCGAGGTTGAGCGGAATGTCCTTCGCTAAAGGAGGCGGGATATGGGAACAATCTACTGGACTCGGATTCAGAACCAGTCGGCCGCCTGGGAAGGACAACCATTGCCAATGATTGGGACCACTCGCAGAAATGCTATCAGCATCAAACTGAGGATCTCCGGAAAAGTCAACGGTTCCGACAAGGCGATGCTTCACAGAAGCTGAGAGGTTCAAGGGTATAAACAGCAGCGTGATGCCGACTACCGCGCATTGAAGTTTCCGCATGATCCATTCCTCTTTTCCAGATCGCCACCACCGGCAATGCGATCAGCACTCCTTCGAACGGCACTCCCGTCCATCTGGATGCGGTGATTGGAAGAGCCTTTCGGCTGTGTTCAACGGCGGGATCTCCGGTGGAGGCCCCGCCGCGGGTTCGGGAATTGCGCAGCAACTTGAAGGTTGCGGTGCCCGGTGGTTATAGAATCCTCAGAACTGCTGACAAGGATTGCTGATTACCATGTGAATCGACTGGACAGTTGGCCAATTCGATTGCCATATACCCCTGTAACTTGACCAAAGAACTGGTCGTTTCTCCCGGTATCCGGAGCATTATAGTGGTGCTGATTCAGCGCATCGAAGAAATCCGCGTGGAACACGAAACCATACCGCCCGTCCGGCCCAAATACCATGTTCTTGATAATACTAATATCCGTATCGTTGTAGTTCGGCCCCCAGCCCCGAACCTGATAAGGATCGTTTCCGAATTGGCCTATCTGCGGATCTGTGAAGGCACTTGTGTCGAATGCGGTATTGCTGGGATCGGCCAAGTTGTTTAGATCAAGCTTGCCGAGTGGATTCTTCCCATAATGGAATCCGGGAGCGACGTTCGACCGGATTGTCCCCATCCAGCCGGGAGTATTATAATTCGCGGCAGAAGGTCCAATTATAGGGAAACCCGTCTCATACGTGCAGAGGACTCCGAGGGTCCAACCCCCGATAGCCAGGTTGACGAGCTTGGAAGGGGATGTCCATTGTTTACCAGGTCCGAACGGAAGCTCGTAGTCCACATAGCCTTTGACTACGTTCTTCTGATCAATTCCGACTACCCAATGCTTGGCCTCACTGTACTCCTGGATGTTCTGGAAGCTATAGTTGCCGCAGCAGCCTGCAAAGTTGTTGGTGGCTTGCACGCTTCCTGTTGTCTTTGACAGAGTGTAGCTCATCTGCATCGTTAGCCCATGAGCCTGACGGGCCTTAACTTCAAAGATAAGAGAATTGAACGCGCTTACACCAAGAGGAGAGCCACTATGTTGGATGGCGCCAACTGTTGAAGCCAGTTGAGGATAAGGTGAGATTGCCGACCATGCGTACCCGCTGAACCCCGGATAGGGATAGGGCACACCGGCCGCCGCCGCCTGTGCGGCGTTGTTGACAACGGCATTCACCTGCCCCGACTCAAGCAAGGCACTGTATGTCCCCCAGTTTGGATAGCTCAATGGGGTTTCTAATGCTCCGTCATGGAGGCGGAGGCCCTTATTGCCGACATAGTCAGCGCTCAGAAGGATATTTTTCGCTGCCTCCCACTCGATGCCGCCATTGAAGTTCTGGACCATTCCTAAACGGAGAGTGGCGGGGTCAACATACCATGGACCTCCACTGCCGGTGGGCAAGTAGGTCTGGCTGCTCGTGCGGCTGTAATATAAACGCTGACCTGGATAGCCATTATCCCAATTGTATGCAGTTGAGCCACTAACGAAGTTGTTGACCTGATTGGTTGCAATCCAGAACTGGTTGTCCTCGTATGGGCTAACTCCCCAATTGGTATTGATATTCAGTGGGACGTAGGTAATGCTGTATCCTCCGCGGACTACCAAGTTATTCTTCAGGCGATAAGCCGCGCCCAAGTGGGGACCGAACTGCCAAAAGTCATTGGTCTTTTCGAAACTCTGACTGCTGCTGGTGGTGAACTGCCACGCTCCTGGATAACTTCCCCACGCGCCGCTAGGATTGGTCGCATAAGGATTGAATTGTTGCCATTGTCCAAGCGAATTATGAAAGGGTGTGTTCGCGTCCCAACGAAGTCCTAACTCCACGGTCAGGCGTTGAGAGGCCTTCCATGAGTCGTCGGCAAAGACATCATAGGATTTGCGACGCGAATAACTCGGATCAGGTTCCTGAATCACGGCACTGGTTACATCTCCAAGCATCATGGCTGCGAAACCGGACCCTATGAATGGTGCGACTCGACTGTCAATGGGCCCTCCTGTGTTATTGGCAAAATTGTAGGTTTGCTGTCCGCCAAAGCCACTGTTGTTTTGCATTGCCGAAAACTCGCCACCGAATTTAAAGCTGTGCCTTCCTTTCAGCCACGACACTGCATCCTGGTAGTGGAACACATTGTAATGGTAATGATCTTCGGTCACCTGACTGGTGCTGGTCTCGGTGACGCCATTGCCACCACCGAAGTTAAGAATCGGGAAGTTCACGCTATCGCTGTTAGGGAATCCATAGGCCACTGGATTTTGATTTGGCCATCCTGATTCGTCCGTGAAGAGGTGAACGTACGCCCCTGACAGAGTATTGACCAGGTTGGGGGTAATTGTGAAGGTGTGGCGAACGCGGTATGTATACTGAGGTATGGTCGATTGGCCAGCACTGCTAAGTGGTCCTCCGTTAGAGTAACCGAGCCCGCACCCAGCACACGAACCCGCGTTGAACGCCTTCACGTATGTATATCCAAACATAACGCTCTGGCGCGCAGTAAGTTTGTGGTCGGCCCGTAAGTCGAAGTTGTCTTTAGTCGCAGGGCCGCCGTTGTTGGTAGGAGAGTTGTTTGTGATCGTCGGCAAAGTCGGGACATAGTACTTCTGATAGAGAGAAATGATCCCTTTCGACATCGTGCTGAACCGTGATGTCGGAATGATGTTGCCGGGGAATGGCGTTCCGCAGGGAATGCCGTTCACGGATGTCCATGTAGCAGGATCAAAAATCTGACCATAGAGATATGGCTGTCCAGTGCACGGGTTGATGATCGGTTGCTGGGTTGTCGGATCGTTAATTACGCCCTGGTAGGTTCCCTGGGTAAGCAGAGCGCTGAAGTCGCCACCGAGCATGGCCGTTGTTGGAACGGTCGCGCTCGCAGGAGTGAGGGTGTTGTTGGTTTGAGAATATCTTTCCCAACTTCCAAAGATGAAACTATGATTCTTCCAGATCGGGCCGCCCAAGCTTCCCCCATAGTCGTTAAACCTGTCTCTCGCTCTGCCATATTGGGCGCGGCAGGCAGGTACGTCGCTGGAAGATGAGCATTGGGAGAAAAAGTAGTTGTTAGCCCAATCATTTGCATTTAGATCTTCGTTTTGCGTGTAGTAGAAGGCAGAACCGTGAAGTGAGTTGGTTCCGGATTTCGTCTCGTATAAGACAGCGCCGCCACCCGTAGCAGCGCTATCGATACCGACGCCGGCGACCTGCACTTGCATTTCAGAGATCGAATCTTGTCCCTGGGCTCGGACATAGCCCTGCAAGGCAGAAGTCGCATCGATGCCATCAACCAGGACTGACTTTGAAAACTGCTGCGACCCTGCAATGTCGTCCTGATAAAAGTATCCCATCATTGTTGGAGTGATCGCATACTGAATATTGGACGCTTCGCGACCGCCGTTTACATTCATAGGAATTGTGTTGATGTCCTTGCCCTCGACGGTTACTCCAATCATCGAGTCAGTATCAAGAAGTTGCGGAATAGCAGTCACTTGCACAGTTTCAGATACCGAACCAACTGAAAGTTTGGCATTCACTTCCAGCACCTGCGCAGCATCCAAATGCAGACCCGGTGCAGAGAATGCTTTGAATCCCTGATGTTTAATGTCAAGGGTGTAATCGCCGATTGGCAGGTCGGGAATTGAATATACACCGTCCTGATTGCTGATGCCAGTGAACACCACCTTGGTGTTGACATTCGTGATGGTCACATTCGCTGCTGGCAATGCCGCACCCCTGGAATCTGTCACAGTCCCGGTGACGGTTGCTGTGTCATGTTGCGCATGCAGGAAGCACGGTGTCATCATTAAAACAAGCAGCATCAAAATGCCGAATGTTCGCCCGATAAGGCTCCCCTTTTTCGCTTGCGATATGTATTGCATTGCCAAACCTCCTGAATTTAGCATTGGGTCTCCGGTATTGTGAATTGTCATTGCGCCAGCATCTCCTGCTCGCAGGAGACCCCGCCAACAAATTCGCCTGCGCCTGTGCAGCAAGTGAAAGAGTTCCGGTCGCGAGTCCGAATCGAATTCGAGCACTTCAAGGCGGCCCTCGGGATTAAGGATGGGAAAGGAGGTCTTCCCCGGAACCTGAGCCGGGTGTTCCTCACCCGGACAAGCAACCAAGGTCCTGTCATCAAAGCGGAATACACCGCGATTCAGCAGGCATACCACTTCCATGCCTTCCATACTCGGACGCAGATCTCGCGGACTGAGAATGGGGTTCTGCCCGAAGCGTTGTGCAAGGTCGTTCATCTGAGCCCTTTATGGTTCTGTAGGATTTGGCCT
>JBKQVW010000074.1:0-4551 GCA_052142955.1 Acidobacteriaceae bacterium | reverse complement strand
GAAGCCGGAGACCGGGTCAAAGACGTTCTTGTAGTTTTGCCCCAGCATGTAGAACATTGCAGCATCGTCGTGCTTACCCAACAGCTCGGCCATCGCCCCTGCGCACCAGTAGTCGTAAGCCAGGTCGAGAGTGCATGACACAGCGTCTGAAGTGCCCACCGGAATATAGCCGTAACGACGAAACTGCTCTTGCAATTCCCGATTTCCTCCGGCTTCTGCGCCCGTCAGTGCAGTATCACGAATGGCAGCGTAAGCGGCTTGTAGATCAAAATCGCGGAACCCCCGAACATAGGCGCCCACGATCATGCCGGCAGCGTGAAATCCAGTCATACTCCATGTTTCATTGCCCCATAACGGCCACATCGGCAGCGAGTGTTGGCTAAGCTGCCGGTAGTCGGCCAGCAGCGTGCGGATGATGTCGTTGGTCCGATGCGGCTGCGAAAGCATGATGAACGGAAACTCGCCGCGATAGATATCCCATATCGACAGCGTCGTGTATTTGGTAAAGCCGGGATTGGGATGATTCTTGCCATCCTGTCCCCGATACATTCCATCCACATCGTTGAATGTTGCGGGAGCGACAAGGCCGTGGTATGCGCCTGTGTAGAAGGTTTGTCGAAACGCTTCGTCCGAAAAACTGGCATCCAATCCGGCAAGCGCCTTACTCCAATCTTGACCGATCTGGCGCATTGCGGCGTCAAAGTCCCAGTGAGGGATCTCGGTGGCCAGGTTCTTCCTGGCACCCTCGATGCTCGTGGGGGATATTCCCAAGCGAATAACCAGGGGCTCAGAGGCCGGCGCATGACTGAGGATGACTTTGATTTCCTCGCCGGAGTATTCGCTTGCTGCAGAGGCTAGACTGATCTTCCCGTCCACATTGACCTCGACGGCAGGGGCCGGGCGCGAGAATTCCATGACGAAATACACTTGCCGATCTGCCGCCCACCCGTGAGTGGATCGCTTGCCACTTATGCAGGAATTGCTTTCAATATTGAGTTCCGAATGGTAGACCTTGCAACCCAAACCATGCGCCAGGTCTATGATTACTCCCTGACGAACGCCTGCCGACAATTTGGGATAGCTGTACCTGTGCATCCCGCAACGGGTGGTCGCAGTGAGCTCTGCCCGCACGTCCGGCGTTTCCAAGTGCACTGAGTAATATCCCGCGCGCGCCTCTTCCCGCTGATGCGAAAAGAAAGAGCGATAACCTGCCGCCGGTCCATCGAAGACCCAGCCCGAGTCGAGTCCCAGCGCCTCGATCTGCATCTTGGCCTCCTCCTCCGGAATGCCCGCGTTCCAAGCCCAATTCTTTCCTTCGACCAGCGGCATCACTAGGACATCGCCAAGGTCAATGCCTCCGGTCCCCTGGAGGTGGGTATGGCTGAAGCCCGCCACCACATTGTCCCGAAAGTGGTAGCCCGAACAGTGCTGCCACTCATAGTAGTCTCCCTGTCCGTTCCAGTTTCCTTCTGGAAGTCCACTTGTGTCCGGACTCAACTGCACCAATCCAAAAGGCGCCACAGCCCCCGGAAACATATGTCCGCGCCAGCCGGTGCCAATGATCGCCCGCACATCGCGGATCGCTTCCTGGCCCGGAATCTTTCCTGCCTGAGATGCGGTCTCCTCGGCTGCCGCTTCCTTTTCCCGAGCGAAAACGAGGGCCGGAGCCAACGAACCGGCCGCAGCCGCAGCACATGCCTTCAGGAATTCGCGCCTTCGCAACCTGAGAGTCTCTTGGTTCATAGCAAATACTCCCAATGTCGGCTGATCATTCTATTACTCCCGTATTACGCGTTGAAGTGATTGCTCTCCCCTATTGATGGGCCGCATCCTCGGCCCGCCACTTTTCGGTAAGCACCTTATCGGACAGAGCCTTCATGTAAACGCCGCCGACTACGCTGCGTGCTTGAAATCCAACTTGTTTTCCGGTTTTGGTGTCATACCAGTCAGTTAGAGGGACGCGGTTGGGTGTCTCATTCATCCACCTATAGATTGGATCGACGAGCGCGTCGAACTGTTCTCGGTTTGATGCCAGGGTGGCGGTCCAGATCGACCAGTCGAGTTTCGTGTAATCGGCGCGGCTGTCCAGCGGAAGACCGTAGCGATTGATTTTTCCCATGTAAAAGGCTATTTCAGCCTCGCGAACAGTTTTAGGGAATAAGTTGTAGCCAAGGATTTGATCCCACACCAAATTGTATTTCTGGCTCCAGGTGCCGGGGCTATTGAATGCGAGCTTGTAGTGATTACCATCAAAATCCATGGTGACCCATTTCTGCGCCATGTTTTTTGCGGTGGTGTTGTATTCCTCCGCGACGTCTTCCTGCTTAAGTAGACGCGCAAGGTCGGCATAGGCAGCTAGCCCTTCGATTGCTTTGATGGAGAGATTGGCGTTGTGTGCAACGTGACCGGCAAAGTCATCGGTAGTTAGTTGATTCTCCGGGTCGGGTCCCTTCTCCTTCAGGTATTGAGCCCATTTTGTGAGCAGTAACCAGTAGCGCTCAGCCAGATGCGCGTTGCCCTCAGCCCGCGCCACGGCGTCAACGAGAATGAGCATATTGCCACTCTCCTCCACCGGCATCTGGTCCACTTCGGTCTTTTCTCCACCCCCGTAAACCTGCCCGTTGGCCAGTGGGTACAGACCAAGATCATGAGGTGCAAACGGGAATTTCCACTGTGGGAGCGCCGCGTACTTCAACACCGGCAGCAGCTGCGCCTCAAGCAGCTGCGGCTGGAAAAATAGGAAGAACGGCGACGCGGGATAAATTACATCCACAGTCGAGATGCAGCCGCCCGAGAAATTCTCCTTCGGGAAAAACATCGGATCCCCATTCACGTCAGCCACCAGGCCATATGCGGCCAGCGTCTGCCTATAAGCAAGGATGGCAAGCGCCGCATAGTGCGCCCCGCCCGCCTGGGTAAGATCGGCGGTCAGCTCTTCGTCGAACGTGTTGCCCTTAGCGTTGAGCGCGGAGTACTGCATTTCCGCCGTATCCTGCATGTCCTCAACCGTCATATGGTCGCGCTGCCAGTAGGGTCGCAGGTCACGGTGCAGATACTGAATGGCATAGCCTTCGGTATAAGAAACGAGGAGGTGACGCTCGACAGGCTCTGCGCTAACGGAGCCAAAGTCGAGGATCGCCGCAAGGTGCGGGGCCAAACCAGCGGGTTGAGGCATGCCGATCGAGTCGCTCGCCGGCAGCCTGCCCTGAACCGCGAAGGCCTCGGTAGCATCAGAACTAATTGCCATCGTCGAGTCCTCATCCTTTGGAATTGCAAGATGGAAGTAGCCCCAGTCGATGCGCAGATCATCGCCTGAGCGGTTGAGGATATTTTGATCGCGCGATCCGACAGAGAGAACGTTGAGCAGTGAAGTTTGATTGCGGAATGACACAACCTGCTGGCTTTGATCATTGACCGCAATCACCGGATCGACGTCGAGAAGAACTGAAACTCTGTGCACCGCACCATCTGTTGCGTGCACACTCCAGGTCAGGTACGTGACTGGCCGCGAAAGTACATCGAGATCGCTCATCATTGCGGGGGTGAAGAATGCGAGTTCCAGCTTAACGCCGCCATGGCGAAACTCGTAGCGAGTATGCGTGGGCATGATCGAGCTGCTGACTTGCTGCATCGCGGAGATCGATTCGGGGTCGTGACCCATGAAGCGGAATGGCTTGCCATCAATACGCGCAATTCCCGCAATAGGTTGAGGGGCGCCCGTCCAGTGGGTCGTGTTGGAATCTGTAAGGTTGTCAGTTGTAGACCACACGCTGAAGTATGGGTCGTGTGTGATGAGCGGTGTTGCCGGAGCTCGCTGCTGAGACGCAGCGGAGGCAACGCCCAGGGTCAAAACAGAAAAACAAGCAACAACCAACGTGACCTTCTTCATCGAATCCTCCCCCAACACTACTCCTTTATGAATCACAGGCTTACCTGCTGGCCGCCGCGCAGCAAACAGCCTGCCCCAACCTGACCTGTACCGAATTCATGAGCATCCTTCCGAACTCCATACGTGCTGGCTCATAGTGCCGTCTGTCTACGGAACGATCCATCAATGGCCAGCAATTGGCGTGTTCACCAGTACCAGGTCGTAGTGGTGACTGCAAGGCTGGGCATCGGCAGGTTGACTGGGGTCATTCACGAGGATCATGAAGCCGATGGTCAAACCCCGTAGCAAATCCACAGACAAAAGACGGCTGGGGCGGACTCTGGTGTCGGGTGTCATCAGGTGTTGCGGTTCGGATGCTCATAGTTCTCCCTTGTGTGCCGTCATGAAAAATCCTTTGATTTTACACCCGCAGGAAAATTTTCCGGCGATACAGGAAGCGCGCGAGCAAAAACGCCACCAGCAAGCCGCCGATATTGATCATTGATTCGCCAAAGCCGTTGCCCACGTGATGTTCAAAGAATGACCGGATATCGCCTCCGAGAAAGCGTTCTGATATGTGGTCGTATCCGTGGTATCCACCCAGTATATTTTCACCCATGTAAATCGTGATGGCATTCATTCCTATCCACACAAATGGCTGGCACCATTTCTGATATTTCCAC
>JBKQVW010000073.1:0-149347 GCA_052142955.1 Acidobacteriaceae bacterium | reverse complement strand
TCGGCATCTTCATGCGGCAATACCACATCCGGTGCCCTACATCGCCGCGCCGGAAGAGAATCAACCCCGGCTTGAGTTCCGATTTTTCGGTCACAAACGCCATGTTCGCCGCTGCCTGTTTCGATGCGTTCTGTGCAGATTCCGTGCAGATTTTCCGCGCAAGCCATTGATTCTTCGTAGCTGTGCATACTTTGTATAGGACATGATAACAAATTATGTTGTTTAATTCTAGTTATTTATGATATAGTTGTCATCCTGAGCGAAGCAATGGACCCCGCGTCTGGGCTGCAGACAACAGATTCCTTACTTCGCGTCACTCCTCCCGGAATGACAAATCCAATAAGACGGATGGTATGTGATAACGGAGGCTTTTCGGCCGTCGACAAGAAGAGCAAATCATCTTAGGAGAGTGAACATTATGAACTGTACGAAATGTAATGCCGCAATCAATCCTGGAGATGCAGTCTGTGCGAATTGCGGGACCACCGTCGCCAGCAGCAGCGGAGGAGCTGCCGCTGCTGCTGTCCCGGCATCGGGTGGATTGTCGAACAATGCGGCAGCTGCGCTGTCCTATGTGACAATCATTCCAGCGATCATTTTCCTGGTTATGGAGCCTTACAATAAGGTCGCCTACATTCGCTTTCATGCTTTCCAGTGCATTGGACTGACGATCGCGGCAGTTGCGGCCCATATCATTGCGGCGCTGATCCCGGTCATCGGCTGGATTCTCGCGCCTTTTATCAGCCTTGCATTTCTTATTATCTGGATTATTGCCATTCTGAAGGCGAGTAAGGGAGAGTGGTTCAAGATTCCGTTCATTGGACCATTTGCCGAAAAACAGGCAAAGAACGGCTAAAGCGCAGACCCGAATTGCAAAGGGTTCCAGATGCCGGCGCGTGGCGATCTGTCGGCTGATTACGGATGGGGCTTGCGTTTTGGCGGGCCGCCGGGGAATTGCTCGGGAAAAGATCAGAAGCCGGGGCCGCGGGCGGAGATGGGCCAGAGGGCTTCCACGCGATCGTTGCGGATTCCGACATACCAGTCATGCAGATTGACGGTGGGATCGCAATGGCCGGGAATGAGTCTCCATTTCTCGCCGAGCCGGACGGTGGTGTGCTTGTTGTGCAGGCGGATTTTCCCGTGCTCGTCCGAGGCGTCGACATATTCCGCGCCGTCGATCCCATCGACCTGCGGCAGGCCGGAATCGACACTGAGCGCCTTCATGCCGGCATCGACCACGACCTGTTCCGCACTGGGGCAGCTCATGACGGTGGTCCAGAGAAACAGGCTTTGCTCGAACGCATGGAAGGGAGTGCCGTCGCCGGCAAGGTTTTTCGCGTAGTCGGCGTCCATGAAGATATAGGAGCCGACCTGCAGCTCGTTGTAGACGCCGCTGGCCGCTGCAAATTCAAAGGTCCCGGTGCCGCCGCCGGTAATCGTGCGGCACTCCAAACCGTGCCGGTGAAGCAGGTCCCGGGTCTGTGCGCATAGCGCCGCCGCGGCGTTGCCGGCTTCGCGACGCTCTTCAAATCGACGGCGATGCTGGGCGGCGCCGTAATAGGCCTGCAATCCGGCGAACGTGAGTCCGGGAGAGGCAGCTACCTTGCGGGCGAGATCGAGCGCGGGCTGTCCGGCGGGAACACCGCAGCGATGGGAGCCTACATCGATTTCCACCAGGACATCGAGCGTTGATTGATGGCGAGAGGCCGCTTCGCTGAGGGCGGCGACATTGTCCGCGTTGTCCACGCAGACGCCGATGCGGGCCTGACGGGCCAGGTTTGCCAGCCGCTCGACCTTTTTTCGCCCGACAATCTCGTTGCTGACCAACACATCCTTCACGCCGCCCTGCACCATGGCTTCCGCTTCGCTTACTTTCTGGCAACAGACACCGACCGCGCCCAGTTCGATTTGCCGCAAGGCAATGGCGGGCGATTTGTGGGTTTTGGCATGGGGCCGCAGCGCAACTCCCGCGTCTTGCGCGGCCTCCGCCATGCGGCGCAGGTTGCGCTCGAAGGCGTCGAGGTCGATGAGCAGCGAAGGCGTATCGACTTCTTTGAGAGGCATTCCGATTGCGGCGGGCACATCGTCGGTCATTGCGAAGCCTTTCTATATGAGCCAGAAAAAGTTCTACTCCTAACTTTACAAGGCGTCTGGAGGCCTGGGGATGACAATCCATTTTTTCTCCATCCATTCAAGCCGAAGGGTTGTCGCGGCGGCGAATGGGGCACCTTCCAACGTACGTCAGCGCCTGAAGGCGCGCGACGGATTCGAACTCGGTTCCCCGGACTGAAGTCCGGGGTCTACCATCTCCTCCCCGGACTAAAGTCCGGGGTCTACCAGTTCTCACGCCGCGAAGCATTCCCGAAATGGGAGGCGGGTGCGGGTGTGTGCCGAAATGAATTTTGGTGCGGACAGCGCATGCTTCTTCGATTGCCTTCACTCTGCTGCGCGCGCAAGTGTAGAGCAGACGGCAGGGACGCGAACATGCTGACGCACCTGGCCGTCCCGACAGGGAGTGAGCAAGGCGATGGCGACCTCCCCCGTTTCCACGACCCAACAACCTGTCTTTGCACGCGGCATGGCTGCCGCAGCCTGGAGTTCCGCCCAACGTATTCCTCAAGAGACATCGTTCCAGGAGTCAGTGGAAACGATGGATTGAGGAGCGAACCCATGCCTGACAAGCAGTGCCTTGGCCGAACCGGAGGTGGAGGACGCCACCGTCTACTCCGTGCTGCGGAACCGAGGAGTTTCGCGGCGCCGCTTTCCTAATTTGCCGCGAGCGCCTGCCGTACAGATTCATGATGTGCGCGCTGACGTTTTCGTTCCAGTTGATAGCGCAGAGTGACCAGCATCACACCCCATACAAACCAGCCCGCCATGTTCCACCAAACCGCAGGCCACATGCTGGGATCGAGGCCGGAGTTGGGTCCGCCGCCGATGACCGGAGAAGGATGCTGCGTCCGCCACCAGCGAATCGACATATAGACGATGGGAACGTCAATGGCGGCGAAGATAGACAAGACCGCGGCCAGGGTTTGCGTCTGGCCGCCGGCGGTGAAGCGGCGCAGCAGCAGATAGCTGACATAGATCAGCCACAACATCAAAAAGCTGGTAAGCCGTTCGTCCCATGTCCACCAGATGCCCCACACGGGTCGCGCCCACAACATGCCGGTGGCAAGGCCGATGGTGCAAAAGACCAGCGTCATTTCCGCGGAAGCCAGCGCCAGGGCATCGGCAGCCTGGGCGCGCGGTGGATTGGAATTCCGCGTGGAGATAAATACCAGCGACGCGATGAAGTTCACATAGGGAAACAACAGCGCCATGATGGCGGAAGGGAAATGGTAGTAGAAGATGCGCTGGATCTCGCCCATGGTGGCTTCGGTGGGGGCCACCCAGATGGCCTGATACAGGCCCACAGATAACAGGACCAGCGACAGCGGTAATCCGATCGAGAGAATTTTTTTCATGGCGAGAAGTGAGAGCTTGCGATTGCTGCGTGCGCTACGCGTACGACATTCCGAAGACTTTCCATTGGGTTCGGACAGACTCCGAAAGTCTACTACAAATTTCTCCGCGGCCAAGGGAAACCCGACGGTTTAACCGGGATTGGCCATCGAGGCTGTTTGCTTGGGCTTCTCTCCCGGCTTCGCGGGCGCGTACTTGGACGCGCATTTGGCCTGGACCTGGGTGGCGTGAAAGACGCCATCGCGGCCGTACATACCGACGGCGAGCGCCTGGGCGTTGTCCTTGAACGTGTCCGGCGGAGGATCGCTGCCGGTGTATTTGACCTGCAGCTTGCGGCCCTGCTCCACCAAAACGAACTGCGCATGGGCGCCGTCGCGCTGGATGGAACCGGGCTCGACATTGCCGGCGACCCGCAGATGTCGCGTATAGGCGCGATTTCCCATGGACTGGAGTTCCTGAATGGTCACGTAATAGCTTTTATTTGCCTCGACGCCGGTGACGGCCAGGTACAAGATGGTGCCGACGATGACGACCGTGGCGATGGCAACGCGAATTCCAACAGTATTTTTCTGCACCGAACAGCTCCTGTCCGTCTACGTCCAGACTCCTTCCAGTATGCGCCAAAAATCGCTGAAATTGAAACCCGATTTCGACCGCAACTGTGACGCGAATCACTGACCGAAGTGATGAAGCAATGTATACGTCGAACCTATACAAAACTCTCAAGCTTTCGAGTTTCAGGGAAGCGCAATCCATCCATGCCCATCATGCGCGCGACGACCGGTCCAACTCGATGGCTTGAAAAAATCAGCGGACATACCGCGATCCTGATCTTCACCGGCATGGCGATGACGGCGGCGCTGATCGCCAAGTTTGTGCTGCACAATCCCGCGGCCACGGAACGTTTTTTGTTGGCCGGAATTCTGGGATCGAGCCTTCCCATCCTTTTTCAACTGCTGCGAGAAGTGGTGCAGGGAAATTTCAGCGTCGACCTGCTGGCGGCGATTTCCATTGTTACGGCAGTGATCCTGCATGAATATTGGGTGGCGGCGATCGTGATCCTGATGCTTTCCGGCGGGCAAACGCTGGAGACGTATGCAACGCGTCGCGCCTCCTCTGTGCTGGGGGCGCTGGCAAAGCGCATGCCGGAGATTGCCCATCGGGTTGAAGCGGATGGCGCGGTCGAAGATGTTCCGAGCGAGCAGATTGCGGTGGGCGACCAACTGATGCTGTATCCCCACGAACTGTGCCCGGTGGATGGAGTGGTGATGGGCGGGCTGGGCAGCATGGACGAATCGTATTTGACCGGCGAGCCGTATCTGATGGAGAAAGCTCCGGGCACGACGGTGTTGTCGGGCGCTATCAACGGCAATTCCGCGCTGACTATTCGAGCGACAAAAATCGCCAGCGATTCACGGTATGCAAAGATTGTCGAAGTCCTGCACGCGTCGGAAGAGGACCGTCCCGCGATTCGGCGGCTGGGCGATCGTATCGGCGTCTGGTACACGCCGCTGGCGGTCTTGATTGCGATTGCGAGCTGGCTGCTGAGCGGTCACCCGGAACGCTTTCTGGCGGTACTTGTGATCGCGACGCCGTGCCCGCTGTTGATTGCCATTCCGGTCGCCATCATCGGAGCAATTTCGGTGGGCGCGCGGTATGGCATCGTGATCAAAGATCCTTCGATTCTGGAAAAGCTGGACTCCTGCAAAACGCTGATCGTCGATAAGACGGGCACATTGACGTATGGCGAGCCAAGCCTGACGGAGGTGCTCCCGATCGGACCGCTGTCGCGCACGACGCTGTTGCAATTTGCAGCAAGCCTGGAGCGCTACTCGAAACATCCGCTGGCGAAGGCTGTTTTGGATGCGGCCAGCCGCGAGCAAATCCCTTTGATCAATGCAGGGGAAGTCTCGGAAGCGCCGGGGACCGGATTGACCGGACAAGTCTACGGACACGAGTGGACGCTGACGGGTCGGGGCAGGATCGCCGAAGAAGCGGCGCAGCAGTTGCCGCCCACTGCGCCGGGACTGGAGTGCGTGTTGCTGCGGGACGGCGAGCTGGCGGGCGTGCTGCGATTTCTGGATGAGCCGCGCGGGGAGAGCCAGCCTTTCCTGGCGCATCTGGGACCGAAGCACGCGATTACAGAAATCGTTCTACTCTCCGGCGACCGGCCGGCGGAGGTGGCGCAGTTTGCCAGCAGCATGGGGCTGACGCACGTGTATGGAGGGATGAGCCCGGAGCAGAAGCTGGATGTGGTGCGGAAGATGACGGCGCAGGCGCCGACCTTGTATCTGGGAGACGGCATCAACGACGCGCCCGCGATGATGGCGGCGACCGCGGGCGTGGCGCTGGGAGTGAACAGCGACATCACGACGGAGGCGGCGGGAGCGGTGATTCTGCAGTCTTCGCTGGGTAGCGTGGATGAGCTGATGCACATTGGCCGGCGCATGCGCCGGATTGCGATTACCAGCGCGGTGGGAGGAATGCTGCTGAGCCTGGCGGGAATGTGCGCCGCGTCCCTGGGATATTTAACGCCGATCCAAGGCGCGATCGCGCAGGAAGCGATCGATTTGTTGTCGATTCTGAATTCGCTGCGGATGATTCTTCCGGTGGGACAACTGCGGGACTTTCATTTGCCGGTGGGGGCGGGGATGGGAACATAGAGATTGCGTTGAGCGAGTGTGCTGCAATCGCTAAATTAGAGAAGCGAGGCTGCGGGCGGCCAAGCCGGAGACGAGTTCCTCTTATTCGCCGCCTCCGATTTTTTTTAGCAACGCCTTGGCCTCGTCTCTTGCATCGTCGCTAATATAACCTGGGCTGAGTGAGATCGCCTGTCTTAAGAGATTGGAGGCAGCCGCGGCGCCGTTGTTTCGCTTTTTAGATATATCTTTGCGAGGCGGACGTGCGCGTCGCCGTCGTTCATCGCTACTGCCCGTTTGAGCCAAGCAATCGCGCCTCGCGTGTTGCCCTGCTTCTCCAAATTCACAGAAAGGTTAAGCGCACCATCCAATCCACCATTACGGTAAACCCGTTTATGCCACCGAGCGGACTCGCGCAGGTCCTTCCGAACACCACGCCCAAAAGCGTAGTAATTCCCGAGACTCAGTTGGCTCAGAATATCCCCCTTCTTCGCAGCGATCAACAGGCTTCGGAAGGCACCGCGAAAATCGCCCCGTTCCTCCCTTAACTCGGCATCCCGGAATAATTCTTCTGCGCTCCGGCTGTCGTTCTGCACGTTTTGTTTCATACCATTCTCCTTTCGCAGGCAAGCCTCATAAGACCGGCAGCGGGTGACACAGATCCTATTACGTCTCGACGGACGGCTATGGTTGCGTGAGGGCAAAGTAGAGGACGGCGGAGACTATGATGGCCACAAGAGCGATGTCATACATGATGAGCCAACTCGGATGAGGATCTGTACTATTGCGGGCGGGATTCTTTGGGTTGTAGCGAATGGGAAACGTATCGAGCTTTTTTCGTTCCACGGGAGATCCCATACCGCCGTCGTAGGACGTGCCATCGACAACGTAATGAAAGCCGACCATATACGACGCTGGAACCATATGGCCACCTCCCACGCCCCAACCCCCCGCGATGGTGTGGCAGAAGTCCACTTCGGCGGTGACCTCGGGCCAGCTACGATGCCGTATCCTGCTGGCCAAACCAGAGAACATGCTTTTCATTCGCAGGAGACCTCCGCGAAACCATCTGCTTGGTTGTGAGTCTAGGATACACGCCGGGTCTGTTCGGGCTGCATCGTCTTGGTTTCGATTCCGTTCGCTGCTCCGCCGGGTGGTGGAGGCGGTGGTATGATCGGGGTGATTCTTACGGCTAGCAACCATGTCCTCCACTCTCCCTGATTACTTCGACAATTCCGGTCGCGACGACGTTCTGAGCGGCGGCGTGAAGATGATTCCAGTGCAGACGCCGCGGGGCACGTTTCATGTGTGGACGAAGCGTTTCGGCAACAACCCGAGGATCAAGGTGCTGCTGCTGCATGGCGGGCCGGGCGGGACCCACGAATACTTCGAAGCCTTCGACAGCTACTTTCCTGCCGCCGGGATCGAATACTACTATTACGACCAACTGGGTTCGGCCTACAGCGACCAGCCGGACCTGCCGGAACTGTGGGAGCTGCCGCGCTTTGTCGAGGAGGTGGAGCAAGTTCGGCAGGCGCTCGGCCTGGAGCGCGACAGCTTTTATCTTTTGGGGCAGTCGTGGGGTGGAATCCTCGCGATGGAATATGCGTTGAAGTATCAGCAGCATCTGAAGGGCTTGATCATCTCGAACATGGTGGCCAGTATTCCTGCCTACAATGAGTACGCGAAAAACGTACTGATGCCGATGATGGATCAAGCGGCACTGGCGGAAATTCAGCGCCTAGAAGCTGCGCACGAGTACGACGATCCGCGTTACAAGGAACTGTTGATGCAGCACTACTACGTGGAGCACGTGTTGCGGATGCCTGCCGGACAATGGCCCGATCCCTTGAATCGCTCGTTCGAAAGAACGAACCAAAAGATCTACATCCCCATGCAGGGGCCGAGCGAATTGGGCGCGAGCGGGAAACTGCTTCACTGGGACCGTACCGCCGATTTGGGAAAAATTACTGTGCCGACGCTGGCCATCGGGGCGCGCTACGACACCATGGAACCGGCAGAGATGGAGAAGATCGCGAAAACTGTAACCAGGGGGCGGTACCTATTCTGTCCGAACGGCAGCCACCTTGCGATTTACGATGACCAAGTGACGTACGTTCGCGGGATCATCGAGTTCGTTCGAGACGTAGACGCCGGTCGCATGTAATGCAGTCGAGTCCCGATACAAAGCGGGGATGAGAAACTCTGCGGCCAAACGATCTGGATCGCCGTGGCAAAAGATATGGAGAATCCCAGGACTCAGAATCGAGACCTGGGGCGCCCAAGTGGATTTCTTCTCAGACCGCTGGCACCCGTCACCCAGGATTCAATGTGGGCGTGCGCAGGCTCAATCGCCGGAGGAGGCCATGGCGAGAACTTTGGGTTCGTAGGGGCAGAAGGGATCGCTGGCCAGCGGGTCGCCGGTATAGGCGAAGGCGCGGGCGCGGGAGCCGCCGCAGAGCGCGGAGTACTCGCAACGGCCGCACTTGCCTTTGAACTGGCTGGGGGTGTGGAGGCCGCGGAAGATGGGGGAATTGCGGTAGATGTTCGCCAGGCTGTCGTGGCGGATGTTGCCGACCGCAAGCGGAAGGAAGCCGGCAGGATAGACATCGCCCTGGTTGGAGATGAACATGATGCCGTGGCCGTCGCGGATGCCGAATCCGCGGTAGACCGGGGTCTGCTCGATCTCGCGCGCGGACATACCCGCATGACGCATGCGGCTGAGCGCGATGCGGCGATAGGACGGGGCTTCGGTGGTTTTGACGGAAAAGGGCGCGGTCCGCGACAGATCGTAGATCCAATGCATCAGGTCTTCGCCGCGCTCCGGCGAGACGGGTTGCAGAGTTTTGCCGCGGCCGACGGCGATGAGGAAGAAGAGGCTCCAGCGCATGACCTTGAGCGATTGCAGCAGCCGATAGATGCCCGGCAGGTCGTCGTCGGTTTCCTCCGAGACCAGGGTGTTCACCTGAATGGGGAATCCCAATGCGCCGGCGTCTTTGGCGGCGCGGATCGTCCAGTCGAAGCAGCCGGCGACGCCGCGCACGGCTTCATGCCGGGCGGCGCTGGAACCATCGAGACTGAGACCGAGACTGTCGATGCCGTGCGCCTTCAGTTTCGCCAGCACGTCGTAGGTGAGCTGCGGGGTGGCGCTGGGAGTAATGGAGACGGTGAGGCCGAGCGAACGGGCTTCGTCGATGATCTCAAAAATATCGGCGCGCTGGAGAGGATCGCCGCCGGTCAGGATGAGATGCGGTTTTTCAAAGGCGGCAATCTGGTGCAGCAGGTCGCGGCTTTCCTGGTGCGTGAGCTGGTCGGGATGCGGCGTGGAGACGGCCTCGGCGCGGCAGTGACGGCAGGCCAGGGCGCAGGCCTGGGTCATCTCCCAATAGACCAGCATGGGGTTTTTCGAATAGTCGTGGGGGGAGGGCCGATGGGTCGCCCCTGCGTGGCGGGCAGGCGCGGAGACTGAGGGCGCGGCAATAGCGAGCGTGCGAATGTCAACGGGAGGCATAGATTTTTTCTCCTTTGGCGAACCGGAAGTGCGTACCGCTTGATCTGCCGGTTCAGGGTTGGCAAGTCTCTTGGCAATGTCGAGGGCGGTTTTTTTTGCGCCGGCGATACAGTCGGGAATGCCGGCGCCATGGTAGGCCGCGCCTGCCAGATGCAGTCCTGGATGCCAGGCGGCGACCCGTTCAATTTCCGTGATACGCGCCCCGTGGCCCACGTCGTACTGCGGATTTGCTTTCGACCAGCGACAGGCTTTGGCCAACACCGGCTCCGCCGCGATCCCCATGAGGACGCGCAATTCCTGGCGGGCCAGATGGATCAGGTCGGCATCGTCCTGCTCGGCGAGGGCCTCGGCGCGCGCGCCGCCGACGAAGACGCGAATCAATTCAAAATCTTCCGGCGCACGATCGGAGAATTTCTGCGAAGACCAGGAACAGGCAGTAATCTTGCGGTCCGCGCTGTGGGGAACCAGGAATCCCGTGCCGTTCAACGGAGATTGCAAGTTGCTGCGTTTGAATGCCAGGGAAACCGTTGCCGTGGAAACATAGCGGATGGCGCGCAGTTTGAAGGCGAGCACAGGGTCGATGCCGCGCACCAGGTCCGCGGTGACACCGGCGGGCGTGGTAAAGACAACTTCGTCCGCCCGGACATGCGAGCCGTCGTTCAATTCGATGCGATAGCGGTCATGTTCTCGGGTGACGCCGAGCACCTGACGATTGAGCACGACCGTTTCCAGATTCAGGCGCTCAACCAGCGCATCCACCAGCTGCTGCAAGCCGCCGCGC
Source organism: Acidobacteriaceae bacterium (assembly GCA_052142955.1). Classification (GTDB taxonomy): domain Bacteria; phylum Acidobacteriota; class Terriglobia; order Terriglobales; family Acidobacteriaceae; genus JAKAAZ01. Next base: position 138,951 of record JBKQVW010000073.1, on the reverse strand, counting down.
AGCGTCATAAACATGGGGGTGGGGAGAGGTTTGGGTCCGACCGGAACAGAGCCGCGCGCTTTGGCCCGTTTTTTCTTGAGGATTCCGCGCAGCAAACTGCCGTGCTGTTTCTCCATTTCGAGAAACATGGGGAAGGTGCTTTGCAGGCTGAGCTTTTCCGGATCGGCGGCGAAAATTCCTGCCATTAAAGGCCCGGCAATTTTTTCCAGCGCCTCCGCTCCTAAACGTCGGCGGGTAAAGCTGGCCAGGCTTTCATCGCCGCTTTCCTCCCGCTGTGGGATGAACATTTCCATTCCCATGCGCAATTTTCCGGGCCACGTGATGAGCCGCGAGCGCAGGAAGGGAAGCATCATGGTGGGGGCCATCAGCATCATGCCTTCCGGAATCGGATGCATCTCTCCGCGATTCCAGACGTAGGTAGGCTTGCCGGACCTGGAGCCGATCAACTGATCGCCCAGCCCGAGGTCGCGGCACAATGCAACGGCCGCGGTTTTCTGGGTGATGAAGGAATCGGGCCCGTACTCGACAACGAAGCCGTCGTGATAGGCGGACGCAATTTTTCCGCCGAGCCTGGGCGCGGCTTCGATCAGAGTGACCTCAAACGCAGCCTGGGCATATTGCCGCAGATAGAAGGCGGTTGCCAGCCCTGTAATCCCCCCGCCGATGATCGCAATATTCTTCATAGCGTCGCGCAATTCGAGTCCATCTGTGCCCGCGTCACGGGGAGGGAAGCAGTCGCATCCGGAACGGTCTGCGGCGGCCGCGGAGTCCGCGTCCCTGTACCCACGGTAACGATTCAAATTACGCGACGCAGTGATGCAGATCACATCGCGGCCTTTGCGCGTGGTGTTTGCTGAAGACAGCGGAATGGACGTTGTCGAAACGAAAACTGTCCGCTGCGGAATTACAAAACTACGACACACTCTCGCGTTCCAGAGTGAAAGAATAAAAGTGTATGAATCAATATCCGGTGATCCTTCAGGGCGGCATGGGCGCAGGGGTTTCGAACTGGCGGCTGGCCCAGGCCGTTTCGCGACTTGGCCAGCTTGGCGTGGTATCGGGAACGGCGCTGGACCAAATTCTGACGCGGCGTTTACAAGACGGCGATCCCGGCGGACATATGCGGCGCGGCCTGCAGGCGTTTCCGTTTCCCGCCATGGCGGAGCGCATCCTGCGGCGATACTTTATCCCCGGAGGCAAGAGCGAACGAACGCCGTACCGGCTGGCGCCGCCGCACGCGAAGGACAATCCGCGCGAGCTGGCGGAGTTGGACATCGTCAGCAATTTTGTCGAGGTATTTCTGGCGCGCGAAGGCCACAACCATCCCGTGGGAATCAACTATCTGGAGAAAATCCAGACGGCGCACCTGCCGACGATCTATGGCGCCATGCTGGCCGGGGTCGGCTATGTCATCATGGGCGCCGGAATTCCGCTGAAGATTCCAGGCGTGCTGGACCGCTATGTCGAGCACCAGTCCGCGGAATATCCAGTGCATGTGACAGGGGCGCTGGAGGACGACGATACGACCGCGCACTTCAATCCGCGTGAGTTCATGGAATGCAATCTGGGTCGGTTGACTCGCCCGAAATTTCTCGCCATTGTTTCTTCCAACACGCTGGCAACGACCATGCTGAAAAAGGCGAATGGAAAGGTGGATGGGCTGGTCGTCGAGATGAGAACGGCGGGGGGACACAATGCTCCGCCGCGGGGGAAGGTGCAGTTGTCCGATGCGGGCGAACCGATCTACGGCGAACGGGATGCCATCGACATAGAAAAATTGCGCGAACTGGGGGTGCCGTTCTGGCTGGCGGGAGGCTACGGACATCCGGAGAAACTGCGTGAGGCGCTGGCCCAGGGAGCCGCGGGAATCCAGGTGGGAACTGCGTTTGAGTTTGCCGAGGAGTCGGGCCTGCGAGAGGACTACAAGCGGGCGCTGCTGGCGAAGGCCATTGCCGGGGAGGCGCAAGTCTTCACGGATCCGCTGGCGTCGCCCACCAGATTTCCTTTCAAGGTGGCGCGGCTGGAAGGCACCGGTTCAGAGCCCGACGTGTACACCGCAAGACCACGCATCTGCGATCTTGGATTTTTGCACGAGGCCTATCGAACTCCCGACGGCACGGTGGGATATCGTTGTGCAGCCGAGCCGTTGAGCCTGTATCTTTCAAAGGGCGGAAACGCGGAAGACTCGGCGGGAAGAAAATGCCTGTGCAATGCTTTGCTGGCGAACATCGGATATCCGCAGGCGAGGAGCGGAAGCCGGATCGAACGGGGAATTGTGACCGCAGGCGACGATTTGTGTTGCGTTCCGCAATTCCTTCCGCCGGGCCAGTCGAGTTATACGGCGGCGGATGTGATTGCCAAGTTGCTCGAGGGGCGAAGCTCGTCTTCCTCGCGGGAAGTCCGCGACGAAGTGCTGGTTTGCTAGGGCGCTGGTGTGATTCTGTTGCCTGAACCGGCGGAATGCGCAATGGGCGTGCGGCAAATTTCCCGTGGGTTCCAGTTCTAAACGGCGAGGCGCCATCCGGCACAGGCCGCACACGATCAAACTGCCCCGGGGAAGTTCGAGCGCCCGGTTTTGTTGCCGGCGAATCGCGCGACAACGGCCCGAACTGTGACCATCGTCACGGGGACATGTATGGGCGGTCACTGCCTGCGCTCGTGGCTTCGGTTCAGCCTGTATTTGTGGGCACTCCGTCGAAGGAGGTAGCTATGCCGCAGTCCAACCATGAAGACGTCGCTGATGAAGCCAGACAGTCCATCCCCGCTTTTGAAAAACTTCTGGTCGCCACCGATTTTTCCGAGTCTTCCAGGGCCGCTCTCAGCTATGCGGAGAACCTGATTCGGCTGTATGGCAGGGAACTTTTGCTGACGCATGTCGTGAGCAATGTGAATACCTTTACTCCGGAAGCCGGGGCCATCTACACAGCGCCGGAGATCGGCCAGGCGATGCTGGAGGACCTGGAGGAGTTGGCAAGCGAGCTTCGCCAGCGCGGAATCCAAAGCCGGGCCATCCTTACCGAGGGGCCGGTGGCCGATGCAATCGAACAACTGGTGCAGCAGGAGAAGCCCAATCTCCTGGTGATTGGTACCCACGGTGCGCGCGGCCTGGAGCGCTTGATTCTTGGATCGACGGCGGAGGCGATTCTTCGGAAAGCCTCCTGCCCTGTGCTGACACTGGGCCCAGCCTGCGGCAACATCACGCGGAAAAACCTGGCACTGCAAACCATCGTATACGCGACGGTGCTGCAGCACCCGTCGGAGACCGCGCTTCGCTACGCCGCTGCTTTGGCCCGAGCGATGCATGCGCACGTGCAACTGGTCCATGCGATCGATGAAATCAGCGAGCTGCCGGGAAAATCGTTCGACACGGAGGTGCAATCGCAATCGGACATGCTGGCCGAAGCCTTGAAGGGCTCCGATAGCAAGATGAGCGTGCATCGTGTGTACGGGGAGCCGGTGGAAGCAATCATTCGCAGGGTGATCGCGACCAAGGCGGACTTGATTGTGCTGGGCGCGGAGCGAGGCCGAAAGCTTGCCGCGTTTTTGCCGGCGGGTGTCGCGTACGATTTGATTCGCTCCGCTCCGTGTCCGGTGATTACATTGAAGAAGGACGGGCTGTATCATCGCGGATAGAGCGGATTTCCTATTCCTATAGCTATCCGAGTTCAACGAGGAGCGGCTTTTCTTGGGAAAAAGCCGCGCGAAGATTTGCCGCTTCAACTACACCTATAGGAAATCCGCTCCAGCCAACAGGGGGGAACTGCGAATGATCAAGGAAGCGAAAATCCATACAACGGTTTTGGTTGCTCAAGGGATTGTGATGATCGCTCTTGGTCTCACGCTATTTTGGGTGAGTTCCACCATGACCAACATTTTATTTGAGGCCACAGGCTGCGTGGTGGCTGTGTTGCTGACGGCTGCGGGGTTGCTGCTGATTGGCGTCATCGATGCAATTGGAGGATTGGTACTTCGCAAAGGGCATCGGCGGGAATTGCACTTTTACCTGTTATTTGCGGCGATATCGATGGTGGCTGGACTATTTTTCTGGGTCAGTCCATGGAGTTCAGTGCAGCTGCTGGCGCTGCTTGCCGGGCTTCAGGGCCTATTTTGGGGAGGCTGGGACCTGCGTTTCTCGTCCCACCTGAAGGACCATCCGCGGGAAAGAAGAGCACTGCGTCTGATGGGAGCCATTACGCTTGGCCTGGGCGTGCTGCTGATCATCGGATTGGAATTCACCAGCCGAGGCGCTCTGCTGCTGTTGGCGATTTATTTGACATTCATCGGCGTGCATATCCTGATGATCGGGCTCTACATCCATCGCCCATGGAAGAAGATTTTGCCGCCGGGGGCGCCCGTCGATGCTGTTGCAGGGACAAAGCTCCTCTGAGCGGTCGGCATTTCTTTCGGCGCTATTCTATTGGCTCGCCCTGGACGAGGACGGTGTGGATTTCGAGCGTGTTTGCTGCGGGTCGCCGCGGCGACCAATCGAAGAGGACAAGGTCGGCGTCCGCGCCAATGTGCAGCGTGCCTCGGTGTCCGGCGAAGCGGCCTGGATTTTCCGTCGCCATCTGAATGGCACCGCTGAGCGAGATGCCCTCGATGTTTGCAGCATGGGCGATACAGTCTGTCAGCGGGCGATAGGCACCGGCAAGAAATTTGCCGCCTGTGGCGCCGATCACACGGCCGTCGGCGGTGACCTCGACCGCGCCGCCGACGTGGGATTGATAGACGCCCACGGGCATGCCGCCCAGCGCCACCACATCGGAGACGAGAATGCTGCGGCTGAGCCCCTTGGCGCGCACCATCGACTTCAACGTGTCCGTCGGCAGATGATGGCCGTCGGCAATGAAGGTTGCAGACAGGCGATCTTCCGCAAGCTGCGCCCACAGCAGGTTTGGATGGCGAGGAAGCGGACTGCCAAGCCCGTTACCGAGATGCGTGGACAGGGCGGCGCCGGCGTCCGCGGCAGCATGAATCTGCGCTGGCGTTGCGTGGCTGTGGCCGATCGCCACGACCACGCCCTGGTTGGCGAGCGCAGAAATGAATTCGAGCGCGCCGTCGCTGTGCGGCGAAACCGTGACCATGCCGACAAGATCGCCGCAAGCTGCCTGCCACCGCGCAAACTCCGCCAGGCTTGGGGGGCGAACATGTTCGCGCGGATGGGCCCCGCGCGGGCCATCTTCCGGCGAGATATAGGGTCCCTCGACATGCACAAACGGGACTGCGTGGGCGACCAGGGGACTGGCACGCCGCGCCTCCGCGATGGCGCGCAGCGCACGAATGATTTTCTCCTCTGACGCGGTGATGACGGTGGGGAGAAAGGTTGTGACCCCAAGTGCGAGCATCTTGCGCGTTAGCGCGATGACGACTTCGGCATCCACGTCGTCCGAATTTACATCGCTGCCAAGATAACCATTTACCTGCAGGTCGAGGAAGCCCGGCGACAACCAGGGCGCCTCTTCGGCGTGACTGAGCGAGACCGCTTGAATACGGCCGTCTTCGATGGTGACCTCGAGCACGTTGCCGCTCGATGGATCGCGTCCGGTAATCGATTTGGATTTCATTGTGACCTCACTGCGCCGGTTCCATCAACTGCATGATCAACATGGCTGCCCGTGGAAGATGAAAGGGATCTTTCACAGGAAGAGCAATGACCTCCGTGGTCGGCTTTCCTTCGCGGGTCAGGCGCTGATACCAGTCTCCGCCTTGTGGAGAAGGGAAGTGAGACCATGTCCAATCGGCCACCCGCCGGTGCCATTCCAGGCACCACGGCTCGCCTGTTAGTTCATGGGCGAGCAGCGTGGCATAGAGCGCTTCTACATGCGGCCACCACAACTTTTTTTCGGAGTACGGAAGGTAGGGTGGGTGACCTTCGATATCGCACGACAAATAGATGCCGCCGTATTCTGGGTCCCAGCCGAGTTCGAGGTGCCAGCGAATGACCTCGGCGGCGCGACGAACCAGATTGTGGTCTCCGCGCCGACGCGCCACGTGCATCACAAACCACATGGATTCGATGGCGTGGCCGGGCATGACAAACGTTCCCGCGGGCGGCGGCAGTTCTTTGTAGTCGCTTGTGAGAAATTCGAGCAGCACTTTCCGGTCCGGTCGAACGAATCGGTCCATGATCCGCGTGGCGTAGTCGTCGATCCGGGGTTCTAGACTCACGTCGCCGGTCGTCAGGACGAATTCATTGACGGTCTCTGTCAGGATCATGGGGATGCCGTGGTTCTTCCATCCCAACGGCAAGGGATACGGCGCGGTCTCCTGAAAATCGGGTTCCTCAACACGCCGACAGACGCGCTCCAATGTTTCGCGGGCGACGGAAAGCACGTTTTCGTCATGGACCGCACGATAGTACTCACTGAAACCGTAGACGACGAAACAATCCGTATAGATGCTGGTTGCGCCTTCGATTTCGCGTCCCTGCCGATCGGTGCGGTAGATCCATCGGCCCGCTGGATCGCGTCCGTGCGCCAGCAGGAAGCGAATGGAATTTTCCGCCGCCGCGAGGAATTCCGGACGTTTCTCCACGCGGTTGTAGAGCGCGGCGAAGGTCCACACAGAGCGGGCTTGCGACCAGATAAATTTGTCTCCGCCGGCAATTGAGCCGTCGTCCTTCATACAGGAAAGGACGCCGCCATGCTTCCAGTCAATTCCATGTTGCAACCAAAAAGGAACGACGTCGTCGAGCAGCAGGGTCCTGTATTGGGCGTAGATGTTCTCACGATCTAGAACGGGCAATTGCATCGCGATACTTACCATTGCGCATCGACGCCTGGCGACACAATGTCCGCGAGTGCGCGTCCTGTAAGGCTGGTGGCGGTGTTGAACGCATTTGCCTTGTCTTTCGGGCCGACAGGTGCGCCATCGTTGAGAAGTCCGTACGATTTGCCGTTTGCAGAAACCACAATAAAGGCGTCGAACTTTCGCACCGCCTTGACGATGCGCGGGTCGCGGTCGACATGGTTGTAATACCAGGTCAGATAATTGATAATTCCAGGACTGCGAGTACGGTCCCAGCTTTTCTGGCCCAGCTTCGACCAGGTTCCATCCGGGAGCTGGGTGCGGAGGAGGAAATCGATATTGGGTTTGACCGTTTTTCCAATCCACGATCTCCAGGCCGGATTGTCACAATAAAGATCGAAGGAAATCACGCCTTCTCCAACGTAGGCCGAGGTGCCATAGGTGCTGTCTGTCCACAGTTGATAGTCGTTTTTTGGGTCGCCACGCTTGGCCCAGTCCGCGCCCTCCTCGGCAAGGATGTAGGGAATGTTGCCGTCGGAGCGCATGGTGGAAAAGACCCATTTCAAGGCGCGATAAGAGATTTCTCTATATTTGTCCTGCCTGGTCTGGTGATACATCCAGGTAAAGACGGTTGCGCCGGTCAGTGCGGACGAGAGGGTGTATTGATCGTAAATCGGGCCAGTCAGAGTGCCGTTCTTGATCTGCCGCCAGCCGGTTCCGAAAGCGCCACTTGGAAGGATCATGCCATCGTGCTGGAGCGAATCCGTGTAGCGTTGTACAGCGTCAAAATATTTTTGTTGGCGGGCATGGTCGACATGCTTGTAGAGGACGATGAAAAGTCCGAGCGCGCTTCCGGTATCCGCCAGGTACACGGGCCCGTAGCCGGTGGCCCAAAAGCCGTTCGGCATCTGCTTGGACAGCAGATAGTCTCCGTATGCGATGGCCGTATCCAGGTAGCGGCGGTCGCCAAAAATTTCATAGCCGGCAACCAGGTCGCGCATGTAATAGCCGCCGACATAGATGGTGGGGAATGTGCTTTTCTCCTTGACGATGAAGTCGCAGAGGTTTTTGAACGTTTGCCGGGTTGCGGTGCAATTTCCATCCGCACAAAAGGGAGATGCCGACTGGGCCACCGCGGAAATTACGAAGAGGGGGATAAAAAGCAACAGGCCGATTGGGATGAGGGAACGCCGGAAGAATCCGTTCAACATCGTTCGTATCTCCTGGTGAAAATTTGGTCCGAGTCTCATGGAAGAACTCGTTTGCAATGCCAGCGCGCCGGTTTTGCTATCGATTGCCACATACCAATTGCGGATTGGAAGCGCCTTTCGTTGCGCAACGTACGTACGCGCTCATACGCGTACTATATTAGGCTACCCGACCCAATTGAAACAGGAACGCGGCATCCGGGGAAGACGGTGGGCAGTTTCCATGACGTTTTTTGCGCGTTCGACACCTTTCCTCTGCGCGGGGGAAGAAGCCTGAAAATGGAGACCGTGGCGCGCACTCAACCGCGGCTTACAACGGTGCGTGGTCGAGGACGATTCGGCGTCCTTGCCTGCAGGAATCGTAGATGCTGGTGACGACTTGCAGCGCGCGGTATCCATCCAGCGCAGACACCAATGGCGCGCGGCCGGTTTTGCACGCGTCACCGAAGTCGAGGAACTGGCGCTCCAGAGTCAGAGTCGAAATTGCCATGGGATCGGAGGCCCCCGAGGCAATCGCGCGATCGACAGGGGCAGGGTCGCCGGTGTCGTCCTGCACATCCCAACCGGTCAACTTATCGCCGGTGACGATGGCCGTGCCCTTGGTTCCGTGAATCTCAATCCTCTCCGGATATCCGGGCCAGAGCGCGGTAGAGGCCTGGATGACTCCGGTCGCGCCGGAGGAATACGCGAGCAGGGCGTTCACCACATCTTCCGATTCGATGGTGTGCGCGGCGCCCAATTGCCAGGCGGCCGATACCCGGTCGATGGGGCCGATGAGAAACAAAAGCACATCGACCTGATGGATGGCCTGATTGATCAGCGCGCCGCCGCCTTCGCCTGCCCAGCTACCCTTGATGGGGCGGCTGTAGTATTCCGCGGACCTGTACCATTTCACATACGCGTCGGCCTGGATAATTTTTCCGAGGCGTCCGTCGGCGATGGCTTTCTTCAGGAAGGTAGCGGAATCATCGAAGCGATGCTGGCTGACAACGCCGAGCTGGATGCCCGCGTTGCGGGCCGCGTGAAGCATGGATCGCGCCGGTGCAAGGTTGATTGCGATGGGCTTTTCGACCAGGATGTGCTTCTTCGTTTGTGCGCACAGCTCGACGACGGGCAGGCGAAAATCTGGAAACGTACATACGTCCACGTAGTCTACACGGGGGTGACGGCAAACCTCCTCGTAGTTGGAGACAAATTCCGCTCCGGTTGCTTCCGCGAAAGCGCGTCCCTTGACTGGGTTGGTATTGGTGCAGACAGTGACTTGATAGCCGATGTTCCGATAGGCCTGGGCATGCTTGTGAGAGATCGCGCCCGTCCCGATGATTCCTACTCGCACAATCTATCTCCTTTTTCAGGGTTGGGCACGAATCTTTTATTCGTACAAAAAGTCCGACGAAAGATAATGAACGATTCCTATCCTAGAATACTTTCAGGAACACAGAGTACTTCCTACTATCAAGGGTTGTTCGCGCGCGGGTCGCGTTTGGAGAAGTTCAATGTTCGATCGTTCGGGCCTGGAAGCAGCCGCCTCGTTGATTTACCGCAATGTTCCGGCAACGCCGCAATACGCGTGGCCTTTGCTGGCGGCACGCACCCAATGCGAAGTCTGGGTGAAACATGAAAACCACACTCCGACGGGAGCTTTCAAGGTGCGCGGCGGCCTGGTTTATGTTGAGAAGTTGTTGCGTACCGGCCCACGGCCTTGCGGCATTATCAGTGCGACGCGCGGGAACCATGGGCAGAGCCTGGCGTTTGCCGGCCGCAGTGTAGGCATGCCGGTCACCGTGGTGGTGCCCCGCGGCAATTCGCTGGAAAAAAACGCGGCGATGCGTGCTTTTGGGGCGGAACTGATTGAGTACGGCCGTGATTTTGACGAAGCTAGGGACGAGGCCCTGCGGCTGGCAAGCGATCGAGGGCTGCATATGGTGCCATCCTTTCATCCGGAACTGGTCCGGGGAGTGGCGACCTACGCGCTGGAACTGTTCCAGGCGGTTGCGCCGATCGACACACTGTACGTGCCCATCGGGTTGGGCTCGGGCATCTGCGGCGCCATTCAGGTCCGCGATTTGCTTGGATTGCGCACCGAGATCGTGGGCGTTGTTGCAGACAGGGCGGATGCCTATGCGCGGAGCTTTGAGCAAGGGAAAGTCGTGACGACCGAATCGGCGGATACGATTGCCGATGGGATGGCCTGCCGTATTCCTGCGCCGGACGCACTCGACATTATCCGTCGCGGCGCGGCTAGGATCGTACGAGTGTCGGACGAGGAGATCAAGTCGGCCATTCGTGTTTTCCATGAAGACACCCACAATACAACAGAAGGCGCCGGAGCCGCTGCGCTGGCTGCGTTGCTGCAGGAACAGGCTAGTCAACGTGGCCGTCGCGTTGCCGTCATTTTGAGCGGGTGCAATATCGATCGATCGCTTTACGCGTCCGTGCTGGGAGAGGGTGGCTAAGGTATTTTTGGCGAGACGATGGACAGTCGATGCAACGAATCTTCATCTCCCACCCTTTGTGCATATGGCGCATAAAGGGTGGGGCACCCGCGACACTGTTACGCTTGCGGACCAAGGAAGTGGGTCAGCCATTCATTCATGCGCCATATTGCGTCTGGTGTGGGGCGATGTCCGGCATGGTGGTTGAAATAGCCGATGTTCTGTGGCTTGCCGTAGAGCTGATACACCGAGCGCGCCGCATTGATGTAATACCAACTTTGCCTGGTGTCGTATTTGTCGCCACCAACTAGAAGAAACGGCCGAGACGCGATCAGCGCGATCAACTCATGCTGATCGGTGCCTGGTTCCATGCGATGGATGACGTCGCCGAGATACCAATAGTCGTCGTAATTCGAAAAGGAGAGGCCGATGCCAAGCTCGTTCGACACGACTGCGGTAATGCGGTCCTCGAAGGCGGCGGCGTAGAGCGACATCTTGCCGCCGAGGGAATGCCCAATGATTCCAATATTGGCGCGGTCGACTTCCGGCAGCGAATACAAATAGTCGACCAAGCGGTGCGCGTCCCAGACCCATTTTCCCAGGCCGGTCACCTGGGGATGACGAAGCTTTAGGTTTGTGACCGCTTCGTTCCAGAACTCGCCGTAGCTTTCTCCCCACCATCGGATGGCGACTGCAATATATCCCTTCTGCACGGCGCAATAGGCATAGGGATCGACCGTGGGCCCGAGATATTCATTTCCGGACAAATTTCTGGCCGCTGAAGTGTCCACGTCATAAAACGGCACGATGACAACCGGGCGCGGGCGCGTCATCGAGTCAGCCGGCATCATGACGAGGATTTTTTCCCACCAGTCCGGCTCGACCTGCAGATACATCAGTTTTGCGGTGTAGTTTTGGTGTTCCACAACACGTACCAGCCGCGTTTTCACAGGCGGAGCGGCGATGTCCATGGAACCGAGCAACTTCAGCCATTTTTCCCGGATGTTCGCGCGACGAGGTTGCCATTCCGCAACCGAGTGAATGCCGGTGACGAGAGAGGATAAATTTCCGATGCTGGTCTCATATCCAGCTGGAGCCTGGTTGTATTGTGCAAACCAGTCCGGGCTGCGATGGGCGGCTGGAAGCACTGGATCCGGTTCGAGCGTGCGGCAGAGACGAAATCCGGTGAAACGGGATTTATATTCGGGTTCGATGCATCGCCGATAGCCGTCTGCCCAGGAAGAAGTGGTGCTGATAAACGAGCCTCCACGGAGGATGCGATCCAGCCCTCTCAACGGACCGGCCGAGCCATAGGAGGCCTGTGGCTCCTGCAATGGGTTGAAGTAATCCGTGCACCACTCCCAAACATTGCCGAACATGTCGTAGAGACCATATCGATTGGCGGGGTAGCTGGCTACCGGCTTGGTGCCGGAGTGGTCCAGCTCCTCGACCAGTGAGCGGAGATGGGTGGTATCGGAATTACCGAGGTTCGCCTTTGTTTCCGCCGCCGGGGTTGAGGCTCCACCGGAGGCGTGCGTCCACTCGGTGTCCGACGGCAGGCGATAACCGTTCCTGCGCATGTCACAGAAGCCGGTCTCAAGGTTGTAGCAGGGAGCCAGATTTTCTTTCAGGCTGCGCAGATTGCAGTAGCGAATGGCGTCCCACCAGCTCACGGTTTCGACTGGCAGGTTGGAGCCGCGATGGAAAGAAGGATTTTCGCCGGTAATTTCCTCGTATTCCTTTTGTGTCACCTGGGTAGGAGAGATCAGGAATTTTCCGAGCGTGACTGTCACGGGAACTTTTGTCAGGATATCTGTGATCTCAAGAGTTGTGCTCGGCACTTCGATCAGATTGCCGGCTGCATTCTTCGATTCAGAGGCGATGGGGTCCGGCTTTGTGTCGGCGCTGACCTCACCGAAACCGACTCCGCTCATCAGCGTGCTGGCCGCGATTGCCGAATCCTTGAGAAATTCCCGCCTCTTCACCTGTCCTCCAGGCTGCCATCTGATTTCTTCTAATGGAGCCACTCGTGGAGATGTTCGCGGACGAATGCATCATCGTTCAAATGCGGATAAGCGCGATAGACGCGGTCGATTTCCTCGTTCTGGCCTGGAGACATAACTTCATTTGGATCGAGGCACCAGAGGCCTTCGAGCAAGCCCTGTCTCCGCAGGACTTCATGGATTCCTGGGATGCAGCCGGCGAAATTGTTGGCAGCGTCGAAGAAGGCCGCGTTGGCGTCGGTAATTTGCTGGGCCAGCGTCAGCAGATCGCCGGCGATGGGGCCGCGCGATCGATGTGCGGTATTGAGATGCGCGACCGCAGTTTTTGTCCAGACAGCCCAGTGCCCCAGCAGCCCGCCAATGATACGAGCGGTCTTACCGCCGAAATTGAATTCCGTCAGCAGATCGACCAGGATATTGTCGTCATTCCCGGTGTAGAGAGCAATCTCATTCTCGCGGCCGACATCGAGCACCGCGCGGACCACGTCGATGGTCTGATAGCGGTTGAACGGCGCCATTTTAATGGCGACGATATTTTTAATTTCGACGAACCTGCGCCAGAAGGTATACGGAAAAATTCGACCGCCTGCGAGAGGCTGCAGATAAAAGCCAACCACAGGCAGGATGGAAGCGATCGTCTTTGCGCGCTCGATTTGTTCCTCGAAGGTGAGAGATGGCAGCCCACCCATGCTGAGCAGGACAGCATCGTAGCCCAACGAGGAGGCCAGTTCCGCCTCCGCGACGGCGGCCGGCAGGGGACCGCAAACACCGGCCACCTTGACCATCGTCGAGCCGCGTACCTCCTCCGCAGCGAGTTCCAGGACCGGCCGAAGCAGTCCGACGTTGCGAATCGAAAATTGCGTGGTGTGTACGCCGACAGCAACGCCGCCCGCTCCAGCAGCGCGATAATAGCGCGTCAGCGCTCGCTGACGGCGCTCATCCAGCTTTCCGACGCCGGTCAGCGCGAGCGGGTGCGCGGGAATGACAAGGCCACTCTTGAATTTCTCTCGCAGGGTCATTAGTACTTTCCGTCCCGTGTCTGAAAATGTGTTGGTTTGTTCATGTTTTTCTTGCCGCCAGCAATCCAATGCGCCGTCCACTCAATCATTTCAAGCGGGGTCACGGTGGGATAGCCAAAGAGGAGGTGCTGTTTCGCCGCATTGCTCAAGAAGGCCGACGAAGTTTCCTCGCCGACAAAAATGGGCTCGCAGCCGAAACGCTTTCCGAACTCCTCCGCAATCCAGCGAACGCTGAGGGTCTCGGGGCCAGTCAGATTCAGCACAAACGGCGGCGACTGGCAATGCGCGAATGTTCGGAAGCAAACTGAATTGGCGTCACGCTGCCATATCGCATTCAACATGGATGTACGAATGTCGATCGGCTGCCGTTGAAACACCGCTGTTCCGATGTCGGACAACACACCATAGCGAAGGTCGATCGCGTAGTTCAGTCGAAGGAGCGCGACCGGAGTTCCCCAGCGGTGGGACGCGTATTCGAAGACCCGCTCGCGGCCGAGAACGGACTGTGCATATTCTCCCCGCGGATCGACCGGAGTTTCCTCAGTGGTGCCGCCCAGGTGCAGTGGACGAAGCGGATACACATTGCCGCTGGAAAAACACACGATCCGAGAATCGCGGTAGCGGCTGGCGACGAGCGCGGGCAATTGCGTATTCATCGCCCAGCTCAGATACTCCACGCCGGTGGTGCCGAATTTTCGCGCGGCCATAAAAATGACATTCGGTACATCCGGCAAACGGCTCAGGGCGTCATCTTCCAGCAGGTCGCAGGCGATGGTCTCGATTCCTTCCGCATGCAGGGCAGCCGGCAGAGTTTTGTCAGTGAACCGCGCGACGGCGATGATTTTTTTCTTTACGCCGCCTGCCACGACAGCCCTGCGCATCAGCCGAACCAGGCTGGGTCCCATCTTGCCGCCCACGCCGAGAACAAGGACGTCGCCCTGCAGCGCTTGCATGGCGGCGATATCCTGCGGCGAAGGCTGGGCCAGCTTTTCTTCCAACTGCTCTTCTGTATCGATCCGCATAGTTTTCAACCTGGGAATAGTTTAAGGTACGCGCGACGTTGCTGGACCGGCAGGCTCCGTTCCCACTGTGTTCAGGAAGTTGCCAACGGCGGTGCGCCACTCCGGCTGCAGATAGACGGGCTGGTCCGACTGGCCGCGAATGGCGACTTTCCGCCTGGGCGCCTGGGCTTCGTCATACACGGTGACAGCGCCGGACTCGTACTCGCGCATGGCATTCGTGAGCAGAATCAGTTTCGGAATTTTCAACGATGGCACAATATCGGAGATACGAAATCGGTCCTGAAAGACCAACCACATTGGCAAGAGATGGATGTGCTGTTCCCGTTTGACTTCCGCGGCCAGCGATGGCTGTGGGTCTTCGAGAATGAGGCCTGCGATGTGCGGCGACTGCTGCGCCACATGCGCGGCCACGGCGGCGCCGAGACGCGCGCCATACACAACCACGCGGTCTGGAGGGATGTGGCGAATTCCAGTGAGATAGTTCATGGCAGCCACACCGTTGGCATAGGCTTTTTGCTGGGAAGGATGTCCCTTCCGGCTGGCGCCGAAACCTTGATAGTCGAATGCGAACACGGCCGCGCCCAGCGCGTGAAACGCCTGCAACGCGTCGACATTTTGCGGCAGGTCGGTGTGGCCATTGGGACAAAACAGCACGACAACGCGCGCGTCCGCAGCTGCCTGCGGGGGCGATGGGCCGTTGGCGGGACCGGCGGCGGGAATCCACCATCCATCCAGTTGCTCAACACCTTCTTCGGTGGTGTCGAAGCGTATATCCGCGATGGGCAGCGAAGTTTTTGCGGCCACCGATGCGACACTGGGCGGCGTCTGCCTGGGCGGGAAAAATGTGAACTGCCATTGCCCTTGATAGAAGAGGAGACAGACGGTCAGATAGAGCGCGACCCCGGCGATTGCAAGCACCAGCAGAATTGCCTTGACCAGCCAGCGCCCGCTGACAACTTCCGCATGGGCGAGCTGGTCTGTCCGCGGCTGGGACAGATTGGCATTTCGCTCGCGTTGACGCCTGGAATCGCCAGATTTGTCGGTGGAGCGTTGGAGTTCTTCCGGAAGTCTTGCCACAAAATCGACTCTAGCATGGGACGCACCGCTCCGTTGAGATGGGAGGGCAACGAAGAAATGTCTTTTCAGGTGTTGGAGACGATGGATATAATCGCGGGGATCAGATCGGGCTTAGAAGCGCCGCTGTCCCCGAGTCCTCGCAGAAGCCTCCGAATGATGACTGAACATGGAGGAAACGTAGACAATGAAACATTGGATCGCATCAGGCTGTTTGTTGGCCGCAATTGGTACTTGCACACTCGCAAGCGCCCAGAACTCTTTTGTAGGAACGTGGAAGCTGAACCAGGCCAAGAGCCATTTGACCGGAGAGACGGTGACGTATTCTTCCGCCGCGAACGGTACGATCCGGGAAACGACAGCGGTCGGGTCGTATACCTTCAAGACCGACGACCGTCCCTATTCGACGGCCTTTGGCTCGTACGCCAGATGGAAACATCCATCCCCCTCCACATGGGAAACCAGCTACCGTCGCAAGGAGATGTTACTGGACTCAGACACGACTGCGATTTCCGCCGATGGGAAGACCATGACGGTCATTTCCACTGGGACCAGCCCGGACGGCAAGGCCTTTCACGACACAGAGGTTTTCACGCGTGTGGAAGGAACAAGCGGTTTGATGGGAACGTGGAAGAGCGAAAAGGTGAAAAGCAGCACCTCTCCGGTGATCGAGTTCGCCGCGAACGGCGCCGATGGAATTACCTGGATTCTTCCGGAGATCAAAGCCAAGCTCGACATGAAGTTCAATGGAAAAGATTATGCTCCCGTCGGCCCCACGGTCCCCGAAGGGCTGACGATTGCGGCCACCAAGAACGGGGACAGATCGTTCAGCTTTGTAGAAAAGATGAATGGAAAGCCGCTTTTTAAGGGCAGCATGAGAGTCTCTGCCGATGGAAAAACATTGACGGATGTATCCACCCCGGTCAGTACTGAACAAAAGAGAACCGCCGTGTACGACAAGCAGTAAGACCGTCACGATTCCAATCCGTGCACGGTCGAGGTTTTCGATTTTGCCCGGGCTGTTCAAGCAAGGCCAGAAAACGGCGGCAGGAAAAGCTGCCGGAATCGAATTGCTTCCGCCGAATCGCCCTGGGGCAGATCGTCTAGAGCGGATTTACAGGCAGTGTGGTTATGTGTCGAACGGAGTCATTCTGAACGCAGGCCGGTCGCCTGGGGTCGCCTGGGCGACCGACCGCAGTGAAGAATCCAGAGAATATTCGCATGGATTTCTCTGCGATACCCCTCTGGATTCTTCGCAGAGTTTACCCTGAGCATAGCCGAAGGGCTTCAGAATGACTCCTCTCATTCTTGAATACAGTATCTGGAAATTCGCACTAGAAGAACCTGGTGAGTCTTTGGACGTCGAAGGCGGGCGCCGCGGGGGCGATGCGTTCGTCCGGGATCGGCTCGCCAACGCGGGCGTGAACGGGAACCACCCCAGCCCAGATCGGGATGGCATAGTCTTCTTCGTCGTCGATGGGTGGCCCGGTGCGCATTTTTGCGGAAACTTCCTCCAGCGGCAATCGAAGCACGGCCGTGGCCTTCAATTCCTGATCGTTCGGCTGCCTTGCCTCGTCCCATCGGCCGGGAACGATGTGATTGGTGAAGCGGCGCAGGGCATCGATTTTTTCCTCGCGATCGAGCACCAGTCGAGCTGTCCCCAGGATGACCACGGAGCGGTAGTTGACGGAATGATGGAACGCCGAGCGGGCCAGCACGAGTCCGTCGACCAGCGTCACGGTGACGCAGACTTCGACCCCTTGATCGAGCCGGCGCAACATGCGGCTGGCGGCAGAGCCATGGATGTAAATTTTCTCGTCCGCGCGCACGTAGCCGGTGGGAATGACATAGGGTTGTTGCTCGACGTTGAAGCCGACGTGGCAGAGAAAACCCTCGTCGAGGATGGCGTGGATTTGCCCTTTGTCATAGACGGCACGCTTGGGGAGTCGCGCAACTTTCGTGCGTTCACTTGGCTGGTAGTTGACCATGCAACCATTCTCTCTCGCATGAGACGGGTATGGGGGCGGGGAACTTCCTCTACTTGTGCTGGCCGCTGTGTTCTGGACTGGAGCCGGGCTCAGGAAAGTCGGAATCGCTGCCGTTGGTCAGCTCATCCGCATTGCGATGACCCAATTGTCCGGTCATGGATACCTGCGATTTTGGCGCCTTGCCGGGCGGATGCGAGGAATCGTCTTCAAAGACGCCTTTGTTCTTATCGGCGTCAGGATGAGCGGTGGGAGTGCCTTGGTTGGTCATAGGGATCTAAAGTCCTCGCGATGTTGCGTGGAACGTAGTCGATGATTGTTATTCGTGTCCCGGGGCAGGCTTGGCATAGATGCGGACTCCCATGCCGTTCAGCTTGCTGCGCGCCCGCATCGCTTCGGGCGTCTGGGGGTAGCGCTGGATCAGTGAGCGCAGATCGCGGATGCCGGCTTCGCGCTGCCCCAGGGACAGCTCGGATTCCGCCTTCCGCAATTGGGCTGTGGGGGCTTTGGAACTGCCGGGGTATTGAGAAAGGACGGCGGAATAGTTGTCGATCGCGTTCTGGTAATTTCCGGCGCGAAAGTCGATTTCGCCCATATAAAACTGGGCGTTGGCAGCCTGGGGGCTTTGCGGGTAGAACTTGATGACGTCGGCGAATTCCTGGCTGGACAGGTTATACTTCGCGGCGTTGTAATCGCTGGCTGCAGATTGATAGAGCTGATCGAGCGGCGGGGCCTGCGGCGCCGGCGGCTGGTCCATCGGCACGCCCTGGGCCTGGTTTCCACCGGGCTGTACGTTGGCCGGCATCGCCTGGCCGGGTTGACCCGACAGCACGGGCTGGCCAGCCGCCAGGGCCTGCTGCTGCGACTGAATGGCCCCGAGTTCCTTGTCCAGTTTGTCGAGTCGAGCGCGCAACTCATCGAGCGAATCGTTCATGGATTGCATCTGGCCGGAAAGCTGTTGCAGGGAATTGCCCTGCGACGACTGCAGGGTCTGGGCGGCCTTCTGCATGGAGTCAACCTGGGAAGCGACCTTGGCGACGCCCTCCGAGGTCTGCTGCAACAGGTTGTGCATGACGGCGTAACGTTCGTCGTTGGTCTGCTGCATGCTGATCATCATCTGCTGCATCTGGTCCACCTGGGCCTGCAGGGCGATGATGTCCCGGTTGACGGCAAACGCGTTGGGCGCAGCGGCAAGCAAAAGAACGCAAATCGAAAGTGCAGAAGTTCGTAAAAGAGTACGCATGCGACACCCGCTCTAGACGCAAACCGCGCCGGAATTCTGTATCCAAGAAAAGTGTACGGCAAGTACGTCCAGTGTTTCAAAGTCCACGGCAGCACGAGGCAGGGACCCAACCGCGATCCATGCTCCGTGCTGCCGCCGATTTGGCTTCAATTGTTCGCGAAGGATTTGTACGGCACTCCTCGCGGGACTTGCTGCGCGCTACTGGTCCAGACTGAACTGAGCGCGGCGGTTCTGCTGCCAGCAAGACTCAGTTTGTTCGGTGCAGAACTGCTTTTCCTTGCCGTAGCTGATGGTCCGAACACGGCTGGCATCCACGCCCGCCTGCACCAGAGCAGTCTTCGCGGAATTGGCCCGGTTCTGACCAAGCGCCAGGTTGTACTCCGCCGATCCGCGATCGTCGCAATAGCCCGCGATCAGGATCTTTGCATCCGGATGCGACTGCAGGAACGACGCATCCTGGGTGATGGTCGACTGCGCGTCCGACCGAATGCTGTAGCTGTCGTAGTCGAAGAATATCGGCTTGACGTTTTCTTCAAATTCCGACTCTGTCAACACTCCTGAACTGACCGGCGCCGGCGCTTCTGCAACCGTCAGGGTCGCGGTGGCATCGGTGGATCCGCCGTCGCCGCGTGCAACCACATGATAGGTTGTCGTCTCGGCTGGGCTCACGGTCTTGGTGCCGCTGGTTTCCACGGCGCCGATGCCGTCGATGGAAACATCCGTCGCATTGGTTGTCGTCCAGTTCAGTACCGCGCTCTGGCCCGGGTTGATGGTACCCGGAGTGACGGTGATGTCGGCGGTCGGAGCGGGAGCGGTTTCAGCCGGAGGCGCCGGTGGAGGCGGCGCTTCCGCCTGCTTGTGATGGCAGCCAGTGGTAATCAAGAAAGCAGCGAGCGCTGCAATAGCCAGCGCAGAGTTTTTCTTATATCTCTTCATGGATTCTCCTCAAAACCTACTTTCATAAAATAGTGTAGAACGAAAAATCTAACGTTACAGATTTGTTGTTACAGGCTGCGATTACTTCCAACTCCAGTTTGGCATGTGGCTATTGCCCACGGTGGTCAGCGCCTGCTGTCCGGTGCCGTCCGCCAACATGGTCCAAATTTCACTGTGACCGTTCAAAGTACGTTGAAAAACAATGTGGCGGCCATCGGGCGACCACGAAGGAAAGTCAGTGCGACCAATGTCATGCGTCAACTGGACCCATTGGTGGCTGGCGATATCCATCACGTAAATGTCCTGTCCGCCAGGAGCACCCGGCCCATAATGACGGGACCACGCGAAGGCCAGAAATTGTCCATTGGGCGACCAGGCGGGCGAGGTGGCGTAGCCGCCGTCGGTCAAACGCTGCACGTTGGTGCCGTCGGAGCTCATAATGTAGACCTGCGGCAGGCCGGTACGACCGCTGATCCAGGCAATCTGGTCGCCGGTTTTCGGGTTGAACACGGGCGAAACATCGGGTCCGCGATAGGCGGTGACGCGGCGCAGACCGAAGCCGGCAACGGAGGAGATCCAGATTTCCGGATCGCCGCTGCGCGAGGAAGAGAACGCGAGGCTGTTGCCATCGGGCGACCAGGCCGGCGAGAAATCCGTCCCATCATGGATGGGAAACCGGACCAGGCGGTGCAGGGCCATCGAATAAATGCGGATGTTGCCGCCGTGAGAATTTAGCTCATCGAACGCAAGGCGGTTTCCGTCCGGCGAGATGCGCGGAGACAAGCAGATGGAGCTGATATGGGTGATCTGGTGCTGGTTCGCGCCGTCATAATCCATCTCCCAGACTTCTTTATTTCCGCTGCGGTCGGAGATGTAAAAGATTTTGCTTTCGGCGATTCCGTTAATGCCGCCGCCGAGCCGCGCAATGATGGCATCGGCAAATTCGTGGGCGATGTGGCGGGCCGTGTCGGGTCCCGCAACCTCATTGTATTGCTGGCCCAGCACCTGGGGAGACTGCGTATTTTTGGCATCGAAGAGCCAGCCGTACACAATAACGCGGCCATTCTGAACGTTGATTGCGCCGAAGGCCACCATGGCAGCGTTGGCCGGCGGCGAACTCCACTGCGAGAGGTTGATCTCCGCGGGAGAGCCGGGCATCACCGGGGGAGCCATACTCTTGGAAACCATGTCGAAGATGCCGGCGTTGGTGAGATCGGCAAACAGAACATTATCAAAGGTCTGTTGCGCGTCGCTCAGCGCCGGATCGTTGCCGACCATTTTGAAGTCGGCGGCCGCCAGGCGAATTTTTTGCGCGCCGAGATTGGTGCCAGTACGCACCCAATCCTGCGCCGAGGCCAGAGCCGTGGCCAGAAACAGGAAGGTAAAAAGAAGACGGACGGTTTGCCTGCCAGCAAAACTCGGGGAAACTTCCATTGTGCACTCCGTTTGACGTAGTAAATCCAATTTTGGCTGTATAAAAAATGTTTTCAACCGCAGAAATAGTCAAAAATTCTTTCATTTCTGTCGATTATCCATGTTCCTCGTTGCAATTTCTAAGAAAATCAAGGACGTGTACTTTGGTCGTACGTAAAGGTATAAGCAACGGAAACCGAGCTGCCGGCATATCCGTTGGGCAGAGGACCGAAGCTGCTTACCCGCTCCACGGCCTGAATTGCCGATAGATCGAGTGAGGGCACGCCGCTGGATTGAGCGATGCGAGGGTCACTGACCGAGCCATCCCGATGCACGGTAAAGCTGACGACTACCGAGTGGCCCATGGACGCTTTTGGGTCGGCCAGCTGGCTGTACCAATTTTGCGAAACTGTCCGCTTAATCACGTCGACATACCAGCCAAACCGGGAGCCAAAGTCGCCATTTTGCACCACCACACTTTTGTCGGCGGCGGAGGGAATCGACGTTGGAATACTGGATGGCGCTGCCTCTCCGTACTGCACGCGGTGCTGCTGCGGCTTTGGCTGCACATATTTTGGTGGGGCGGGTACAGGCCTGGGAGCAACCTCCTTGATGTGATGCGGCTTGGCAGGAATCGGAATTGCGGTCAAGTCGGGAGCCGCAGCCGCCTTCTTCTCTGGAATTAAGGGAGCCGGGCTAGGGGTTTGCGTTGCCACGACAGATTCGGAGTTGAGCTGCGGGCTTGGCAACGGCAGCGAGGGGGCAGAGGAAACCAGGGTGGCGCTGATGGTTTCGCCGGAACTGATCTGGCCCCAGCGGCTTTCGTGCAATCCGTGCAGAAAGAGGGCCGATGAGACGACCAGTGCCGTCAACACCAGATGCAGCGCAAACGAGCCAAACCATGAGCCGATAATCGGTTCGTGCAGGTCCCATGTCTCGTGAATGTATGGCATCGTTTTTTATTGCCCAGCCGGAGATTCAATGGGCCGGGTCACAATACTGATATTGGTGATGCCTGCCTGCTTGACCGCGTCCATCACGGAGGCGAAGGCGCCGAACGGCACTCGCTGATCGGCGCGGAGATAAATGACCCGGTTGGCCGGGCTGGCATGGCCGTCTGTCTGCAGCAGCAGATGGGGAAGATCGTCGACATTGACCGGCTTGTCGTCCAGATAGACGCGCTGCTGGCTGTCGATGGTCACCACAGTGCGCTGCTGCGTAATCTGCTTGACGGTTCGAGTCCGCGGCACATTCACTTGAATGCCGGACTGCAACACGGGCGCGGTGATCATAAAGATGACCAGCAGCACCAACACCACATCCACCAGCGGCGTGATGTTGATGTCGGACAATGCCGTTTGCGTGCCACCGTTTTTAGCGGTGTAGGCCACGCGGCACCTCCCGTTGACGCGCGTATTCCTCCGCCGATGGCGCCGGGAGGGATTGAAGCTCTTCAATCGTATTCAGCAGTTCGCGGCCAAAATCGTCGAGGCGCGCCCCTAACTCGCGCAGACGGCTGATGAGCTGGTTGTATCCCATCACAGCGGGGACGGCGACGAAGATGCCCGCCGCGGTGGTAATCAGCGCATCTGAGATGCCGGGTGCGACGGCGCGCAGCGTCGCTCCGCCGGAGGTCCCGAGGGCATGGAAGGCTTCGACAATTCCCATGATGGTTCCAAACAAACCGATGAAGGTGGCCACGTTGCCGATGGTCGCCAGCCATGTCATGCGGCTTTCCATCACCGTCAGGGCTTCGCTCGCAGCGGTCTGCGCGGTGCGCTCCAGCGCCTTCAGGCTGCGGACCTCGCCGCTGGATTCCATCTGATGGCGATACTCTTCATAGGTGTCTTCAAACACCTGCACCAGCGGGCTGGGCTTGAACTGCTCGCTGACGGCGGCAACGTCCTGCAGCCGTTCCGCTTTTTGAAAGGCGCGCAAAAATCTCTTGCTCTGCGTGCCCGCTCTGCGGAAAGCGGACCATTTCCCAAGAATGATGCTCCACGATTGCAGACTGGCGATCAGCAGGATCACCAGCACCGCGATGGCGATGGGGCTCAGGTTGTGCCACATGCCGAACAGAGCGCTGCCACCGATCGGCTGCGCGGCCTGGGTCTGGTCCACCGCGTCGGGTGTCTGGAAGAAGAGGATGAGTAGAGCTGACAATGCAGTCATAGCTATTTTAAGTGTACCGGCGCTTTCGGATTGCTCCAAGTTGCGAACTGGGTTCGTGGGTTGCTGTATGGATTCATGGTATGCTGCGCTCGAAGCGGTTTCATCCTCCAGAAGCAGACCGTGAGGTCGGGGTGAGACCCGCCCTCGAAGTGGGTCTCAGGTCACTCGCCGAAGCAAGCAAGGCGTCGATGAGACGGCTTCTCGAGCCTGGAGTGCTATGCTGCTCGAACTGCGCGCGGAAAACTACATCGTCGTCGACAACGTCACCGTCGCGTTTGGCCCCGGCCTGAATCTGCTGACCGGGGAAACGGGCGCGGGCAAATCCATTCTTATAGACGCGCTGGGACTGCTTCTGGGAGAAAAGGCATCCGCGGAAATTGTTCGCCATGGGACCGAACGGGCCCTGGTTGCCTGCGTGTTTGAGGCAACTCCCGGGGCGCTCGAAATCCTTGACGCCAATGGATTGGATGCAGCCGGAGAGGAAATCATTCTGCGGCGGGAAGTGACGACCGGCGGCAAGGCGCGGGTGTTTGTCAACAATCAGCCCGCAACTGTCTCTGTTCTCCGCGCGTTAGCACCAGAGTTGGCCCTGGTGCATGCGCAGAGCGATTCGCTGGGAGCCTTCGATCAGGCGCAGCAACGCAGTCTGCTGGACCGCAGCGCGGCGATTTCCACAGAGGCTGTCAGCCAGGCTTTTGCGACATGGTCCAATCTGCGCAGAAAGCTGGCGGCCATGCAAAGCGATGAGCAGGATCGGCTGCGCATGGCTGACCTGTGGCGCTTCCAGGCGCGGGAGATCGATCAGGCACAACTTGCACCGGGTGAAGAAGAAGCGCTGATGGCGGAAAAGCGCGTGCTGGCGAATGCGGAAAAATTGTATGCCGCCGCCATGGGCGCGCACGATGTCCTCTATGAGTCGGCCACATCCGCCGAGGTTGCCCTGCGCGCCGGGCTGAAGCAGATGGAAGAGCTGTTGCGCTATGACACGCGCTGGGAAGAGGCGGTGCAGCAATTGGTGACCGCACGTGCAACCGTGGGCGATCTGGCAGAGCAGGCGAGAGAATTTGCCGAGAAGATTCAGGCTTCTCCGGAGCGGCTGGAGGAACTCGAGGATAGGCTGGCATTGATTGACCGGCTGAAGCGCAAATATGGCGCCAATGTGGTCGAGGTGATTGCGTACGGGGAGCAGGTGCGGGGCAAGCTGGAGGAAATTGAAAATCGCGATCAACTGCTTGCCGATCTAACTGCACAAGCTGCCGATGCAGCGCGGAAGTATGTTGCTGCGGCCGAAGCGCTGACCGCGCAACGAAGCGCAGCGGCGAAGCGCCTGACGAAACGCGCGGAGGCGGAGATCAATCAGCTGGCGATGCAAGCGCGGTTTCAAATCGCCGTGACCGCGCAGCACGAAGAGTCGGCCTGGAGCGGGCATGGCTGGGACACGGTCGAGTACCGTATCGCGACCAACCCTGGAGAACCGCTGAAGCCGCTGGACAAGATTGCCTCCGGCGGAGAAATGTCGCGCGTGCTGCTGGCGTTGAAGGTGAGCGTGGAAGAAAGCGCAAACTCCTCCGCAGCGAAGGGGAAGCATCGAACGCAGCTGCCGCGCACGCTGGTCTTTGATGAAATCGACATTGGCATTGGCGGCAGCGCAGCCGAGGCGGTCGGACAGAAATTGAAGACGCTGGCGCGGGGCCAGCAAATCCTGTGCATCACCCACCTGCCGCAGATTGCCGCATTCGCCGACCAGCATTTTCTGATTGAAAAACAAGAGCATGGTGGACGCACGAAAACCAGCGTGCGGCCTCTCTCGAACGACCAGCGCCGTCAGGAGATTGCGCGCATGTTGAGCGGCGCGCGGGTTACCGACACCAGCCTGAAACACGCCGAGCAGATGCTGAAGACCAGCGGACAGTGATTCAACAAAAAATTGCGTTGTCATTGGAAACAGACGCTTGCGATCCGGCCTCCGTCTGATACACTCGCGCACGATGCAAGTATCCAGCTCGCGATCTCGAAAATTCCTGACGCTGTTTCTCTGTGCAGCCTCTCTCGGCTGCCTGGCCCAGGCGGTTTCGAGCCATTCGCCGCAACATCTTTTTTTTCGCGTCACGTTAGGGTCGCAACAGGCCGAACCGGTCTCCGGACGACTGCTGATCCTGGTCAAACCGGGAACCAAGCTGGAGGACATCGAGGTGGATGAATTTCAACCGTCCAGCGTCTCGGTTGCGGCGAAGGATGTCGCCGGCTGGAAACCGGGCGAGTCCGTCGACATCGACACGGACAACATCGCGTTTCCGGCAGGATTTTCGCAGTTGGCGCCGGGGGATTATGTGGTGCAGGCGCTGCTCGACACGGCACATCAGTTTGCGTACTACGGTCGCGTGGCGGGCGACATTGAGAGCGCTCCTACATTGCTCGCCCACTGGACCGCCGGTGCGGGCGACGAGCCGCAGCTGACGTTGGTGCAAACCATTCAGCCGTCCGTGCGGGATTGGCTGTCGCCGAAGCTGACCGCATCGGAACGGCAGGGCGCGATCGACTCGACGAAGCTGTTCGATTTTCCAAGTCCCGTGCTCACGCGGTTCTGGGGACGAACCATGGATGTGCGGGCGTGGGTGGTGACGCCGCCGGGGTATAAAGAACACCCGAAACAGCACTATCCCACGGTGTACTTCACGCATGGTTTTGGCGCGACTCTGGAGTACAACCATGCCGTTGCCGCGATGCTGTACCAGCGCATGGCAGAAGGCAAGATGCCGCCGATGATCTGGGTGCTGTTGGAGGAAGCCAGTCCGCGGGGGACCCACGAATTTGCGGATTCGGTGAACAATGGGCCCTGGGGCGAGGCGCTGACTCAAGAGGCGATTCCAGCGCTCGAAGGGCAATATCGCATGGATGCGAAGGCGAGCGGGCGGTTCCTGAATGGGCACTCGTCCGGCGGCTGGGCGACGCTGTGGCTGCAGGTGACGTATCCGAAAATCTTTGGCGGGACATGGTCGACCTCGCCTGACCCAAGCGATTTTCATGACTTCACCGGAATCGATCTGTACGCGCCGCATGCGAATGCCTATCGCAGGCCCGACGGGACGCCGTATCCAATCATTCGCGATCAGGGCCGCGTGCTGGCTACATTTCAGGAATTGACCCAACTGGAAGATGTACTGGGCCCTTACGGTGGCCAGATTTCTTCGTTCGATTGGGTATTTTCGCCGCGCGGGCCCGGCGGACGGCCGGAACCGATGTTCAATCACTCGACTGGGGACGTCGATCCGGCGGTGGTCGAATACTGGCGAGAGCATTACGACATTGCATATCGAGTCGCGCAGCAGTGGCCGGTGATCGGGCCAGACCTGCGGGGCAAGGTGCATGTGATCGTGGGCACGGCCGATACGTTTTACCTGGATGGAGCAGCACACAAGCTGGATGCTGTCTTTCAGAGCCTGCACGCCGACGAGCACTTCACCTTCATTCCCGGCCGCACCCACATGGACCTCTATCGTGTAGGGACAGACCGGACTGGATTGTTCAATGAAATTGCCCGGCAAATGTATGCCGTGGCAAGGCCGAAAGCCAACTGGAAAGCGACGGAAACGGCGGTTGGAGCACGCTGAAGAGGTGCTGCAAGTATGGTGCAAAATTGAATGATTTCGGCTATGCGAATCTCGATACGGAACGGTATACTTAGGTGTGACCGTGATACCCAAGGACTCCACCCCTGCCTCCGCTGCCCACGTGACCGACCGTCGCATTCTGCTGCTGAAACCGCGCGGGTTTTGCGCCGGTGTGGTGCGCGCCATTGACGTGGTACAGATCGCACTCGAAACCTTTGGAGCGCCGATTTACGTTCGCCGGGAAATTGTTCATAATCGATTCGTCGTCAATGATTTAGCGGCAAAGGGCGCCATCTTCGTCCACGATATCGACGAAGTTCCGGAAGGCGCGCGGGTTATTTATAGCGCCCATGGAGTCTCGCCTGCGGTGCGGGAGATCAGCAAGCAGCGCAAACTGAAGGTGATCGACGCCACCTGTCCGCTGGTTACCAAGGTGCATGTGGAAGCGGTCAAGTTTGCCCGGCAAGGATATTCTCTGGTGCTGATCGGCCATCGCGACCATGACGAGATTGAAGGCACGCTGGGCGAAGCGCCGGAAGAGACCCAGGTGGTTTCCACCGTGGAAGAAGTTGCGGCGCTCGAAGTACCGAATCCGGAGCGAGTTGCGTATCTGACCCAAACGACGCTGAGCCTGGACGAAGCGCGAGACATCATCCACGCGTTGAAGGCAAAATTCCCTAAAATTGTTGGGCCGCATTCTCAGGACATCTGCTATGCGACGGAAAATCGTCAAGTCGCGGTGAAGAACGTGACGCACCAGGCAGATTTGGTTTTGGTGGTGGGCTCGAACAACAGCTCCAACTCCAATCGTCTGGTCGAAGTTTCCCGCAACCTGGACACGATCGCGTACTTGATCGACGATTCCGACAAAATTCGTTCGGAGTGGTTGCAGAACGCGAAAACTGTGGCTGTGACTGCAGGCGCGTCCGCGCCGGAGATCCTGGTGCAGGATGTCATCAATTATCTGCAGCGCAACGGTTTCGGCTCCGTCGAAGAGGTCGAAGTGATGCCGGAGAACGTCCGATTTGGCTTGCCGCCGGAGATTGTTCGCGCCATTGCTGCAGCGCCTGCGCAGCCGGCAACGGTAGCTCCGTAAGCAACCAAGGAACCTATTCGCACTGTTTTCGGGCCACGGGCCCGAATGTTTTTTTCGGGCGAGCGGCATGCTAAATAGATAGAGTGAGAGCGTAATTCTTTGTCGACACGTATGGCCACATTTCAGCAAGGGGAAAAAGTCGCCGCTGTCCGATTCGGAAGGCTCGATGCCGGTCTGGATGAAGTCGAGCGCGCAATCGATTCGTCACGGGAACTGCTTCTGTCGCAGCAGCACCCCGACGGTTATTGGTGCGGCGAGCTGGAAGCGGACACGACGTTAGAATCCGACTACATCATGGTGCACACCTTGCTGGGCACCGGGGATGAGGGCCGGATGCGGCGGGCTATTGCGGAGATTTTGCGGCATCAACAGGAAGACGGCGGATGGAGTACCCACACAGGCGGCCCGTCCAACACTAGCGCTTCGGTGAAGGCATATTTTGCTCTGAAGTTGATGGGATGGTCGGCGAACGATCCGCGGCTGGCGAGAGCGCGCGAATGGATTTTGGCCAACGGCGGCGCGACCGAAGTGAACACCTATACCAAACTGTATTTGTGCTTCTTCGGGCAGTACGACTACAACGCCGTCCCCGCGATTCCGCCGGAGATCGTCCTGTTCCCGAAGTGGTTTTACTTCAACTTGTACGAGATTTCTTCCTGGTCGCGTGCCATGCTGGTGCCGCTGTCGATTGCGTACGCCAAGAAGCCGTTCAAGAAGATTCCGGTGGAGCAGGGAATCGACGAGCTGTTTGTTGGCGGGCGGGCAAATGCGAATCTGCACCTGCACTGGGACCAACGGATTTTCAGCTGGCGCAACTTCTTTCTGATATGCGATCGGATGACGCACTGGGCGGAACGCATCCATGTGCGGCCCTTGCGGGCGATTGCCCTGAAAAAGGCGGAGAAGTGGATTCTCGAGCGCGTGGAGATGTCAGACGGTCTGGGAGCGATTTATCCAGGAATTCTGAATACCATGATCGCGCTGCGTTGCCAGGGTTATTCGCTGGACGATCCGCAAGTGATTCGCGCGCTGGATGAGTTTGAAAAACTGGGCATTGAAGACGCAGGAGTTCCGGGCGAAAGCGAACCCACGTTTCGCATGCAGCCCTGCAAGTCGCCGGTATGGGACACAGCCTATGCGATGTTCGCTCTCGCGGAAGCGGGTGTTTCCAGCAGCGATCCACGCCTGCTGAAGGCCGCCGACTGGATATTGTCGAAAGAGGTCCGCCACAAGGGGGACTGGTCCGTGAAGGCGTCGCATGTCGAGCCCGGCGGCTGGTACTTTGAATTCAACAACGAATTTTATCCGGATGTCGACGATTCCGCGCAGGTGCTGTTGGCGCTGAACAAGGTTGACAATCCGCGCGAGCGATATCAGTACGACGTGACCCAGCGGGCCATTCAATGGATCTGGGCGATGCAGTGCAAGAACGGAGGCTGGGCCAGCTTCGATAAAGACAACACGAAGATGATTTTCGAACATATTCCGTTCGCCGATCACAATGCCATGCTGGATCCGCCGACGGTCGATATTACCGGACGCATTCTGGAGATGCTGGCCAGCTACGGCATCACACGACAGGATGCCCGGGTCGAGAAGGCAATTCAGTTCATCTATCGCGAGCAGGAGTCGGATGGAAGCTGGTTCGGACGCTGGGGCGTCAATTACCTCTACGGCACCTTCCTGGTGCTGCGCGGGTTGGAGGCAATCGGCGTGTGGAACCACGAACCGCAGATCCAGCAGGCGGCGGAGTGGATTCGCATGGTTCAGAATGCCGACGGAGGCTGGGGCGAAAGCTGCACGAGCTACGACAATCCGACCTTGCGGGGCACCGGTGTCAGCACCCCTTCCCAGACCGCATGGGCGATTTTAGGCCTGCTGGCTGCCGGAGACATTCGCAGCGATTCTGTGGCCAAGGGAATACGATGGTTGCTGCAGCAACAGCAACTGGACGGCTCCTGGACCGAGGACCTGTACACGGGCACGGGATTTCCGAGGGTTTTCTATTTGGCATACCACATGTACCGCAACTATTTTCCTCTGCTGGCGCTTACAACCTATCGAAGGGCCAAGCAAACGGAGACGATGGGGAAGTAAGCAGACGGTGAAACTCTTCGTCTTTGCGGCAGTCGAAGGCAACGCTTAGAAAAAAAATCAAGAACCGCAGCAACAAGGAGAATCTGAATGGCTGTGCCAATCTCACAAATGTGGACGGTGGCAACCTATGTGTTGCGCCAGCGCTGGAGTGGCCGGAAACGCTATCCCCTGGTTCTGATGCTGGAGCCCTTATTTCGCTGCAACCTGGCCTGCGCCGGGTGCGGAAAAATTCAATATCCCGCGCACATTTTGAAAGAGCAGCTGACGCCGGAAGAATGTTTCCGCGCGGTGGACGAATGCGGCACTCCGATGGTCTCGATCCCTGGCGGGGAACCTCTTTTGCATCCGCAGATAGGAGAGATTGTTGCAGGATTGATTGAAAGAAAGAAGTATATCTATTTGTGTACGAATGCGCTGCTACTGAAAGAGAAGCTGCACTTATTCAAGCCGAGTAAGTATCTATCTTTCTCGGTGCACATGGACGGGCAGCGGGAGCACCATGATTTTTCCGTCTGCCTGGAAGGCGGATACGACAAGGCCATTGAAGGAATCCGCGAGGCGGTTTCGAAGGGCTTTCGCGTGACCACCAACACGACCCTGTTCGACGGCGCGGACCCGAACAGTGTGCGGGCCTTCTTCGATGAGATGATGCAGGTTGGCGTCGAATCCATGATGGTGGCGCCTGGATACACGTACGACAAGGCCCCGGACCAAAAGCATTTTCTGGGTCGGGCGCGCTCTCGGAGACTCTTCCGATCGATTCTTTCCAATCGAAAAAAGAGCTGGCGCTTCAACGCGTCCCCCATGTACATGGAATTCCTGATGGGCAAGCGCGACTTTGCGTGCACCCCATGGGGCATGCCGACCTATAACGTTTTCGGCTGGCAAAAACCGTGCTATTTGCTGCAGGACGGCTACGCGGACACGTTTGAGGAATTGATGGAAGCAACGGAGTGGGCCCATTACGGGACCGAGTCCGGCAACCCGAAATGCGCAAATTGCATGGTGCATTCCGGATATGAAGCCTCCGGCGTGAACTTTACCTTTGGTTCGCTAAAGGGATTGTGGGCGACCACGAAGGCGATGATGACGCTGTATCCCGATCGTGGAGCGCTCGACTTGCTGAGCCACCCCGTGCAACCGGTCCATGCGAAAAATCCTCTGGTGAAAATCGACGTGCCGGAAAGGTCGCTGGAGGAAACGCGCGTATGACGGAACCTGCGGTCAAGCCGCTTTCCAATCCGGACGCGATGGAAGTTGCACCGGGATCTGAGCGCGAGGTGCTGGAAGGATGGATTCCAGCGATGGCCACCGAGGAAGAAATTCGGGAAGCGCTGGAGCAGGCCTTCGGATATCGCGGCGATATCACCATTACGCTGAAAACCGGGGTGCGCATTGAAGGGTACGTCTTCGATCGCAGGCCGGCGCCCGCGCTGCACCGCGCGATCGTCCGCATCATGCCGAAAGACACTTCGGAGCGGGTGTCGATTCCGTACTCTGAGATTGCCTGTCTGGCGTTTACGGGGCGCGATTCAGCGGCTGGAAAAAGCTGGGAAGCGTGGGTGCAGCGATATTGGGAAAAGAAAGCCGCGGGCGAAAAGAATATTGGCATCCAGGCCGAAGCGCTGGACTAGACTCAAACAAGACGAGTGATAATGTTCTGTCAAGGTTCCTTTAAGGTCGTCGCTCCCGGTGGGTCGCGTCGATCTTGAGTCATGCGACTCCGGGATACATCTTCCCTGGTTTCGCTTTCCCCGCGGTATGCATTCTGCCGATCTTTTCTGCCGCTACTTATGCGAATCTTCCTCACTGGAGCCACTGGATTTGTCGGAAGTCATGTTGCCCAATCGCTCCATGCAGCGGGCGCGGACTTGCGTCTGCTGGCGCGAAAAACCAGCCGCACGGAACATCTGGAAGGACTGCATGCGGAGCTGGTGACGGGCGATTTGCTACAGCCGGAACATCTTCGCGGCGCAATTTCCGGCTGCGATGCGCTGGTCCATGTGGCAGCGGATTATCGGTTGTGGGTGCCGGATCCAAAGGAAATGTATGCGGCCAATGTCGAGGGGACGCGGGAACTGCTGCGGCTGGCGCGGGAGACGGGCGTCGGTCGCGTCGTTTACACATCCAGCGTGGCGACCATGGGATTTCGCTCCGACGGCGCTGTCGTCGATGAGCAGACTCCAGTATCGATCGAAAATATGATCGGGCATTACAAACGTTCCAAGTTCCTCGCCGAGCAGGAAGCGATGGAGGCCGCTCGTCTAGGCCAGCCGGTCGTGATCCTGAACCCGACCACACCGATTGGAGCGAACGATGCGAAACCCACGCCGACAGGTCGCATCGTTATTGATTTTCTCAATCGAAAATTTCCGGCCTATGTCGATACCGGTCTGAATCTGGTGGATGTAGAGTTGGTGGCTGCCATGCACGTTGCCGCGCTGGAACGCGGCACGCCGGGGGAACGGTACATTCTGGGCGGCGAAAATCTTACCCTGAAGCAAATTCTGGATCGTATGGCGGCGATGACCGGTTTACCTTCGCCGACCCTGCAGGTGCCCCACTCCGTCGCCATGACGTTTGCATTCTTCGACGAATGGATCACGGGGCGCGTGCTGGGACGAGAACCGCGCGCAACCGTGGAAGCGGTGCGGATGGGGAAAAAGAAAATGTTTGCCAGCTCCGCCAAGGCGGAACGGGAGTTATGGTTCAAGGTGCTGCCGGTGGATGCAGCGTTGCGCGCGGCGATCGATTGGTTTCGCGCCCACGGGTACGCTCCCAGCTCATGACGCCTGCGGCCAGGAATTCGAGGATTGCCATTCTTGCTGCGTTGCCGCGTGAAGTTGCGCCCCTGGTGCGTGATTGGCCGATCCGTATCGTTTCTCGTGGCGAAGGCACGAGTGTCTGGGAAAACGATCGCGCAATTGTCGTCTGCGCGGGCATGGGTCGCGAGCGGGTGACGCGCGCGTTGGAACTGGCGGAATCTCGAGGACAACTCGACTCGATCATTTCCGTGGGATACGCCGGAGCACTGCGAGCTGGAATGCAAATGGATGAAGCGTATTGGCCGGGCGCCGTCATCGACGGCCAGACAGGCGACCGATTTGAGTGCAACGATGGGAAGGGAGCATTGGTGACGACGGACCATGCGGTCAGTCGCGAGGAGAAGCTGGAGCTTGCTGTCCGCTGGAATGCGGACCTGGTCGACATGGAGGCGGCCACGGTTGCGCGGCTGGCGCACATGCGCGACCTGCCGTTTCGCGCGCTGCGGGCCGTCAGCGATCTGGTCGATGACGATGTGCCGGACTTTGGAGCTTTTACCGACGAACGGGGAGGATTTCGAGAGGGCCGATTCGCGATGTATGTAGCATTGCACCCATGGATGGTTCCCACAGCCGTCAAGCTCGGCAAACAGTCGGCGCGTGCATCGCAGGCGATTGCGCAAGCATTACGCCAGATTTTGCGGCAAGCGGACTAAAATGGAAACAGTGAACAGTTCCAACTCTTCAGTTCCCTCGACCATGCGCGCGGCAGTCTATCGCGGTGTCAACGACGTTCGCGTGGAAAGCGTTCCTGTTCCCGCGATCGGTCCGGGCGAAGTGCTGGTGCGCATTCATAGCTGCGGGATTTGCGGTACCGACCTGAAGAAGATTCACACTGGATCGCATTCCGCGCCGAGGATTTTCGGCCACGAAATGACAGGGGCGATTGCAGCCGTCGGCGACAGCGTGAACGGCTGGAAGGTCGGCGACCGTGTCATGGCCTTTCATCACATTCCATGCGGGAAGAGCTGTTACTTCTGCAAGAAAAAGACATTTTCTCAGTGCGAAAGCTATAAGCGCGTCGGTTGTACGGCGGGATTTGAACCCTCTGGCGGTGGTTTCGCCGAATACATTCGAGTGATGGATTGGATTGTCGAACGCGGTCTGGTGCGCATTCCGGACCATGTTCCCTTTGAACAGGCATTGTGGATCGAGCCGGTGAATACGTGCTACAAGGCAATTCACAACCTGCATCTTGCCGCTGACGAAACGGTGCTGGTGATAGGGCAAGGGCCCATTGGAATTTTGCTGGCCGCGCTGGCCCGGCAGAGCGGCGCAACGGTGCTGACTTCCGATCTGTATCCTTCGCGCCACGAAGTCGCCGCACAATTCGATCTGCATCACCCCATCCGTGCCGACAAGCAGGACCCTATTGCCATTGCGAAAGAACACACGGAAGGCCGCGGCGCGGATGTAGTGATTGTCGCGGTGGCCGGCAATGCACTGATTCGCCCCGCCATGGACGCAGTGCGTTTTGGCGGCCGTGTGCTGCTGTTCGCCGCGACGCAACATGGCGAAGTCGTCGTCGATCCGGCTGCGATTTGCATGGACGAAAAATCGCTGCTCGGGTCCTATAGCTCTTCCGCGGAGGTGCAAGACGCGGCTTCCCGATTGGTCCTGGACGGCTATCCCGGTCGCTTTGATCTCACTCGTTTGATCTCGCATTACTTTCCGCTGGAACAGGCAGCGGAGGCCATTGCGTTCGCTTCCGAACCGAAACCGGATTCCATGAAAGTAGTGATTCAGCCGTAGGTGTCTCCAAGTTCCCTCATGTCAAGGACGAAAGAAACCACAAGTCGATCGACTCACGATACAGTCTGCGAAACTATCGATATGGCCGCTGAAATGAACGCCGCTGTGTTGTACGGCAAAGAAGATGTCCGGATAGAGAGGCTGCCGGTTCCAGAAGCAGGACCAGGAGAGATTGTCGTGCGTGTTTCGGCCGCCCTGACCTGCGGAACCGATCTGAAGGTGTTTCGCCGCGGCTATCACCAGAAAATGTTGAAGCCACCCGCCCCTTTTGGCCATGAAATGGCGGGAGTGGTTTCGCAGGCAGGTGCGGGGGTCACAAGGTTCCGGGAAGGAGACCGCGTGGTTGCGGTCAATTCCGCACCTTGCGGAGAATGCTATTTTTGCCGGCGGCAACAGGAAAACCTCTGTGACGACCTTCTCTTCAACAACGGCGCCTATGCGGAGTATTTTCGAATTCCCGCGCGTATCGTCGCGAAGAATACGTTTCATGTGCCCGATTCCATCCTGCTGGAACATGCGGCGCTGACGGAACCGCTCGCGTGCGTTCTGCACGGTATGGATGAGACCGGAGCACAGCCCGGAGATCAGATGGCCGTGATCGGCGCCGGCCCCATTGGGCTGATGTTTATTCACGCGGCCGCACTGAACGATATCGACGTGATTGCGGTGGTGAAGCACCCGGAGCAAGTGGACCTGGCGCGTTCTTTTGGAGCGCGCCAGGTTGTGCAGACGACGGGAACCGATTGCGTGATCGCGGCCGTTCGGGCGCTGACTCCGGAGGGACGCGGCGCCGATGCGGTGGTGGAAGCGGTTGCGTCGCCGGAGACCTGGCAGTGGGCCGTGGACATGGTGCGCAAGGGCGGAGTGGTCAATTTCTTCGGCGGGTGCGCGGCCGGCACCCAGGTAGCGCTGGATACAAACCGCCTGCACTACAACGACCTGACGCTACGGGCCAGTTTTCATCATCGCCCGCCAGTGTGCCGTCGAGCGTTCGATTGGATTGCGAGCGGCCGCTTCCAGAGCTGTAAATTCCTGACTGGAAGTGCGCCCCTGGAGGAACTGGTCCCTGTATTTCGGCGGTTCCTGCATCGCACCAACGACATCAAAATTGCGATCCATCCCAGCGAGAACTCGAATGCCCGTTAGCGGACTACAGGAAACCGGCAGAAACTTCGAAGAGGCATTGGCGGCGGCCTGGAAAAAACTTCCAGCGCAGTATTGCATGCCCGCGCAGACGCCGACGTTGGCGGAAGCGCAGACCTACTGCCGCGAGCTGGCCGAATCGCACTACGAAAATTTTCATGTGGCCACCTGGTTTCTGCCCAAGCGGCTGCGGCCCCACTTTCAAAGCATCTATGCCTACTGCCGCATCTCCGACGATTTGGGGGACGAGGTGGGCGATGCGCAGCAGTCGCTGGCGCTGCTGGATTTCTGGAATGGAGAGTTGGACGCCTGCTATCGCGGCGTGACACGGCATCCGGTATTTGTCGCTCTTGCGGAAACGATTCGTGTCTGCAATATTCCAAAAGAACCCTTTGCGGCGCTTCTGGCGGCATTTCGCCAAGATCAGACGGTCACACGGTATGGCACCATGCAGGACCTGTTCGGCTACTGCCGGAATTCCGCCAATCCGGTGGGTCATCTGGTGCTTTATGCCTGCGGCTATCGCGAGCCGGAGTTGTTTACGCTCTCCGATTTCACCTGCACGGCCCTGCAACTGGCGAACTTCTGGCAGGATGTGCGGGAGGATTACCTGCGCCATCGGATCTATCTGCCGCTGGAGGACATGGAGCGATTTGGCGTCGGCGAGGAACAGATTCGCGACCGGTGTTTTACGGCGGAATTTCGCAGGCTGAT
The DNA here is from genome assembly GCA_052142955.1 of Acidobacteriaceae bacterium. Classification (GTDB taxonomy): domain Bacteria; phylum Acidobacteriota; class Terriglobia; order Terriglobales; family Acidobacteriaceae; genus JAKAAZ01. Next base: position 102,459 of record JBKQVW010000073.1, on the reverse strand, counting down.
GGAATACGAAGTTGCGTACGCGCAAAAATTGTTCGATGCGGGTATGCCGCTGCTGGGCCGTGTCGATCAAGAGATGGCGGTCGACCTTGCTTTGTTCAGCCGTGGCGGGCAGGAGATTCTCCGCGCCATCGCAAAACAGGATTACGACGTGCTGCGTTCTCGCCCGGTCATCTCCAAGCCGCGTAAAGCCGCGCTGTTGCTGCGTGCTTTTCTAGACCGGCTCACCGCGAGGCAGGCTGCGTGACGGATTCTGTCGAGCAAGCGTACACCGCCTGCGAAGCGATCGCGCGCCACGAAGCCAAAAACTTTTATTACGCATTTCGGGCCTTGCCGAAGGCGAAACGCGCCGCCGTGTGTGCCGTCTACGCTTTTATGCGTCATGCGGACGATCTGGCGGATGACGAGCGCGTGCCGCGTGAACAGCGACTGCTTCAATCGCAACTGTGGTTGGACGAATGGCACCGAGCGGCGGCGGGCGAGGCCACGGACAACCCTGTATTCATCGCGCTGCGGGACGCGCGGCAACGGTTCGGCATTTCAATGAAACTGCTGGATCATCTGGTGCAGGGAACCATGCTGGATCTGGCGGCGCCGGCGGAGGCCGGCGGAATTGCAACCTATCGAACGTTTGACGACTTATACCGATACTGCTATTTTGTCGCGTCGGTTGTGGGGTTGGTTTGCATTCGCATCTTTGGCTACACCGATCCCCAGGCGGAAGCGTTGGCGGAGCAGACAGGCATCGCGTTTCAGCTGACGAATATTTTGCGCGACGTTCGCGAAGACGCGGAGCGCGGCCGAATCTATCTTCCGCTCGATGACCTGGAACGTTTTCAGCTGACGGCGGAACAGATCGCTTCGAATCGCGGCGATCGAAAACTCACAGCGAATGAACGCGCCTTGATGGAGATGGAAGCGGGGCGCGCGCGCGAGTATTATCTGGCCGCGGAACGTCTGTTGCCGCATATTTCGCCGGACAGCCGGGCAGCTTTGTGGGTGCTGGTCACAATTTATCGGCGCTTGCTGGACCATATCGAGGGCGCACACTACCAGGTGTTTTCCGCCCGAGTGACGGTGCCGACTGCGGAAAAACTCTGGATACTCGCTCGCGGATTGTGGATGGCGTTTCGTTTTCGACTGGCATCGACAGCTTCCTCGACAGGCATGTAGATTCGTGACGACTTCGGCGCAACCCATGGCGGACAATCCTAATCCCACTCGAGGTCTTCACGATGTCGCGGTCGTCGGGGGCGGCCTTGCCGGTCTGTCGGCGGCCTGCGCGCTGGTGGAATCGGGCTACCGCGTTCACTTGATCGAGAGGCGTCCGTATGTCGGCGGGCGAGCGTCCTCCTATGAACATCCAGGCACTGGAGAAGTGGTCGACAATTGCCAGCATGTTCTGCTTGGCTGCTGCACCAATCTCATCGCTTTTTATCGTCAACTTGGCGTGGCTGATCAGATTCGCTGGTTCGATCGCATTACGTTTCTGGAACCGGGCGGACGCCGGAGCCTGCTGTGTCCCGGGTTCTTGCCAGCTCCGCTGCACAATGCATTCTCATTTCTTCGCTCTTCGGCGCTGTCGCTGGCAGACAAACTTGCCATCAGCCGCGGAATGCTGACCTTCCTGCGGGGAGTACCGTCGGACAACGGAGAAAACTTTGCGCACTGGTTGACTCGTCATGGACAGACGCGGCGCGCCATCGATCGCTTCTGGAATCCAGTGCTGGTCAGCGCGCTCAACGAAGACCTGGACCGCGTATCGGTGCATTATGCGGCGATGGTTTTTCGAACATCGTTCATGCAGTCCGCGCAGGCCGGGTGGATGGGCGTGCCGAGGATTCCGCTGAGCGAACTGTATTCGCATGCGGTCGGATTTATCAAGTCTTACGGCGGGGAAGTGAGCTTGCGTACAAGTGTGGATAGCTTCCAATACGACGACCGCAACCGACGTTGGCGAGTCGGGTTTGAGGATGGCGGCGTGGAGGCGGATGCTTTTGTGCTAGCGGTCCCGTTCGAGTCGATGCAGAAATTGCTGCCGCTGCTGCCGGCGCGGGCAGACGGCGCTTCCGATGCGCTCGCTCAGCGACTGGAGCATTTTCAGCACTCGCCCATTACGGGTATTCATCTTTGGTTCGATCGCACCATTACCGAGTTGGAACATGCGGTTCTGCTCGACACCACGATCCAATGGATGTACAACAAAACTCTGCTGCAGCCGCAGCGGCGATCCGACGACGCAGGAAGCTATCTGGAGTTGGTGGTGAGTGCATCAAAGTTGCTGGTGCCGAAGTCTCGCCAGGAGATCCTCGATCTGGCATTGCTGGAGCTGGCGGAATTCTTTCCAGCGGTGCGGGAAGCGAAGCTGTTGAAGGCCGCAGTGGCGAAAGAAGTACGCGCGACGTTCTCTGTGACGCCGGGAATCGACGCGTACCGGCCCGGTCCAACAACGGCGTGGCCGAATCTGTTTCTTGCGGGAGACTGGACGGCAACCGGCTGGCCCTCGACCATGGAAGGCGCGGTGCGGAGCGGGTATCTTGCGGCGGAAGCGCTGACGAAAGCTGCCGGAGATCCGCAGAAATTTCTGCGACCGGATTTACCCCCGCAAGGGTTGATGCGGCTGTTCGGGTAGAGATGCCGATAAATCTATCGGCTTAGAAAAAATACGCCCGCGCACACACACACGGCTGCCATCCATCGGCGACCGTCTACATTTTCTTTCAAGATCCACTTCGCCGCAAAGGCGTTTGTGACGAACGTGAGAGCCGCCGATGCCGGCGCGACCAGACTGACATCCGCCCAGCTGAGCGCGAACAGAAGCGAGAAGAAACTGAGGGCCATGCAGAGCAGGCCGAAAAAAAACCGCCCATTCCGCAACACTGCCAGGATGGCTCCCTTGAGGCCGGAATGGCCGCGGATCACGTCAAAATCTCCGATTCCACGCATGGCACCCGCAAGCAGAACATCGCCTGCTGTGGCGAGCAGGACGATCACGCCAATCATCACCCAGACCGCGGATTCGCCGGCGAGATTCATGCCGAGCGCCCCTTTTCCTGTCTCGCGACAAGTTCGCCCGCAGCCGCGGGAACCGCGGTTTCATCGTGTGGGTGCTGATGGCTGTGATTGGTGTAGGAGGGCCCTTGCGTGACGAAGCCGACGCCGAGGGTGATGAGCACGATCCCGATCCAGCGTCCATCTGAAATGGTTTCGTGCAGCCAGAACTTCGACAGCAGGGCAATAATTACGTAGCCAAAGCCGGTTGCGGGAAGAACAAATGTCAGGTCCGCCCAGGAAAGCGCCGTCAAATATGCAGCGAAGAAAATAATCAGAAAAAAGATGCCGCTAAAAACCCATGGATTTTTCAGGGCAATCAAAAGACTGAGCAGGCGATGCAGGGAGACGGGGCCGACCTGCTTCATTCCGGCGCTCAAAAATGTGTCGCCCACCGACGCGCACACCATCACAGCGCCCAGGACCAGGTAGCGGCGAAACGTCATGGTGGATTGCGAAAATGCGATGACGAAAACTCCTCAACCTGCTTTCGCAGGGTTCGTTTGCATCTCTGGAGCTTTCTTAGATCTCCGTCCTCCAGGTCTGTCGTCGCGGGTCGCCGGAGCAACGTGAGAAATTTATTCAATCCCACTCAAGCCAACAGACGGCTTGAATGGGCCACCCGGTGGCATTTCTCAGGCGCCGACTTCTTGCGTTTCCGCCAGCGCGGCCTTGTCTCGTTTGCTTTTCGCCACCACGCGGTTGCGTTGCGCGCGGAGTTTCAGAAAGGCCTTGGCTTCCACATACAAGCGCGGCAGGTCGCGGTTTACGATGGCCTTGCTGACCACGCGCCACGCCGCTTTCGGGCGGAAATAATACTCGTCGTAGAAGCGATGGACCATCTCCAGAACGTAGTCTGTCGGCAGCCCGGGATATTCCACGTGGGCGAGTTGATGACCTTCTTCATCGACCATGGCGCCGTTGTTGATGATGAAGCCGTTGGTCTTGGCGAAGTCGTAAAATTCCGTGCCCGGATAGGCGTGCGCAATGGAAACCTGGATGGTCTCCACGTCCAGCGACTTGGCGAAGTTGATGGTGTTGCGGATCGATTCTTTGGTTTCGCCCGGCAATCCGAGAATGAAGTCGCCATGGATGGTCAGGCCGAGATCGTGGCAGTCGCGGGTAAAGTCGCGCGCGCGTTCGATGGTTGCGCCCTTCTTGATGTTCTTCAGGATCTGCGGATCGCCGGATTCAAAGCCGACGATGAGAAGACGGCATCCGGCTTCGCGCATGGCCTTGAGCGTTTCGCGGTCCGTGGTGACGCGGGAGGTGCACGACCATGTCAGGTTCAGCGGCTTGAGTTTTTCGCACAACTCGATGGTGCGGGCCTTTTGGATGTTGAACGTATCGTCGTCAAAGAAGAACTCTTTTACGTGCGGAAAAAGTTCTTTGGCGTGGGCCATTTCCGCGGCGACATCGTCGGTCGAACGCTTCCGCCAAGCGTGTCCGCTCAGGGTCTGCGGCCAGAGACAAAACGTGCATTGCGCCGGGCAGCCGCGCGTGGAGTAGAGCGACACATACGGATGCAGCAGGAAGGGAACGTTGTACTTCGTCACGTCCATGTTGCGGGCGTAGACGTCCGTCACCCAGGGCATCGCGTCCAGGTCTTCCACCTGCGGCCGATCCGGATTGTGCACGATCTGGCCGTCTTTGCGATAGCTGATGCCGAGAATTTCATGCAGCGGTTTGCCGTTGGCGTATTCGACGACGGAGAAATCGAATTCACGACGGCAAACGAAGTCGATTACGGGGCATTCGTTCAGGGCGCGGTCCGGCGATGTCGTGACCGGCGGCCCGACAAAGGCAATGTGAATCGATGGATTGGCCGCCTTGATGGCTTCCGCCAGTTTTTGATCGCCCTGCCAGCCGGGAGTGCTGGTGAACAACACCAGAAACTCATACTGCTTGCAGATCTCAATGGTCTCCGGCGCTTTGACATGATGCGGCGGCGCGTCGAGCAAGCGCGAACCTTCCAGCATTCCTGCCGGATAGGCGAGCCAGACCGGGTACCAGTAGGATTCAATTTCACGGGTGGCAGGCCAGCGAGAACTGGCGCCACCATCAAAGTTCTCAAAGGAGGGCGGGTTAAGAAAAATTGTCTTCAGGGGCATAAATTCAGGCTTCAGTTTATCACCTGGAGGGGTAAGAATGCCGATTTCCGACGGCTGGCGGAAAGGGCCCCCCGGCGCCGGTTTTCCGGTTGGCAACGGAATGTGGGAGGAATTGCCGGCAAACCCTGATCCACGCCTAATGGGCCGACGCCGACGGGCCGATCGCCGCGGAAGCATCCTGGGGCTGGATGCTTTCTTTTGCCCAATCTTCCAGGTCGCCCACTGCGCTCAGCAGATCGAGTTTCACCCGCGTCACGTTGAACTGTGCATCTTCCAGACCGACATAGCGGGTGCGCTCTTCCACACGATCCTGTTCGGCCTGCTGCGGCGGCACCGGCTGTCCGTTGGCAGCGCCTTGATTCATCTGCGTTACGGTGGCGCTCAGCGTGTCCTGCGCCAGCTGCTGTTGTAGATTGGCGACCTGCTCCTGGGCCTCCAGTTCGCGCAGACTATGCCACAGCGCAAGGTTGTTTTCATCGCTTTGAATTTTTGTGAGCTCGGCCTGCTGACGATCATGTTGCGCCTGCGCGGCCGATGCTTCCGCTTTATCTTTGAGAGTTCGGTCAAACAGCGGCCATGTCGCCTGGATGCCGATCCCGATGTTGTTCGACTGAAACGCTCGATAGTAGTTTTGGTATCCATTGAAACTGGCGAATCGGCTGTATTGTAACGCGCCCATCACGCTCGGGCGATTGTTCTGTCTTTCGTCGCCCCAGGCGCTGTACAGTCTTGCGTTTGCGCTGGCAAACGCGGCCTGCACGGCCGGGGCTTCGCCCCCTTTGGACATCAACCCTTGAAAATCCAGATCGGGCAGGGCTGGAACCGAAGATGCAGCCGGGGTGATTGCATTTGCGTCCAGGCCGGTCAGTCCGGACAGATGCTGGCGCAACTCATCCGCGTGGTCCTCCAGGCGGATCTTCTGCAGTTGGATTTGGGCGCGGGTCAACTGCGCCTGGGTCAGGTCCATTTTGCTTTCGAGACCGGCGTTGAGGCGGTCTTCGATCACTCCTACCAGCTTGTCCGTATCGGCAAGCGCCTGTTGCAACGCTTGAATTTCCGTCAGGGTTTTATTCAGCTCAATGTAATTCAAGGCCGCATCCAGAATGACCTGGCGGCGTGTGTCTTTCAGGCTGAGCGTGGCCGCCTTGGCCGCTGCGCGGGCGGACCGGATGTAATCCCGTTGCGAGAAACTGAATAGCATGAAGTTCGATTGCACGTTGAACAGCGTTGGGTTGCCGAGCGGGAAGCCATAGGAGTAGCCGAGGCCGGAGCCCACGGAAAAGCTGGGGATGTAGACATCGCGAGTCTGCATCCATACAGCGCGCGCGCGTTGTTGCTCTGCCTCCGCCATGCGTACGGTCCTGCTGTTGCGCAGTGCCAGATCGACGACGGTGTAGAGCGACACATCTCCGACGGTGGATGCAGTGGCTGCTGTGTCTTCCGCAGTGGCGGCTTCCTCCATGCTCACCCCGGCCATCTTCGCGGACGCACCGGTTTCGGCAAGGTAGGAAAGATTCGAAGGAGCGGCAAGGACCGCGGTCGGCCGCGGGGCATTCGGCAGCGTTGCCTCCGTTCGCTGAGCATAGCTCGCCAGAGCGATGGAAAATGCTGTTGCCAACACGGTGAGGATTCGTTTCAAGCTGCGATTGCTCCTGCCGGCCAGTGCGTTCGATTGAACCGCGCCCATCCCGTCTGATTCTAAATGGGTCTGGTCATCATGATTCCGGCTGCATGGGTTTGTACGGGTCGAAGTTGGCATCATCCGCCTGGCGCCTGCTGCGCGGGCGCATAGTTGCCGGCCAGCGCGCGTGCCGCCGCGTATTCCCGTTCGGCCGCTATCGGGTCCCCTTGAGAGGCCAGCAAATTGCCGAGCTGCACATAGACCTGGAAAGCGGGCGCATCTTCCGATCGCTGTCTGGACGCCAGATACCGCTGCAACATCCGCCGTGCCTGCTGTAGATTTTGATGCTTCCGCATCAGCAACGTGGCCCCGAGTACAAGAGCTTTTCCATGGGCCGGATCCGCCGCCATTCCGTTTTGAATCGCCTGCTGCATGGCGGGGAAATTTTTTCGGTCCGCATAAAAACCCGCCAGGTTCATCCATTGATCGGCTGGATTTGGCGAACTCCGGATTGCCAGCTTCCACTGCTGTTCCGCGCCGGCAAAATCCGATTTCTTATAACAGATTTTTGCCTGCAGTTCGTGGTAATGGGCAGGACTCAACGGCGCGAGCTGCTGGGCAATCTGCTCGGCTTGGGAGACACCGCCGCCTAAGATCCGCGGGACGTCGATCAAGTATTCTCCGAGGTCCGACAGCGCCGACACATTGTTTGGATCGAGCCGAACGGCGGTTTCAAATTCCGCGCGGACCTTCTTCGCGAGCTGGTAGGCGCTCGCCAGAGAAGCATGGGCGGCGGCTCCGCCATAGGCTCGCCCGAGCCATAGATGATAGGCACTGTTCTTCGGTTCCAACTCTACCGCGCGGGTGCATTCCTTTTCCGCATCCGGCCATTGTTCTTCTTGAATGTAGACGCGGCACAGCAGATCATGGGCGGCCGCATTGGCGGAGTTTTTGGAAAGCTGCTCTTGCAGCAGAAAAATGGCTTCGTCGGCGCGCCCAGCGTTTAAATCCTGACGAATGGATTGGTAGACCCCTGGACCAGATGTGGCCGGCGATAGCAGGCGTTCCGGCCCCATTGCGAGGCTGAACATCGTGCCGCAAATCAGGACTGTCGCGATCAGGCAGAGGCGGCGAAGAAGCTTCGATGCAACGATACATTCCATACGCTAGTCCGCGCGGCTCACAGCCTGGCCGCTACTCAGGGTGGAACCATCCACCGCCGAAAGGACCACGACAGCGCCTGGCTTCAGCCCTGAAACGATCTGTACCTGGGTCAGATTCAGAGCGCCAATGACGACGGGGATGCGCTTCAGGTGGCCATTCGCAACCTCGAATACATAATCCCCGCGGTCGTCGATGCGCAGGGCCTCGCGCGGAATCAGCAGGACATTCGGCAGATATTTCAGGACCACCGTGAGGGTGATATTGGTATTCGGCAACAGGGTCTCGTCCGCGTCGTCGACGGAAACGAGTGCTTCTCCGACATTCCGGGTGCCATAGGTGATGATCGTGGATGGCGTGCGGATGACGCGTCCATGCCAGACCCGCGCCGGAAGCGCGGCCCAAACGATGGTCACCGGCTCGCCGACCGTTAGCTTCCCGATTTCCGGCTCGTCGAAGTACGCATCCACCTGAATCTGTTTCAAGTTCGCTAGCTGGAGCAATTGAGAGCCTGCGGGGACAAAATCGCTGGTTCGCACGGACACGGAGTAGACGGTCCCAGCAAAGGGTGCGCGCACGTTTTCTTTTTGCAGCGTGTCCAGAGCCGAGGCATATGCGGCCTGCGCATTCTCCAGATTTGCCGTGGCATGTTGCAGATCAATGGGAGCAAAGCCCTGGGTCTGTTGCTGAGCGAGAACTTTCAAGGCAGCATCATCGGCTGCCAGGGAACTGCGTGCGGCATCCACCTCACTGGTGGAAGCTGCTCCTTGCTGTTGCAGTTTTTCCAGCGTGGCCAAAGTCGCAGATTGTTGGTTTCTGGCCGCTTTGGCCTTGTCGATCTCTCCGGTCAACGTGATTTGTTGGTGCCGGGTGCCACCCTGACGGAGCGCCTGCAATTGTGCCTGGGCCCCGCGCACCGCCGCCAGTGCCGCGGCCACCTGGGAGCGGGCCTCGGAATCGTCGAGCGCGATGAGAAGCTGGCCCTGTGTGACCTTTTCGCCGTCGTGGACATAGAGGGCTTTCACTGTCCCGGCCATCGGACTGTACGCCGCAAAATTTCGAATGGGCTGTACGACACCGTTGGTGGAAAGGGTGCTGAGCAGTGGACCGAAGTGCGCGGTCCCCATTCGTACCTGCGTCGAGCCGCGAGTGAAGGAGCGCACCAGGATGGCGGCAATCAGCAGAGCCAAAGCAGCCAGGATCCATACAGTATGTTTTCTTTTCGAGGCTTCTTGTGGAGACGCAGGGGCCATAGTGAGATCTTGGTATCTCTTAGAAGAATCAGTATATAAGACACTGGCAATCGCTTTCGCGATTCAAACATTCAGGGTCATTCCGCAGGTACTATCGGCAGTGGCACCGCGAGTCTTTGCAGGATGCGGCCCGAGCCATTGTCCACTACGGGCGGGCGTACAAACGTGGCCGCGCACTTTCGTACAATAGAGTTATATGCCATCCATCGCAAAACGAACCGCTCCAAGATATACAGAGGACCATGCGCGGGCCGGTCTCGATTTCAAATTTCCAGAGATTGAGACCTGGCCGAACCAGTTCACAGGCTATGAGATCCTGATCGACGATCCGGAGTTCACCTCTGTGTGCCCAAAAACGGGACTGCCGGACTTTGGCGTGATTCTTCTGCGGTATATGCCGCGAAAGAAATGTCTGGAGCTCAAGTCGTATAAGGAATATCTGTTCTCGTATCGCAATCTTGGAATTTTTCAGGAAAATGTTGTCAACCAGGTGCTGAAAGATGTTGTCCAGGCGTGCGATCCTGTCTGGGCCTCGGTGCGTGGAGAATTTCGGCCACGCGGCGGCATCTCGACGGTCGTGGAAGCACGCTGGCCCCGCAGCAAATCAAAATAGGGAACCGTCCCTCCAAAGACAACCGCGGAAAAACATTCTTCCCTTCAGAGGGAAAGATGTTGTAGCGTGACCGATGGTTCCCCCCGCACACGCCTCCGTCAGTTTTAGTGAGTTAGGCAGCGCCGTTATCGGTCTCGCAATCCTCGGTCCAATTTGCGCGCGCGCTGTGAAATAAGCCTCTCCCCTGAAGCCGGGTTGCAAAAAAACAGCTCTCGGCCTGATATGCTGGCGGCTCATGCCGGTGAAGACCGCTCACTCTCCGACTGTGCTGCCAGCTTCCGCGGCGTGGACTGCGCTTGCCCTGCTGACAGCGCTGAACCTGCTGAACTACACCGACCGCTATGTGCTGGCTGGAGTGCAGCCGCTGGTCCAGCGGGCATTTCATGTGAATGACGAACGCATCGGTGCGCTGACCTTTGCCTTCTTCATCACCTACATGTTCGCTGCGCCGCTGACGGGCTGGCTTGGTGATCGCTTCCCGCGCAAGCCGCTGATCCTGGCGGGCGCGGTTCTATGGTCCCTACTGACGATTTCGACGGCGCTGGTCCATACCTTTGGCGAACTCTATTTGCGGCACGCTCTGGTCGGTATTGGCGAAGCGAGCTTTGGCATTTTTGCGCCGGCTTTGCTATCGGATTATTGGCCGCCGGAGCAACGCAATCGCATCCTGACCCTGTTTTATCTTGCGCTGCCGATCGGAGCTGCGCTGGGGTATATCCTGGGCGGAACGTTGGGGCAGGCCTACGGTTGGAAGATGCCGTTTTATGTTGCGGCGGCGCCGGGTTTGCTGATCGCGTTGCTGGTGTGGATTTTTCTGCGGGAGCCGGCACGGGGAGCGACCGAGCCGCTGTTCGCGATCAAGCCGGATCGAGCGACGCTGGCGGGACTGACGCGCAATGCTGCCTATTGGACGGCGACCCTCGGCATGGCCATGATGGTTTTCACGCTGGGAGGAATTTCCGTCTGGATGCCCACCTTTCTCTATCGCTACGGGCATTATTCTCTGGCCGGCGCCAGCCAGATCTTGGGCGCGATAACCGTGGTCGATGGCATTGTGGGGACATGGCTGGGCGGATGGCTGGCACAGCGATGGCTGCGACGCAACAAGGCCGCGCTGTATCTGCTGTCTGCGTGGAGCGTTCTGCTGACCGCCCCATTTGCGCTGTTGGTCTTTTATGGGCCGCGCGCCACCATGGTGCCGTGCCTGGCAGTGGCGGAGTTCCTGCTGTTTCTGAACACGGGGCCGCTGAACGCCGCCATTGTGAATGCGGTCGACGCGCCGATTCGTTCGACCGCCATCGCGATCGAGCTATTTATGATTCATGCGCTGGGTGATGCTCCTTCGCCGCGCATCATTGGCTGGGTTTCCGATCATTCTTCGCTGCGCGCCGGGCTTGCCGTTACGCTGATCACGCTGCTGCTTTCTGCCGTTCTGATCTTTGCGGGCGCGCGGTATGCGCCCGAGGTCGATACGGCGGCAGTCTGAACTGACTGGCCTTCTTTCGCAGGAAACAAAATCAACGTCCTGGCCGAAAGAATCGGCATACTAGAGAGACATGCCTTCGCTGCTCTCATTTTTGCTTCACGGACGATTTCTCTTCGCCGTTTTTGCCTGGCTGATCGCGGCGGCCTGGCTGTCGCGCGTGGTTCCTGCGTTGTGGATGCTTCCGCGAGTTCCGAATCTATTGGACCGAAACGGTGGGGAGGACGCGTCGCCCGATGCCTCGACAACGTGGCCGTCGGTGACCGTTGTTGTCCCGGCGAAGGATGAGGCGTTGGCCATCGCGCATTCCTTGAGCAGTCTGCTGGCCTGCGACTATCCGGCTCTGCGGATCGTGGCCGTCGACGATCGCTCCACCGACGCAACGGGTGAGTTGATGGATGAACTCGCAGCTTCGCCGGAATCGCGGGGCAGGTTGCGTGTGCTCCACGTGAAAGAACTGCCGGAGGGATGGTTGGGGAAACCCCATGCGATGACGCTGGCCACGACTGGAGCGACCTCCGACTGGCTGCTGTTTACCGATGCCGATGTCGTCTTCGATCCGCGCGCCATTCGGCTTGCCATCGAGTATGCAATGCAAAGTCACGGCGATCATATGGTGTTGTACCCTACGCTGATTCTGCACGGCGTTGCAGAGAAAATGCTGATTGGTTTTTTTCAGAGTATCTCCGCGCTGGCCGGCCGGCCCTGGAAGATTGCCGATCCGAAGTCGCCGAAGGACTACATTGGCGTGGGCGCGTTCAACCTGATTCGTCGGTCGGTCTATGAGGCGCTGGGAGGCTACGCGGAGTTGCGCATGGAAGTGTTGGAAGATATGCGCCTAGGGTTTCGAGCCAAGCGGGAAGGCTATGCGCAGCGGGTTGCATTCGGCAAAGACCTGGTGCGCATTCGCTGGGCGGAAAGCGCGTGGGGAATTCTGAACAACCTCACGAAAAATCTTTATTCCACGTTTCGCTTTCGCACTTCGTTGCTGCTGGCGGCATGCGCTGGGATGCTCGCGATGTGCCTGACGCCGTTTGTCGCCCTGTTCTTTTCTGGGCCTGCGCAATGGGCAGGGATCGTGACGCTGGTCCCACTCTTGTTGCTGAATCTGCGTTACTGGCGGCTGACAGACATCTCGCCCGCGTATCTGATGTTGTTCCCCATTGCGACGTTGCTGTTCGTCGGCACGCTGCTGCGTTCGATGATTCTGGTTTTATGGCGCGGCGGAGTGCTATGGCGGGGAACGCTGTATCCGCTGAAAGAGTTGCGGCGACAGGCGGGACCACTCTGGTGAGCAGTTTTTAATTTCCGCGATGACGGAAGTGAACGCCGTGCTGGCCGCCCGCGCCATTTTGGGTACTGAATCCCTGGCCGCCACTTTCCGCCGAAAACGTCCGGAGCAATTGCGGGTTGGGATGGAACTTTTCCTTGCCGCCATGCAACTGCTGCTTCGAGCTGAATACCATGTCGGCGCGCCCCTGGATGGGATGAATCTTGCCGCGAATATGAATGGTTTTGCCGGCCAGGCCATCAAGAAAGGCGACAGCCATTTTGTCCTGGCTGGAACTCAAAATGAAGAAGTGACAATCGGCGTCGGAAGTTTGCGGGCTGCACACATCCAGGAAGTGGATTCCATCGCCGGCGTCCACGACGCGGTAGACGTGCGCCTCAACGCAGACATCGTGATGGAGATGCCGGATTGCCTGGTCCGGAGGAATGCAGGCAGGCTTGGCCAGGGTGGCAGAGGAGAACAGCAGGAAAACGATGGGCACACTCAGCAAACTCGGCGCACGCATAGGGGAAGTTCCTTCGGTTCCATTCAAGAAAACGAATGTTGGCTCGATTATGCGCCGATCACGTGGTGGTTTCCACTCGAAAGTCCTTGCGCTGCGACGAGCCGTGAGATTTTAGAGGGAATGCGTTGCGCTCAAGGAGCGTTCCAGCACGGTCTTGGCTGCCTGTTGCAACCGGGCCGCAAGCGCATCGATGTGACGCTCCTCGGTCAGATAGCTGATCACCATCATGCGCAGGACGCTGCGGCCGCGGACACGCGTGGTGGAGATCCATTGCTGACCGTCCCGCGTTGTTTCCTGGACAATGGCACGATGCAGCCGTGCAATTTCCTCTTCCGGCAGGGCCAATTCCCGAGCGGCCTTGGCGCGAAAATTCAGAATCGTTAGGCGGCGCGGAGTGGCTAGGTCGAAGGCACCGGTATCGAGGATTCGTGATTCCATGTACGCGGCCAGCCGAAGCTGCGAATCGATCAGATACTGATACGCCTGGCGTCCGTGGACGCGCAACGTCAGCCAGAATTTCAGCGAGTTCATGCGTCGCGACCATTGCGCGGAAATACGGAAATTGTCCGGCAGGGGACTGTCGTTGGTGCGGGGAAGATAGCTGGTTTCGAGGCCAAAGGTCGGCTCCAGCAATTCTGGATGGCGGGTCAGCATGACACCGGCGGCAAAGGGCATGGCCAGCCATTTATGCGGGTCGATGGTAATGGAGTCCGCCAGCTCCATGCCTTCTACCAAAGCTCGATGCTGGTTGGAAAAGATCACCGCCGCGCCGTACGCGCCATCGACGTGGAACCAAAGATTTTGCCGGCGGGAAATCTCCGCCAACGCGGGCAGGGGATCAATAGCGCCGGAGTTGGTGGTGCCCGCGGTGCCGACGACGGCCAAAGGTTCGAGACCGGCCTGGCGATCGGTGGCGATTGCGGATTCGAGCGCGTTCGCGTCCATTTCCGCGCGCTCGGTGACGGGAATGCGCCGCAGAGCTTTGCGGCCCAGGCCGAGCAGGCCCAACGACTTTTCCAGCGAATGATGCGATTCCGCCGAGGCATACACCACCGGCTGCTTGCCCAGTCCGATGAGGCCGTCATTCGCCGCCTGCGGATAGCGATGGGTCAGGGCGAGCGCCAGCGCACTCAGGTTGGCTTCATTGCCGCCGGTGGTAAAGGTGCCGCCATAGGTGTCGCCCGTCCAGCCGACACGCTGCGCGATCCAGCGCACCGTTTCATGCTCAATCTTCGAAGCCAGTTGCGAACGCGCCAGGGTTGCCAGTTGCGGGTTGAGCGCAGCCACCAGTGCCTCGGCCAGCACGGCCATATACGTCGGCGTGGGATTCATCAGGCCAAAGTAGTTGGCGCTGGGAACATGAAATCCCTGATCGACCATCTGCGAACAAATGTCGTCGAGGACAGCGGCGGCATCCTCGCCGAGTTCCGGCAAATCCTCATGGATGGGAAGGAAACTGCGCTGCTCCGCCGGCCGCTGCACAGGCCGGTCCTTCAGGCTGGAAAAATATTCGTTGATGCGGTCGATGAGGCGATAGCCAAGCTGCTGACGCTGGCTCGAATTCAAGTCAAATCCCATGCGGGTACCTGCTTTACGGGTTGCGGCGTTGTACGTCGCGGCTTGTTTGCATCCATGGCCGAGAAACCAGCTCACAGTGCCTCGCCGCGGCGAGTCGCTAACATTTCTATTGTAGCTGCTCTGCTATTCGGCTGGCTGGTCGCCCGTCGCTGCATCGGGGGCAGAGTCCTTCGCCTGGGGACGCATCAGGGGAAACAGGATCACATCGCGGATCGAGCGCGAGCCGGTCAGCACCATGGTCAGGCGATCGATGCCGATGCCTTCGCCGCCGGTGGGCGGCAGGCCAAAGCTAAGCGCGCGCACAAAATCTTCATCCATGGCGTGGGCCTCCGCATCGCCGCGTTCACGCTCGCCAAGTTGTTGCAAAAATCGGTTACGTTGCTCGACGGGATCGTTCAATTCGCTGAAGGCATTGCCGAGTTCAAAGCCGCCAATGTAGAACTCGAAACGCTCCACCCAGTCGGGCTCGTCCGGTTTCTGCTTCGACAGCGGCGAAACGGCAAGAGGGAAGTCATAGATGATGGTGGGCTGGATGAGATGGTCTTCGGCGACGGCCTCAAAAACATCGGCAATAGCTTTGCCGAGTGGGCCGCCGCTTGAGACGAGGTCTATGGCAATCTCGAATTGGCGCGCAATAGCTTCGATCGCGTGCAACTCTGGATTTTCAGCAATTACGGCCTGCACGTTTGCTACAGATTGCGTAATTTTTTCAAGCGGCGGAAGTGCTGCGAACTGCCGGAATTCCTTTGGGCTTCGCGCTGGTCGGATTTTACCCGTGAGATCGCGCCTCGCCGCAACGACTCTAGGTTGCTGTAGGCTTGATCTGAGCCGCTCGACAAAACGATTTGGATCACGAAAGTCTTCGACGGAGGGAGGATCCCCAAATTCTTCTCGCCAGAATTTCCGAATGGCTTCGCGCATGGTGTAGCGCTGCCACTGGCTGAGATCGATTTCGACATCGTTGAAGACGGTTTTTGTCGTACCGTTGACTTCCATGGCGATGGTTGGGATCAACTCTTCTGTCAGATTCATCAGGTCGTGGTAATTCGCGTAGGCCTGATAGAACTCCAGCATGGTGAACTCAGGATTGTGCTGGGTGGAAATTCCTTCATTGCGGAAATTGCGATTGATCTCATACACGCGGTCGAGGCCGCCCACGACCAGGCGCTTGAGATAGAGTTCCGGCGCGATGCGCAGGAAAAGATCGATGTCGAGCGCGTTGTGATGGGTGGTGAACGGCTTTGCCGCCGCGCCGCCCGCGATGGGCTGCATCATCGGGGTTTCAACTTCCAGAAATCCGCGCGCATCGAAAAACTTGCGCATGGCGCGCAGGACCGCGGCGCGCTTGACGAAGACCTCGCGCACATCGGCGTTCATAAACAGATCGACGTAGCGCTGGCGATAGCGCAGCTCGACATCGGCCAGGCCATGATATTTTTCCGGCAGCGGCAGCATGGCTTTCGAAAGAAATGTGAGCGTGTCCACGTGGATGGTCAGCTCCCCGGTGCGGGTGCGAAACAGATATCCGGTGACGCCGATGTGGTCGCCCATGTCGAGCAGCTTATAGAGCTGAAATGCAGCTTCGCCGACCGCATCCATGCGCACGTAAATCTGCAGGCGCGCGCCATTTTGTTGCAGCACGGCAAAGCCGGCCTTGCCCTGCGCGCGAATGGCCATGATGCGCCCGGCGACGGCGACAGTGACGCGGTCTTTTTCCAGCGCCTCGCTGGTCGCGGCATCGTATTGGCTGCGAATCGCCGCCAGTGTGTGGGTCGCCGCGAAGCTGTTGGGGTAGACAGGATGGCCGAGGGCCTCGATTTGCCGCAGTTTTTCCCGGCGAAGATCGAAGACGCTTTGTTCAAATTCCGATTCGTACACGCAATTTTTCCTTTAGGGGCAGGGTCGCTGGATTCATTGCCAGTATAGATGTTGCGCGCGCCAATCTCAGGATCGCGATCGTGTATGAGCGAGTCGATGGAATTGCAATGGTTCACGCAGCGCTTGTTGCTGGAGTCGGACCGCATCGATCTCCTGGTGAGCACCAATGCGCGTGAAACAGGGAAATAGGACACCGAGAGCTTGGGCACTTGCCAGTACTCACCTGCGTTTGGGAGCATGGTAGCGAGATCAGAGATCGCTTTGGTCTAGACTCCAAATCAGGGAGAGAGAGCATGCCGGTTGACAAGACCGCGGGAATAACGACGCGGCGCGATTTTGTGCAGGGAAGCCTTGCGGTTGCGGGAACCATGTTGGCATCGTCGGCGCCTGGAGTGGCCGCAGAAGAGACGAAGGCCAAGCGTCCGAACCTTCTTTTTATCTATACCGAAGGGCAGCGGGCCGATGCGCTGGGGCTGGCTGGAAATCAGCTGCTGAAGACTCCGAATCAAGACAGGATCGGCCGGGAGGGCGTGCGGTTCACGAATTCATTTTGCACAAACGCCTTGTGTGCGCCTGCACGCGCAACCGCGCTGACCGGACTCTACTCGAAGACGACCGGGGCGCTCGGCAACCCAAATAACCGCCAGCAGAACCAGCCATTGCCTGCCGACATCCCCTTGTTCACCGACATTCTGCATCAGGCTGGGTATGAGGTCGCCATCGTCGGCAAGGTGCATGTAAAGAATGGTGCTCGCGAGCGGTATTGGGACTACTATTTCGGCTTCAATGCGGCCGTCACGAATTACTACTTCCCAACCTTCCGAGAGGGCCGCAAGGGTGTCATCGGGGAGCCGGTGACCTACCAAAACAAATACGCGGACGATCTGGTCACCGACAAGGCCCTGGCGTGGCTGAACGAACCGCACGAGAAGCCCATCTGCCTGCTGGTTTGGTATCAGACGCCGCATGCTCCGTTCTACCGCCCGCGTCGGCTCCTCGATCTGTACAACGGAGTTCCCATTCCCAAGCCGGCGACCTTCGACGACGATTTGAAAGGTTATCCGGGAAAGCCGCGCTGCTTTGCGAATGCGCATAACAAGATTGGCACGCAAAGCGATCTGGACGACGACGCCCGCAGCCTGGAAGAACTGGTGAAGGATTACTACGCGGGGCTGGTTGCGGTGGATGAAAATATCGGCAGGCTTTTTCAGCAATTGGAAAAGACGAACCAGATGGACGAGACCGCTATCTTCTTCACCTCCGACCACGGATATTTTCTGGGCGAATGGCGGATGTTCGACAAGCGACTGATGCATGAGCCCTCAATCCGCGTGCCCATGATGATTCGCTATCCTAAGAAAATTCCGGCGGGCGGGGTGCGGCAGGAGATGGTTCTCAATGTCGACATTGCGCCGACGATGCTGGACCTGGCCGGTGTTCCTGTACCAAAACACATGCCGGGGAAAAGCCTCGTGGGCCTGGCGACCGGAGAAAAAACTCCGTGGCGCAAGGAATGGCTGTATGAGTACTACGAATATCCGGGCTGGGAAAATGTGCGGCCGAATCGCGGCATCCGGACGGAACGCTACAAACTGATCCATTATTATCTGGAGCCGCAGGAGTTTGAGATGTACGACCTGGTCGACGATCCGGGAGAAACGCAGAACCTCTACGGCAACCCGCGACATGCCGCCTTGCAGCGGGATTTGCTGACGCGGATGGAGAAGCTTCGCGCGCAGATTCCTGGACTGGACAATCTGAAGCAGGGTTAGAGAGGGGCGCAGCATTCGCCCGAACCGATTCTGCGACGAATCATGGTTTGCCTTCGCGAGCAGTTGTTGTAGGCTTGGCAAGGGATTGCCGCAGCGGGAAGACCAGTCCGGAAACCAATATGCCGACGCCCGAGAAGCCGCAAAACGATCGCAAGACCGCGCTACGAGAACTGGTGCAGGTTGAGACCATGATGCAGATTGCGCTGGTGCTGCCGCTTTCCTGCATCATCGGCTGGGCGGTGGGAGACTTTCTGGATCATAAACTGCACCAATCCTGGATTGGGATCCTGGGGCTGGCATTGGGCATTGCCGCCGGATTGATCCAGGTGATTCGAATGGCCAGCCACGCCAATCGCATGGATGAAAAAAATGACCGCTGAAACCAGCACATCAGTTCCGGCCAGCGAAACCAAGCCGCCCGACAAGGTCGCTCCCGCGCAGGCAACGGCCTCAATTCCATTCAATGAGGAGGATATCCGCCGCACGCTTCGACGCGCGCTGATTCTCGCCGGCGCCGTCGTCCTGGTAGCGACGCCAATCTTGTGGGCATGGCTGGGCTGGCGAACTTGGCTGACCTTTGTGATCGGCGCCGCGATTTCCGCTACCGGCATTGTGGAGTGGCTGCAACTGCTTTCTGCCATGATGTCCAGAATGGAAGAAGGACGCACACCGGTTCCCATGGGCCGGGTGCTGATTATGTTTTTCCTTCGTTTGGCAGTCGCGGGCGTGCTCTTATATGCTAGTCTAAACAGTTTGCACGGATCGATTTATGCGTTGCTGGCTGGGCTGGCCATATCTCTGCTCGCCCTGTCGGTGGAGTCCATCCGCCTGGTGTTTCGGACCGGATGATACGGCCGAATCACCCAGCGCGTTGCTGAAGAACGAAAGCCTGAAGTCCCTGGAAAGAAAGTACGAACGATGCCCCTCCAACAATTCCTCGCCCACATTCTGAATCAATTGCTAGCGGGTCCGGTGACGACTCTGCTGCATTGGATCGGCCACCCGCCCCTCAATCCCGCGGCTCCCATCAATGGCACGTTCACCATGGAGCTGGTTGCGGTTTTGATCCTGTTGATTTTTTTCGTCCTTGTTCGGTTGACGCTGAATGTGGAGAAACCGAGGGTGCCGCAACAGTTTGCGGAGATGGTCGAGGAGTTTGTTACCAACCAGACGGAGCCGATCATCGGCCACAAGTACAAGGCCTATCTGCCGTTTATTACCGCTCTGGCGCTTTTTGTTGTTGTCAATAACCTTCTGGGCTTGGTGCCGGATGTCGACACGCCGACCTCCAGTCCTGTGGTTCCGTTGGGACTGGCATTGGTGACCTTTGTTTACTACCACTGGCAGGGCCTGAAAGAAAACAAGGCTGGATACGTTAAGCAATTTGTCGGGCCAGTGTGGTGGCTTGCGCCGCTGATGGTGCTGATCGAACCGATTTCCCATCTCGCCCGCGTTCTTTCGCTCACAGTCCGTCTGTTTGCGAACATGTTCGCCAGCGATCTGTTAATTCTCATCTCCTTCATGCTGTTTCCTATCGTGTTCCCAGTCGTCTTTATTGGGCTGCATCTGGGCGTTTCATTGATTCAGGCGTATGTTTTTATGATGCTCGCGGCCATTTACGTTGGACAGTCTATTGCGCACGAGCATTAGACTTTCAGTTTTGCTGGAGATGCTTTCTCTCCAGCGGCACCACCCCCGGGATGCGGGTCAGAAACGCGGCAGGATGAGCGTTTCCTTCCCACTCGCGGGAGATCTTAAGAAACTATCGGAGTTACACACATGCGTACCATGCAAAATGTTTTTATGGCGCTATCGGTGCTGTGCCTGGCCGTTCCAGCGTTCGCGCAAGCCAGTGGCGGCGATTCGTCCCATGCCAGCATGGTGGCGATTGCCTCCGGCATCTCCATGGCGATTGCCTCCGGGCTCTGCGGTCTGGGCGAGGGTTACGCGGTGGGGTCTTCCTCACTGGCGATCGCTCGGAATCCGGGAGCGCGGCCGGCGATTTTCCTGTTCCTCGTGCTCGGCCTGGCTTTTATTGAGTCGCTGGCATTGTTCACTTTTGCCATCATCTTCATCAAGGTAAGATAGGCGAATTCAAGTGCAACACAAACAGCCTCCTGCCAGGGAGGCCGTTTGTGTTTGCCGCGGATAGTTCGAAGGCTGCCGAAGTCTTTGACGATGGGGGAGCACACAAGCAGCAAGAAACAAACGGCTAGACCGGTTCTCCTGATGCTATAGGTTGCCAAGGTTGATTCAGTGCAGCCTTTCTTTGAGGAAAGGCTGCGTATGGACTGTCTTCCCGATATATATCTTCAGGAGAACCGGTCTATCGCTGCAACATGGCAACGGGTACAGTTTGCGAAGTCGCATTCACTGACACCGAAAATGTAGCGGCGCCTGCGCGGGCGAGTCGCAGCGCGCGGCCGGGGAAGATTCCCAGCACAAACACAGCCACAACCAGGATGGCCATTCCAAGCGCAAATGCCGGTCGTGCATGGGCCGTATCCGCCTCACGTGCGTCCGCCGTGGCGGACTCCGGCACCATGTACATCTGGCCCAGCAGGCGCAGGTAATAGAAGGCAGCCAGACCGCTGTTCAGCAGGCCGATGACCGCCAGCCACGCATGGCCGGAACTGATCGCCGCGGTGAAGACATAGAACTTGCCGAAGAAGCCGGCAGTGAAGGGAATTCCGATCAACGAAATCAGGAAGACCGCGAATGCGGCGGCGGCCACGGGATGACGTCGTGCAGCGCCGGCATAATCGCTGAGGTTGGTGCGGGCCTCGTTGTAGCCGGAAAGATAGCTGATGATGCCGAAGGCGCCCACGTTCATCGCCGCATAGGCTGCCGTATAAAAGGTGGCGGCGGCAATTCCCATGGGTGCGAGTGCGGTGAAGGCGACCAGCAGGTATCCGGCGTGGGCAATCGAAGAATAGGCCAACATGCGCTTCACGTTGCGCTGCGTCAGTGCGCCGAGGTTGCCGATGGTCATCGACAGGACGGCAAGAATCCAAACCAGCGGCATCCAGAGATGCGTCGCCGTTCCGTACGCCCCATAGGTAATGCGCAGCAACACCGCAAACGCGGCCGCCTTGGGCGCGGTGGACATCAGTCCGACCACCGGCGCGGGCGCGCCCTCGTAGACATCCGGCGTCCATACATGAAACGGGGCGAGCGAAACCTTGAAGCCAAGACCGATCAACATCATGCCGAAGGCGATGGTCAGCAGCAGCGGCGACGCTCCACTCGCGACACCTTTCGCAATCTCATAAATGTTGGTCGAGCCGGTAGCGCCGAAGCAGAGCGCGATGCCGTAGAGGAAGAATGCCGTTGCGAAGGAACCCAGCAAAAAGTATTTGATGGAGGCTTCGGGGCCGGTTGCGCTGCGTTTGCGGTAACCCGCCAGAATGTAGGTGGAGATGGAAGAAATCTCCAGGCTGATGAAGACCATCAGCAGTTCGACGGAGCAGGTCATCAGCATCATGCCGGTCGCGCCGAAGAGGATCAGCGCGTAGTATTCGCCGACATAGCTGGTATGGCCTTCGAAGTAATCCAGCGAGATCAGCAGGGTTACCAAAACGATGCCGCCGATGACCAGATGAAAAAAGACGCTGAATGCATCCGACTGCACGGTACCGAAAAAGGCCGTTCCCGCCGGAAGGTGCAGTTGATAGACGCTGGCAGCGATGGCAGCAAGCGTCCCGAGAATGGCCACGATGCCGAGCGGTTTGCGGCTGGTTTTCGGCTTTAACACGGCTTCGACCAGCATGACCAGCACGCCGGTCAGGGTCATCAGAATTTCGGGCAGAATCCGCAGCGCGGGAGCCACAGCGATCATCGAGGAATTCATCGGCTCGTTCATTGGGCCACGCCTCGCGTCGTTCCTTCGGTGACAGCCGGCGTGGAGGCCACCGTCGCATAGGCGGCGGTTCCTATGGAAGCCTTTGCCGGAGCCAGGGCCGGCACGGTCAGATCGATGGCATGCATCCAAAAGACGGAGGCCACGCCCATCGCAATCATCAGAGCAATGGTGGGCCACACCGCCGCGCGTTCACGCCAGTTGACATCGGGAGGCGACAACGCCGCCACGCCGGTCGAGGGCTGGCCGTAGAACACGCGCTGCACCATCCAGAGCATGTAAGAGGCGGAGAGGATGACGCCCACTGTGGCTGCGGCAGCAAAGCCGGGATGGGTCTGGAAGCTTCCGCTCAAGATAAGAAATTCTCCGACAAACACATTTAACGACGGCAGCCCGATCAACGACAGCGTGGTGATGACGAACAAGACCGCCAGCCCCGGCATCTTGGTCGCAATGCCGCCAAGCCGGCCCATATCGTAGGTACCGTAGCGTTCATACAGGATGCCCAGCAGCATGAAGAACGCGCTGGCCGAGATGCTTTCGTTCAGAATTTGATACGCCGCTCCATCCATGCTCGCCGCGGTGAAGGCGTAGATACCGAGCACGATGAAGCTGACGGCGCTGAGCGTGGCGTAGGCGGCCAGGCGTTTGAGGTCCGTTTGCACCAGGGCCATCAAGGCTCCGTACAGAATGCCGACAGCACCGAGCGCGACCATCAGTGGCGCAATGTGGGCGGCTTGCGTGGGGAACAGGCCCACATGCCAGCGCAGCAGGGAATAGAGACCCAGCTTGCCGGCGAGAATCATCGCGACTGCCGTGGGCGCTTCGCTGATGCCGTCGCGCAGCCAGCCGTGCAGCGGGAACACCGGTACCTTGACGGCGAAGGCCAGCAAAAATGCCAGCGAGACGAGCCACAAGCCGGTCGCATGCGCGCCTGTGCTCCATCCATGGAGTTGTTGCTGCAGTTGCACCAGGTCGAAGGTCCCGGTCTGCCCATAGAGCCAAAGCATTCCCACCAGCAGCAGCGCGGAGGGGATGAAGGCGTAGAGGAAAAACTTGATGGCCGCACCGCGTCCGTTCTTGCGGCCGTACATGCCGATCAGCAGCGCCAGCGGAACGATCGACAGCTCCCAGAACGCATAATAGAGGATGAGGTCGAGCGACACAAACACACCGTACATCGCGGTCTGCTGCAGCAGCAGCAGCGCGTAAAATTCGCAGGTGCGATCTTGAATCGCGCGCCAGGAGATCAGCACTCCGAGCGGCGCGAGGAACGAGACCAGCACCACCAGCCACATCGACAGCCCGTCCACGCCCACGTGGTACCGGATGGCGGGATTGCTGATCCAGGGAATGTTCAGCTGATATTGGAACCCCTGCTGGTGGTGATAATTGAAGTGCGCGGGAAGATGCAACGCCAGAACAAAGAGAAACAGCGTCAGCAGCAGAGAAAAAACCTGAGGAGCGCGCCCGCGCCTCGGCAACAACAGCACCACCCCCGCGCCAGCCGCGGGCAGGAAGGTGAGCCATGTAAGAATGCTTGCGTTCAACTTGAAATTCCTTCCCTTTTTTAGAACGAATGCGACAGGTACAGCACCACCACCAACACTGCTGCCGCGCCTGCGGCCAACCAGCCTGCGTAGGAGCGGATATTTCCCGATTGCATACGGCGAATTCCCGAGCTGGCAACGCCGGCTCCAGCCGTCATGGCCGTGTTTGCGCCATCGATTACACCGGCCTCAACGCCGCGTCCTAAAACGTTTCTAGAGATCGCCAGAATGGGCCCGGCAATTGCGCCCGTGTAGATCTGATCCACCCAGTATTTGTTCCAGATCAGCGTATAGAGCGGCTGCGCGCCGCGCGCCGCGGCGTCGGCCAGTTGCGGTTTGCGGCGATACATCAGGTCCGCAATCCACCAACCCAGCAACGCGGTCAGCATCGACACACCGGCGAGAACGCGTTCCAGGTGAAAGTCCGCCGCAGTCGGGACGAGCGCTGCTCCGGTTCCAGAGGCCGCAAAGACGGGATCGAGAAAATGCGCGATCCAGTCGTTGCCGCCCAGCGCTGCCGGCCAGCCAATCCAACCTCCGGCGAGCGACAAAATTCCAAGAATGACCAGCGGCAGCAACATGACCCACGGACTTTCATGTACGCCGTGGGCACCGTGCTCGCCATGCCCGGCGGTCGATTCGTCATACCGCGGGCTGCCAAAAAACGTCATGTACCACAGACGGAACATATAGAAGGATGTCAGGCCGGCCGTAACTAAACCGACCGCCCACAGCAGCTTGCCACCGTGAGGGGCGTCGAAGGTCGCCGCCAGAATCGCGTCCTTACTGAAGAAGCCGGCAAATGGAAACAATCCGCTGATGGCGAAGACGGCGGCCGTCATGGTCCAGAAGGTGATTGGCAGTTTCTTTCGCAGGCCGCCCATATTCCGCATATCCTGTTCGCCGCCCAGCGCGTGGATCACGCTGCCCGCAGCAAGGAACAACAGCGCCTTGAAGAAGGCGTGGGTGAGCAGGTGGAAGATTCCCATCGAGTATGCTGCCACGCCGCAGGCGAGGAACATGTATCCAAGCTGGGAAATTGTGGAATAAGCTAGGACACGTTTGATGTCCGTCTGCAGGATGCCGATCGTCGCTGCAAAAAACGCCGTGGCTGCGCCGATGATGGCCACAACCATCAATGCCAAGGGAGAGCGATCGAACAGCACGTGCGCGCGCGCCAGCATGTAGACCCCTGCGGTCACCATGGTGGCGGCGTGGATCAAAGCGGAAACGGGCGTGGGGCCTTCCATCGCATCCGGCAACCAGACGTAGAGAGGAATCTGCGCCGACTTGCCGGTCGCGCCAAGAACCAGCAGCAGCGCAATCGCGGTGAGCACGCCGCCCGGCATTCCAGGATGAGCTGAGATGCTGGAAAACACGGCGCTGAAGCTGAGCGTGCCGAAGTGGGCGATGAGGAGAAACATGGCCACCAGAAAGCCGAAGTCGCCGACCCGATTGAAGATGAACGCCTTTTTGCCGGCATTCGCCGCGGAATCTTTGGTGTAGTAAAAGCCGATCAATAAGTACGAGACCAGACCGACGCCTTCCCATCCCACAAACAGCAGCAGGAAGTTTGCCGCCAGCACCAGCGTCAGCATGAAAAACAAAAACAAATTCATGTAGCTGAAGAACCGCCAGTAGCCTTGCTCCGCTGCCATGTAGCCGACCGAGTAAAGATGAATGACCAGACCCACGCCGGTGACGACCAGCAACATGATGAGCGTCAGTTGATCCAGCAGAAACGAAAAATTAGCGTGGAAACCCGTGACCGCGATCCATGGGGTGGAAAAGCTTTCCAGATACGGCAGTGCCAGCCCTTGATGGACGCGCGCCACAATCCACAGCACCTGCACAAACGCTGCGGCAGGAAAGAGCAGCCCGACCAGCGATACGACCGCTTTGGGCAGACGTCTCCCCAGGGTCCCGTTGATGACAAAACCCGCCAGCGGGAACAGCGGCAGCAGCCAAAGATACAAAGAAGGTGTCATAGTTTCATCAAATCAATCTGGTCGACATTCAACGTATTGCGCGAGCGGAACAGCGAGATGATGATGGCAAGGCCGACAGCAGCTTCCGCAGCGGCAACGACCATGACAAAGAACACGAAAATCTGGCCGCTCACCTGATGCCAGTGGTTGGCAAAGGTCACAAAGGCCAGGTTGACCGCATTCAGCATCAGCTCAATCGACATGAAAATGGTGATGATGTTGCGCTTGATAAGGAACCCGCAGACGCCGATGGAAAACAGGGCGGCGCTCAGGACCAGGTACCAGACAATCGGAACAGTCATCTCAATGCTCCTTTCGTGCCAGCACGACAGCGCCGAGGATTGCGACCAGAATTAACACGGACGTGACCTCAAACGGCAGCAGGAGGTTCCGGAACAGTACTCGGCTGAGATCGCTGGTCGTGGCCAGGTACGCGCCGAGTCGCGTTCCTCCCAGGCCGATGCGCAAGGTGAAAAAGGTGCAGGCAAGCACAGCAAACAGTGCCATCACTCCTGGAATTCCGGCCAGATACGCGGCCCGGCTGCCGTGGGTACGCTCCTCTTCGCCGGCGTTCAGCAGCATGATGACGAAAACGAACAGCACCATAATTGCGCCGGAGTAGACGATGATTTGCGCCAGCGCCAGAAATTCCGCGCCCAACAACAGATACAGCACGGCGAGCGAAGACATGACCACGATCAGCGACAAAGCGCTGTTGATGGGGTGCCGCTGCAGCAGCAGGTTCAGCGCGCCGCCCAGGCAAAGAAGTCCGAAGAAAATGAAAATCGCTACATTCATCGTGATCCAATTGCAACAGATACTTGCCGACGGTTAGCCATGGAATGCCAGCACCAGACTGGTCGCCATCACGTTCACAATGGCAATCGGCAAAAGATACTTCCAGCCAAATCCCATCAGCTGGTCATAACGGAAACGCGGCAATGTCCCGCGCACCCAGACATAGAGAAACAGGAAACAGAAAACCTTGGCAACGAACCAGAATACCGGAAGCAGCGCCTGCACCACCGGGCCGCCAAAGGCCGGGAACAGGTTGCCGAAGGGACTCGACCACCCCCCCAGGAAGAGTACCGTGGCCACGCAGCCGACCGTAATCATGTTGGCGTATTCCGCCATAAAAAACATGGCAAACTTCATCGAGCTGTATTCGGTGTGGTAACCGGCGGTCAGTTCGCTTTCGGCTTCGGGCAGGTCGAAAGGAGTGCGGTTGGTTTCGGCAAACGCGGCGCACAAATAAATGAAGAACGCGACAATCTGGACTCCACCGAAAATGTTCCACGAGAGGATGCCGTGCGTATTTTGCACGTTGACGATATCGCGCAAGCGCAGCGACCCGGTGCGCAGGACAACCCCAATCACAGACAGACCGAGCGCCAGCTCGTAGCTGACCATTTGCGCGGAGGAGCGCAGCGCGCCGAGCAGAGAGTATTTATTGTTCGACGACCAGCCGGAGAGCGCGATTCCGTAGATGCCGACGGAGGTGACAGCGAGGATGACGAGCAATCCAATATTCAGGTCGGCGATCTGGAACATGTCCACGCCATGCCAGCGAATATTTTCGCCGAATGGGATGACGCCAATGGAAATCAACGCGCAGGAGAGCGCAATGATCGGCGCCACAATGAACAGCGGCCGAAACGCCGCGGCGGGTATCAAATCTTCTTTCAAGAAAAGCTTCAAACCGTCCGCGATTGGCTGCAGCAGGCCGAAGGGGCCGACGCGAGAGGGTCCCCAGCGGTTCTGGATGCGGCCCACCAGCTTCCGCTCCAGAAGCACCGTATAGGCCACCGCCAGCAAGAAGAGGACGATCACCACGGCGACTTTCAGCAGACTTAGGAGTACAAAGATCAGAATATTCACGTGCGTATCGTTTCCACCTTGAACCTCACTGCCAATGCGCGCACTACCCCTGCGCGACGCGCCCTACCTCGAAAAGGTCGCTCCAACATTAGTCCGCCGCGACCATAGTTTTCTTTGCCTGGAACACTTCCACTTCGTTCAGCTTCTCGCTGTAACGGCCCAGCGTACCGGAGGTAAATAGTCTGTCTCCGGAAGGCAGGACCCCATCCGGCCGATGGGCAAACTGCGAAATTTTCGTGAGGCCGCTGCCATCCGGCTCGACGTGTTGGCTTGTTCCGGCCAGCAAATCAATCCGGTCAAAAGCATAGCCGGGAACCAGCCGCTGAATCTCATCGAGGATTGCATTCGGATCGAACGGGCTCAGCTTCGGTTCCAGGTTGTGCGCCACCAGCCAGATATCGTGCCGATCGGCTTCGCCAGACTGCGCGCCGCGAGATTGTCCCATGTCTGCACGCACGCCCTTGCCGAACGGAACCAGCGTGTGCGCATCTTCTCCCATGGTGTCGGCGATGCGAACGAGCAGTTCCAGGTCGGTACGAACGCCGGCGCGGTCCGCAGCCTTCTTGACCAGTTGCAAATCGCCAAACGTATTGGTGACAGTGCCGGATTTTTCGTACAGGTTCGCAGTGGGCAACACCACATCGGCCAGCTTTGCCGTCGCCGTCATAAACATGTCCTGGACAACGAGGAATGTATTCCGCAATGTATCCATGGCAACACCAAGCCGTTCCACCGGATTGTCGCCGACGACATAGAGAGCCGCCAACTCGTTCCGCGCGGCTGCCTCGAACATCTGCGGAAGATCGAGTCCCGGCTGCCGCGGAACACGCGCGCCATACTCAGCGCGCATGCTGCTGTCGCCCTCGACGGGTAGATAGCCGGGAAGCAGATCGGGATAGAGGCCCATGTCGGCTGCGCCGCGCGAGTTGACATAGTCGCCCAGGCAGGCAAATTTCGTATCGGGCAGAGCAAGGCCGAACTGCACCAGGGCTTCAATCGCTGGACCACGCAACTCTGAGCCGAAAACGATCAACAGGTTCGGTTCGTTGCGGAGCGCATCTCTAAGGGCTTTCGCGTCCTCGCCAAATGCGGAATTTTCTTCCCCGCCAAGAAAGCGGGCAAAGTCGCCGTACGCGTCGGTAGGAATCTGAACGAACGACTTGGCCTGGCGATGCAATTTGATTTCGCGGTGATTTGCGAGATAGATGCGGGTACAGTTGTGCCGCACGTTGGTGCGCAAGTTCCATGCGAGCAACGGGTGTTGCTCCGTCGGATCGTTGCCGATGATGAAAATGGCGGGCGCGGAAGCGGCATCGGCGACGCTTGCCATGCGATGCTGCTGGCCGGCGAGTGCACGCGTGAAAGTGACATAATCCGTGGTGCGGTGATGATCGATGTTATTGGTGCCAAAGGCGCTGCGCGCTACTTTCTGCAGCAGATAGGCTTCTTCATTGGTGATACGTGTCGAGCCGATGACGCCGATGCTGGAGCCGCCGCGCTCGTCGCGAGCCGCGCGAAACTTTTGAGCCACTACTTTGATCGCGTCTTCCCAAGTGACTTCGGCGAATTTGCCGTCCGGCTGGCGCACCAGCGGCTGCGTCAAGCGCTCTGAACTGTTTGCGAAGTCAAATGCATAGCGGCCTTTGACGCAGAGAAATTCTCCATTCAGTCCGCTCTTGTCGCGATTGTCACCGCGAACAATCTGCATGCCGTCGTCGCTGCGGCGCACACCGAGGGTCGTTTTGCAGCCGTCTCCGCAGTGGGTGCAGATGGTGCCGACGTGCGTCATTTCCCATGGCCGGGTTTTATAGCGATAGGTGTCGGACGTAAGCGCGCCCACGGGGCAGATGTCGATGCACATGCCGCACTGTTCGCAGTCCAGCTCGGTCTGGTCGTTGGGTGCGATCAGGGAGCCGGAATTGCGCTGCTGGATTCCCAGCGCCGCCACATCCATCCCTTCGTTGCAGACGCGAACGCAGCGATAGCAGAGAATGCAGCGGGGACGGTCGAAGAAAACGACCGGGGACCACTGCTGCTCCTCGCGATGGTTCTTGATTTCGACGAACTGCGAGCCGCCAGCGCCGTACTTGAAGGTCATGTCCTGCAATTCGCACTCGCCGCCGGCATCGCAGACGGGGCAGTCGAGCGGATGATTCGCCAGCACCAGTTCCAACATGGCCTTGCGCGCCTGATGGATCTCATCGGTATCGGTGGCAACAACCATGCCTTCGGCCACCGGCGTGGTGCAGGCGGTCTGCAATTTGGGCATCTTCTCAATGCGCACCAGACACATGCGGCACGCCGCCTGCAGCGACAGACCGGGGTAATAACAGAAGGCGGGGATTTCGATTCCGACCTTGCGGCAGGCCTCCATCAGCAGCGTGCCCGCAGGGGCGGTGATCGTCTTGCCGTCGACCGTGAGTGTTACATCAGCCATTCGTTGCTCTCTCGCGTACAGTCTAACCGTTACGAAACACCAACCAATGCAGGCGCGATCGTTTGGGTTTCAGAAGCCCTCCCATACGGGCAAGGCTTGCCGTTCAAGTGATCTTCAAATTCCCGGCGAAACTTCTTGACGAAGGCAATGATCGGCATGGCGGCCGCATCGCCCAGTGGGCAGAAGGTCCGGCCCAGCATGTTTTCCGCCAAGTAGCGAATCTGGTCGATGTCTTTGGCTTCGCCGCCCCCGGCATGGAAACGGGTGAGTGTCTTCTTCAGCCAGTCGGTGCCTTCGCGGCAGGGAATGCACCAGCCGCAGCTTTCATGCTGATAGAACTGGATGGTGCGCAGCGCAAACTCCACCATGCAGACGGTTTCATCCAACACGACGACGCCGCCGGAGCCTAACATGCTGCCTGCCTTGCCCACCTGATCGAAATCCATGCCAATGTCGATTTCGCTCGGCAATAGGACCGGCGTCGAAGAGCCGCCCGGCACGACGGCCTTCAATTGACGACCGCCGCGAATGCCGCCGGCGACCTCGTAAATCATCTTCTTCAGGTTGTAGCCCATGGGCAGTTCGTAGACGCCTGGGCGTTCGGCATGGCCGCTGATGCAGAACAACCGCGTGCCGCCGTTGCGAGCCGACCCGATCTTGGCGTAGGCCTCGCCGCCCATGTTCAGAATGTGCGAAACGGAGGCAATCGTCTCCGCATTGTTGATCACTGTCGGTCCGCCATACAGCCCGACCACGGCTGGGAACGGCGGACGAATGCGCGGAACGCCGCGCTTGCCTTCGAGCGACTCCATCAGGGCGGACTCTTCGCCGACTTCATACGCGCCAGCTCCGGTCTGCGAGATCACCTCAAAATCGAAATTCGAGCCAAAGATTCCTTTGCCCAGAAAGCCCCTGGCATAGGCGTCTGCAATGGCCTTCTCCATAATCTTGAGCAGGTAGCGATACTCCCCGCGCAGATAGATAAAGCCGGTTTTTGCTCCGACGGCTAGGCCGGCGATCATGGCGCCTTCAATGACGGCGTGGGGATCGTGCAGAAAGATCAAATGATCTTTGCAGGTACCGGGCTCGCTCTCATCGCCGTTGACCAGAACGTATTTGGCTTTGTCCGTTTGCTTTGGAACGAATGACCACTTCATTCCTGTGGGGAAACCCGCACCGCCGCGGCCGCGCAGGTTGGAGGCTTTCATCTGCGCGATGATCCAGTCCGGTCCTTGCTCGATGGCCTGGCGTACTGCCTTGTAGCCGCCCAATTCAATATAGCGGTCAATGTCGGTCGCACCCTGACCAAAACGGCTGCTGACCACCTTCACTTCATCGGGATGGGAAACGAGTCTGGGCATTTTCCTATTGACCGACCTTGCTTCGATACTGGTCCAGCAGCGCGTCCAGGGCTTCCGGCGTCAGTTCGTCATGAAAGTCGTAGTTCACCTGTACCGCCGGCGCCCAGCTGCAGGCCCCGATGCATTCCACTTCTTCCAGCGAAAACATGCCGTCGGGCGTGGTCTGCTTGTGGCCGATGCCCAGGCGCTTCTTGCAATGATGAAAGAGTTCCTGGCCGCCGCGCAACATGCAACTGATGTTGGTGCAGACCTGCACGTTGTATTTGCCAATCGGCTTGGTGCGCAGCATCGAGTAGTAGCTCAGGACGTTGCGCACGTCCAGGACGGTCAGGTCGAGCCGTTGGGCGATTTCCGCAACGGCTGCATCCGAGACATAGCCAATCTCATCCTGCGCGTAGAGCAGCATGGGAACCAGCGCGGAACGACGCCGCGGGTAAAGTGTGACCAGCCTGTCAAAACGGGCCGCCAGTTCAGGAGAAAAAATTGTGCTTCCGGGTTTGGGATTCTCAGGGATCGTCGTCAGGCTCATGCTTGTACCTTGCGCAGCAAATACTCGACAGCCGCTTCCACTTCCATGGAAAGTTCCAAGCCTTCCACGCGAACCAGGCCGTCTGCAGTAAAGAAAAATGTTGCATATTCGTCGCCCAGTTCACCGGCTTCCGGGCGGAACTCGATGGCGCCGATGCCGGAAGCATTGGGACCAACAAGCGTGAGCTTGCCGAGCTGGCCGAGCACGTCGAGTCGGCCATTGTAACTGGAATGAATCCGCAATGGCCGACCCGGCGCGGCAATCGAATGCATGGCCACGTGGGAGCGAAGCAGGGAAGTGAACGAGATCCACAGCTCGCCTGCAAGCTGCGGCGAGGCGGTCGATTCCACGGGGACCTCGGCGGTCGCGCTCATCGATCAATCTCCCCAAGAACGATGTCGATGGAACCGATGGCGGCGACCACGTCGGCGATCAAGCGGCCCACGCACATTTTCTCGATCGATTGCAGCGTCGCGAAGGTTGGGTTGCGCATGTGCACGCGGTACGGTTTCGCGGTGCCGTCGCTGACG
Organism: Acidobacteriaceae bacterium; assembly: GCA_052142955.1. Lineage (GTDB taxonomy): Bacteria > Acidobacteriota > Terriglobia > Terriglobales > Acidobacteriaceae > JAKAAZ01. The sequence continues at coordinate 70,013 of JBKQVW010000073.1, read as the reverse complement.
ACGTAATAACCCATCTCGCCGCGGGAAGATTCGATGGCCTGATAGACCTCACCGGCAGGGACGGGGAAGCCCTCGGTGACGATCTTGAAATGATGGATCAACGCCTCCATCTGCGTCTTCATCGCCTCGCGATCGGGCAGAACGATTTTGGGCGCATTCGCCTTGATCGGACCTTCCGGCATTCCGTCCAGCGCCTGAGTGGCAATCTTGACCGATTCGCGCATCTCCTGCACGCGCAGCACGTAGCGCGACCATACGTCGCAGCCGTTCGACACCGGTACTTTGAACTGAAACTTCTCGTAGCCGGAGTAGGGCATGTCGCGACGCAGGTCCCAGTCCACGCCGCTGGCGCGCAAGGGGGGGCCGGTCACGCCCAGCGAAATGGCATCTTCACGGCTGAGCAGGCCAACTCCCTTGGTGCGGTTGATGAAAATTCGATTGCCGGTGAGTAGATTTTCGTACTCATCGATTTTTTCCGGCATCGTCTTCAGGAAGGCGCGCACACGAGGGAAAAAATCCAGCGGCGGCTCCAGCGCCAGGCCGCCAATGCGGAAATAGGAAGTCATCATGCGCTGACCGGAGAGGTCGTCGAAGAGGCGCAGAATCTGTTCGCGTTCGCGGAAGCAGTAGAGGAACACGGTGAGCGCGCCGATGTCCATGGCGTGCGTGCCCAGCCAGATCAGATGGGAGTTGAGCCGAGTCAACTCCGCCAGCAGGACGCGCATCCACTGGGCGCGCTCCGGAATTTCCAGTTGCAGCAGTTTTTCGACCGCCAGGCAGTAACAGAGGTTGTTGTGCATGGGGCTGCAATAATCGAGGCGGTCGGTGAGCGGGACCACCTGCTGATAGAACTTCGCCTCGCAGGTCTTCTCAATGCCGGTGTGCAGATAGCCGATATCGGGCGCGACGCGAACGACAACCTCGCCGTCGATTTCCAACACCAGGCGCAGAACGCCGTGTGTCGACGGGTGCTGCGGTCCCATGTTCAGAATCATGGTGCGGTCTTCGCTGGCATCGACCACGGTGGGAGCGGTGAGGATTTCCGACATCAGCGGTAGCCCTCCACCGGAAAGTCCTTGCGCAGCGGATTGCCTTGATAGTCTTCCGGCATCAGCAGGCGGCGCAGGTTAGGATGGCCGCCGAAGCGGATGCCAAACAGGTCGAAGACCTCGCGTTCGTAGAAATTGGCGGCCGGCCACACCCGCGTGATGCTGTCGACCGAGGGGTCGCCTTCTTCCACCAGGACAGCGAACCGGATGCGCTGGTGCAGCGAATGGGACAGGATGTGATAGGAAATCTGGAAACGGGGCTGATTCGGATACCAGTCGACGCAGGTGACATCGGCGAGAAAGTTGAAACCCGCGGCCTTCACTGCCTCGCACGCGGCGACGATGCTCTCGCGGGCGATGGTGAGAGTCAATTCTGTGCGATCGTATTTTGCATTCTGGATGGCGTGGGGCAATTGTTCGGTGAGGGTCGCGATGGCCCGATGGTCGGCATGCGCTGCGAGGACAGCATCCTTATTTTCGCCAGTGTCAGTCACAAATCCCATGCCTTGGAGCGAATCTTTGTTGATGTAGTCAGCCGGTTGGAAACGATGAGGCGGTTTTTTTAAGAAAAAGCCGCACAAAGACTGTTGCCTTCACGTACGCCGATAGGAAATCCACACTACAAGTCTGCCTGGTCTTTGGACCATTCGAGAATGCCCTTTTTCCAGATATAGAAATAACCGACCAGGACGAAGCCGATGTACACCAGCATTTCCCAGAAACCGAAGAAGTGAGAGCCGGTGATGGCCGGCAACTTGCGATAAATGACCGCCCAGGGAAACATGAAGACTGCTTCCACATCGAACAGGATAAAAAGCATGGCGACCATGTAGAAGCGAACAGAAAAGCGCCCGCGGGCATCGCCCTGGGGAACCATGCCGCACTCATAGGTCGACAGCTTTACTTTTCCGGGCCGGTGGCGGCCGATGAGCCAGGAAGCCAGGACGATGAAGCTGGACAGCCCGACAGCAGCCAGGATCTGGAGCAGCAACGGCACGTAATTCCAGAAATAATTGGGAGTTTGCATGAGGGCCGCAGTCCAGGCGCGCAACAATATTCCATCGCCGCCTCTAGCTCGACTTTAAGGTTGAATCGCAGGAGTGTCAAGCCGCTGAGGGCCCGCGGGTCCGCTCGAGTTTCGTGAAATGAATGCCGGATGGAGCGGATGTATGGGGAAAGAGAAGAACGCCAATGTGGGGAGGGCCGCGCTTGCCGTAGTGTAGCGCGGACATCGCTGGTTGCAAGCACGCGCGACGACCGACGAAACACTTTAGTAACCCATTCGATTTCCATTTCGGAGCTTGGTTCCAATTTGACACTGGCCATGCGCCAGCTTGCACCTTTCCCTCCTTCGCGAGCCCTGAAAACGTCACTATGGGAGGGAGAGAGGTTCCCCCATGACGACCCGACCCAACGTACAAGCAGACTCGATGGCCGATGCAAACTGCGTTTTGGAGACAGACAATACAGTCGAAGTGCTCACCGAGACGGACCGCGGCGAGGCTCAGCTTTTCCGGACCGTGTCCAAGGTGCGCGACATTGCGCCTGTGGCCCACATACCCCCATCTCTTGCGGAGAATTCGAAAGCTCGCAACCTGCGAAGAATCCTGACCAGGGAGCAGGGACGGGCCTTGGAGATGATCGGCCACGCTGTGGACTATCTGAACGATTGCTATCTGTATGAAGGGGACGAGCACGAACTGATCAACATGGGCGGGTCCTCCACGCAGGCCCTGGAGATTCTCAGCGCAGCTCGCAGGCAGATTTTGCAGTCTGCGCCTTTGCAGGAGCCGAGGATGCACCGCCTGTGGAATGCCCTGTTCCATCGCAATCCCGAGCGCCGGCCTGGGACCGAGTTTCATCGCCGAGAAGATCGCGCGTCGCAATCGAAGCCGACTGCCGTGCTACCCTTGTCCTCATCCCGGTAACGCAGGGGGAAAGACAAGGATGTTCTCCGCGCAATGAAACTGTCCATCCAATGAAACTGACGATCAATGGACGCGATCGCGAATTTTCGGGGTTGGACTCGGACCCGAAGCTCCTCCATCTGATCGAATTGCTCCAACTGAAGCCTGACCGCGTCGCCATCGAACGCAACGGCGAGATTGTTCCGCGGGCAACTTGGGCCCAGGTCAGCCTGAACGAGGGCGACAAGCTGGAAGTTGTCCAATTTGTCGGTGGCGGTCGATAGCGCAGGGGCCTGATTCGCTGCCTGTGTTGTTCCAATATGATACGTAGGCGGAGATCTTGACGCGCTTGATGGCCCCCCGACGCACGCAACACGTCTTCCTCTGGATTGTCACCGCTTCCTGCGTATTTACAGTGACATCGAATGCGAGCTACGGACTGGCAGCGGATGCTCCCGGGACCGCAATGATGGCGGTGGTGGCTGCTCCTCTTGGTGCCTTGCCGGACGCCCCGGCTCCTTCCCCGCAGGTGACTGAAAAGGGTCTGCCCCTGGTGATCCTCAAGGACCAGATCCCGATCTGGACCAGCCCGGTGCGGGTCCGCAAGCAGGACCTGATATGGCTGGTGCCGCTGGGCGCGGCCGTCGCAGTGACATTGTCGACTGACACAGACACGATGCGTGATGTCTCGCATGACCGGACGTTCAACAAGGACAATGTCAATGCGTCGAACGCCTTGCTCGGAGGCGAGATCGCCATTCCGGCAGGGCTCTATGGCGTTGGACTCTTCAAGGGCGATGAGCACGCGCGCGAGACGGGCATCCTGAGCGGGGAAGCACTGGCAGACAGTGTGGTGGTCGAAGAGGTTACAAAAATCATCTTCCGACGCGAGCGGCCGCTCTACAACAATGCCGCAGGCGATTTTTTCAGCTCGAACGCCGGTATCGACGGCTCGTTTCCGTCCTCCCACAGCATGCTGGCATGGAGCGTGGCTGGGATCGTATCTGGGGAGTACCCGTCGAAGTGGGTGCAAGCGGGCACCTATGCCTTGGCCTCAGGAGTGAGCCTGACGCGGGTGTTAGGGCAGGAGCATTTTCCCACCGACGTTCTGGTGGGCAGCGCTGCGGGTTGGCTGATCGGACATTACGTATTCGAGAAGCATCCCCTGCACCCACTGCCGCGTGCGCTGCGGGCAACCCTTGCAATGGTTCATTGACCCTCGATCGCCCATCCCTCGCACCCGAATCCGCCGCCCGGAAAGTTGACTCCAACCTGTCGGCGGCGTATTGTTTCGCCAAGCGAAAATCTGTCGCGCACGGAGTTTGCCATGACCGTTCCGCCACGTATTGCACGACGTCTCTTACCCGACCTCGCCGCTGTTTTCGTCTTCACGCTTGCAACAGGCGTCCTTGCCGCCCAGAATCCCGCACCTGAAGCCGGCTCCGGCTGGTCGCAGCAGGACGCTCTCCGCATCAATAAGGAGGTACAGAAGAAGCTCGGCGGCCTCGCCTACTACAGCGTCTTCGATTGGATTACCTACGGCATGCACGACAGATCCATCGTCCTGAAGGGCTATGCGGCGCTTCCCACGCTGAAAAGCAGCGCTGGCAGCGCCGTCAAGGGCATTTCTGGAGTCGATTCGGTCGACAATCAGATCGAAGTTCTTCCCACCTCGATGGTTGACGATCGCATCCGCCGGGCCGTCTACGACCGAATTTATATGCAACCCGTCCTGCGGAAATACAACGCATATCAAGGTACGGTCGCTCAAGCCACTCGACCACAACCGAGTGTCGCCCGGATGGCCGGCGGCATTCTCTACGATCCACCTAGAGGCTTCAACGCCATCCACATCATTGTGAAAAACGGCAACGTCGCCCTGTATGGTGTTGTCGATAGCAAGAGCGACGCAGATATCGCAGGACTGCAGGCCAATTCCACCCCCGGCGTGTTCCGCGTCGTAAATGACCTGATCGTCGAAAAAGCCGCTCCTAAAAAACAAAAATAGTTCATCCTGCGAGGGTACCGGCTCACCATGCCGGTGCCTCCGTGACCCAGACTGTGGCGAGGGCTATGCCTGTAATCCGCCTCGTCCGGAGCCGAGCCGTTTCCGTGAAAAAATCACTTGACACCATGTAAAGCTTGCTTTACTTTGAAATGTAAAGGGTGCTTTACTTTATGGACAAAGTCTGCAAGATGTATCGGAAACAGGCGCTCCTCGGCTTTGCTGTTTACACAGTTATGGCGTTTGCTGCAATGTGGGCGGTCGTGAAATATCCACTGGGCGAATGGCGCATCGTGGTGGCACTCACTCCGATCTTGCCAGTGCTGTTCATTGCCCGCTCCATCGTTCGCATGCTTTCCAGTTGCGATGAGCTCCAGATAAAAATCCACATGCAGTCGCTTGCCTTTTCATTCGTTGGCACAGCCCTGGTGACTTTGACCTATGGGTTCTTGCAGATGGCCGGTGTCCCCGCGGCGAACTGGGTATGGGTCTGGCCGCTCATGGGCACGCTTTTTCTTGTGGGAAAACTGATCGCCAAGAGTCAATACCGGTGAAAAATCGGGTGCGGGAATTGCGGGAGGAGCGAGGGCTTTCTCAGGCCGAGTTCGGCGAGAAGATCGGTGTTTCACGCCAGACTGTCTATGCCATCGAGATCGGCAAGTATGACCCCAGCTTGCCGCTGGCGTTCCAGATTGCGAAACATTTCGGTCGACGAATTGAGGACATCTTCGATCCGAAGGCGTAGAAGCAACAGACCGTTCGAGCCGTTTGTTATTGCGCCAACAGCAGCAGGCCGAACAGGAACAGCCATAACACGCCCATGACATGCCAGTACCAGGCGGCGATATCGACGACGACCTGGCGGATTTCCATGCGCCGGGACGAGCCTAGCGCCGCCAGGGCGATCACAAGCGCAGCGGCGCCCAGGAAAAGGTGCAGCGTGTGGGCCCCCGTGACCAGATAGAAGAAGTGGCTATTGGGATTGAAGGCCATGAACACGCCCTCTCGGTAGAGTTGGCGCCAGGCGACGAGTTGGCCCGCAATAAACAAACACCCAAGGACCAGCGTGGCCACCAGCCAGGGAAATGCGCGTTTCGTGGTGGGACGACCCATGCCCAGCCACTCCTCCATCACGTCGAGTTCGCGGAAGACACTGCGGCGCGCCATTTCCATGGCGCAGCCACTCAGCACCAGGATGGCCGTATTGAGCCAGAGAATCGGAGGCAGGGTAAGCGGCCTCCAATCAAGAATGTATTGGTCGTCGATGTGGATATTGCCGGCGTGTTGGGGCGAGTAAAAGGCCAGAATCAGGCTGACAAAGAAAATCAAATCTCCTGCCAGGAAAGCACCCAGGCCCATGCGGCAACGGGTCAGCAGATCGCGTGGGCCGCGGCGAGATTGGTCGCGCCCCCAATTGTCATCGCCGCCTCCGCCACCGGTAGGCCGGCGAGGAACGGGCGGACGTCCGCCGCTGCCTGGATCTTTGCGTTCGACATCGATCGGAGATGGAGTGATCGTAGCGGGCATGGCAGGCCGTTCCCGAATACTGGAAGTCTACTCTTGATTCGATGCGGTTATCGCGGGAAACGTTACTCTCACGGGAGGTAAACGTTACAAAGGTGTCGGTATGTTCCGGACCGCTTTATTCGGCGACCTCATCCAGGGAATGAGTTTCTGGAGTTGGCCATTCCAGAGTGGTCGCCTCCCAGGGATTGGGTGAAGATTTCTCGCCGCGAATCCAGCTGTGCAGCAGGTTCCACAGAAAAAGCAGCTGGGCGGCGACCAGAAGGAATGCAGCCATGGTGATGAATCGTTCCAACGGCAGCAGATTTTCAAGGAACGCGGCGGTGTCGGTCAGCTGGGCGTACTGGCGCGGCTCCCCGGCCAGACCCGCGAAATGCATGGGAAAGAAAACCGCGTAGGCCCCGATCAGCGACAGCCAGAAATGCCAGCGGCCCAGACGCTCACTCATTCGCCTGCCGGTGAGAAGCGGAAACCAGTAGTAAATAGCGGCGAAGAGGGCAAAGCTGACGGCCATCCCCATAATGAGATGAAAATGGGCGACGACGAAAAATGTGTTGTGCAGGTAGCTGTCGAGGATGGGCTGGGCAAGAATCGGGCCTGTCAATCCACCGGTAATAAACAACGAGACGAAACCAAGTGTGAACAGCAGCGGAGTTGCGCGGCGAAAACCGCCGGCAAAAATGGACCCGAGCCACTGGATGATTTCGACGGCGGAGGGAATCGCGATGGCGATGGTCGCCAAACCAAATCCGCGGCCAGCGTACGGATTCATGCCGCTGACGAACATGTGATGCCCCCAGACAGCAAATCCGAGCAGGCCAATGGCAATGGTCGCGGCGACCATGGTTCGATATGCTCGCGCGGAAAGCGCATGACCGGCAAATGTGGCCAGCAGCGTGGTCGTCAGTCCCATGGCGGGAAGGACGGCGATATAGACCTCCGGATGGCCGAAGAACCAGAACAGGTTCTGCCACAGGAGTGGGGAACCGGCGGCATGGTGGAGCACGACGCCGTTGATGACATCGATGGGTGGGAAGAAGAAGCTGGTACCCAGGTGTCGGTCGCTCGACAGCATTCCGCACGCCGCCAGCAGAACGCTGAAGGCCGGCACCATCATGCAGGCGGCCACGAACCAGGACCAGGCCGTCAACGGCATTTCCATCCACTTCATGCCGTTCAGGCGGCGGGTCAGGACGGTGGCGATGACGCTGACGGCGCTAAGAAGCGATCCCAGGCAAAACAACGCGATGGCAAGCAGCCATCCGTCCATGCCGTAGCTTTGGCCCGGACCTGCCAGGGCAACGGAGCTGAGGGGCGGATAACTGGTCCAGCCGGAAATGGCCGCTCCGCCAGGAAGAAAGGGCGTGGAGAGAAGCACGAGCAACGCCAGCAGCGTCAGCCAGACAGAGATGGCATTCAGTTTCGGTAGGGCCATGCGAATTTCAGAGCGCGTGGTGTCGGTCCCGTCTGAGTCGGATCTATCGGCATGGTTCGCCAACGGGTTCACGCCGCAGATTTGTTCCGGCAGAATGAGGCTGGCGAGGCCGTTCTGCGGGGCAGCCGACATGACGAAGAAGATCATCAGCGTGCCGTGCAAGGTGAGCAGGGCCAAATAATCTTCCGGCTTGATCAGACCCCAGCCGGGGACCAGCGTGTCGGCCCAGGCCAGATGCCAGCGCATCAGCAAAGAAAGCAAGGCCCCTGTGACGACCGCTGCGAGCGCGACCAGCAAATACTGCACGCCCACGACGCGATGCGACGTGGTGAACACGTAGCGCCGCAGCCAGGAACGCAGTGCTGGGGATGGAAGTTGTGCCGGTTTCGTCACCCGCTTATTCCCCCCTCAAAGACGCTTCATGTTGCGCCATCCAGACGGTAAAGTCATGCGCGGAAACGACCCGCAGGACAGCATGCATCCGGTAGTGGCCCAGTCCGCAAAGCTGCGTGCAGACGATGGCATAATCGCCGATGCGGGTGGGCGTCAGATGAATTTGCGAGGGCATGCCGGGGGTTGCATTCTGCATGACGCGCATGCCGGGAATGAAGAATCCGTGAACGACATCCTGGGAGCGGAGGCGAATCTCCGCCTGTTGATCTACGGGCAGGACAAGAACGCTGCTGACGATGTCATCGTGACTATGCGGATCGGCGGGATCGAGACCGAGCGGATTGCCTCCGGCGGCATCGACCAGTTCCGGCTTGATAGCACCGTAGTCGCCATCCGCGCCGGGATAGCGAAAGTACCACTGGAATTGGACTCCAGTGACTTCCACCTGGACTGCGTTGGCCACCGCATGCGTCAGGCGGATGGCAGACCAAAGATTTTCTGCCACCACGGTCATCCACACCATGCCTGCGGCAAAGGCTACGGTGGCAATCCAGCGCCACGTGGAGGAAAACCGGGGACGACGCTGGCGCGGCAGGAACAAGCCTGCGAGCAGGATAATCTGGGCCAGGATGCCAGCCACGGTGAGCGCCAGCAGGCTGGTTCGCATGAGCGTATCGATGGCGGGAGCGTGAAGCGAACCTGCGCGCGGCATCCACATCGACGAGGTCTGGAGGGCGAGAAAGGGCGCGATCCTGCCCGGCTGCGCGAACAACGGCTCAATCATGTGCGCTCAGCCGCCGTTGTTTGGACTGGATGGGGTTCCGCTGCGGACGGGGCCTTGTCATGGGAATGCGAAGCATCCTGGACCATCTGTGCAAAGTATCGATGCACGCGCCGGTCTGGATACCCATCGTCACTCTCCGAGGGCAGCTCGTCAAGAGGATTCGATGGACTGGCAGCGTGGGACAGTTCGGGATGAAACGTGGCAGCCAGAATGTTGCCTTGGCGCACCAGAACGGGCGAGCCATCGCGCCTGGCCAGCACTTCCACTCCGTCGCCCAAGTCGGTCAGCCGTGGGGCGCGGATAAAGACCATTTCCATCGGACCGCCGGGCAGGGAAGTGGGTCCGGTAACAATCTGGCTATCGATTTGACGGCCGTAGGCATTGCGTTCCACGGTCGCGTCCAGGGCGCCTAAACTCTGCTGCTCCGGATGAGTGACGCGCTTCGCGAGGAGGATGCATCCGGCACAGGTGCCAAAGGTGGGACGGGTACGAACGAATTGTTCCAGCGGCCCGAAGAGTCCCTCGCGCTCCAGCAGCTTGAGAAACGTGGTGGATTCTCCGCCGGGGATGATGAGTCCATCGACCTGCTCTAACTCGACTGCGGTACGCACCATTTTCGGCTGCGCATGCACCTGTTCCAGGGCACGCGCGTGCGATTCGTAATCGCCCTGCAGGGCCAGCACGCCGATGATAGGGAAATACCGCATGAAAATATCTTCCGATGATTTTCGTTAATTAGGGCAGGTCAGCTGAGGCGCGATTCGCTACCAGCCGCGTGTTTGCATCATGGAGGCTGCATCCATCGCAGACACAGCCAGACCCTTCATTGCGCCAGTGCATTCTGCGCTGGTTTCGGCCAGGACTTTGGGATCGTCGAAGTAGGTAGTGGCACGGACGATGGCACGAGCGCGGCTGGTCGCTTCCTCAATGGAGGCGAGGTGGGTGGAATCGCTCATAAAAATGCCCGAGCCAACGAACACAGCCTCGGCGCCCAACTGGCGAACCAGGGCTGCATCGGCGGGGGTGGCGATGCCGCCGGCGGAGAAATTCGGCACGGGGAGCTTGCCGGATTTCGCGACCATTTGAACGAGCTCGTACGACGCGCGATGGTCTTTGGCCGCCGCGAACAGTTCTTCCTCGCTCATCACGGTCAACTGGCGCATGTCTTTCACAATCTGGCGCAGATGCTTGACGGCGTGGACGACATCGCCGGTACCGGCTTCGCCCTTGGTGCGAATCAGGGCCGCGCCTTCGGCAATGCGACGCAGGGCCTCGCCCAGGTCGCGCGCGCCGCAGACGAACGGCGTTTTGAAGGCATGCTTGTTGACGTGATGGAGTTCGTCTGCCGGGGTCAGGACTTCCGATTCATCGATGAAGTCGACGCCCAGCTCCTGCAGCACCTGCGCCTCGGCAAAGTGTCCAATGCGGCATTTCGCCATCACGGGAATGGAGACCGCAGCCATAATTTCTTTGATGATCGTCGGGGAAGCCATGCGGGCCACGCCGCCTTCGGCGCGAATCTGCGCGGGTACGCGCTCCAGCGCCATCACCGCAACGGCGCCGGCCTTCTCGGCAATCTCCGCCTGCTCGGCATTGATGACGTCCATGATGACGCCGCCCTTCAACATTTCCGCCAGGCCCACCTTCAGGCGCAGTGCGGGACCGGTTTCGTGGTTTGCGTTGCCGTTGTTTTGGTGATTCGCCATGGTACTGCTCCTTGCCACGCCAATCTCTCGTGGAAATACAAGTTTATCAGCTTCGTTCGGTTATGCATGGGTGGCTTTGAATGTGAGTCGTTGTTTGTACTTTTGAAACAATTCCGCTGTATCGACGGCAACAAAAATGCTTTCCCCGCGGGCCAGGACCGTGCCATCGAGTGTGCGAATTTCGCCGGCATGAAAGTGTTTGCGGCCCTCCACCCTCACGGGCCAGCCAACGACGCGCAATTTGGTCGCAAGCGGAACTGGCTGGAGATAGTCGATGGACACGTGGCGGGTGAGGGCGACAATGCCTTTCTGGCGGTTCACCTTGCCCATGGCTTCGTCGAGAATAGTTGCGATGATGCCGCCGTGGACATGACCGGGAGGGCCCTCAAAGCGGCGCGGTATACGAAGTTCGCACTCGACCCCGGAATTGTCGGGGGTTTCCTGAAAACGCAGGTGCAGTCCGTGCCGGTTTTCCTGAGCACAGCCGAAGCAGTGATGCACCAGGCCGGGGATCGGCCCGTCGAGTGTGTGGCCGGAACTGGCAGCCGCCTTGCGTTTCCGTGTGTCTTTCGAGGTCTTCAATGGGCCTCCATTCTGTTAGGTTGAGCTGGACGGTTGTTGTGCAATCAATTCCGCAACGCCTTTTTGCGCGACTGTTTCGTTATAGTGCAGAATTTTCATGCCGCGATATGTTTCCAGCAACTCCTGCGAGCGCAATAAATGTTCCGGGTTGCGCGGCCCGCGCGGATTGCCAAGGCACTCGTTCTCTTCAGTGTAGGTACGGTAGAGCAGCAGGCCCCCGGGGACAAGAATCTTCGGTAGCCAGGGCAGAACAGGGCGATCGAGAAAGAATGAGACCAGCACAAATCCGAAGCGGCGACCTTGCCGGGTAAATTGGGCTACAACATCGAGCGCCGTGCCTTGGACGATTTCGAGAGGAAGACTGCTCGCGGTTGTACCTGCCTTTTCTTTCGCGATCTGCAACGCAGGTTCGGACCAGTCGGCGAGGGTCATGCGCCAGCCATGTTGTGCCAGCCAGAGGGCATGGTGACCCGCGCCTCCGGCAAGATCGAGCCCCGCGTCGGCGTCTGCCGCAAGATTTTCGCGCAGAAGAGGCTCCAGGTAATTCTTGTGTGCTTCCATGACGAATGGATCGGGTTCGCGAAAGCCAAATTCGCCGGCAAGATAGCGCTGATTCCAAGTTTGCTGATCAATGGTCGGCATCGTAGAACCAGTGTAACGAAACAGGCGACGGCAAGCGGCGATTGCGATGGCGAAGACAGGCGCCTGCTGCGTTATACTTCTGTTGCGATGGCCCTGCTCGACAAGACGTTTTACATCGAAACCTTCGGCTGCCAGATGAATGCCCATGACTCGGAAAAGGTCATCGGAACGCTGGTGCGGGAAGGGTATCGCCAGGTCGAAGCGGAGGTCGACGCCGCGCTGATTCTGTATAACACCTGCTCGATTCGCGATAAGGCGGAGCAGAAGGTGTTCAATCGCCTGAACGACTATAAGGCGCTGTACAAACAAGGGAAACGCTTTGCCGTGCTGGGCTGCGTGGCACAGCAGGAAGGCGAGCGGATCTTCGAGCGCGCCCCGTATGTATCGCTGGTCGCCGGGTCCGCTTCCTACCGAAAATTGCCGGAGATGCTGGTGCAGCTGGAAGCTGGCAACAAGCGTATTACCGGCCTGGACGACCGGCAGACCGACGAGACCTTCGAAACGGAATTTACCGCCCGCAGTAACAAGCATCGCGGATATATCACCATCATTGAAGGCTGCGACAAGTTCTGCGCCTATTGCGTGGTGCCGTATACGCGCGGCAAAGAGCGTAGCCGAACGTCCCACTCCGTGCTGGCCGAAGCGCGACGGATGGCCGACGCGGGCTACACGGACATCCAACTATTGGGACAGAATGTGAACTCCTACCGCGATTCTTCGGGCAAAATGAGTTTTGCGGAGTTGCTGACGGCGGTTGGGCAGGTTCCGGGAATTCGGCGGGTCCGCTTTACCACCTCGCATCCTCGCGATTTTACTCGCGACATTGTGGAAGCGATCGATGCCGTGCCGACCCTCTGCGATCACGTGCATCTGCCGGTGCAGAGCGGATCTTCGCGCGTGTTGCAGCGGATGCAACGCGAATATACGCGGGAATGGTATCTGGAGCGGATTGCGTGGATTCGGGCGGCGCGGCGTTCCATCAGCCTGACAACAGACATCATTGTTGGGTTCCCGGGCGAGACCGAGGAAGATTTGGAGCAGACGCTAAGCTTGCTAGAGCAGGTCGGCTACGATGCCGTGTTTGCCTTCAAGTACTCTGCCCGACCGAATACGCCGGCGATTTCGATAGACGACAGCATTCCGGAAGAGGTAAAGAGCCGGCGACTGCAGCGGCTATTGGAACGCCAACGAGAGATTCAGAGGATACTCTACAGCAAATATATAGGAGAAATCATTGAAGTAATGGTTGAAGGAAATCATCCGGCCCGCGGACAGGTTTCCGGACGCAGTTCGCAAAACAAAGTGGTGAATTTCACCGTGGATTCGCCAATTTTGCCTGCGGCGGGGACCTATCTCAACGTGCGCATTACGCAGAGTTTCCCGAACAGCCTGCTGGGCGAAGCTATGATCGCCGGGCAGCCATCCGCGGTTTCCGCGGGAGAGGAAATTTGTGTGGCATGAGTACACCACTCCAACCCGGCGCAAGTGAAGTGCAGGCCGACGAAATGGAAGTCAAGATTCGCGGCCTGATGATGGACCCTGTAACTAACATGCCCATGGTGGTGCTGAAGGACATTGGGAGCGATGCCCTGGTGCCCATCTGGGTGGGAATTTTCGAAGCCAATGCCATTGCGTTGGAGATCGAAAAGACGGCGACGCCCCGCCCCATGACCCATGATCTGCTGGCGAACCTTGTTCGCACCCTGGATGGAGAGGTGCGGCGCGTGGTGATTACGGAACTGCGCGACGATGTGTTTTACGCGTTGATCTGGATGGAGCGCGGCGGGGAACTGATCAGCCTGGACGCCCGCCCGTCGGACGCGCTGGCGCTGGCGCTGCGCACGGATTGCCCCATCTACCTTTCTGCCCAGGTGCTGCGATCCACTCGAATGGCGAATGCAGGCGTTGAGAATTTCTCCACGGAAGAACTGAGGCGCTGGCTGGAAAATCTGAACGATGAGGATCTCGGCCGCTACAAGATGTAGGTCCTGGCGGCGGGGCCTGCCGCTTTTCCTGTAAGATTTCCGCCATGCCGCAGCAGCCGCCACGTCCGGTATGGAAGAGAGCAGCATCTCGGGCGGTGGCGCGTGTCGTATCCCTGCTGCACGGCGGCGGTCGAATTTCGGCAGCCGAGTTGGCGGAGATTCGCAACTTCCTCTTTCTGCAGTATGAAACGGCGTTAGGCAGTGTGGTGCATGCGACGCCGTTGTATGAAGCGTTGAAGCGCGCGTTGCCGGACGCTCATATCACGGTGGCTGCTTCCCGCATGGCTGCCGACGTTCTCGATCACAACCCCTTTATTGATCGTTGCGTGGTCACACCTAACCCGTTTGAAAATTTTTTCGGCAGCGTGAGGGCGGTACGAGGGCTGCTGGAAACCATGCCGCTGGGTCCGCGTTGCGTCATCACCAGCATTGGCAATCGCAGTCCGCGGCTTGCCTTTCTCGCGATGGCGGCAGGCAGCGGCATTCGAGTTGGGCATACTGCTGCGCCGGAAATCTACGACTTTCCCCTGACATTTATCCCGGAACGCGGGCAGATCGAGGGCAATCTCGATATCTTGCGCACGCTGGGGCACGAGCCAGAATTCCACGAACCGAGAATTTTCTTTACCCAAAAAGATTGGGATACCGCCTCCCAAAAGCTGGATGCTCTTCCTGGTCCGCGCTGCGCTCCTCGGATTGCATTCGTCACGCAAAACAGCGGCGGTCAGAGAAATCGATGGAGCGATGAGCGTTTTTGTCAGGTGATGGAACATCTCTTCCGCCAGTGCGGGGCAAGTCCAGTGTTCGTCGGAACAAAGGCCGAAGAGCCGGCCATTGAAGCTCTTCGCAAATGCCTGTCACAATCTGGTACATCGTTCGCCGGCAGGACAACGGTTCCAGATCTGGCCGCGGTGCTAGCGCAATGTGACTTGGTGGTCGGCCTGGATACAGGTCCGTTCCACGTAGCCCGAGCCGTCGGCTTGCCAGGCGTGGTGATTGCGCCGGCGTGGCAAGATTCCCGGGAGTGGCTGCCCGTCGACGACCCACGCTATCGAGTGCTGCGCGGGCCGGCGATTCCGAAGGGGCAGCCCGAGTATTGGATCGAGGAGGTCAGTGTGGAGCAGGTGTTGACCTCAGCGAAGGCCTTGCTGGAAGCATTTCCGGCGTCCCTCGAAGCCCGAGTAGCACGCCGCAACCGTTCGCTTGTAGAAGAATCGACGCTTTAAAAGCGGATTTCCTATTCCTATAGCCATCCGAGTTCAACGAGGAGCGGCTTTTCTTGGGAAAAAGCCGCGCGAAACTTTACCGCTTCGACCACGCCTTCAGAAAATCCGCTTTAGATCCACCGGCAAAGGCGAGCCATCTCTTCTGCCCATGCATCCTGCGTTGGCAAATGCGGGGGCGGAACGTGGAGATGATCTCCGGCGATGACCGAATGGATCATTTGATCGAGCGCAGGACTCAGGTTCGCGGGACCGCCGTCGAACACTCGCGCCCAGGGGGTGTCCAGCAAGATGTCGCTGATGCCGGATTCACGATGCAAGAGCACGGGAATTCCGCCGTGGAGGGCCTCGAGTGCAGGGATTCCATAGCCCTGTCGGGCAGGCATCAAGAAAAGATGCGCCGCATCGTACAACGCGGAAAGTCTCTGATCACTGACGAAACCGGAAAACGTAACGCGGCCCGCAAGACCCAGTTCCTGGCTCAATGCCTGGAGTTTCTTCTGCTCGGCGCCCTTGCCAACGATATCGAGGCGCCAATCAATTTGCTGGCTCAACGGAGGACGCTGCTGTTCCAGGCTCGCGAGCGCACGCAGAATCCAATCGATACGCTTGTTGGCTTCCAGCCGGGAGACACTCAGCATACGGAGCTGTTTCTCCACGGGGCAAGGACGAAAAACGATCCCGTCCGCTGCGCTGCCAATGCGCAAAATGGTTGCTTGCGCGCCGTAGAGTCGTTTGGCATCCTGCTTCAAGAATTCGCTGGCAACGATGGTCTGGCCGCCGCTGCCAAGGCCCTTTTGCAAAATCTTCCGATTGATGGCCAGGCGCGCCCGTCGTTTCCAGCCTTGGTTCTGATCCCAGTCGTCGAACAGGCTTTCGGTATCGTGCATCATGCAATGAAACCCGCGCAACCCGGCCAGCGACGCATGGAGAGCCGGCTGATATCCAGACATCAGAGGCCGGTAAGGGTTGGCGGATTCCGAGGCAAAATATTTGCGCAGCGCTCTTACCTTGGCGAGGGGGTTGTTCTTCGGCAGAAGTTCCACTTTATTCAACGGATGCGTAGCGAATTTTTCCAGACCTACCCGATCCCAATAGACGACAAGTCGATAGGGAAGGGAGTGTCGATGCAGCCAGTCGCAGAGCGTAAGAAAACTGCGCTCCGCCCCGCCCCAGGCTTCGACTTCAGCGATGAATAGGATGCGCTCGGTAACGGTTGGCATGTGGAGATTTTCTGAGAAGGCGATCTATCTTGCAACGAGAGGAATCCCAATCCTCTCCAAGACTATAGACTAATAGCTCGAAACCGCGTTCGGACTGAAGGTTGGATGCCGGGCATCCAGATTGCATCGATTCCGATGGGCATACTGACACGCATTGTAAAAGTGATGGCCGCGCTGATGACTTCCAACGTGGTCAACCTGATCACGAAGTTGCTGTTGCCGCCGATCTTTCTGTTCCGATACGGCACCACGCTGTATGGAGAATGGATTGCGCTGTCGGGTGCGGTGGCGTATCTCAGCACGCTGAACTTCGGCATCCAGACCTACGTCACCCAGGACCTGACGGTCCGCTATCAGCGACATGAATTAGGTCGCTATCACCTGCAACAATCCACCTCGCTACGCGTGCTGCTGGGAATTCTGGGCAGTGCGGCGGTGGCATGCCTGGTTGTTTTTGCGCTTCCTGTGCAGCGTTGGCTGCGGCTGACGCTTTCGCATCGAGACACCTCGCTGACGCTGTATTTTCTGGCTTTGCAGATATTGCTTGGAGTGCTGTTCGGCTATTTTACGGGCATGTTCATGGTGCTGAGCCGCGCCCATACCGGCGTGCTGTGGGTGAACGGTCTGCGGCTGACGATGGTGGTGGTGACTTCGGCGGGCGCTTGGTTGCGGTTTTCCTTTCCTTTGCTGGCCGGATTGCAGGCTGCGGTGTACACGCTTGGAATTCTGATGGTGCTGGTGCATATTCGCCGCGCGGCGCCGGAAATTTTTCCGCAGATACGCCTGTGGGATGGTAGTGCGGTGCGCGCCATCTTAAAACCGAGCAGCTACTTTGGCCTGATCAGTATGAGCACGTTTCTTTCCTACGAAGTTCCCGTGCTGATCATGCAACGAGAAGCGGGGCCGTTCGTCGTGGTCGCCTTCACGGTGATGCGGACCATTTTCTCCATGTGCCGTCAGATGTTGAATGCACCCACGCAGGCGATGGGGCCTGAGATTACGCGCCTGTTTGGACGGCAGGAGTGGAATGAGCTGACCAGTGTCTATACGTATTCTGAGCGGCTGATATTTTCGCTGATTCCGACGGTCAATCTTGGTGTGCTGATGATTTCGCCGGTTCTGTTGGTGATCTGGCTGCATAAGCCCGCACTGTTCGCGGTTTTTCCGTACGTGGTGATGGCCGCCATCTCCATGACGCTGAGCGCGAAAGAGCACAAGTTCCAGTTTCAATTTTCGACGAACACGCATGAGAAGCTGGCGCGGATCATGTCCTTCAGTTATGTTGCGTTGGCCCTCCTGGCCATCCCCATGGTGCATTGGCTGGGAATGCTGGGCTTTTTGTATACCTGGCTCGCAATCGAGCTGTTCCAGACGGTGCGCATTGTGTGGCTGAATCAGGAATTGTTCGCGCATACCGGCGAACATCATCTCCGCTACGTCTACCGCTTAATCCTCTTGTGTACGGTTGGATTGGCGCTCTCCGGTGGGATTCTGTCCAACACCTACCACGATGCATACCGATGGCAGTTCGTGGTTGCCTTCGGCGTCAGTTTCGTAACAGCCCTGGCTGCGTTCTTCCTGTTCGATATGCGGGTTGTGGTGCAGAAGCTATATTCAAGAATTGGAAATCGGCTGGGATGGATTACGTAGCAAGGTTTTCTTTGGCGCCGCGGGACGAGGCTACGTCTTCTTCTCGCGAACGAGGGCGAGAATCTGATCCAGCGTCTTCGAGTACAGCTGATAGGCTCCATTTCCTTCGATCTGCCGCAGAGTGTGCAAGGCGTTGGTACGCAGGCGATGGCGTGTTTCCTCGGAGGAGTAGAGACATTGCATCGCTTTCGCCAATTGGTCGGCATCCTGCGCGGGAACGACGAGCAGATCTTGATCCGGTGCGAATAATTCCGCAGCCCCACAGTGCGTGGTGGTGATGGCCGGCAGGCCGTGAGCCATGGCTTCCAGCAAGGCCATGCCAAAGCCATCGTCGATGGTAGGGAAGACAAAGGCGTCGCAGCGACGGTAGAAATCGCTCATGTCCTCGACATACCGAACCACCTCCACATTCGGCAGCTGGCGAAGCAGTTCCCGCAGAACCGGCGACTGATCGAGCGGGGCATCGGTGCGCAGAAGCAGGCGAGCGTGGGGCAACTGGAGCTGTTTCCACGCCTGTAGCAGGTAAAGAAAACCCTTGCGCAACGGCTGGCCGCCGACTGTGCCAAACGTGAACGGCCCAGCGTTTCCGCTTGTTGCCTCCGTTGCGGCAGGCGGGGCAGTGTTGGAGGGGATGATGACATGTTCCAACGGCACTCGTCCAAAGAGTGGTGCCACCAGCGTCTTCGAGTGCAACGCGGGAGGAAATGAACCCCGCGAGTAGGTGGATGGGACCAGAATGATATCGGCCTCGTCATATTCGGCGAGCTGGCGGTTGCGGAACCAGGATGGCTCGGCTTGATAGCGCACCCCGAGACGATCGCATTCCATCCGGATGAGCGCTTGTTGGGCATCGACATGGGGGCAGGCGCGGTCGAGAACAAAGCTGGCGCCGCGGCGGCGCGCGGCCCGTCCGGACGCAAGCGCGCCTGAGGCCCAGGCCCAGAAGATGTCAAACCGGTCGTTGGTGGCTGCGATCCGTGTGGCGACAAGATGGTCATACAGTGCGGTATCCATGCGCTGCCAGGGCCGCGGAAGCTGCCGACCGGTGAGGAAATGGATGGAAGGAACGAATTGCGGGACCCATCGCAGGTCGACGTCCGCGGCCAGATGCGGAAAGCGTGCGCGATACGCCGCGGTAAAGATCGTGACCTGGATCCTGCGCTGGGCAAGCAGATTTGCCGGCAATACGGCGTGTGCGGGACGGCCCGTGGAAAATGCAATTCTCATAGAACGTTGGATGTAGCTTAGAGCATTTCTCCGAATCCTGCGGAATGGTTCCCCGACTCAAACGTCGATGGGGCGGAACGGCGGGAATCTGAGCCACGGATAAATTCGGATAAAATAAAAAGTGAGGTTGAATTCCCCTTTGCCTACGGTTGATCCTCAAAACACGGAAAACGAAAAACCTGAAAGTGCGAAGCCTGCTTCCGCTCCTTTAACGGTGTCTACCTGGGCGCGGGACATGCTGTTCGCGGTTGCGATCTCATTTTTGATCATCACCTTTCTGTATCAACCGGTGCGGGTGGAAGGCACCAGCATGATGCCTGGCCTGCAGGACCAGGAACGGCTCTTCATCAACAAGTTCCAATACCACTTTGAGCCCATTCATCGCGACGACGTTGTGGTCTTTCATTTCCCGCTGGATCCGTCCAAGAGCTACATCAAGCGGGTAATTGCTGTGCCGGGAGACACGTTGCGGATCGACGACGGCCAGGTCTACGTGAACGGGATGGCGCTGAGGGAACCGTATGTGCCGCTGCGCTTTCGTGACGATCGTTCCTACCCGGAGACGACTCTGCCCCCCAACGAATATTTTGTGATGGGAGATCATCGCTTGATTTCCAGCGACAGCCGGGACTTTGGCCCGGTCAATCGCAACCTGATCTACGGCAAGGCAACCTTCGTCTATTGGCCTACAGATGATATGGGCGTGGTGCGGTAGGGTAGCGCAGAAAACGCCGAATTCAAGGTCCCGATCTTCCACAGGGAATTGCTGCTCGAGTCTGATAAGATTAATAAAATCCACTGCGTGGAGACGCGATGCAGGCCATACTTGCGCTCGAAGATGGGCGTGTCTTTCAGGGCCGCGGCTACGGTGCCAAGGCAGAATGCTACGGCGAGGTTGTTTTTAATACATCGCTTTCCGGTTATCAGGAAATATTCACCGATCCTTCCTATGCAGGGCAAATTGTTGTCCTCACCAATCCTCAGATAGGCAATTACGGCACGAACAACGCGGACGACGAAGCCAGCCGGCCCTACATTGAAGGCCTGGTCACCCGCGAATTTTCTCCGGTCAGCTCCAACTGGCGCTCGCAGCTGGTGGCCGATGAATATTTGGAACGATTCAACATTCCTGTTATTTCTGAAATTGATACACGCGCGCTGGTGCGGCATCTGCGCACGTATGGCGTGATGCGCGGCGTCATCTCCTCGCTGGAAACGAATCCCGAGGTGCTGATCACAAAGGCGCGCTCCATTCGCAAGATGGATGGGACGGATCTGGCCAGCGTGGTTACGACCAAGGTCCGCTATGAATGGGACACGCTGGACCCGCAGAATGCGAACACCGATCCGTTGGCTACAGGCCCGGCGGCAGCTACGCCGGAGCCAAATCTTCACGTAGTTGCGTACGACTATGGGATCAAGCGCAATATCCTGCGCATGCTGACGCAGCAGGGCTGCCGCGTCACCGTGGTACCGGCGACGACCTCCGCCGAGGATGTACTGGCGCTGAATCCGAACGGAGTGTTCCTATCGAATGGACCGGGCGACCCGGAACCGGTGAAATATGCGCAGAAAAATATTCGTCGGCTGATGGGGAAAACTCCTGTGTTTGGAATTTGCCTGGGTCATCAATTGATTGGCCTGGCGCTGGGCGGCAAAACCTACAAGCTGAAATTTGGCCACCACGGCGGCAACCATCCGGTGCAGCATACTGGCTCCGGCAAGGTGGAAATTACGGCGCACAATCACAACTACGCCGTCGATCCTGACTCGCTAAAACAAAGCGAAGTGGATTTGACGCACATCGATCTGAATGACAACACACTGGAAGGATTGCGGCACCGCAGCCTGCCACTGTTCAGCGTACAGTACCACCCTGAGGCCAGCCCCGGTCCGCACGATTCGCATTACCTCTTCCAGGATTTTCGAAAGATGATGGAGGAGTGGAAGAAGTGAGCGGGCTTGCCTCATCGAAAGTAGGCTGCCAGACGCTGCGTGGGTTGGCGCAGGAGCAGCTTGCGCAAGTGTGCTGGTTGCATTGTGGGGTTTTTGGAAACAAAACAAGAGTTATAAGGAATCTCTCGCCCTTGAGCTAGTAATGAAACTCGATGGGGAGTTTAAGAGCAACGAGTTCCGTAAACTTCGTTCTTTGGCAGCTCAAGCCCTTTGGAACCAAGGGAATGAGAATCACCTTGCGGATTGCGAAGAAGTATTCGATTTCTTTGAACCTATAGGATTATTCGTAAAACGCGGTTCACTTGATGCTGGGCTTGTTCACAATTTTTTCTTCCATTGGGTCAATCTTTACTGGAACGCTGGGAAGGACTATATCGAACAACGTCGAACGCATTCAGGAGCGCTATGGACAGAATTCGAACGACTTTACTGGAAGTTAGTTGAAATAGAAAAGAACGAAGCCAAATGTTCTCGTGATATCAGTCCCAGTCGGCAACAAATTGAAGAACAACTCCGTGAAGAAATCCAGGAGTCTCTATCGTGACCATCTGTTAAACTTGTTTAACAGGAGGTGAATCATGCTTGGAGTGCGTTTAGAACCGGAGATGGAAAAGCGGCTGGAGCGGTTGGCGAAGAAGACTGGGCGCAGCAAAAGTTTTTATGCGAAAGAAGCAATCTATCGCTTTCTTGAAGATAGAGAAGACTATCTTCTGGGCATTGCGGCGCTGGAAAAACATAAATATACGGTGAGTCTGGAAGAGATGGAGCGCCGGCATGGCGTGGAAGGTTGAATACACCGACATTGCAGAACGGACAATTGAAAAACTCGATCTCCAGGTCAGGAGACGGATTAATAGCTTCTTCCGCGAGCGAGTAGCAAACGTAGAGGACCCAGTCACGATTGCCGAGCCGCTACAAGGAGAATTTCGTGGTCTCTGGCGATTTCGTATCGGAGACTACAGGGCGATCTGTGACATAAGAAGAAAGTACTTGCTGGTATTGGTTCTGGATATTGGACATCGTAAAGAGATTTACAGATAGAAACGGATGGCAGATGCCACGCAGAAATGACATAACGAAGATTCTGGTGATCGGCTCCGGGCCAATCGTCATCGGCCAGTCGGCGGAGTTCGACTACTCCGGGACGCAGGCCTGCAAAGCGCTGAAGGCCGATGGATACGAAGTGGTGCTGGTGAATTCCAACCCAGCCACCATCATGACCGATCCCGACTTGGCGGACCGCACCTACATTGAGCCGCTGACGCTCGAGTATCTGGAAGAAATCATCTGCCTTGAAACGGAGATGCTGACCAGCGCCAACCGCAGCGGGGTCTTTGCCTTGCTGCCAACGGTGGGCGGCCAGACGGCGCTGAATCTTGCCGTCGAGTTGTCGGATTCGGGAGTGCTGGATAAGTATGGCGTGGAACTAATTGGCGCGAAACTGGAAGCCATCAAGAAGGCAGAGGATAGGCTCTTATTCAAGGACGCGATGCGCCGTATCGGTCTGGATGTTCCGCGCTCGGCGTTGGTGAACAATTTGCGCGACGGGCTGGAGTTTGCCGGCAAGATTGGCTTCCCGGTGATTATTCGGCCTTCGTTTACGCTCGGCGGCTCCGGCGGCGGCCTTGCTTATAACCGCGAAGAGTTGATGGAAATTCTTGCGCGCGGGCTCGACCTTTCCCCCGTACATGAATGCCTGATTGAAGAGTCGGTACTGGGCTGGAAAGAGTATGAGCTGGAAGTGATGCGCGATCTGGCCGACAACGTCATCATCATCTGCTCCATTGAAAACGTCGATCCCATGGGCGTGCATACCGGCGACTCCATCACGGTGGCGCCGGCGCAGACGCTGACAGACCGGGAATATCAGGCGATGCGCGACGCGGCCATCCAGGTGATCCGTGAAATCGGCGTCGAAACGGGTGGCTCGAACGTTCAGTTCGGCGTGCATCCGACGACCGGCCGCCTGGTCGTGATTGAAATGAATCCGCGCGTATCGCGGTCCTCGGCGCTGGCTTCGAAGGCCACAGGCTTCCCGATTGCGAAGATTGCCGCGCGTCTTGCTGTCGGCTACACGCTGGATGAAATCCCAAACGACATTACGCAGAAAACGCCTTCGTGCTTTGAGCCGACGATCGATTATGTCGTCGTAAAGATTCCCAAGTGGCAATTCGAAAAATTCCCCGGTACCGACGAGGGCCTGGGACCGCAAATGAAGTCAGTCGGCGAAGTGATGGCCATTGGCCGGACCTTCAAAGAATCGTTGATGAAAGCGATGCGTTCGCTCGAAACGGGACGAGCGATCAGCGCGGAAGTGATTGAGCCGCGTCGATTGACGCAGCGTCTGGTCACGCCTCATCCAGATCGGCTGGCATACATTCGCTATGCGTTTCGGTGCGGTCAGTCGGTGCGCGAAGTTGCGTGGATGACCTCCATGGACCCATGGTTTCTGCAGCAGATCAAAGAGATTACCGAGTGCGTGGGGGAACTGGGCGAAACGACCTACGAAAAGATTTCGCCGGAGCTGTTGCGCAAAGCCAAGCGCATGGGGATTTCCGATGCACGGCTGGCGGATGTGTGGGGCATGGAAGGACCGGACGCGGCCGTGAAAGTGCGTGAACTTCGGCTGAAACACAAGTTGAAGCCGGTTTACAAACTGGTCGATACCTGCGCGGCGGAGTTCGAAAGTTTCACGCCCTATTTTTATTCCTGCTATGACGAGGAAGATGAAGCCACGCCTACCCAGAAGAAAAAGGTGATCATTCTTGGAAGTGGACCGAATCGGATTGGGCAGGGAATTGAGTTCGATTATTGCTGTTGCCATGCCGCCTTTGCGCTGAAGGAAGACGGCTATGAAACCATCATGGTCAACTGCAATCCAGAAACCGTTTCGACGGATTACGACACCAGCGACCGACTCTATTTTGAGCCGCTGACGTACGAAGATGTGCTGGAAGTCTACGAGCACGAAGCTGCTTCCGGCGCGCAGATTGGGATGATCGTGCAGTTCGGCGGACAGACTCCACTGAACCTGGCGTTGCCATTGAAGGCTGCGGGAGTGCCAATTATCGGCACCTCGCCGGAGTCGATTGACCTGGCGGAAGATCGCAAGCGCTTCGGCAAGTTGCTCGACGATTTGAAGATTGCGCAGCCGCCGGGCGCGCTGGCGACCAGCGTGGAGGAAGCTGTTGCCGGAGCGCAGCGAGTGGGATATCCCGTGCTGGTGCGGCCTTCCTACGTGCTGGGTGGGCGGGCGATGGTGATTGCTTATGACGACGAAGCGGTCACACACTACATGCGGGAGGCGGTCGAATATTCGCAGCAGCGGCCGGTCCTGATCGACCATTTTCTGGAAGACGCCATCGAGGTGGACGTCGATGCGCTGGCGGATGGCGACGACGTGGTCATTGCCGGCATCATGCAGCATATTGAAGAGGCCGGCATTCACTCCGGAGATTCGTCCTGCGTGATGCCGAGTGTCGATCTGTCGGAGAAGGTGCTGGCGACCATTCGTGCACACACGCATAAACTGGCGCGGGCGTTGAATGTGATTGGACTTGTGAACATTCAGTTTGCGGTGCAGCGCGAGAACGTGTTCGTGATTGAAGTGAATCCGCGGGCTTCGCGTACGGTCCCGTATGTGTCGAAAGCGACCGGCGTTCCGCTGGCCAAGATTGCCGCGCGGTTGATGACGGGCCGCAAGCTGCGTGAATTCCTCGGTGATGCCGTTGAGCGCGGAGCCGTACTGGAAACGGGCGCGCACTATTTTGTGAAGTCGCCGGTGTTTGCCTGGAACAAGTTTCCCGGGGTCGATACCGTGCTGGGCCCGGAAATGAAATCGACCGGCGAAGTGATGGGCGTGGCCGACAGCTTTGGCGAAGCCTTCGCGAAAGCGCAGCTGTCGGCTGGACAAAAACTGCCGGTCAAGGGGACCATCTTTTTGAGCGTGAACGACCATGACAAGCCGGCCGTCGCAGCCTTGGCGCTGCAGTTTGTCGAGCTTGGATTCAAGCTGGTCGCGACCCATGGCACCGCGGATGTGCTGGAGAAGGCCGGGTTCGTCGTGGAGCGGGTTTTCAAGGTGAAGGAAGGGCGCCCCAATGTCGTCGACCTGATCAAAGGCGACAGGATTCAGTTGATCATCAACACACCGCGCGGACAGGATACATTCTTCGACGAGAAAGCTATTCGCCGGGCCGCTGTCACGCAGCGCATTCCTACCATCACCACCCTTGGCGCCGCACGTGCTGCGGCGGGCGGAATCGTGGCCCTGCAGCAGCAGGAAATTTCTGTGAATGCGCTGCAACACCTCCATGCAGCGAGGATTACAGCGGGTGTCTAGCCTATATCGCGCGGAGCAAGTGCGCGGGCAGGAGGATCAAGGCTGCGACCAGTTCCAGTACACCGTGAACGGCAATGCCTACGATCCGGAAGGGCAACAGAAGCAGCCACACGATCGGATACAACACCAGCGCGAACAGGGCCAGCGGCCAGCATAGAATCAGCAGCACACACCACAGCAGGAATTTCATCGCACAACCTCCATTCCAAACCGAGTAGAACAATGCGGCCATCGAAGCGCTAAAAATGGCCGAACACGTACCACCGGTTTCTGCCCACGACCTCAAAGAGAAATACGCACAGCCGGAGCGAAAAGTTCCAGCCGGGAAATCGCTTCGCCTACAATAATAGTCACGATGCTGCTTGAAGGAATTTTTCCGCCCATTACGACCCCTTTTTACCCCGACGGCCGGCTGTACTTGCGCAAGCTGGAGCACAATGTCGCGCTCTACTCCCGGACCCAACTGGCTGGCATGGTGGTGCTGGGCTCGACCGGCGAAGCGGTCATGCTGGGTACGGACGAGCAGCGGGAAGTTCTGACCACGGCGATTGCCGCCGCTTCGCCGGAGAAAGTCATGATCGCGGGGGTGGGTCAGGAAAGCGTCCGGCAAACTCTGCTGATGGCGGAGACCGCCGCTTCGCTCGAGTACGACGTGGTCCTGGTTCGCACGCCGCATTTTTACCGGAGACAACTGCATCGCAGCGAAGGGCCGCAGCTCGAGATGCTGACCTACTATCGAACGGTCGCGGACCATTCTCCGCTGCCGGTGCTGCTCTACAATGTGCCCTTCTTCACGGAGTACGACATGCCCGTGGAGGTGATCGTGGAGCTGGCGCACCATCCGAACATCCTCGGAATCAAAGAATCGAGCGGGAGTCTGGAGAGGATTGCCGCCATTGTGCAGGCAACCCAGTTTGTAAAGCGAACGGTGACTGTGACGACAACGTTCACTGCTGTCACGCAGAGGATGCTCGCGCCTCAGCCGGCAGACTCCGCGACACGATTCGTTGCCGCGGACGCGCTGCAGCAGGGAAACTCCGCGCTTGCCGTCGCAGCGCCTCCCGTGACCATGAAGACGCGGCAGAAGGAAGTGGGGTTCTCTGTTTTAACCGGCAGCGCCGGCACAATGCACGCGGCGTTTCGCGAGGGGGCCTCCGGCGCCGTCGTTGCTTTTGGGACCTGCGCTCCGCAATGTTGCTGCGAGATATGGATGGCATGGAAGGAAGGCGATGATGGTTTGGCCCAGGAGAAACAGGAACGCATTCGTACCGCTTCGGGCATTGTAGGTGGACAGATGGGCGTGCCGGGCTTGAAATTCGCCTGTGATCTGAACGGCTATTATGGCGGCCGCGCGCGTCTGCCGCTGCTGCCGTTGACTGCGGAGCAGCAGCAGGAAGTCACTCGGTGGATGGCGGACATTCGCTATTGATCCGCACAGCCAAGGCATGTTCTCGGAATAGACGGTCTTCCAGTTGGGGAATAACGGCCGGATGGCCTCCGTATCATGGAACGAAGGGAGGACGACCATGCAGACCAGCGATAAGACACCGAGAGAATTCGACCAGTATGCGCCTTCCTACGCAGAGCTTCTTGACGACCCAACTCGAAATCGATTCGCGCAGGATCCCCTCCATTTTCATCGTAGAAAATGGCTTCTTCTACAGAACATCTTGAAGCGCACGGGCATCGATGTAGCGGCTCAGAGATGGCTCGACGTTGGCTGCGGGCAGGGAGACTTGCTGGAACTGGCGGGCCGCAATTTCGCACAGGCCATGGGGTGCGATCCCTCCGCAGGCATGATCTCCGAGGTAAGTTCATTTCGCGTAAAGCATCAGGCATCCATATCGGAATTGCCCTTCAACGATGCCTCCGCTGATTTTGTCACAGCCGTGTGTGTCTACCACCATGTTCACGGACCGGCAAGGGAACTGCTCACGGGGGACATTCGGCGCGTGCTGACGCCGGGTGGATTGTGTTGCATCGTGGAACACAATCCCTGGAATCCCGTCACACGAGCCATCGTGCGGAGGTGTCCGGTCGATGTGGATGCGGAGCTGCTGTCGGCGCGAGAGACCAGGGCATTGCTGCAGCGGGCCGGCTTTGAAATTCTCAGCACCGATTATTTTCTCTATCTTCCCGAGAAAATCTTCCATCGAGTGGGGCACGCGGAGAGGATGCTTGGCAAAGTACCCTTCGGTGGCCAGTACGCTGTGCTTGCCAGAGCTCCCAAATGATCCGGTGCTGAAGGAGTCGCAAGATTTTCCTGTCCTCCAAAGCGTTTTGAGAAGGCATTCCCAATCTGCTCGCAGCGCAGTGTCTCTCCGGGATCGGTGGACTCGTCTGCAAATGGATTGCTTTGCGGTCGAAACTTGCCCGCTGGATATTTGCCTTGATCTACAATCGCAGATTTCAACCCGTCGCGAATGCTACCATGCTGATAATGTGGCCCCGTAGCTCAGGTGGATAGAGCAGCAGTTTCCTAAACTGTTTGTCGGAAGTTCGAGTCTTCCCGGGGTCACCACAGCAGGGTCTGCGCATGAAGCAAAACGCGGTGCCGTTTCGTACCAGCCGGTGTCTGCGGGCAACGTGCCAGGTGTGCGTGCTGGCGATGGGTGCGCTGACTGTTTCACTTTCTGCCTATGCCGCGAACACCGATGCGGCTGGACGTTGCCAGGCGATCGCCGGCCTGAAGCTCGATGGCGTCGCAATTATTGCTGCAAAATTCATCGATACTGGAAGGTTTACTCTGGCTGGAGAGAGTTCAGCCATTGCCGGCCTACCTGCATTTTGCCGTGTCGCAGCCACGCTGCGACCGACACCCGATTCGAACATCAAAATTGAACTATGGATGCCGGAACAAGATTGGAACGGCAGGTTTCTTGGCACCGGCAACGGCGGCGGGGCAGGGAAGATCGACTATCACGCACTTGTTTCAGGGATACAGCGCGGGTATGCGACGGCGAACACGGACATGGGGACGTCTCCGAATGCCAACACCGCGGTGGGTCACCCGGAGCGATGGATCGATTTCGGCTATCGTTCGACCCATGAGATGACGTCGGTCTCCAAACAAATCCTGGAGAGGTACTACGAGAAGCCGGAGAGTCGTTCCTATTTCGTTGGCTGCTCAACAGGCGGCGGGCAGGCGCTGATGGAAGCGCAGCGGTTTCCCGATGACTATAACGGGATCATCGCAGGCGCCCCGGCAAACAATCGCACCCACGTCCACACGGGATTGCTATGGAACATGCAAGTGACGAACCTGGCCCCGGGCGTTCATCTCTCGCCGGAAACCGTTGCGTTCATCACCAAGTCTGTCTTGGCCGCCTGCGTGGGCAAGGACGGAGGCGCGCCAGGCGACGATTTTCTTACCGACCCAAGAGAATGAAAATTTGATCCCGACACACTCCCGAAATGCCAGGGGAACAGCCATACCAATTGTCTGACCCCCGTGGAATTGGCAACGCTGAAGAAAATCTATGCTGGACCCACCAATCCCAGAACCGGCGAAAGAATTTACACGCCCATTCCTTTCGGAAGTGAAGACTCGCAAAACGGAAATGTGGCGCCGGGGATTGTGAGACAGCAGGATTTCAGCATCATGTCAAAGGAGCTGTATCCGTACCGGTGGGTGTTTGGAGCGAATTTCGATTATCTCAAGTTCGACTTCGGCCGCGACCAGGATTGGATGGATAAAAAGCTAGCGTCGATCCTGAATGCAAACAATCCTGATCTAAGCCGCATGCAAAAACGCGGTGGAAAACTCCTGATGTTCACCGGGACGGCTGACCCGCTGGTTCCGTATCCGGATGCGCTGAATTATTACGAGAGGGTGGTCGAAGCGCAGCAACGTCAACTTCCGGATGCGGGGGGAATGGGACCGCAACAAGGTCTCAAGCAGACTGGGAAGTTTTTTCGCTATTTTCTCGTGCCGGGAATGGCGCATTGCGGCGATGGTCCGGGCCTGCATGATTTCGGCCAGGATCTACAGCAGGCACTGCCCCTGGATAGCGAGCACGATATTTTGACCGCGTTGGTTCGCTGGGTGGAACAAGGCGTCGCTCCAGACACCATCATCGCAACCACGTTTGTCGACGATGTCCCTGCGAAGGGAATTCTGTTCCAGAGACCCATCTGCCCCTACCCAAAGTTTCCGAAGTACATTGGGGGCGATGAAAAATCTGCGTCCAGCTACCGATGCATCGATCATCCGCGAGGCGGCGTCCTGGTTCCCGCGAATCGGTATCTTAACTGATCGGTGCTGCGGATTTTTGCCGCAGATACATTCCGCTGAAGGCGCGCACGCAATGGTCCGGATGGAACGGAATGTAGCAGCCGAACTCCGGATTTTCCCAGCTATCCACCAGCTCATAGTTCAGGTCGTAGGCCGACTGTAAGAATTCATCTTGATTTGAGATGCGGTAGGGAGCAAGCGCCGGCCCCATATTGTGCAGGGTGTAGAAAGTTTTGTGCTCGGTGAACGGCAGCTTGTTGATCAGCACATGCGCCGGACGCGTGGAAAGCTTGCCGAAGATTTCCGCGAAGGTCGATTCTGGAAACTGAAACGATCCAAACGATAGAAAAAGAGGGAACTCCTGTGCCCGCTCCAAGGACGTGGTGAAGGAAAGCAGCCGGCGAGTGTCCTTCTCTTCGGCCAGTTTGGTTCCCGCGCTGACGACAGCGGGAACATCATAAATGGTCCATTCCAGGTTCGGCGGATAATCAAGAAGCTTTTGAAACGAATAATAGGAGATGCCGAGGTAGCCGCCAAAATCGAACACGCGCGGATTTTGCGGCAACAGCTTCGCAAGCCAAAACAAGACCGGATAATCGCTGGAGCGGATGGAACTCTTGTAACCCAGGAAGGTCGCGGATGCCGGATTGTCGTAGCTATTGTTGTGTCCGGCCGGGATGGCCGCGTTTGCGGCGGCGAACGACGGATAGACACCGGAGAAAAGGCGCCCCCACTCGGCCACGCGCAGGAAATGTTGTTCGTACTCGAAGCGATGCCATTTGCGGATAAGCGGGACGGCAGCCTCAACCTTGTCGACGAAAGTTTTGGCAGCAGGCGAAAGCAGCAGCCCCTTGATGGCTCGTTTCATCGCACCTCGGCTGGATCCAACACGTTCCAATTATTGCATGCGAGGAACGCGTTCCAGGAGATAGCGGCAACAGCTACCGGGGCAGTCGCGGCTGCAGGAACTGTTGCCCACAATCAGCTACTGCGCCATGTCAACCTCCAATTGTGCGGTCGTCAGTACGCCGCTGGATGGCATGGAAGCCTGCACGGTGATTCCGTCGGAAACGGGCGCTGGAGGCGAGATGCTCTTGCATCCCGAGAGCGTTCCGATTCCAAGACAGAGAATCACCAGCAACATGCGGCCCCAGCCAAGCATTACCGATCGACGTCTGGAGAAAAACGGCAGCAGCATGGCAACAAACCCGAGCAGAAGCAGGAACAGCTGCAGGACTGTACCTGGCTTGGACGGCAGCCTGAATCCAGCCGTGGCTATCGTATTTGGATTGATGACGAGTGTGACGGTTTGAGGCGTCTGCGTTTGCGCGGAAAATACCACGGTGGGCGAACTGAACTGACAGGTCGCTCCCTGAATCAGGCCCGCGCAGGAGAGGCTGACCGTACCGGCAAAGCCGTTCTTTGGCGTCAGGGTCAGCGTGGTCTGACCGGTCTTTCCGGCGGAGATGGTGAGCAGAGTCGGGCTGGCCGTCATGGTCAACGTATCATCGGCAACTGTCACAGTTACAGAACTGGAAGTGACTGGCTGGAAGTTGCTATCGCCTTGATACTGGGCTGTAATTGTGTCGGTGCCAGCAGGCAAATTCTGAGTATTCAGAATGGCCTGTCCAGTCGCGCTCAGCAGCGCCTCGCCAATCTGCGCGCTTCCATTCAAAAACACCACCGTTCCTGTGGGCATGCCGGTGGTGGTGGTGGCCACATTCGCGGTAAAGATCACGTTTTGGCCCAGACGTATTTGCGTGGCGGAGGCGGTCAACGAAATCTGCGAGTTGGCCGGCGTCACCACCAGGCTGGCTGTTCCGCTGCTCGCCTGGTCGTTGCCCTGGGCGGCAAATGTGGCTGTCACGATGTCGGTTCCAGTGGGTGCCGCGGGCAATGTGACGGTGGCCGTGCCGGAGCCTGACAGCGCGGCTGCGCCGACCTCAATTCCATTAATGGAAAATTCTACGTTGTCGTTGATGACCGAGCCTGCTCCGCTGGTAACATTTGCCGTCAGCACCACGGGCGTTCCGTACATTGCCGTTGCTGGATTGACAGTGACCGTGGTGGTGGTCGCGACCATTGTGTTGGCGGTCCCATTTCCTGTCATCGTCACGTACTGCTGCGCTCCCGTCGCATTCAGAGAATTGTCCGCAATCCAGGCATCTTCGGTGATGGGTCCGACAACTGTAGGTTGGAATACAAAGCTGAGGTCACACAAACTGCCCGCGACGAGGTTGCCAACAGAACATTGCGCGGCATCGGCGCCCATTTGAAAATCCATGGGAACGGGTGGAGCAAGAAACTGAGCGATCGCGAGCGGTTGATTGCCGATATTCGAGAGATAATCTGTCTGCGCTGCCGTGGTGCCTCCGACCACTTCCGATCCGAAGTCGAGCGTGGGAGTGTCGAGCGACACGCGACGAACCGTGTCGTTTCCGGGGTCGGAGATCAAAACCTGGCCAAGCGAATCCACGGCTACTCCCGACGGAGAAGAAAGTACCGCTGCATTGGCCGGCCCGCTGTCCCCTTCGTCGCCCATCAGGGCGGAACCTGCCAGGGTCACAATGATTCCGCTTTTCGAATACAGCTTGCGCACACGCGCGTTGCCGGTGTCGGCGATATAGAGGTTGCCGGCAGCATCGGCTGCAACACCAGCCGGAGCATTCAGTTCCGCGTTGACCGCAGCGGCGCCATCTCCGGTAAATCCGGCGGTTCCGTTGCCGGCGACGGTTGTGATGAGGCCTGTGACGGGATCAACAGTACGTACGACGCTGTTGCCTGTATCGGCGATGTACAGGCGGCCTGTTGGATCGACGGCAACGTCTTGTGGATTTTGCAACTCTGCCTGCAGGGCATCGCCGCCATCTCCGGAGTATCCCGCGGTGCCATTGCCCACAACGGTGGCAATTGTTCCAGAAAGCGCGTACACGCGTCGAATCACGTTGTTGCCGGTGTCCGCGATCAACAGGTCCCCGACTGCGTTGGCGGCGATTCCGGCGGGAGCACGAAGGGTCGCGTTGATGGCTGCACCCTGATCGCCCGAATATCCGGCGACCCCAGTCCCGGCAACGGTGGTAATGATGCCGGTGGCAAGATTTACCTCGCGTATCAGATTCGCGCCAGTTTCCGCTATATAGAGATTTCCTGCCGCATCAAGGGCCACAGCGTTGGGCTGGTCGAGTGCCGCATCGACAGCCGGACCACCGTTCGCTTGAGCCGGTGCAAGCGCGCCGCCTCCCGCGACGATAGTAGGAGACGCGCCGTTGCGATTCTGCAAGCTCCATACAACGTTGCTGGTCGGATCCGCGACATTGACATTACCTGCTGGATCGACAGCCATTCGTTCCGGCTCCGCAAATGCGGTTCCGTTGTACATGTCGGTGCTGTAAAGGATGGTTTGGATAATTCCGGGTAGAACAACCGCCTGCGGCCCCAGGCCGATCCCGTAGAGTCCCAAAGTTGTCGGAAACCCGTTCGCCGTAAATTCCATGGCGCCGGATCGCGTTCCGGGATAGCTGGGAACAAAGGTGACGGTAACCGCGCAAATGGATCCGAGCGGATTGGCGGTGATTCCATCCGCGGTGCAGCCGGTAATGCTCCCCACGGAAAATTCCTGTGGCTGTGTCGGCGCTTGCGATCCCGGCGGAATTTCTGCCGCTGCTATCGTCGGGTTCGATAGCGCAACGGATTGATTGAGACCAAGAAAAATTGTGTGCGTGACGGGAGTTGGAGCAGCAATTTCAACGGCAGGGAAGTTGAGCCCCTTCGACACCAGGCGGACCGCATTATTCCCGGAGTCGGCGAGGTAGAGATGGCCTTCATGATCGACGGCCAGGCCGCCGGGAGAATTTACTTCTGCAGTGGAGGCAAGGTTGCCATCTCCGGAAAGTCCCGCTGTGCCATTCCCAGCCAGCGTCGAAATGACTCCGGCGGTGTCGATCTTGCGAATGCGACTATTCGCTCGATCGGAAAAATAAATCTGCCCATCCAAATCGATCGCGATTCCGGTGGGAAAATTCAATGTTGCCAGCGTCGCTTGCTGGTTGTCGCCGTTGTAGCCGCCGGGAGAGACTGGAACTCCAGCTACGGTAGTGATGACGCCGGATTGGGCGTTGACTTCACGAATCAGGTTATTGGCCGAGTCTGCAATGAAGAGATTGCCCGCCGCGTCCACGGCGATTCCAGTCGGGTTGTTCAGCTCCGACTGGGTGGCCTGAATATTGTCGCCGTTGTATCCAGCGACGCCTGTGCCCGCCACGGTCGTAATCACTCTGGTTGCCGCGGAGACTTCGCGGATACGATTGTCTCCAGCATCGGCAATATACAGGTCGTCAACTGAATCGAATGCCAATGCCGCCGGATACTGCAGTTGGGCCTCGCTTGCGGGCCCGCCATCGCCAAGGTTTGGACTGTACACCGTTATGTTCGGAGTCCCGACGACTGTGATCATCATGCCTGTCGCCGTATTGAGCATACGGACGATCCCATTGTCCGTATCGGCGATATAGAGATTTCCGTGGGCGTCGATGGCAACGCTGCCTGGCTGGTTCAATTCCTCATTGATCGCCAGTCCGTCTCCGCTGTAGCCCTGTTGACCATTGCCGGCCACGGTGGTGAGGAGGCCGGTCGCGGCATCGATTTTTTGGATCTGATTGTTGCCCGTGTCGGCGATGTAAAGATTTCCGGCTCCATCGATGGCAACGCCTTCGGGCTGGTTGAGAAGGCTGAGGAGCGCGGGTCCCGTTTCGACGGAGCCCCCAGGGAGCCCGAGCGGCGAACCTGCGACCCGATTGATCTGCAATAGAACGGAAACGGGGTTCGGCAACGCTTGCAGCGATACAGGGAGTGCGGCAACCAGAGCAAGGACGACGCAGTGAGCTGCGGACAGAAACCGTGGGCGAAATTGTGGCAGCATGGGGGGAATGCCTCGCGTGGTGGAAAGGAAGCACCAACATGCGTAGTTTGCACGGGAGCGATGAGGAAGACCACGAGGATCGGGCGCGGTGAACCAGGGCAGGTTTCATATCGGTACGGAGGCCCAGAGAGTGTCAAAATGGAACCAGCAAACCATCCGTTTCCGGGGATATTGTATGTCCGATAACATGTATTCTGTAACGTCGATTGAATTGACCTTAACCCTCGCCTTTCCAGGCTTTTTGCCCTTCAAACTGCTAGGCTAGGTTGAAGGTGCGATCGCCTCTTCTCATGTCCCGTTTCCCTATTGCAACCTCGGTGCTGGCGGATGCGATCGGCCAGCGTGTTTTTCCTGGAGCGGCCTTCGGGGTTCTGCAACGCGGTGAGCAACTCGCGACAGAATCCGTCGGCTGCTTCACGTATCAGCTCGGTTCGCCACGGACCCAGCCAGACACCATCTTTGACATGGCAAGCGTCAGCAAAGCGATGGCGACCACGTCGATGGCGATGCTGCTATGGGAGCGCGGCCAGTTGGATCTGGAAGAACCGGTTGGCCAGCGGCTGCCGGAGTTTCTTCGTGGCGATGCCGTAGCGGAGGTCCCTGCCGCCTTGAAACAAAAAATTACGGCGCGAATGCTCCTGGCGCATTGTTCCGGGCTGCCGGCGTATGCGCCTCTCTACAAAAGCTGTCGCACCGCGTCGGAACTGTTCGATGCTTGCCTGTGCATGCCACTCGAGTCGGCTCCTGGAAGCCGGGCCGTCTATTCCGACATTGGGTTCATTCTCCTTGGTCGCCTGCTGGAAACGATCGCCGGGGAACAGCTGGACAGCTATTGTCGTCGCGAAGTGTTCGCTCCGCTGGGAATGAACTCTACCCTGTATTGCCCGCCTGTCGAACGAAGGCCGTCGATCCCGCCGACAGTGGATGCGGATCATTTTCGTCAGCGCGTGTTGCAAGGCGAAGTTCACGATGGGAATTGCTGGAGGCTGGGAGGAATCAGCGGACACGCCGGAGTGTTCTCCAACGTTGCGGATATTTTGCGCCTGGCAGACTGCTTGCTGCACGGTGGCGGCAGGCTATTTCGCCCGGAGACGGTTTCCCTGCTTACCGAGCGTCAGAAGACGCCTGCGGCTTCCAGCTGGGCTTTGGGATGGGACACGCCGACTTCGCCCTCGTCCTCCGGGAGATTTTTCAGCGCACATTCCGTGGGCCATCTTGGCTATACGGGAACTTCCCTTTGGATGGATTTCGACAAAGACTTGTCTGTAGTGCTGTTGACCAACCGCACCTACCCTGGAAATGCTCACGGGCCCCTGTCGGGAGAGATCAAGAATGTGCGGCCGCGGTTTCACGACGCCGTGATGCGGGAACTGGGCTGGGATGCGTCTTCGGACCTTCCCCTGCGACGCGGGGTGTGAATAGCTGCTGCATTACGGGTATGCAAGGCGATACAATCGAGATGGAAGGGTCAGACTTGAGGTGGTTTTTTGAAGATTATGGGAAATGGAATTCACACCGTCGACACACCAACCACACACACTGAAAGCACCGGAAAAGATTCGATCGCTCCTCTGGAAACCCTGACGACGGAAAGTGCGAACGAGGCGTCGCAGGGCTTTGATACAAAATCCGCACTCGAGATCGCCCGCATCATCAACCATGAGGACGCGAAGATTGCCGCTGCGGTAAAGAAATCTCTGCCGGAGATTGCCACCGTGATCGACAATGTTGCCCGATGTTTGCGTGACGGCGGCCGCTTGATTTATGTCGGCGCGGGTTCCAGCGGGCGCATCGCCGCTCTGGACGCCTCGGAAATTCCCCCTACCTATTCGACGTTGCCGCAGACGGTGCAGTACATCATGGCCGGTGGGCCGAAGGCGCTGGCTTCCTCCATGGAAGCGAATGAGGACTCCCGCGAACTGGGCCAGCGTGATATCGCCCGGCGTCGCCCAACCCGCAAGGACATCGTGATTGGCGTCTCCGCCAGCGGGCGCACGCCGTATGTGGTCGCCGCGCTCGAGTATGCCCGAGGACGAGGCTCGAAGACCGCCGCAGTCACCTGCAATCACAATTCTGAGCTGACTACCGTTGCCGATGTGACGATTGTCGCGGAAGTTGGACCCGAAGTGGTGTTAGGGTCCACCCGCATGAAGGCCGGCACCGCGCAAAAAATGATTCTGAACATGATCACGACCGGCGCCATGACCCGCCTGGGCTATGTGTACGGAAACCTGATGGTGAACGTGCACATGAAAAACTCCAAGCTGGTCGAGCGCGGACTTCGCATCCTGAAGCAGTCTTGCAACGTGGACCAGGAAACCGCGATTCGCACCATGAAGGCGGCTGGAAAAAGCGTTCCCATTGCGCTGGTGATGTTAAAAGCCAGGGTCGACAAGCAGGAAGCTGTACGCCGGCTGGCGAAGTCGGATGGAAATGTTCGCCGCGCGATTGAAGACACCACGCTGGATCTGTAGTGTTGCAAGACGCGTTGACGCTGCTGATACCCTGCATCGCGAAAAAGAAAAATGCATGATTAGGTGGATCAATGGATAAGTTCGTCATTCGCGGTGGGACACCTCTTCGCGGCGCGGTCCGCATCAGCGGGGCCAAGAACTCCGCGCTTCCCTGCATGGCTGCGGCTATTCTGACAGAAGAGGAAGTAACGCTGGAAAATATTCCGGACGTCCGCGACATTGAGACGGAACGCAAGCTGCTTGTCTCCATGGGCGCAGAGGTCGAGCTGGGATATGGCCGGGCGCATCACCGTACCCGCATTCGCTGCGCCCTGCTGTCAGACCCGGTGGCGAAATACGAAATTGTAAAAACCATGCGCGCTTCCTCGCTGGTACTCGGGCCGCTGATTGCCCGCACCGGCATGGCCCGTGTGGCCATGCCAGGCGGCTGCGCCATTGGCGGACGGCCGATCGACCTGCACATCAAGGCGCTGCAGGCCATGGGCACGGAGATCACCCAGGAACATGGCTATCTGGAGGCCCGCGCGAAACGCCTGCATGGCGCCCACATCGTCTTCGACAAAATTACCGTGACCGGCACGGAAGACCTGTTGATGGCTGCGGTGTTGGCCGAAGGCGAAACCTGCATGGAAAATTGTGCGCGCGAGCCGGAAGTGACAGACCTGGCCAAATTGCTGGCTGCCATGGGCGCGCAGATTGAAGGCGCGGGAACTCCTACGATTCGCGTGCAAGGAGTGCCGCGACTGCACGGAGCAAAACATCGCATCCATCCTGATCGTATCGAAACAGGCACGTTTCTGGTTGCGGGAGCCATCACCGGCGGCGATCTCACTCTGACTGGATGCAATCCGGAGCATCTTTCCTCCGTCATCGAAAAGTTGAGAGAGGTTGGCGCGTTGTGCGACCTGGGGACCGACTCAATCCGAGTCCGCGCCTCGGGACCGCTGCGTGGCGCCAATATCTCCACCGAAGAGTACCCCGGCTTCCCTACCGACATGCAGGCACAATTTATGGCGCTGGCAACGCAGGCGGATGGAATGTCGCTGGTGACGGAAAACATTTTTGAGAACCGATTTATGCATGTGCAGGAATTGGTCCGCATGGGCGCAAACATTCGCGTGGAGGGCCGCACCGCCGCGGTGATCGGCAAGTCGCCATTGTCCGCGGCTGCCGTTATGGCGTCGGACCTGCGCGCGTCCGCGTCCCTGGTACTGGCAGCGCTGGTAGCGGAGGGTGAAACCATTATCGACCGCGTCTACCATATCGATCGTGGCTATGAACGCATTGAAGAAAAGCTGCGCGGCGTGGGAGCAAAAATTCGCCGCATCGGCAATGTCTTCCGTGAGAGCGAAGAACCGGCTGCGGAAGTTACGGCGTAGCCGGAACGTATTTTCACCAGGATCGTAACGGCAATCGAATCGATCAACCGGTAAAACGCAATGCGAAACTTTCTGGCGCCTATTCGATTCGGTTGGTATGCGCTGCGCGGACACTGGTTGCGCCCCTGGCGCAGCCCGTATCTTCGCTGGCGCATTGAGACCTATTCCGGCATCCCTGCCGGAACCATCAACGCGCGCATCTTCTGGAAGTTTTTCTTTGCGGAAAAAGGGAATCTGCTGCATTTCTTGCTGTGGACCGCGAAACTGGAATCCTACAAAAACAATTGAGAGGCGCGCATGGTCCGCTACGGCATTCTAGGATTCGGATTGCATGGCGTCAGGCGCGCGGTGCCTGCGTTTGCGGGTGCAAAGACATCGAAACTTTCCGGCATCTGGCGCAGGAATCTCGATAAGGCGAAGGCCAATGCCCGCGACTACGGCATTGAAACTGTCTTTGCCACGGCCGAGCAGTTGTGTGCGTCGCCGGATGTGGATGCTGTGTTCGTCACATCGCCCGATGCGTTCCACATGCGCGACAGCCTGCTGGCTTTCGAGCACAGCAAGCCGGTGTTGTGCGAAAAGCCCCTTGCGATGAATGTTGAAGAAGTGGAACAAATGCTGGCTGCTGCCCGAAAAGCAAATGTTCCGTTCGGAGTGGCGCAGAATTTTCGCTATAACCGCAGCGTCAACTTGATCCGCGACTGGGTGGAAGCAGGCAGAATTGGCAAGCCTGTTTTTGCCAGCGCTCACTTCTATTTTCAGAGCGAAGAAAGTCTCCGCACCTGGATCTACGATCCTTCCCTGGCCCGCGGCGGCCCCATTGGAGACGTCGGCATTCACTGCCTGGACACGCTGCGATACGTCTTGCGGGACGATGTGACCGCGGTGATCACCGTTGCCCATCGCGACGCAAAGTCTGGAGGCGTCGAAGCCAGCGCGGCGCTCGCCATGGATTTTCGCAGCGGAACGATTGGATCGATTCTGGTCAGCTTTCGCTCCGAGTATCGGACACTGGTCGAGATTGTTGGCGAAACCGGCGTGATCCGCAGCGAGAACGGCCTCACGGTCACGGGTCTGGTCGACGTGCAGCTATTGCAGAGCGGCAAAGTTCTCGATAGCCGGCAAGTGACGAATGCGGATGCTTACTGCCAGATGCTGGACGCATTCAGCGCTGCCGTCGAAGGGCGCGGAAGCTATCGCGCGCCTGGCGAGGATGGCCTGAAAAATCAGCGTGTGCTCGATGCCGCCTATGCGAGCTGGCGGACGGAGCGGAAAGAAATTATTCCGTAGGATTGGGCGGGCGATGACTTTCCAACTGGAGCCCAATCTCCTGTTCGTCCCCACGCCGTGCGCGCATCACAAACACGATGCTTCCCAGCACAATTGCCGCGCCGGCAATCATGGTCCACGGTACCGGCTCCATCATGAAGAGCGCGCCTTCCGCGACCGCGAGAACGGGAACGACCAGTTGCAGACTGGTCAGCTGATACGCCTCAATCTGCTGCAATAACCAGTAATACAGCGTAAAACTAAGCGCGCTGGCAAAGACGCTGAGGAAGACTAGCGCGCTCAGGGCGGCCATGCTCCAGGTGGAGGTTTGTCCGCGTTCGAGGACCAGACTGGCCAATGCGAGCCAGATTCCTCCCAGAAAAAACTGGATGGAGGTGCTGACAAAGGGATGAACTCCGGTGAGCGCTTCTTTGGCATAGACCGAGGAAGCCGCGTACATCAGCACTGCAAGCAGGACGGCAATCGTGCCAAGCGCCTGCCACAGTGAAGTCGAGATGGCGCCGGACATGACCAACCCCAGTCCGCCGAGGCCGACGATCATCGCCTGCCACGCTCTTCGCGGCACGCTCCGTCCTGCCATCCAGGGAGTCAGGAACGCGGTCATCAGCGGCATCGCGCCAAAGATCAGCGCAGTGAGGCCGGAAGAAAGACGCCGCTCCGACCAGAACGTCAGCGCCGATGGAACCGCGATCATGCTAAGACTGAGCAACAGCGTGGCGCGCAGTCCACGGCCGGTTGGCCATGGCAGCCGTTTCCACTGAATGATGGGCAACAAAATCACAGAGGCCAGCAGAAAACGCAGCGACGCGCTGTGCATGGGCGGAACTGCGATGACAAGGACGCGGATCGCCATCCATGTGCTGCCCCAGATGACGGACAACGCAACCATGGCGAGAATGATGCGGGGTTTCATGCGGAAGAAGGAAGCGGATGCAATTCCGGAAGCAAGGCCCTGAAAGGAAAGAGCGGGCTGGTTGAAGTAAATACAGCCCGCTTCCCTATTGAGGATGCAATTCTAGCGTCGGCCGCCACCGCTGCCGGGCCGACCACCGCCCCCACCGGGACGACGGCGACGACGGTTGTTGTTGCCGCCAGGGCCACGCCCGCCGGGCGAACTGGGAGGACGGGGACTCTCGGCGCGATTGAAGTTCGGCGCATCGCTCGATTCCCCACCGTCATCGTTGAAGTCGTCGCCGCTTTCCAACACGATCGTGCTGCCATTCGATGCGGGCTGACGCTCCCCTGCCGCAGCCATCTCCGGGACACGATCGCCGCCGGCATTCGGATCCGGCAATCCCAACTTAATGCGTTGCTCTTTCAAGACTGCCTTACGCGACAGCTTGATGCGGTTGCCTTCGATACCCAACACCTTGACCAGCACCTGATCGCCATCGTTCAGCTCGTCCGTGACCTCGTGGACGCGATGCTCGGCAATTTCGCTGATGTGCAGCAAGCCATCGGTACCGGGGAAGATTTCGACGAATGCGCCAAACTCCGCCAGGCGGACCACTTTGCCAAGGTAGGTTCTGCCAACCTCCGGCACAGCGGTCAGGTTGCTGACCGTCTCGATTGCGCGACGGAGACCGTCGGCATCGGACGATGCAATGTTGACTTTGCCGGTGTCGTCCACGTCGATCTTGACGCCGGTCGCCTCCACGATGCCGCGAATGGTTTTGCCGCCCGGCCCAATCAGATCGCGAATCTTGTCGACGGGAATCTGCAAGGTGTGGATGCGCGGAGCAAACTCCGACTTCTCCGCCTTCGCCTCGCTGATCACCGCATCCATTTTGTCCAGCAGGAAGATGCGGCCTGCACGGGCCTGCGCCAGAGCTTCCCGCATGATCTGCCCCGTGACTCCGCCGATCTTGATGTCCATTTGCAGAGCGGTAATTCCATTGCGCGTGCCGGCAACTTTAAAGTCCATGTCGCCGTAGTGGTCTTCCGCGCCGGCAATGTCGGTCAGAATCGAATACTGGTCGCCTTCCTTGACCAGACCCATGGCGATGCCAGCGACCGACGCTTTCAGCGGAATCCCGGCGTGCATCAGGGCCAGACTCGCGCCGCAGACGCTGGCCATCGAAGAAGACCCGTTCGATTCCAGAATGTCGGAGACGATGCGGACCGTATAGGGGGATTCGGCTTCGCTGGGCAAAACGGCGGAAACTGCCCGCTCCGCCAGCGCCCCGTGGCCGACTTCGCGACGGCCAACACCGGTCATACGTCCAACTTCCCCAACGGAAAACGGAGGAAAGTTATAGTGAAGCATGAACCTTTTTCTCTGCTCGCCCTCGAAACTTTCCAACCGCTGGGTATCGTCCAAAGTGCCCAGGGTCGCGGTGACCAGGGCCTGAGTTTCGCCGCGGGTGAACAGTGCCGAACCGTGGACGCGAGGCAACACGCCCACTTCGATGGTAATCTCGCGAACTTCATCGAACCGGCGGCGATCTGGACGAACGCGGTCTTTGATGACCTGATCGCGGAAGATGTTTTCGCGGAGCGATTCGTAATATTTGGAGAGCTTCGCCGGCGCGGTCGGATCGTCTGCCGCCAGAGCGGCCTTCAACTCGTCCTTGATCTGCTTGACCAGAGCATGGCTTTCAGACTTGGGATGCTTGTGGGTGTCGAGCGCATCTTTTAGGCGATCGCCAACCTTGGCATAGAGCCCGTCGTAATAGGCCTGATCGAACTCGACCGGTTTCACTTCGTGCTTCGGCTTGCCGGCTTTGCCAACCAGCTCCGTGATGCCCGCGCAGATCTTCTTGATTTCGGTGTGAGCAAATTCGATGGCGTCGACGATGGAATCTTCGCTGACCTGCTTGGCGCCGGATTCGATCATCACGATGCCGTCGGGGGTGCCGACGACCGTGATGCTCATATCGCCCGCGCGAAGTTCCGCGTAGGACGGATTGACGATGAACTGTCCATCCACTCGACCGACGCGAACTGCGCCGACCGGGCCGCCAAACGGAATGTCGGAGAGCGCCAGCGCGCAGCCTGCGGCGTTGATGCCGATGATGTCGGGATCGTTTTCCTTGTCGGCGGAAAAGACCAGCGCGATCACCTGAGTTTCATTGCGGAAGCCTTCCGGGAACAAGGGGCGGATGGGGCGGTCGATCTGGCGGCAGGTAAGAACTTCGCGCTCGCTGGGCCGGCCTTCCCGCTTAATAAAACCGCCAGGGATGCGCCCGCCGGCATACGCGTATTCACGATAATCGACCGTGAGAGGAAAAAAGTCGATGCCCTCTCTGGCGTCGGGTGAAGCCACGGCGGTGGCCAGAACTACGGTGTCGCCCAGGGTCGCCAGTACGGCCCCTGAAGCCTGCTTGGCCATGCGGCCAGTTTCAAAATTAAGTCGCTTGCCGCCGGCTAATTCGACGGTCACTTCATGTTTCATAGAATCCTCAAATCTTGCTGTATAGGGGCGTGAGTGGTCGCCGCGGCGACCGGGAACGTGGGGAAGTTGGCAGGCGGCGGTGATGGGAGAGATGATGTGCACGCGGAAACAGCCCAACAGAGCCGGTTCTCTTCCGCGCGGATGCCGCGGTGCCTGGGTTCAACCACGCTCGCAATCCTGGTATCTGCGGAACGTCGCTGCCGCTTACTTGCGGATGCCCAGTTTGCCAATGACTTCCCGGTAGCGATCGGTATCGTGTGTCTTCAAGTAATCCAGCAGACGGCGGCGATTGCTCACCATCATCAACAAGCCACGGCGCGAAGCATGGTCTTTATCATGGGCCTTGAAGTGCTCCGTCAGCTCCGTGATGCGTTCGCTCAGAATCGCGATCTGCACTTCCGGGCTTCCGGTGTCGCTCGCATG
The DNA here is from genome assembly GCA_052142955.1 of Acidobacteriaceae bacterium. Taxonomy (GTDB): domain Bacteria; phylum Acidobacteriota; class Terriglobia; order Terriglobales; family Acidobacteriaceae; genus JAKAAZ01. The sequence goes on along the minus strand of JBKQVW010000073.1, from coordinate 26,268 downwards.
GGTGCGAAAGCGCTCAATTACGTCGGTTTTTTTTGCAGGTGCCAGCACAGTGTGGCTACTCCCTCTTTATTGTCGATTACACTGCATAAGTGTCTACTTAAGAGTAACATGCTTTGCCTGTACTTGGCATCCGAACCGGAGCAGCAGCCCTCCATGATCCTGAGATCGCGACCCTGCCCATGATCCTTCGACCTATCGTCAGCCTCACGACCGATTTCGGTCTCAGCGACCCGTTTGTCGGCGTCATGAAGGGCGTGATCGCAGGCATTTGTCCGGCGGCACAGATCATCGATATCACCCACGGCGTGCCGGCCTTCGACGTGCTGGAGGGCGCGTTGGCCATCTGGCAGGCGTGGCGCTACTTCCCTGCCGAAACGGTCCATGTCATCGTCGTCGATCCGGGGGTGGGCTCAGACCGCAAGCCGGTTCTTTGCCGGATGGCCGATGCCTGGTTTATCGCACCCGACAATGGCGCCCTGACGCTGGTTGAAAGGGATGTGCGACGCAACGGAGGAACAATTCGATGCCGCTCCATTGAAAATCCTCAGTACATGCTGCCTGCGCAGAGCAACACCTTTCATGGGCGGGATATTTTTGCCCCGGCGGCGGCGCACCTGGCTGCACAAATCGAGCGGGGCACGGTGGTTGTGGAGACATTTGGCCCGGAGATCAAAGGCCTGATCCAATTGCCGGTGCCGGAACCGATTCACAACCCGGATGGCTCCATTGAAGGCATCATTCTGAAGGCTGATCGCTTTGGAAACCTGCTGACGAACCTCGCGGCCACCGACTTGCCGAATGACCTCAGAGACTTCTCCGTTGAACTCGGCAGCCTGCGCATCACGCGCTTTTGCCGCTTCTACGCCGAGGCAGAGCCGGGTGAGTTGTTCGCCATCGTCGGCAGTTCCGGCTTGCTGGAAATCGCCATGGATCGCGGCTCGGCCAAGGAGCAAACTGGAATCATCGTGGGAACGAAGTTTCGTGTGATCCGACCCGGAAAATTATCGTGCTGAGATGGAGGAACATTCAAAATGGGCAAGCGGGCAATGCATCGACCAACCCGGCGAGAAATTCTAAAATACTCCAGTGCGATGGCCGCGAGCACAGTATTGGCTTCGGCTTTACAGGGCGAGGCAAGGGCCTTTTATGGGTTCGGAGACGGAGGTGAAGTTGCGCGGCTCCATCGAGATCGCATACCGCCCTCTCCGGCTGCAAAGTATGGCTTCCATCGGCTGACCTTTTCCGACGACTTTCTCTCACTCGATACAATCGATGTCAAGAACACGCTGACCCCTGGCTATACCTGGTACATGGCGAATGCCATGATCCCGCAGGACAGTCCCGACGGAAATATGCACACCGGGGTTATTCAGTCTCCCTCGTCTGTGTCCATCGCCAATTCCATTCTCACATTTGTCCCCTCTGCGAAAAGCGGCGGATGGCTCACCAATGTCGGCTACAAGGGCGTATCGGCCCCGAGAACCGTAGGGACCCCTATCGCCGCCACCGGCGGATATTTTGAATGCCGCATGTCGTTCGATCCCAACTTCAAGCCTGCCGCTTCTTTCGTCTATCCATTTCAATATTGGCCGGCATTCTGGATTGAGGACATCAACCTATGGCTGGCGATCAACGATCGGGATAGCGCCCGTGGCAACAAGCCAGAGCTTGATTTCTTCGAGTATTTCAGCAGCGCAGATCGATATGGGATGGATATGCATGATTGGACGAACAATCGAAACAGTGCGGGACTGATTCCTAGCGTCGCGAATGCAAGCCTTGGCTCTCCTGCATTCAGCAGGATGAATACTTTCGGCACGTTGTGGGTTCCTCCACGCAAAAATGGCGGCACAGGTAGGGTGCAGAGATACTTCAACGGGAAGCATATTTCAGCCGCGGACGTGACCTATTCATCGACAACCACATCCCCACAGGCCAGAGGAGGGTTTCCTGGTGTGTTTTCCGATTTGGATACCAGTGCGGGCTTCGTGCTGCAGATTGGGAGCGGCCATGGATGGGCCATCCATGTCGATTACGTGCGGGTTTGGCAATAGAACATTGCGCGCCAGCTAGAAAACTCAGGGGTGGGCCGCCAGTCAATCGCGGCTCAGTGCAGGAAGAAACGAGCGTCACCCAGGCGATGACATTCCAACTAGCCCCCAACCAAAAACTGCCGTTCTGAGCGGAGCAAAGCGCCGTGAAGTAGGTGGATGTTTTCTGCTAGAGAGCAAAAAATTGGTCTATCGCCGCTCCACCAGCATCTGCTCGGTGACGAGCTGGGTCATGTCGCGCTTGTCCAAACCATGCTCGCGCTTGTTGAACTCATCCACCTTGCTCGACCAGTTCATGGAGCAGAACTTCGGCCCGCACATGGAGCAGAAGGCCGCTTCCTTGTAGTAGTCGTCGGGCAGCGTTTCGTCGTGCATGGAACGAGCAGTTTCCGGGTCGAGTGAGAGCGCGAACTGCTTATCCCAGTCGAAGGTATAGCGGGCGTGGCTGATGGCGTCGTCGCGGTCGCGCGCGCCGGGGCGATGCCGGGCGACATCCGCCGCGTGGGCGGCAATTTTGTACGCGATGATGCCGTCCTTCACATCTTTTTCGTTCGGCAACCCCAGGTGTTCTTTCGGCGTGACGTAGCACAACATGGCCGCGCCATACCAGCCGATCATGGCCGCGCCAATCGCGCTGGTGATGTGGTCGTACCCGGGCGCGATATCTGTAACCAGCGGGCCTAGCGTATAAAAAGGCGCGGCGTGGCACAGTTCGACTTCTTTCTCAACTTGTTCCTTGATCTTGTCGAGCTGCACGTGACCCGGTCCTTCAATCATGGTCTGGACATCGGACTTCCATGCGACGGTGGTCAGCTCGCCGAGAGTTTTCAGCTCGGCAAACTGGGCTTCGTCGCTGGCATCCGCCAGGCAGCCGGGACGCAGGCCGTCCCCGAGCGAAAAGCTGACGTCGTGCTTGGCCATCACCTTGACGATGCGGTCGAAGTGCTCGTAGAGAAAATTCTGCTTGTGGTGGTGCGTCATCCACTGCGCCAGAATTGCTCCGCCGCGGCTGACGATGCCGGTGATGCGCTTGGCAACCATGGGTACATATTGCACCAGCAGTCCAGCGTGGACCGTGAAGTAATCCACTCCCTGCTCGGCCTGTTCCTCGATCACTTCCAGATAGATATCGATGTTCAGGTCTTCGAGCTTTTTTACCCGGCTCAGCGCTTCGTAAATCGGCACCGTCCCGATGGGCACTGGGGAGTGGCGCAGAATTGCCTCGCGAATGGTGTGAATATCGCCGCCGGTCGAAAGATCCATGACCGTATCGGCTCCAAAGTGGACCGAGGTATGCAGCTTGCGCAATTCCTCGTCGATGTTGGACGTGATGGCGGAGTTGCCGATATTGGAATTGATCTTGCACCTGGAGGCCACGCCGATCGCCATCGGCTCCAGCTCCGGATGATTCACGTTGGCCGGGAGAATCATGCGTCCGGCAGCCACTTCATCGCGAATCAATTCCGGCGACAGTTTTTCAATCTGGGCGACATAGGCCATCTCTTCGGTGATTTTTCCCTGCCGCGCGAAATGCATCTGCGACATGTTCCAATCGCCGGTCCGTGCCGCTTCTTCACGCCGCTTTACGATCCAATCCGCGCGTCCTGTCGGGACTTTCGTGGTGGGATTGTCAGCTGCCTTGTCGAGATGATTGCCATTGCTGCTCATAGTTTCCTCGTGCTTCCAGGGTGATGTTCCCACGCAACGAACGCATCGCTCCGCTACAACGATTATACCTTGGAGAATTCCTTGGCCCGGATACGCGAAATCGCAAATGACATGCGGTTCATGCGCGTTTTTGTGCGCTGGAGAATCCTCCAGTGGAACCACTTCGCTGTCGCAAAAAAAAACGGCCCGCCGCTCGACCCAGCGCACATTCCGTATACTCCAAGAGTGCCTGCCGCCAACGCAATTGAACTTCACGAGGTGTCGAAACTCTATGGCACTTTCGCAGCCCTGCGCAAAGTTACGGCCGAATTTCGTACCGGCCTGAGCTATGTGATTCTGGGGCCGAACGGCGCCGGCAAGTCGACGCTCCTGCGCAACCTTGCCGGGCTCACGCGGCCCAGCTTCGGCAAGATGACTGTCCTCGGAACGACGGAGATTGCCGAGGTGCGCAGTCGCATCGGATATCTCGGTCACGAGTCCATGCTGTACGACGAGCTGACGGCGATGGAAAACCTGCGCTACAGTGCCAGTCTCTATCGGCAAGACTCGCTCGCGGCCGGACGATGGACGCCGGAACAATCGCTCACCATGGTTGGACTGGACCCCGGGTTGGACAGGCCTGTCGGCAAGTTTTCACAGGGCATGCGTCAACGCGCATCGTTGGCGCGGGTGCTGATGGCGAAGCCGGATTTGCTGCTGCTCGATGAGCCTTTCTCCAATGTCGACCTGGCCAGCAGCGCCCAGATGTTGCAGGTGCTGAACCAGCTGCGCGCCGCCGGAAATACGATTCTGCTGACCACCCATCAGCCGGAGCTTGCGCGTCCCATCGCCGACTGCTTCTGCACCATGGAAGCGGGTCGGATCGCGAGCATGGAATATTTTCCGCTGACGAATCAAGGTCCTCTCTCACCTGCACAGAGGCCCCGCGCATGAAGACGAACGCTTGCCGACTCCTCGATGCGCTCCAAATCCGCTATGAGACACGGGAATACGAGGTCGATCCGGACGATCTTTCCGGCCAAACGGTAGCCAGGAAAATTGGATTACCCGCGGAACAGGTTTTTAAGACGCTGGTGTGCCGCGTCGATCAGCAAGAGATCGTGTTTGCGGTCCTCTCCGTCGCCGATGAACTGGACTTCAAGAAGCTGGCGGCTGCCGTCGGCGGACGTCGTGCGGAACTGGTGCCGATCAAGGAAGTCCAACCGCTGACCGGGTATATCCGCGGCGGCGTGACGGTCTTCGCCAGCAAGAAGCCCTTTCCGGCGTTTGCCGAGGAATCGATCGAATTGTTCGACCTGATTTCCGTGTCGGCGGGCACGCGCGGGATGCAAATCCTGTTGAGCCCTAAGGATTATCTGCGAGCATCGGAAGCGACACTCGTCGATCTGACGCGCGTGTCGGCGGCAACGTCGGAAGGTGGAAGCCTATGAGCTACGCGCGCGTCGTATGGGCCCATCTGGCGAAAGACCTGCGTTTGGAATGGCGCTCGAAAGACGCCATCAACGGGATGCTGTTCTTCTCCCTGCTGGTGGTGGTGCTGTTCAGTTTCGCCTTCGATCCCACCATGGCGGTCTCGCGCCAGATTGCCGGCGGCATTCTGTGGGTTGCCCTGCTGTTCGCCTCGACCACCGCGCTCAACCAGACCTGGACACGCGAACTGCGGCATCAGGTGCTGGATGCGCAACGCATGGCCCCCAGTCCGGCCAGCGCATTGTTTCTGGCGAAGGTGCTGGCAAACTTCCTCTTTGTCACCATGATTCAGGTGGTGCTTGGGCCCCTGTTCATCGTCTTTTACAACCTGCAGGCGCTGGGTCAGGGCTGGTGGATGGTGCTGGTATTGCCTTTAGGCACGCTGGCACTCGTGGTCAATGGAACTTTCTTTGCCGCGCTTTCCTTGCGCACCCGCAATCGGGAAATGCTGCTGCCGCTGATTCTCTTCCCTGTTTCCATTCCCGCGCTGCTGGCCATGGTGCAGTCCACCGCGGGCATCCTCACCGGGGAGTTCGATCCCGGCCTGTGGATCAAAATGCTGGCCGGCTACGACATCATTTTCCTGACCCTCTGCCTGCTGCTGTTTGAGACAATTTTGAATGCGGAATAGCGCGATTTACGGGGTCTTGACGTACACTACTGTATCGCTGCTATCGTACAATCGCGAATGAGGAGTTTCACATGAATCATCGTCATCTCATCCTGGCGTATCTGGTGACCTGGTTGCTGCAACTGGGATATTTCAGCACGATTCTAGTGGGTTGGCGCCGCATGCGCGGCTAGAAATTATCGTCTCGATCCATGAAGAAGTCGCTGCCGCGGTCGGCTCCCGAAGTCCGCACAAAACCGGCATTGTTTCAATCATTCCCGTTACAAATGCAAGACAGGAAGGTTCCCCATGCTGATCGTCATGAAAAAACAGGCCAGTGCGGAAGAGGTCCGCGCCGTCTGCGAATACATTGAAGGCCTGGGATTTCGCGCCCACCCGATGCCCGGGGCGCTGCGGACCGCCATTGGAGTCACCGGCAATCAGGGGGCCATCGGCCAGGATACGTTGGAGGAGTTCTCCGGCGTCGCCGAAGTGATCCGAGTCACCAAGCCGTATAAATTGGTCAGCCGCGATGTGAAGGAGGAAGATACCGTCATTCACTTTCCCGGAACAAACGCCAGTATCGGCGGTAAGAACCTGGCGATTATGGCGGGGCCGTGCGCGATTGAAACCCATGAGCAGGCATTCACCATCGCGGAACAAGTGGCCGCGGCAGGCGCGCAATTCTTTCGTGGCGGCGCGTATAAGCCGCGCACCTCTCCCTACGCTTTTCAGGGATTGGGCGAAGAAGCGCTGAAGATCATGGCGGAGATTCGCGAAGCCTTCGGTCTGCGAATTGTCTCCGAGGCCATCGACCACGAGTCGCTGGTGCTGGTAGAAAAATATGCGGATGTGATCCAGATAGGCGCGCGCAATATGCAGAACTATTCCCTGCTGCGCGAAGTCGGCCGCACGCGCAAGCCTGTGCTGTTGAAGCGCGGCATGTCGGCGACCCTGGAAGAACTGCTGATGGCCGCCGAATACATTATGAGCGAGGGCAACTATCAGGTGATTCTGTGTGAGCGCGGCGTCCGCACGTTTGTCGATCACACCCGCAATACGCTGGACCTGAGCATTGTTCCCGCCGTCCAGCGGCTGAGCCATTTGCCGATTGTTGTCGATCCAAGCCACGGTACCGGGAAGCGCAACAAAGTCGTTCCGCTGGCCCGAGCTGGAGTCGCGGTCGGCGCGGATGGGCTGATCATCGAAGTACATCATCAGCCGGACAAGGCCCTCTCGGATGGAGCGCAATCCATCTATCCGCAGCAATTTGCCGACATGATGGGCGAGGTCCGTCAGATTGCCCGCATTCTGCATCGCGACGTTCCCGACGGCATTCGAATCGAGCCGGAAGCGGTTGGCGCTGCGGCGGCGAATTCGCGCGCCGCGAAAGCCAGATAGCCGGCGAACCGATGACGCTGCGCTGCCAAGGGAAAAACTCAACGGGAGAGCGCGGAACTGGCGCAGTCCTTCTGCGTTTGTTTGGTTCCCTGTTCGTGGCGGCGTCTCTGCTTTCGCTGGCCGGCTGTCGCTCGCACGAATTTCCGGACTATTCTGCAAATTACCGGGAATACGCCTACATCACCAACGGCGGCAGCAACACCGTGACCGTGCTCGACGTGGTGAATCTTCGTCAGGATCGTGTCATCCCAGTCGGCGCCGATCCTACCGGCGTGGCCGTGAACACCAAGCGCAATGAAGTGTATGTCGTCAATACCGGCAGCAATTCCGTCAGCGTGATCGATGCGGAAAAGAATGCTGTGGTCGCGACGATCCCGGTCCACCAGCGGCCCTATTTCATCTCCGTCAGCGCCGACGGTACGCGGGCCTATGTGGCCAATTCCGGCTCCAACAATGTTTCCGTGATCGATTTGAAATTACGCCGCCAAATCGCCGTGATCGGTGTTGGAGAAGCGCCGGGCATGGCGGCCGTCAGCCCGGACGGTAGTGCCGTGGTGGTATCGAACCGCGTCGGCAACAGCGTCAGCATCATCGACGCGGAGACGGAGAAGGTGCGCAGCGTGTGGAGCGGCTGCCCCGACGCCACCGATATCGCCATCCTGCCGGATTCGAGCAAGGCGTTTGTCGCCTGTTCCGGCGGCCATCAGGTCATGGTCATCGCCCTGGCCACACCGCCTCCAGTTTCTCCTCACGCTCATCGATCGACCGCGCAGCCGACGCCCAAGGACGAGCTGCTGGCCCTGCTAGACGTCGGCAAAACTCCGATTCATCTGGTGCTTAAACCGGATGGTGGAGAAATCTTCGCAGTCAATTTCGATGGAGCATCCTTCTCCGAAATCGACACCAGTACGAACGAGGTGGGCGGAGCGTACCTGGTGGGAACCCATCCCGTTTCCGGAGTGGCGACCGCGGACAATTCCACCATGTATGTCAGCGACTTCGATGCCGACTCGCTGGGCGTTTTCAGCATCGACGACGGAGAACTTCTTCCGCTTCCGCCGCGCACCGGCGATGGCCCCGACGCCATGGCATTTTCGAAGGCCGGAAATTTTCTGTTTGTGGTGGATTCCCGTTCCGGCGATGTCGCGGTAATCCGCACGTCGACGAATAGCCTGTTGACCATGTTTCCCGTGGGCAGGAAGCCGAACGACATTGTGGTCAAAGCATTCCTGGTCCCGCCCCGCCATGCCCTGTAGGTTGGCTGTCAAGCGTCGTCGGAAGAACAATTCAGTTCTGCCTGGCCAGCACAATCGTGATGTCGTCCGGTTGCTCTTCGGCCCCGATCCAATCCTGTAGCGCCTGCATCACCTGGTCGGAAATTTCCGGCAGAGTCAGGTGGCGATTGCGATGCACCAGTTCCACCATGCGCGCCTCGCCAAAATCTCCGAACTCGTTTTCCGGCTCGGTGACTCCATCGCTGTACGCGACTAAAAGGTCGCCGCAGTGAAGCGTGACGGACCCCTCGTCGTATTGCATGTCATCCAGCAGACCGACCACGGTTCCGCCGCGATCGAGCCGCACAATGGAGCCGTCCGCGCGCAGAACAAGGGGTGGCAATTGACCGCCGTTCGAGTAGCGGAGAGTGCGCGTGGAAACTTCATAGTTGGCAAGGAAAAGCGTCGCATACTTTTCCGGCTGGGTACTGCGGTACAGGTGTAGATTCAAGAGCCGCATCAGGTTCGCGGGAGATTGAAACATGTCTATTGCGGCGCCATTCGGCCCGTTGTGATGGCTGGATTCCAGCGGATTTCCCCGTTCCACTTCATGGCTGCCCAGACTAAATGCGCGCACCGCCGAATGCAGTCCGGCCATCAACAGCGCGGCGGAAATTCCCTTCCCGCTGATGTCCCCGATCGCAATGCACAGCGCGTGATTGCCTAAAACGAGAAAATCGTAGTAGTCGCCGCTGACGGTCCGTGCCGGACGGCAAATTCCATGCAACTCCAGTCCGTCCAGGCGCACATCGCAGGATGGAAATAGATTGGATTGCACTTCTTGCGCGATCTCCAACTCCCCTTCCATGCGCTCTTTTTCTTTCTGTTCTTCCAGCAATCGCACCAGCGATTCCGACATGGTATTGAAGGAGCGGCTGAGTGCTGCCAACTGGTCCTGGCGCGAGACCGGAATGCGATAGTTCAGCCGGCCCTGGTCGACCTCGCGGGTGGCGTGATACAGGTCTGACACAGATCGTGTAATGGTGCGACTGAGGCGACTGGCCAGAAAGATTGCCAGAAGCTCTAAAAATGCAAACAGAATCGCGGTAAAAATCAGCGCCGTGCGAATCCCGCTGCCGATCAGCACCGACTGTTGGAAAAGCCGCTGATACAAAAGGGACGGGCGGGAAGTCACCACCGCGAACACCGTTGTCGGCTTGCCGGTCGACCATTCACGGGTATCGAGCGTGGTCGGAAAATTGATCGGGAAGTCGAACATGTCCTCGGCCTTTGGCAGGACCCCTCCCGTGACTTGTCCGGAGTTCCGGCTAGTCTTGTCGACGGCGGGTCCCAGACCGGCGGTGTCATCGGCCACGGCATTCGCACCCGGTTTTGCGGCAGGATCGGTGTTGAGACGAAATTCGGGATGTTGGTCTGCAACCGGAAGGCTGGTCTGCAGATGAACATTCGGCCACAACGTCATGCTGCCCAGTCCGCTCACCACTCGTCCCAGAAATTGCGGGTCGAGACGCAAACCTGTGATCACGAACAGAGTGTGCGGGCCGACAGGCTCCCGTGTAATCGCGGCGAAGTAGACCTGGTTGCCGCTCAAGATCAACCCGCTGAAGCTGCCATGGACCCAGGCCGGTGGCGTTGGCACGGCGGTAATGGCATGAGCAGGGGGCAAATCAAGTTTCTGCAATTTGCCATCCAGGTACACGCCAACCTGCAGCCCCGGAATGTCAATCATGTTGCGGGCTTCCGGCGGTACAGCAGCAGGTAGATGCAGAGCTTCGGAATGACCGCCGACAGAGATCTGTTGGGCAAGTTCCTGCTGGAAGTGCAGCGCTAACGCGTCGGTATTCGCGGCCAGTCCGACCAATTCCGAGTGAATCTCAGACGTGGCGGCGAAATTCGCGAACTGGCCGAACAACACGTAGGCGGCGATCACGGCCAACAGACCGAAAAGTACGACCGGGGTCAGGCCGATCAGGGCGTAGGTGACGACCAGGCGGTTGCGAAGTTTCCAAAGCAGGTGCCAGCGCATCCAGCGAAAAAAAGCAGGCAGGCCCGTGACGATTCCCACCACCAGCGCGACCCACGGCGAAAGATGGATGTGGCGACCGATGCCCGGCGCCCAACGGAGCAAGAACAAAACGAGGGCGACCAACAGCGCCCAGAATGCGATGCCGCGCTTCTTTTTCCGGACAAACCGGCGTCGGAACATCGCGCGGATCCGCTCTTGAACCGGGCTTACCCATCGCATCTTCGTCATCGATCGCACCAATCGTTCCCTGCGGTAGTTCGAGTGTAACAATCGTCTCGTCTGCACAACTCCGCGAAAACGGCAATGGCTACGCGGTCGTCAAATCCTCTGGGGGCGGAGTAGTTTTTGCGGGTGGATTGTTTTGAGACGCGGACTGTGCCAGAAAAAATCGGTAGGCGGAAAAGTGCGCCCCAGCAAGCAGAATCAGCCCGGAGATGAAGGCCCACAGCATCAACCCAACCGAGATGGAGAACGGTCCGTAGACTGACTTGAGATCGAGCCATGGAAGCACCGCAATGTAAGCCAGCTTGGCCCCTTCCCACAACAAGCCGGTAACAATCGCAGCCGGCAATACCGCCATCGCCCGAATACGGCGGTTGGGCAGAATCCAATAGATCAAAAAGAAGATGGAGATGCTGGCGATGACGCCGAGGATCTTGAGAAGGGTCCGCTGCAAAAAATGAAATGCCGGACTCGCCGTATGGCCAAAAAATATCATTTCTAGTATTGCCTCGTGCGAGGCCGAGATGGCAATCGAGAGCAGAGCAAGCATGCCTACCGTCAAAGCGAGGCTGAAGGAGATCAATTGATTGCGCCAGTACGAACGGTTCTCCTTGACTCCCCATACCTGGTTCAAGGCAACTTCCAGCGGCATAAAGACGCCCGTCGAGGAGATCAGCAGCATCACCACAGAAACGGCGGCGACCCGCTTCTGCGAATAGACCAGAAAGACCATGTTGCGCGTGACGAATTCCTGGCCCGTGGGAAGCAGCGCATGCAGCATTCCACGAATCACATCCACCATGACCGGCGAGTGCAGCAGCCGATGCGCAATGGTCAGCATCAGGACGATAAATGGAAACAGGGACAGGATGGCATTGGCCGCCACGCTGAAAGCGTAGGTATGGACCGCGGTCCGCGACAGGTACCGCAGCAGCGCCATCCACTGCGATTCATCGGCGTGGGATGGGTCAGGCTCGATGGCAATCGAATCCGGCGGATCGGTCTGTGGCAAGATCGTCTGCATTGGAGAAGTCGTGTGCTGCCGTCAATGGGTACGCTGAGATTCGTTGACTGGTTCGACTATAACGTGTCCATTCATCCAGTGGAATTGGGGAATGCAATTGAATAAGTGCCTCCAACCCCGTCGCTGCGGACTCAATGGAATCAATTGATTGCAAAAAAGATTCGGAAGTATGTACTTTACGCAAGGCAGACGTGGGATTTGAACGTAATCAGCGTTCTATGAGCAACGATGACGCGAAGCACCACAGTATGATATCTTGGCATCCCACGTCATTAGCTGTGGCGTTCAAGAGCGCAGAAGGCATTGTACTGGCTGCCGATAGCCGGGTTACGCTGATGGGTGCGACTGCCCAGCCGCAAGGCAACCTGCCTGCTGGGGTTCAAGTTGCGGTTCCTGCGACATTCGACAACGCAACTAAATTATTGAGCGTAAAAAGTCAAACGCATGTTGGAGCAATCACATACGGGCAAGCTGCGATAGGCCAGCAATCACCTAGAACGGCCAGTAGCTTTCTCCCAGAGTTCGCCGCAGAAATTGGAGAGGTACGTCTAAGCGTTCGGGAGTTTGCAGGAAAATTAGGCGAATTCTTCCTCGGACAATGGACAACAGCAGGAATGCCGACTAATCTTCCACCGCTTACTGACATGTTCTTCATCGTCGGCGGTTACGACGAAGGCGCACCATATGGAAGGTTATTTCAACTCAACATCCCCCATTCTCCGCAGCCTCAAGAGGTCTTTGCTGGCGCAACCGAATTTGGCGCTACGTGGGGAGGACAGAAGGAGATCACAGATCGCCTCTTAATTGGATTTGATCCGAATGTTCCAACTTTGGTACAGGACTTGCTCAATATTCCGCAGACCCAACGCAGACCGAATCTAGAGCAGGAACTTAAGCAGCGTGTGCTTACCCCGATTCCGTGGCCGTTTTTACCGCTACAGGATTGTGTTGATCTGTCGATATTCATTGTGAGGACGACGATAACGTTTCAGCAATGGCTGGTCGGTATTCGCGGTGTGGGGGGAAATGTGGACGTAGCCACGATCACGCGGGCTGAAGGATTCACGCCGATTCAGATGAAGAGGATCTTCGGCGAAAGACCTATATAAAATGTGAGGAGAGAGCTTATGACATCGACCTTCGGAACAAATTCTGCTGGTACAAATGAGTGGCTGGCTGCAACGAAAGGGATGCAGTGGTCAACAGCAGAACCCGTATTTTCTCAGTCTGGCATAACCGTTGTTAAGTCTGATGACTTCACACAGCAAGAGCTTGAGCAACCTCGGCAGACTTCTCAATCCGCTGCAAAAACGAAGTGAGTATAAGTTGCCGCCCAAAGTGGAGATTCTATTGGAAGGATATACTGATGCCCCAACTTACTTCCCCTTAGGCCATCCCTCAACGGGTTTTTTCTTCGCTAGAGATTTCTTGACGGCCTTCTTCCAGTCGCCTTTGATCTTCAATCGGGCAGGCTCAGGGCCATGTGCTTTCTTTAGGGATTTTTTCGCCGCTTTAGTCATTAGGAAGCCTTATACATCAGCCGCTTTCCTTCCGCAGCCTTGACTGCTTCTACTGTACGTTCTCCGTCATTCAGCTTGCGAGTGTTCCATACAAAATCGAACTGCCATAGGTAACGATGCAGATACTCTTTACTGACGTTGTGATATGTACCGATGATGCCGCGCTTTACTAGCGCAAAGGAACTCTCGACCGTATTCGTGTTTACGTCGCCACGAACATATTGCCTTGTCTTGTGCTTGATTCTGTTGTGTCCGCCCGCGAAATCCTTGCCTATTCCAACGTAAGCGTTGTTCTCATCGCTGATAATTCGAGCGCGAGGATCTACAACATTGCGAATCGCAGTCTTCAGCGTCTTGCCGGTAACGTCCGCTACAACATGGCGACGAATTTGTCCGCCGCGTTCCACGGCTGCGAAGACCGGAGTTTTCTTGGTGCCGCGTCCTCGTTTCCCAAGATAGGGATAGCGCGGTTTTCCGCCGATATAGGTTTCGTCGCATTCGACAATTCCGGTCAATGGCGGCGCGGTTGGCAGGTCTGGAGCCATCGCAAAGCGAATACGGTTCATCAAAAATAAAGCCGACTTGTAGCTAATCTGGCAATGCCGCTGAATCTCTAACGCGGATACGCCTTTCTTCGACGTGCAAGCGCGCCAGAACGCATAAGCCCAATGCCGCATGGGAAGCCTGGATTCCTCATACACGGTGCCGATGCGAACGGTGTACTGCTCTTTGCAATCCCGGCAACGCCACAAGAACCGCTTGCTGCGCTCATCCGTCTTCGCATCTGCCATCTTGTACACTTCGACGCTTCCGCACTTCACGCAGCACGGCGTGTCGCCCCAGCGCTGAAACTCGAAGAACTCGATTGCCGTAAGCTCATCGGAGCAAGCCAGTGGAATCTCTGCGATGATGTCGGATTTCGAGAGGTTGTGTGTATCGCGCTTTCTCATGGTTTAACTTTATACCTTACGCAACCATTGTGTCAAGTATAAAATTGACGCCAGATAAAGTATTGACATACAACATACAGGTAGAATAAAGTGGTTAATAGTAGTGGTGCGCCAGACGGGACTTGAACCCGCACGGGCCTAGCGTCAGCTAGGCGGCCACCGGAATCCAAATCCGGTGCGTCTTCCAGTTTCGCCACTGGCGCACTTGCTGTAAGAACTGATAGGGCGTAGGGGGGTCGATCCCCTGTTCCGGTGTTCAGATCACCGTGTTCTAGCCGTTGAACTAACGCCCCTCGTTCAACACACGGGCTGCCTTAAATCGCAGCCCGTGTCATTTATTCAAGCCTCCATCTCCCATCCTCACAGTGGAGGACAAGCTTGCGATTTAATAAACCAACGAGCGCAAAATTGATTACACGACCGGGAGCCTTTTCGCCGAAAGGATAACCGCGCTTTTGCAGCTCTGCCTTGAAATCATCCATCGACCACGCTTTTCCGTTACGCATGAACTCCGTCAGCAATCCTGGCAGGGTGTTGCCTCCATTGTTGGATTGTTCATCGGCAACAGGCACATGCTGAAAAAGCGAAGAAGTCGGCGTCAATCGCTTCCATAGCTCGTTCTCGGAGTTGAGCACACCTTGCAATGACTGCTCAGTGGTGTCCAATTGCTCAAGTTCGTGATGCAATTGCTCCCGCCGATCTTGAGTCTGCTTGATCCGTTCCCTCAATTCCTGGCGAATGTCCTGCATATACCCCTCTCAATCAGTCACGAATACAGGGTATTCCCGATTGAAAGCTGAAGTCAAATTTTTTAAATGAATGGCAAAAATGGCCTTGCGTAAAGTACATACTTCCGAAAAGATTTTTCTTGCGTTTCTTGGAAAATCCTGCCATAACAATGCCAGATTCTTCCCACTCCAATTCTGAAAATCTTGGGACTGGGACGTGTCTGCAAACTCTGGGGAAGGCCGATTGTAGCAACGATTGAACCGCTGAAGCATCTTGTACCGTGTGCAATTTTTGATTCACGGCAGCATTTTTCGCACTCTGGAAGCTTCCGCTGTGATCCCCCTCCCTCCCCGCAGGCGCATGCGAAGGACGTTGAAGGAGAGGGCATACTTGTGACGGAACGTGGTGTTGTGAAGTGGTTTAACGGGGCCAAGGGCTATGGATTTATCCAGCGCTCTACCGGCGAAGACGTGTTTGTTCATTTCTCGGCCATTCAGGAGAAAGGATTTAAGACGCTCAACGAAGGCGACGCGGTAGATTTTGAATGCCAGGAGGGCCCGAAAGGGCTCAATGCGGTCAACGTGGTTCGCAACCAGGAACACAGCGCGTAGAGCAAACCCGGGGACACTCTGTCCTAGTTCCTTTCGTTCAAGGCCGCCGCTCCCTGTGGGTCGCGTCGACTTGAGTGGCGGGTCTCTGCGATACATGTTCCATGGTTTTGCTCAGAGCCGATCGCTGCCGGCTCCCGGGCGTGCGCTCTCTTGAGTTGGTGGAGCAGAAACCGCGCCGCAGGGTCGAGCCGCATTGTCCTGCGCCGTCGCTACGTTGCGCTGGAAGTCGCGAAACTTCGCGCGATCGACAGGAGAACCGCGAAATATCTGCCGGTACTCAAGTTCATTCAAGGTTGCCAGCCAATCCAACGCAGGATTCACCAGTTCTCGACGCGGCTGAAGTTCCGGCCAGTCGGTCACTGGCGCGCGGCGGTTCCACGGGCAGACTTCCTGGCAGATGTCGCAACCAAACACATTTCTGCCCACTTTTGCTGCCAGGTCTTCCGGAATAGGTCCGCGCTTCTCAATTGTCAGATACGCAATGCAGCGGGAGGCATCCATCCGGTAGGGTGTCAGCGCCTCCGTCGGACACGCATCGATGCAGCGCGTGCAACTGCCGCAGCGGTCCGGCATCGGCTGCACCCACTCCTCGCGCGGCAGTTCCAGCGACGTGAGAATGACTCCAAGAAAAAACCAGGATCCCAGCGACTCGTGGATCATGCAGGTGTTCTTTCCCTGCCAGCCCAGCCCGGCATACTTGGCGTAGACGCGTTCCACGAGGGGCCCGGTATCGACAAAACAACGGGCCTCAAAATCTCCGACCCGAGATTTGAGGTCGGTGGCGAGGCGTTCCAGCCGCGTGCGTATCACCACATGATAGTCGGTCGGTAAAAATTTTCCCGGTGCAGCCGTTTCTCCCTCGTTGGCTTGTGGCGATCGCCGGCCCGACCATGCATAGCGGGCAATCCATCCCTTGGGCGCCGCTGCGTTCGGCTCCTCGGCATCTATGGAGTATGGTTGATCGCTGTTGTAATTCACCGCGCAGACAATGACAGACCGCACCCAGGGAAAAGGAATTTGCACCGATGATCGCAACAGCCGTCCGGTGCTGTCCCGGCGCTTCAGGTATTCCATCTCGCCGGCGCGACCCTCGGCGATCCATTCAGCAACATAGGAGAGCTCCGGAAAATTTCGCTCGACCTGCGGACCGGGGCCGTCGCCACCAGTAGTCGGCATTTCCAGCGACAACGGATCGGCGAATGTGGCCGGAGCAATCCCTCCCAGGTGAAACCCGGCGTCTCGCGCGCATTGCTGGACAATTTGCTGGAGAGATAGGATTGACATGACCTGCCACCTCCCGGCAACAAGGAAGCTGTTCCTTCGAGTGTACCGGAGCACGCTTCTCCAGCGGTTCGGCAGGCAACCCACTTGAATCGCCAAAAAAGATGGAAACAGAAACTTACGAGTTCAATCTTGTTGGATATACTTGCTTTCAAGTTCTGCTCATTTCGTAGGCGCTCCACGCTGTCGTCGAGTGGCGCAGCGTAAGCAACCGCCCGTGAGTTGGCCGCCGAATACAAATTTGCTGGTTGAAAGAGTGATCCAGATGAAGTCAACGCTGTTTGTTCTTGCCATGGCTCTTACGTTCGGAGCTTCCGCCGCCTACGCGGCGCAGGCACCAGAGAAAACCTCGGCGTCACAGGCGATCAAAGTCTCCGAAGGCGTGCTTACCATCCCGACGTATCAGAGTCCAGGCCGATACTTGCAGCCGCCGCTATTTCCGCATTCCACGTTATCGGGGTTGTATCCCTTCACGACCTACCAGATGCCATTCAATGCTGGCGGTCCGGTTCCGGAGAAATACCCGGCTGTGTTTGTCGAAAACGAATATCTGAAGTTGACCTACATTCCAGAATTGGGCGGCCGATTTTTCTCGCTCTACGACAAGCTGCATCACCGGCAGGTTTTTTATCGCAACGATGTCATCAAACCGGCGCATTACAATGACCGGGTCAATTTCCCTCTCTCGGGCATCGAGCTGACCGGACCCTACGATGCACACTCCCTGACCACCCACAGCGAGCCGTATTGGTCGCACACGATTGTGAAGCATCAGGATGGCAGTGTCACCATCCTGCTGGGCGAACTCGACCCCATGTATCACATGAACGTGACATTTTCGGCGACGCTCTACCCCGGCGTGGCCGCGATGAAGACGGATGTCTTTTGCTACAACGGCACCGACGGTCAGAAGCCGCAGATGTTCTGGACCAGCGCATCGTTGCATTCCACTCCGAAAACCCGCTTTCTCTATCCCATGACGGAAACGGTTGGGCACACGACGGGCGTGGTGTCGCCATGGCCGATCTATAGCGGAGTAGACCTGAGCTGGGACCGCAATAACAAGAACATGCTGGGCGTTTTCGGGATCGACAGCTATGACAACTATGGCGGCGTGTACAAGTTCGACGAGGATTATGGCCTGTTCCGTTATGCGGACCGCCGCGTTGTGCAGGGCATGAAATTGTGGACCTTCGGCTATGGAAAGCTGGCGACTGCGCTGGAGCATGCCTATACCGACAACGCTGGTCCCTACATTGAAGCGCAAAGCGGCCGCTATGTGTGGGACGGCCACTACGAATGGGTCTATCCGCATGAGGTCGAGCGGTGGCATGAATGGTGGATTCCGGTAGCGGGCATCGGCGGCCTGACCACGTTGACCAAGGATGTCGCGTTGAACCTGGAAGTGCATCCCGACGCGGCTGGAATGAATTCTTCCATCGATGTGGCGCTGTCTCCGGTGCGGCCGATCCGCGATGCCACGCTGGTCGTGAGAGCCAGGACCGGCGAGTTACTGAGGACCTCCGTCAACTTGATTCCAGGAACTCCCGTGAAGAAGACGATTGCTGGAATTCATGCCGATGCTGCCGGCCTCGAAGACATGGAAGTCCTGATCGTTGCTCCCAAGGGAAATGTGCTGATGGATTATCATCGCCCGGACAGCAACCCCGGCGGCAACGTGACCCCATTTGCAAAGGATTTGCAGAATGCCCCGATCCCTCCGGACAAGATGACCGCGGAACAACTGGTGCTGGCGGCCATCTTCAAGCAGAAGGAAATGAATGTCGCCGAGGCCGCAAATTTGGCAAAGCTGGCGCTGAAGAGAGACCCCGGATATTCCGAAGCCCATCAACTGCTGGGGATTCTCGAGTTCAATCAGGGCCATTTCCAGCAGGCGGCGGCTGAATTTCAGCAGGCCATCAATCGCAATCCCTATGCGGATGAGAGTTGGTATTACCTGGCGATTTGTCAGCTGAAGTTGGGTGATGAGAAGCAGGCGGAACGCAATTTCTATTTCATCTGGCCGAACAGCAGTTACTATGGCGCGCGCGAATATCAACTAGGGATGATCAATTTCCTGCGGCGCGATGAAGCCGCAGCGACACAACATTTCGCTGGAGCCGTCAATTCCAATGGACAGGACATCGATGCGCATCTGATGCTGGCACTCTCCGAAAGAGACCTCGGCAATGAAAAAGCGGCGCTGCAGGAACTGGCTACCGTCGAAAAGATCGATCCGGCGGATCGTGTGGCACAGGCGGAGACGTATTTCCTGACCGGAGGTGCGTCTGCCAAAGAAAAATTGATTGACCTGATGGGCGCACAGAGCGAAAGTGCCCTCGAAGTCTCGATCTTCTACAGTTCCCTGGCCCGCTGGAAGGAAGCGGCTGCGGTCCTGAAGATGGTAGAGCCTCCGCATAATCGAGACCCCTGGGGCACGCCGCCGGTCTACTATTACACGCTGGCGTACGACGTGAAGCAGGCTGGCGATTCGCAGGCGGCAGCGGAATACCGCAAGAAGGCCCAGGCCGCCTCAGGAATTGTCGAGCGATTCCCGTATCGCGCCGAGACAGAGGCGCCCCTCGCCGACGCCGTGAAAGACAATCCCAACGACACAGTAGCGCGGTTCGATTTGGCTTGCCTGCTGTATTACCGCGGTCGTCCTGCGGAAGCGATCGAGCAGTGGGAAGCCATCAACCGCATCCATCCGTCGGACTTTGCTGCGCGTCGCGCGCTCGGCCTCGCATACCAGGAACAAGGTCAGTTGGAAAAGGCTGTCCCGCAATTGCAGAAAGCACTCGAGATTCGCCCGGACAACGCGAATACCATGAACGACCTTTCCAACCTGTACGCGCGCAATGGGAAATTCGAGCAACAGGTGGCGCTGCTGCAAAAGGCAATTGCCAACGCGCCCAACGATGACGACCTGATCGAGAGCTTGCTAGACGCGTATCTGCTCCAGGGGAAATTCCAGTCTGCGCAAGACATCATCGACCATCACACCTTTGGCCCCAGGCACCGTACCTATCGGCTGCGGGATGAGTACCGGCAACTGGAATACGGCAAGGGTTCCGTGGCGTTTAACAAGGGCGACTATGAGCAGGCCCTGCAGCTGTTTCAGGCCGCGCTGAACCCGCCGGCAAGCCTCGGCATGGATACCTTTGAGCTGCAGTCCGCTCCCCGCATCCACTACTATATTGGCCGCACATTGGATGCGCTGGGACGAAAACAGGAGGCGCAACAGGCATACCAGGAAAGCATTCGAGGGGTCGACCAGCTGGCCGGAGGCGGCAGTGATAGCTGGAATCCTGAAAACTTCTTTATGGTTCTGTCGCTGGAGAGGCTGGGCCAGCAGCAGCAAGCCGCTGACCTGCTAAAACAATTTCAGGTGTTCGCGGAATTCAGGCTCGATTCCAACAATCGCGACCGCGTCGCGCGCGCGTACTACCTGCTGGGTCTGGTCGACAAATATCAGGGAAATCCAGCACTGGCGCGCAAGCAGATGGAGCAGTCGGCGCAAGCAGAGCCGGACTACATTGCGCCCAGATTTGAATTGCGCGGGGACGCGATCGATCCCGTCGCGAAAGACTAGCGTTTGCCAGGCGGCTGACATGCTGTCTTACTGATTGAGAATGGGGGTATTCTAGTCTTGAAACGGTTGCGAACACCGAGAGAAGAAGGAGGTAGGCGCAATGAAAATATTATGGCAATCGGATAAAGGCCGTCTTGTATGTCGGTGGTCCGAAGTCGGGAAACACGTCCAGTACAGCCCGCGTTGGATTCAGGATGCTTCACAAAACGTTGACCAAGAGAATGTTTCCCTGTCGGATATGGATTTCACCCGACTCAGTCCATTTGGTGGGAGTGAATGGTACGCTTACTCCCAGCATCACCCCCGATAGTCTCCGCAGTCGCACGGTACAGTTGCCGATTGCTTGCGTCAAGTAACCGGCAACCCACGCGCTCTCATCGAGAAGTCGAGTACCCTGCTATTTCGGCCCGTCCTCTTGCGGAACTTCCTTGCCTTCTCCCGGGAAAGGCCAATTCGTATTCAGCAGAATTTCCTTCTCCCGCTCTGCCTTCGAAATGTGATTCACCGTAAGGTTTTCAAAGTAGTGCACACCGGTTTTGCCTGCCGTGGCAATGTCCAGATCGCCATCCTTGTCGAAGTCCGCGGTTACAAACTGCGTTCCAGCGCCTGCTGTTCCGTTGACGGAGATGGCATAGCGCGTGAACTTGGCCGTCTTGCGATCGATCTTGTAGTAATAAATCACCAGCGGATCGTATGAGCCCGGATCATCGCCGGAATGGCCGCGATAGCGCTTGCCGGTCAGCAGCTCTGGCTGTCCGTCGCCATCCAGGTCCACCAGCTTCAACGCGTGGATTTGCGAATACGATTCATCGATGACATGCCGAACCCAGTGCCGGGTAGCGCCGCTTCCCTTCTGCTCCAGCCAGAACAAACCGTAGCTGTGGCCCTCCCCGTAAATCAGGTCCATTTTGCCGTCGTTATTCACGTCGTAGCCGAGGATCGGAAATCCCGCATCGCCCAGGTCCCAGTCCGCATGCCATTTCCATTTGTCATGATTGGCATCGATGTTTTCGAACCATCCATACGGAGTGAGGATGTCGGCCTTCCCGTCCCCGTTGATATCGGCAATGCCGATGCCATGGCCATCCTCCGCTCGGCTGGCGGAAGAAACAGTATGAATAATTCCATTCGGGTTGGAGACACCTTTATCGTGACTCGTGTCAAGTCCGACATGATGGACAATCGGCTTGGGTCCGGAGAAATCCACCCAAATGATGCCGGAGTGGTTGTAGTGTGCCAACACCAGGTCCGGCTTGCCGTCCCCGTTGATGTCGCCCATCCATCCGCCTTCTGTGTCGTAGCTGTTGCAGATGAAGTGGCGCTTCCACATCACGTTCGGCTTCTTTGGATTCTCCCACCAAAAAAGTCCGTTCTCTATCCACCCATAGGTCACCACATCGGGCGCACCGTCGTGGTTCACGTCGACGGTCCACTCGCCGGAATCCGAGACAAACTCATTGTGAATGCCGACGGTACGGTACTGATGCCGTTTCCAGACTCCGCCTCGCGGGCCAGGATTCTCATACCAGTTCGCGCCGCTCAAGATATCCAGATAGCCGTCGCCATTCATATCCAGTGTGGTAATTCCTTCCGCGTGATCGCTGCCCAGCCGATGCACAAAGTAGGTCACTTGTGGCACGCCATAGGGCCCGTTGCCGGGCTTGGTCAGGCGCGGAGTTTCCACCTTCTGTGCAAGGACCGGGGTCGCGCAGGCAAGCGCGAGAAGGGCGACGCCAAGCCGAGACGAAAAAGCAAAATGATTCATTTCATTTCTCCTGACAAATCCTGTTCAAGACTCGTTGCCAACCCTACGAAACGATCTCCATCGTCTCCGGATTCCAGTGTTCCATCTTGCCGCTGTAGTAGCTGCGATTGCTCAGCAGTGCGGCTCCGGCGGCGCGATATCCGAACACTGCATCTTCCACGACGGGTTGACGGGTCCGAACGGACTGAAAGAAATTGTAGAAATGGCCGTACACATCGTCGTACCCGGGCGCCGCCGCATACCGTTCTTCGTTCAACGGCGGCGCGCCCATCGGGTGCGGCACCGGATACTTCTCGCGATATTTCTCCACAATCTGCTTCTGCATGGCGTTTGTAAACGTGTCGATCGTGTAGCCAGGCTCGGTCTCCCGCGGTGTGCGGCTCACGCTGACACTGTCTCCAAAGATTTGCATGGTTCCCTCGGAGCCGGTAAAGATGAGCCCTTCGCTTTCCGCGCCGCCATTCACAAAATTCACGCGCAGGCTTAAGTTGAACGCCTCCGGATAATCGAACAGCGCCACCATCACGTCCGGAACATTCCGGCCGTCCTTCCAATAGCGCAATCCGCCCGTTGCCATCGCGCGCGTGGGTCCATGCGCGCCGGTCACGAAGTGCGTCCCGCTGAACAAGTGGACAAATAGATCGCCCGCGACTCCGGACCCGTATGCCTTCCATTTGCGCCATTGGAAAAATTGCTCGGCATTGAACGGAATCTTCGGGGCGGTGCCCAGAAACTGCGGCCAATCGCACGTCTCGGTCGAGGCGTCCAACGGGACCGTATAGTCCCACGCGCCAAGGGCGGAGTTGCGGTCCCACCATGCCGTCACCATGTTCAGTTGACCGATGGAGCCGGCGGCCAGCAGTTCTTTCGCCTTGATATAGGCGACGTTGCTGACGCGCTGGCTGCCAATTTGAATGATTCGCTTGGTGCTGCGCGCCGCCTGGATCATTTCCGGGCCATCGGAATACTTATGGATCATCGGCTTTTCGCAGTACACGTCTTTGCCGGCATGCATGGCATCCACGGCAATCTGCTTGTGCCAGTGGTCCGGCGTGGCGATCACGACAGCGTCGACATCTTTGCGCGCCAGGATCTCGCGGTAATCCACCGTGGTAAAGATTTGATTCCCCCACAGTTCCTTGCTGTGGTCGCGCCTTCCCTGGTAGGTGTCGGAAACGGCAATCAGCTTCACTCCAGGAACCTGCAAGGCGGTTTGCGTAATCCCCTGGCCTCGAATGCCCGCGCCGATCAATGCAATTTGAATCATGTCATTCGCTGCCACCGGCTGCGCGGCTTCCACTTGTTCCTCCGCCAGCAGATGCATGTTGGGCCCAACCAACGTTTCGGCTGTAACCAGTCCCACTGTCTTAAGAAAACTTCTACGATCTAAATTATTCACAATATTATTCACAATGACTCTCCCGCTTAGAAATTTAGCCTGAGTCTATCTTGCAAACAAGCGAAGCGATCCGATGCATCCGTGGATGGGCGTCGATGTCGCAAGATAGAGGGCATTCGGAACAAAGATTTTCGGAACGTACTAACCATACGCGAAAGGACGCACATGGCAAAATTACCTTGGGTTGGATCAACGCCGGGTAGTCCTGCCCCGGCAGCTCTTTTCTCCCTCCCTTGATGCAAGTACAAGTGCGGATCGGCCTTATGGCGCAAACGCAGGCCCGGTCTCTCGAAGCCGGATCACGAGCGATACAATTCGGCCAGACCTGCATAGAAGAAGGAGTTCAGTTATGGCTTTGTCACGCCGCAAATTTCTGGGCACGTCGCTGACCGCCAGCGCGGCGGGGCTGTTCGCAAATGTCGCGTCGCCCAGCTCCGCCGAGCTGGCTCCAGATATGGTGGTGCTGCAAAGTGAAGCGTTGCGCGTAGCCATCCATTCCGATAGTGGGTGCGTGCAAGAACTGGCCACAAGAGATGGGGCCTGGAAGCTGCAGCGCGCCGGCTTACGATTGCATGTGCCAGCTCCGGACCACCGTTTTCACTATCTCAGCGAACGCAACACCGGCAAACCGCTGATTGAGTCCGACGGCGAGCAAGCGATCATCACCTGGGCCGGTTTTGAGAGCGATCGAATGGGCAAACTTGACATTGAGGTGAAGCAGTCGGTTCGCCTTGTTGGAGATGGCGTCCATTTTAGCTATGAGATTCGCAACGGCAGTCCTGCGGTAATTGAAAGCTACAGCTATCCGCGCCTGAAGGGACTCAGGCCTCCTGCGGGAGACAAGGGCATGTGCCAGGTTGCGTGGAACTATAGCGGGATGAGTTCCGCCAGTCTGTGGCCCTCGTTTGGAAATGAAGTCGGCTATTACGGGTACGATACCCCGGCCCAACTGCGGATGCTCGGCACTGACAAGCAATTCTGCCTGGTCCTAAGCGATTCCCGCGGGCTCTATGTGGGCTACCATGATCAGCACCAGAGGCAAGCGGTGCAAATCTGCTTTTCCTTGTCCCCGGCCTGGGTCGATTCCTTCAATGACAGCGCTATCGACCCCTCCGGTAAAGTTGCCGATTCAGCCATCGCCATCGATCCCAATCATTTGTGTTTTGTGCAGCCCGGCGCCAGCCAACGCTCCGCAGCACTGGTGCTGCAACCCTTCACCGGCGACTGGCATGTTGGGGCCGACATTTACAAGGGCTGGCGCCGCACTTGGTACAAAGCTCCGATTACGCCGACCTGGGTGCAGGATGTGCACTCCTGGCAGCAGATCCAGATCAACTCGGCTGAAGACAGGTTGTCCTTTCCCTACAAGGACCTGACCAGGTACGCGGAAGTTTGCCGGCGCTGGGGAGTCAAGGCGATTCAGTTGACCGGATGGCAAAAAGGAGGACAGGACCGGGACTTTCCGCTGCACGACATCGATCCAAGACTCGGCACCGCGCAGGAATTCAAAGACGCGATTGCCGAAAGCAGGAAGATGGGAATTGAAATCATTCTCTTCAACAAATACGCCTGGGCGGACGTGACAGCACCAGACTACGCGAGTGAATTCCGGAAGTTTGCCATTCTGGATCCTTACGGAGATCCGTACATGTTCAATGGCTATAACTACGACACGCCCACGCAGATCGCAGGAATCAACGCAAGGCACGGAGTGGGGATGTGCATGGCCAGCCCAGCCTGGAGGAAGCGAGCGCTCGTAGAGTTCCGCAAGAGCGTCGACTTAGGCGCGAGCGGTATTCTATTTGACGAATGTCAGTGGCACATGAGCCCCTACTGCTTTTCCAGGAGCCACGGTCATGCCGTTCCGGGGGCCGTTTTTTCCGGAGACGTGCCGCTGATTGAAGAATTCCGAACGATCGTTGACCCAGAAAAGTTTCTGTTCGCGGGTGAATCGCCGTACGATATCGAACTCGAAACCTATGACATGTCTTACTTCAGGATCGCCCATGGATTTGTTCCGTTCGGCAGATACATCGATCCCTTCGCGCCGATGTCGGTTGCAATCACCGGATGGAACGACCGGCAGATGATCAATGCCTGCCTGCTGTACCGCTTCGCCATGAGTTATGAACCGCGCGATTTCCACGGAAAGCTCGACGAAATGCCGGCGTCGCTGAGCTATGGCCGCGCGGTCGACGATCTCAGGCGGCGATATCGGGAGTGGATCTGGGACGCGGAGTTTCGCGACACGCTTGGCGCCCGCGTATTCGCGGGCGGCGCGCCGCTAGGCACCTACACTGTATACCGGCGCAACGACGGACGCCGCGCGGTGGCCTTCGCCAACATGAGCGATGCGGATGCTGTTGTTTGCGAAGTTCATCTTGATGATGCAAGATCGGCGAATATGAAGTGGGTCTCACCCGAGCGGCCAGAGCCAAGGCCCTGGCCAGGCAAGCTGGCAATGGCTCCCGGAGCAGCCGCGGTCGTTCTCGAAGGCTGATCCCGTCACATCAAACCAGGGAAGCAGACACAAAATGCCGGCAAGCGAGCTTTTTGTGTCCAAATTGTGTCGACATTTGATTGTTATTGAGGTCCCAAACATTTGTAAGCGTCCGGGTCTGGCCGTATAGACATAAGCGCCTGCGTGGCCGACGATCTCCTTGTGAGCGACGCGATAGAAGTTGGGTGTGATGGTGGCCGGGCGAAGCGGGTTC
>JBKQVW010000072.1:0-2956 GCA_052142955.1 Acidobacteriaceae bacterium | reverse complement strand
GGGAGATGCTGTTTTGTTGCTGTTCAGGCATAGTGGAACCTCGAAAAGTGATGGGCAGTGGTGTAGCGGGCTCACGTAGCAATGCCGCAAGGACTCTGCCCTGTGCTGGCCATGACGCCAGAGGATGCCAGTTGGGAAAGAGAAACGGATTGGCGGCGATGAGTTGCAGGGTGGGGCGGCAGCGGTGATGATCACACCGTCGCCTGAAGGGGACAGTTCCCGAGGATCAGATTTTATGGAATTGCAAGCCCACCTCGGCAAGTTGCGTTGTTTTGTGGAATGCAACCTCTGCCTGTGCCGCACGAATGTCGAACGCCGCATACCATGCCCCCCTGTCTGGGCCATTGAAGCGGCCGGCAAGCGGGTCGGCATGCATGAATCCAGCATTGACGATGCTCGAAAAGAGAAGCCCAAATACCAGCTCATGCGCGCCGATTCGAGGCAGCAGTTGGTTCTCGGCAAGAAGGCGGTCGTTTGTTGCGTTGCCAAGTAGAAAATGTCGGCAAGGTGGCTGTTTTCGTCCGCAATCCGCGCCATAACACTGCTCCCCACGATGCTGCATTTGGAGGGGATAAGCCGGTGAGTGTCGTAGCGGCGAATTCGGGAAACCGGAAGCCGCGGGTCGTCACCGCTTTCCGGTCTCAGTAAACGAGGGCGCTTAAGCGGCCCAGCTTGGCGCGAGGTTCATGTCGATCAAAATCTTCATGCGCCGGCCAGCAACACTTCCCGTTCATCGGAGCGCCATGCAGCGTAGCGCAATGCCTGCATGATGTCCTCGCGTTCCAGATACGGATAGTCGGCAAGAAGCTCGTCGATGTTGACGCCGGCACCGATCTGGCCAACAATCATGCCAACGGTGACTCGCATTCCCCGAATGCAGGGCCGACCGCTCATCATGTCCGGGCTTTGCGTGATGCGGTCCAAATCCGCCATGGGGGCTCCTTCTTGAAACTCATTGCGATGATAGAAGTTTGAGAACTATATTTCACGAATCATTTACGAGAATCTGAAGTCCTTGATTCCTAGAGTCAGCCTGGCTGCGGCCTGGGGCTTCTCATAATCTCTCGTTTGCGAGAGGATCGCCAATGCCCCGTCGTTCAATCCTGTCTCACCCATGGCAAGGATTCGTGTTGGATTGTCACACTGCGACCTGGGCAGCTCGGGGGAGCTTTTCTCCGTGTGGGGGCATTTTGAATTCCCGAACACTGTCGAGCGGCTCCGGCACCCTATGCCGATTGAGGGCGCAGAGTCCAAAGCGGTTGAGATGCCCGGTCAGGTATGGGCTGGAGCAAGCGATGAGGTCCGCGTCCAATGCATACCCCTCTGCGACCAGCCTTCCCAGTGCATTGCTCATGGTCACAACGTTGTGGAAGATCAGGAGATTGGCGACGAGGTGGTTGTATTTGATGAACTTGCGCTGCTCATCGCGAATTCTTTCTGCGCCCAATGCGCCTCCGCCGAAGGCGATCCACTGGAGGAACTGATTGAAACGTTCGCCTATGAAGAGTATGTACGTGTTTCGCAGTCCATAATAGCCCGCGATAGGATGGTCATTGAAATGAAGACCACTGACCCGAGGCGACGATGAGCGGCGGCAAACTCGATCTGCAACGAATTCGCAGGGCGATCCGCGGGAGCGGCAACGAGACCATCTTCTTTCTGCTCGATGACGCCATCTCGGTTCTACCTCCAGCTAAGCTCCGCCAGTTGCTCGCGCAATTTATGAAACCGGAGCAGTTCGTCTCCGATGTTGCAGTGAAGCGTGACCTCCTTGCCGAGGTTCAGGCATTTCAGAAGGCCTGCCTGGCGCGTGAATACTACGAAGCTTTTGACGTTAACTCGAAGAATTGCACGAAGAGTTCCCTGGGAACGCTGGCCTGGATTGCCGATTTTCGGCGCTTGCTCTTCCGTTGCGTGGAGGAATCGAAGAAGCGCAATGTGGCCAATGTTCGCCGCGCCTTCGATATTCTCTTCGATCTACTGGACCGTTTCGACGATGCGGACGACAGGATGGTCTTCTTTGCCGACGAGGGAGGGTCGTGGATGGTTGGCATCGATTGGAAGCGAGTACTACCTGCATGGTTCCGGGTTTTATCGGATAAGGCGGATCCGGCCGAATATGTGCAGCGCTTCGAAGCATTTGTCGGCCGCTACTGCAATTACCAGTGTACGGAATTGCCTGGAGAAGCACGCCAGGTCGCGACTCCTTCTCAACGGAAGGAGCTTGCGGAACTCTAATGCCGCGAGAATAATGCGGTCAGCCGTCTGGGAAGACTTCCGGATTTGCGGCCCGCGCCAAGGTTGAGGAATCATGCCTGTTTCTGATTCGTTCACAACTCCATGCCCCCCAACGCAGGGACACGGAAAGCAAGCAACCGGTAACGCAAGCCATCCGATTAGTGATCAGGTCTCTGGCCGGCAGATTTGTATCAACGTGGATTAAGACGCGGTCAGCAGTCTGCCCTCGTCCGATATAGCTGGTGATGGCATAACCATCGAGAGTTATCGGCTTTGATCTTCAGATAAGCCTCTTCGCGGCGGCGCGTTCGTCATGTTCGAAGGCGTCTACGAATGGCTCAAGCTCTTCTTCACTCATGCCAATATTTTGTCCAGTCTTGCGCCAACCATTCACGGCATGCATAACGTCGTTCAAGATCTCCTTGGCCCGCGTAGCCGTGATGCGGAAATAAGCAATCACGGACATGAGGGCATCGATGGTCATGTCAGGGCCTGCATCCTCGGAAATCCACGTCTTCAATTCACGCACGCGCTCGGGTGACGGGTTGATGTCAAAGGCGGGCGACAGCCGCCAGAATTCCCTATCTACATGCAGGAAACCGTGATTGCGCAGGTGGTCGTCTACATTCGTTATCAAAATCGAAAAGGCGATACGTCGCCACAACTCTTCGATATCGGCCTGTGCGTCGGCCCCGTGTACGCGGATTGCGTCCACGAT
>JBKQVW010000071.1:0-3252 GCA_052142955.1 Acidobacteriaceae bacterium | reverse complement strand
TTCTTTCGGCAGCGTCCATCATTCCGAGTGAATGCAGCAGGATGTGCTTGAAATACTTCGGATACCCGCCGAGATTGAAAAAAGACAGGACGATGGCCCGTATATTGGGCGGCCGGGGCACGGCGATTTCCGGATCGCGGCCAACGATGATTGTGTCGCTGTGATGGCGATTGTGACTCCAGCGCCAAACGGTGGATTCGCGCATCACCATAAACGACGCTATCTCATAAAGGACATTGTTCATCCAGTCGGTCTTGAACGCGGTGCCGTGACCGGTCTCGTGCCAGCGGGAATCGGAGGTCGACGCGTAGAGAACGCTGTACACAATATAGGGAGCAATCACCCACCAACTGCCCCAGAGGAGAAAGGTGACATAACCGGAGGCGAAGATTAGCGCAAACCACAGTAAGGTGTCACGGATCGCCGGTCCATTGCGGCGCTCCAGGAGCTTGCGCATCGTTTCACGCGGAACGGCGCATTGATACCAGTCCGCCTCGGCAAGCCCCTTCTCAACGGCAAGCGTGGAGTTCATGCCAGTGAGGCTGTAGTCCTGGTAGATTTGCGGTTTTGGGAAAACCGTAGCGTTGTGACCCATAATCGAATACCCCTGAAGATTATGCCTGCGCTGTGCGTCGATCCGTTCGCAGACGCGCCATTCATGGCTCCGTTGAAAAAGCGTACGCGGTTGTATGCCGTTGCGGATGTTTCGGACGAAGAACGATGTCTCCCAGGCTCGAAGCATTCGCGCCGTCGGGATAACCCTCGCACTCTAGACAGACGCCGGCGTGCCGCGGATAGCGGGCACCGGACTTTCCCGTAAGAGACCCATCGAGACCGGCGCCGGTGTAAAGCTGCATATACGTTTCAGTGGTGGATACTTCGAGAACGCGTCCGCTGGAGGGATGGACCAAACGAGCGGCGGGAACGGGCTGGGATCGAGAACCTTCCGGTCCCGTTCCGCGCACGGGATACAGGTCGCCGTGGTTTTGAAACAAGGATGGGATCGCATCACCGAGGTTGCGAAGCTGGCGGAAGTCGTTGCTTCGCCCGGTTACCGATCCGATGCGCCCGAGCAGGGTCAGGCTCTCGTCAGTGAAAACAAACTCGCCGGAGTGGATCTGGAGTTCATGATCGGCGATGGAACCGGAACCTTCTCCACCAAGGTTGAAGTAATGGTGCATGGTCAGGCTGAACGGCGTAGGTCGATCAGTAGCAGCTTCGGTTTCAACCAGGAAAACATTCTCTCGGGTGACAGTGTATTCAACAGCCGCATCCACGGTTCCTGGGTAACCCTCTTCGCCATCGCGGCTGCGGTAAGTCAGGCGCAAGGAGGGTGCTCCACCAGGGTTCTCCATGGGCGAAGCTGTCCAGATTTTCTTGTCGAATCCTTCGATTCCGCCGTGGAGATGGTTTGGAGGATCGTTCCGGGCAAGCTCGTATGTTTTCCCTTCAAGATTAAAGCGGGCATCCGGAATGCGTCCCGCTACCCGCCCTACGACCGCGCCAATGTATGCGCGATTTGCCAGGTATGAGTCCAGATTGTTGAAGCCCAGGACCACATCGACCAGGCGTCCATCCCGGTCGGGAGCGAGTAACCGTGTGACAGTGGCGCCGTATGTGATGATTTCGAGGACCAAGCCACCCTGCCCACATAGCGTCCACGCCTCGACCGACTCTCCGTCATGGAGAAATCCGAAGGTTCGCGAGGTGGGGGGGATTCCCATAGGTCTGGATCGACTTTGCCTTACATTACAGGCCGACTACAAAGCTGTCATTTCGGCAGGTGACCAAAAGTTGTCATAAATTGTCCGGCTGTGATCGAGTAACAGGTTCAATGGAGCGTTGGTAGGTATGGAAGCTGTTGATCCAATTTGCAGACACACGTTAACTACTCTGTAGGTCCATGCACGGATTAGCGAACAAACCCTTCTATCGTGAGTTCTGGTGTTTTTCAACAAATACATTGGCCGTCGTGAGGCAGTCGTCCTCCAGTCCGTTCTTGAAGGCCGATCTGCATCATTTCCTCCCATTGAATTCGTGCACGGCATCGATCATGGCGACAATGTTCTCGATGGGAGTGGCCGCCTGGACATTATGAATGGTGTTGAAAACGAATCCACCACCTGGCGCGAAAATCTGACATCTTCGCAGAACTTGTTCGCGGACTTCGGCAGGTGTTCCGAAGGGAAGAACCTTCTGCGTGTCGACTCCCCCGCCCCAGAAAACCAGGCGGTTCCCAAAGTTTGCTTTCAATTGTTCGGGATCCATCCCGGTTGCCGAGCACTGCACAGGATTGAGGATGTCGATTCCGGCCTCGATGAAAGACGGCAGAAACTTAGAGACCGCACCGCAGGAATGCTTGAAGGTTTTCCATTGTGTGTGCGAATGAATCCAATCGTTGATTCTCTTGTAATAGGGAAGGTAGAGGTTATTGAAGGTCTTCACAGAACAAAATGCAGAAGTCTGTGTCCCGAAATCCGTACCGCAAATATAAACTGCCTGAACGCTGTCGCCAATCGCGGCGTAGATTTTCTCAAGATTTTGAAGGGCAATTTCGCATTGGCGCTCAAATACCCTATGAACGTAATCCTGACGGCTGCTCGTGGATACATACCACTCGGCAACGTCGCGTATTCCTTTAGGATGCTTGAGGAATGGCCCTGGAACAAGCCCGATATCGCCCAAGGCGGTCCCCCCAAAGGTGCCAATTACACCGCGCCCTGTGGCTGCGGCTGCCTGCGTGGTTCGGGCGATGTGGTCGAGATCGGCTTGCGAGATAGGGCCGAACTCCTCCAGATTATCTTCGGGATTCAGCTTCTCTTCGTCGATTGGATCCTGGCGGACAATGCAATCGAAGAAATAGCCGCCACTCGGCATGCGCCCGCTTGGCGGGACAGTCATATCGCCTTCGGGGTAGATCAACGTGTTGCCTTCCGCGTCTACCGTCGTGTTGAAATCCTTGGGAACCAGAACTTCTAAGCCGTTAAACTGCCACGTCTTCCATCCGTCCGCCGGAAATCCGAACATGGTGTTCCGAGCAAAGGCGCCGACCACATCGAGCCCCATCGCGTCCATCAGATCTTCGTCCAGCGTCCCCAACATTTGGAACGGCTCATGAACGCGCACCGGCCGCTTTTCAAGTCCATAATGATCGCGCAGCGCGGCCACGCAGCTCACATGCACGCCCGTGGTAGGAGTTCCGCCGAAGTCAATCGGAATACGGTCCGGTTGCTCGTGGCTGAGCGTGGTAAT
>JBKQVW010000070.1:0-9827 GCA_052142955.1 Acidobacteriaceae bacterium | reverse complement strand
TGATCAATCGTCGCTCAAACCTGCCCAGGCTGCTGCTCGCTCTGTCCTCGGGGAAAAGCAAAAACAACGACAACGACAAAAACAACCCCATCGACTCCGCAGGGTTGACAGGGTCACTCCATATCAGTTTCATATCGAATAGTTTGCAGCCTCATTATTGAACCCTATGGTTCCGCGCTGCTTTTGGAGGCTTCCACAGCTACAACTTCGACTACACCGCACCACCACCATGCCAGTGTCAATATCGGTAAGTCGCAATGTTCATTGCAGGCTTGCCCGCAGTCCTTGCAGCCGTTACGGGATTCGCAGAGGCGCCCATCAATCCCTTCAGGAGTTTCCGTGCGCGCCTCCATCAAATCGGTAGCCAATACCTGAATCCGTTAGGAGGTGCTTCGGATTCTCCGGATCATCTTCGATCTTTATCCGGATTTGCCTCATAAAAGTTCGCAGATATTCCACTTGGTGTGCATGTTCAATTCCCCATATCGACCCCAAGAGTTTAGAGTGGGAAATCGGCTTCCCGGCGTGTGCCATCAGGTAATGAAGCAATTCAAACTGCCTCGGCGTCATGTGAATTTGACTGCCACGCTTCTCAACCAAGTGGCGTTCGGGATCAAGCAGGAAGTTGCCGATCATAATGGCGGCTTCGTAATCGTCCAAGGCTTTGGTTCGGCGCATTGCCGAGCGCAGCCGTGCCGCCAGTTCGCGCATTCGGAACGGCTTCGTGACGTAGTCATCCGCTCCCGCTTCCAATGCCTCAATCTTGCGCTCCTCGCGATCTTGCACCGACATCATGATGATGGGAAGGCGCGGCCATTGCCTCCGCATCAGCCCACACGTTTTTATTCCGTCCATACCGGGCATATCGATGTCGAGCAGCACGGCGTTGAATTCCACTGCATGAGCTAACTCCAAGGCCTCCTGACCTCGTCCTGCCTCCACAATTGCAAATCCGTTTTTCGTGAGAAACGTTCTTAAAGCTACGCGGGTCGAACGGCTGTCATCGACAATCGGCACGTTGCCTATGAGGTCCTGATTCACCGTTTTGCCTTCTCTGGACTGAGGTGAGGCAGCGAAGAAAGCCAATGGTGCTGAATCAAGATGAGTCTCCCGTCGCGCCGGAAATGCTCATGGCGTCCAGGGTGCTCATCCGTCGAATCGATGTGCTGAGGAAAAAGAACACCCGCTGTAGAAGTAATCAATAACCCGAGAGGAAAACGTAAAGGTTTCACGCCTACTGGCACAGATTTTGCCGGGCAGACCAGAATTGATTAGGCTCGATATTAGAACTCGCCGATGCGAAGAGATATCCGGAGTGGCGGATCGTCCTTATGCGCGCGGCAGGGTAACCAATTGCATCGAGTTTCCTTCGAAGTCGGCTAATGTGCATGTCCAGCCTGCGGTCAAGCGGGTGGAGTTCATGCCGAAAAATGGATGCCGCAAGTTCCTCTCGCTTCATCACGGTTCCAGCTGAGTTGACTAAGGCGCGCAGTAGCTCGAATTCCGTCTCTGTCAAGCGCAGCGAGTTTCCTGTATATTGAACCTGGCATGTGGAGGAATTCAATCGCAGTTCCTCTATGCGTGCCAACTTCCCCTCAAGTCCATGCACCTTATTCAACGACATGCGGCGCAGGATTGCCCGTATTCGTACCAACAGTTCACGCGAATTGCATGGCTTGGATAAACAGTCATCGGCACCGGCTTCAAACGCGTCGATTCTGTCTTGGACGGTTGCCCGATCGCTCAGCACGACAATTCCAATATTCGACAATTTGCGAAGTCTGCGCAGTGGATACAAACCCTCACTTCCCGCCAGCATGATCTCAAGAATGACGAGATCGAATGCCTCCTGACCGGCCGCATGGATACCCGACCACATGTCTTGCTTAGCAGACACAGCAAAGCCGTGCCCAGCGAGATACGAACTGAGCGACCTGCACAAGTTGTGATCGTCGTCGATGATGAGGACTGAACCCATTTGCATTCCGTCATTGAAACGAGGATGCGAAATCTTTGTCCATCACAAAGCCCATCTGCATGCCTTGAACTCGAACTACTGTTTTCTGAGTTATCTTTCAATTTTTCAGGCGATCAGACGCAGGATAAAGCCTGACACAGGCTCCTCCTCTTCATTCCCGTGGATGGAACAATCGTGATCCACAGGAAAAGATTTGAGTGACTAAGTCTGATGACAATTAGGGATCCGACGTGGACCCATTTTATTCTCGACGGGGAGAAGGTCGATCTGGATTGCGGAGCCGCCAGGAAACTCACAACGCCGTCGCGTCGGAGCAGGCGCCCCGACCGGCAATGCGCCACCTGGTTGTCTGAAACCTTAGCACACATTATCGGTCCTGCGACAGGAATCGACGACGCGGGTGTCCAAATGCAAGCCGGCCACGCAAGAACTCGCTGGTTACGCATGCCCCGATTCGTACCGCCGAGCCCAGGGTCGGCTCATTTCATCGTCGCAAGAACGCTCTTCGGCACTTTTGCAGCCACGTTAAATCTCGGATCTACGAGCTCGGTGATGTCATACTTCAACGTCGAAGCAAAGAGAATTGCCACTTCGCTATCGCTCAGGTTGTAGTCCTTCTTAATCCACTTCGCCAACTCTGATGTCGCAACCTGAATCGACTCTGGCACGGAGCCAGTGACACCGAATGCAATCAGATAGTCTTTGGTCTCTGCCCGCACTTGCGCGGTCGCATCACCGGGAATCACGTCAACTGAAAAGACGACGTCCATCGAAGTTTCCAGGCCAGACCCGACGACTTCGCCATCTCCCATTGCTGCGTGTCCATCACCCATCCCAAGAAGTGCACCTGGATGAAAGACGGGGAAGTATAGAGTTGTTCCCTCCGCATTATCGTTGTAATCCATATTCCCGCCGAATGGTCCGAGGTCGCCTCCGCGATATTGCTGGTCGCCGGGCGGCGCTACGGAGATGCATCCGAGCATGGGCTTCAGAGGAACGCTGTAATTCTTCATGTGCTCGCTCGGATGAGTCGGCACGGCAATGCCTTTGTCAGGCAGGATTGTCCATTGGCCATCCACCGAACCGTCGTACTTTGCACCGACCAGATAGGCTGCGGTTGCGGCATTCGCGTTAAGATGGCTCCCCTGGTGGGCGGTAGGCCGATTCGTTCTCACCTTGATCAGATGTACGACCAGCGTGTCGCCGGGCAGCGCCCCTTCCACGTAGAACGGCCCGATATTGGAATCGCCTCCCCGGTGCCGGACGCCGTTGGCATCCACGCCGCCGGCATCGGCGGTCCACGTATGCACCACGTCGCCAGGGAAGATCGTCAACGCCGGCTTGTTCGCCGCGGAGTAGGTCGCAAAGAAATCCGTTGGCACAAAGCTGATGTCACGCGGTTTCGAAGGACGCAAAGCGGCTCGGGCCAGCGTGAATTCGATCTGACCGGCTGCGCCGCCGCCGAAACCGCCGCTCCCCGTTCCACCCATCCCTCCGCCAAAGCCGCCGCCTCCCATGCCGACACGTCCGGCTCTGCCGCCGCGCATGGAGATGGTCCCGGAGCCGCTGATCGTGGCTCCGCTGAGGGTTCCCGTCAGCGAGCCTGCGGGTTTATCTGACTCGTCGCTGAGCGCTAGATCCACCTTATCGCCGGTCAGTGTGCCGACCATCTTGAATTCGCCCCATGTGCCGCTCAGCTTGCCGCCGTCGTCCTTGAGCAAGACTCTGGCATATTCCGGTGCGCGCTGCGTCGCGATGGTGGCGACCCAGTCGCCCGATAGATCGGCAGCCGCACAAAGCCGACTAAAGGCAATGACGCCGGCGAGTAACGCGATTCTTATTTCACGATTCATCATTGTCCTGATCCCATACTGGTGCTTTCAGCTTCCTTGTTGGTCTCTGCTTTCTTCGCGCCGATCTCACGGATTGAGTGTGGCGAGTGCACTTTTGGGTACCTTTGCGACAACGTTGAAGTGCGGGTCGACCAGTTCTGTGATGTCGTACTTCAAATTGTCGCCAAGAAAAAGCGCCACCTCGCTGTCATTCAGGTGGTAGTCATGCTTGATCCACTCGGCCAATTGCGTGGTCGCCAGTTGAATCGAATCCGGGACTGACCCGGAGACCCCGAATGAGATCAAATAGTCCTTTGTTTCAGCGCGCACCTGCGGAGTCGCATATCCACGAATGACACTCACCGTGAAGGTCACGTCAGCGGACGTTTCCAAGCCCGTCCCGACAACCTCGCCGTCGCCCATCGCCCCATGGACGTCGCCCATGCCGAGCAGCGCGCCTGGGTGGAACACCGGGAAATACAAGGTCGTTCCCTGCACGTTGTCGTTGTAATCCATGTTCCCGCCGTAGACTCCCAGATCCGTGCCCGTCTCCTGTTCCTCGCCGGGCGGTGCAACTGAGATGCAGCCGAGCATGGTCTTCATCGGAATGGTGAGATGGGGCAATCCGGGAGATGGCGGCAGCGTGGCGATGTTCTTGTCGGGATCCTGCTGCCAATTGCCGTTGAAGGCGGGGTCGTATTTGGCAGCCAGCGCGTAGGCCTGCGTCACCGCGTGCTGATTGAACCGGCTACCCTGGCGTCCGATGGGCTTGTTGACCCGCAGCTTCACGATGTGAACTACGAGAGTGTCGCCGGGTAGAGCACCCTCCACGTAGAATGGCCCAGTGTTCACATCTCCACCCGTGCCATGACGGATGGCATGTGCGTCCGGCCCTTGCGCATCGTAGGTGCGCGTGTTCACTGTATCGCCGGGGAAGATATGCAGCGCAGGAGGCTCGGCAGCCGAATAAGTGCCGTAAAAATACTTTGGATTGTAGTCATAGGTTTTGGGCGAGGACGGCGGAACCGCAGCGGGTGTTAGTTTCCAGGTGACGTCGTTCGGCGGTTGTTGTGCTCCCATTCCTCCGCCCCGGCGTGGTGGGATGACACTTCCGGTTCCCGAGAACGCGTCTTCGGCCAGCGTTCCGCTGAGAGTGCCCGCCGGCTTGCCGGAGTGCTCGGCAAGAGTCATGCTGACTTTGTCTCCAGTAAGGCTTCCCACAAGCGTGTAAGTTCCCCAATCGCCGCTCAATTGCGAGCCACTTACTTTGAGTGTGACGTGGCTGTACTGCGCTGTGTACTGGGAATCGAACGGGCCGGTGATCTGGCCTACCCAGTCACCGCTCAAATCGGCGGCGCCGCATGGTGGAACGACTGTCATCACAGCGCCGACAAAAATCAATGCTCGGAAGCAATTGAACTGCATACAGTAACTCCAGAACTCCGACGGATTGGTTAGAAGATGATCTTCAAGGCGAGCTGAACGTTGAACGGTTCGCCCTCAGTGATACCGGGGTCACTCGTTCCGCCGATGGTGGATGTTACCTGCCCAGTGCTTGTCGAATTGAAGACGTTCAAACCTCCATAGCGGAGGTCCGTTGCGGTGTTGCCTGAAGCCAAAGTAGGAGCCTTGTAGTTGACCCGGTTGAACAGGTTATACATTTCTCCACGAAACTCCGCTTTCCAGCTTTCTCGGATGGGAAAGTCTTTGATGACTGACATATCCGCGTCTCCAAATCCTGGTGCTCCATGAATCGCGCCGGGCTTGGTTGTACCGTAATAATTTGAAAGCGGCAGGGAGCAGTCAGGTCCAAAGCTGGCAGCTCCCGTCGAGCACCCGGGAGGCGAGATGACCGCGTATGGGTTGTACCACTGAACGTAGCCGTTGGTAATTTTGCTTCCGGATGTTCCGGCGACTCCAGTTGCCAATGTGCCGCCGCAATTTCCGCTTGGGCAGAAACGTGGAAGTCCGGTGAGACTGGCTCGACCGGCCCCCTCACCAAGGCCCAGGCCGGAGCAGCTGAGCGCGTAGGTATTGCCGGTTGAGGATGATTGGTTACAGGAAGCCGAGGCACTTGCTGTAATGGCTGCTGCGCCGTGAAAGTTAAGGGTGCCAGTGGTCTGCCATCCGCCGGTTACCCACTTTGTGAACCAGGACGGACCCGTTTTGAGGCTGGGAATTGAATAAGTCCAATAGCCCTTCACCTGGTCGGTAATAACTGCGTTCGAACCATAGTCCTTGGCCGGATTGTTGTAGTCCTCGATTGAGCCTGCCGCGATTGTGCCTTTACTGGTTGAGAGGGCATATGAGATTTCGGAGATCAGTCCATGCCAGTTTCTTGCTCTGATATAGGCTTGAAAGGCGTTGGCCCACGACGCTCCAAAGCTGGCCGCCTGCGTAATCTTGGCAAAGTTGGGGTACTGGCTGAAGAACGGCCGCTGAATTTGCGCATAGGTAAATCCGTTCGTTATCGCGGTGTTGGTGGCGGCGCCATAAGTTGTCTGATTGAGATCGATTGAGTTAACCAGATGACGTCCGACTTCGCCTACGTAGCTCACCTCGATAATTGCCGAACCGCCTAGAGCCTTCTGGACGCTGGCGGAAAGGTTTGTGGTGTCGCCTGTTGAGAAGTGCGGATCAACCGCGGCGATGGCAAGGTTGGGACAGGTTGCTTTCGTGACACCCGTGCATTGGCCTCCGGCGCCGTTATTGGGGAGGCTCGCCGCGGCGTTGGACGGAAAGATGGAAACATTGGGCTGGATGTTTTCTGAAGTCAGATTCTCGTTGTAGAGCGGCCTTGTGCCGGCCGGATTTCCTGCCAGGCTGGTGGCATACAACCAGGTGCCGGGACCGGGCTGATCGAAGTACAACCCGGCGGCGGCGCGAATCACCATCCCCTTGGTGATGGACCCGAGGAAACTTGGCTGCCAGGAGACGCCGAGGCGCGGAGCGAGCTGAAGGGCGATCGGGTTATATGCCTGAGAAATGTCGCTACCGACTACAGCCAAACCGCCCGTCAGATCAAGCGAGTTGGCTGGTGTGCCTGCCAGGAATGTCGACAGATCCTTTGTGCTGTCAGTAATCGGCGACAGAAAATCCCAGCGCAGACCGTAGTTGACGTCGAGATTCGGTGTGATCTGGAAGCTGTCCTGAACATAAGCGTTGAAGTTATTCGAGTGGGCCGTGCGGTCGAGATCGCCGTTATAGAGTTGGGCAGAGCTGCCCTCACCCTGGAGGAAGTCGGCAAGCGCCTTGGTCTGAGAATCGACGGTGCCGCTATAGGTACTGCCTGTGGGCCAAATAGTCGGATAGGATGTTCCATTGCCACCGCTCGGCGCATTGTATCCACGGCCGCCGCTGAAGCTGAAGGTGCCGCGCGTGTAGATGCTGCTGCTGCCTCTGCCGGTATTCACTTCGACAATTTCCAGTCGTCGAAATTCGGCCCCGACCCGGATCTCGTGTTTGCCCAGAACGAGCGAATAGGTATCCGTTCCATGTCCGCTGTAGTCGTTGCGAACCTGAACGGAAGTTCCGCCAGTTCCGTCGAAACCGGAGATCGCGATTCCCGGCTGGCCATAGGTATCGCCGGGTCCCACGCCAGCGATGAATCCGATGCCGGCCGCCCCATTGTTGGGCTTGGCATCGGTAAAAGGCTGGTTGAAATAGTCCACCCCCAATAGCACCTGGTTGGTGGACTTGGAACTTGTCTGGGTGTTGAGCGTGACCCCGATATTATCGACCCGCTCACCCGCCACCTGGTAGTACCAAGGATTCTGGCTGGTGCTGAGAGGTGCCGTCTGGCTGCCCTCGCCGAGGTACCAGCGCTCCGACAGCGAATTCTTCGCGCCTAATTTCTGGTCGAACTTCATCATGAAGTTGTTGCTGTAGCCGGTCTGCGCAGCGCTTGGTGGAGGTGTCCAATTGCCCGGCGATGCCGGACCGGTCAGCATACCGGGTTGCCAGAGGGTGGTAACCAGGTTTTCCATCATAGTGACTGTGGGATTTGTGGCCGGCGTTACGCCCCCCGCTGCTAGCAGGGCCAGCGCCCTGTTCTCATAAGCGGTGGAAGGCTCTGTCTGTGAGGAGCTGTTTTGCCCGAGAATGTACTGCTGGCGCTCGTAGTTGAGGAAGTAAAACATCCTGTCCTTGATAATCGGACCGCCAATAGAGCCGCCGGTTTCCATAAGGCGGATTTCCGGCTTCCCGTATGGGCTTAAGCCGCTTGCAATCCGCTGTTGATTCGAGTAGTTGGCAAACGGCCCCACGGCCGCGAAAAACTCATTGCGGTTGAAGTGATAAAGCGTGCCGTGGATCTTGTTTGTACCCGATTTGATGCTCAGGTTGATCGTGGTCCCCGAGAATCCCCCATTTTCGGCACCTGTCTGCTGCTCCGCGGAGTACTCTGCAACCGAGTCGAGCGGAAGCAGGGTTCCAGGAATGCCGTCGACGCCGCCCTG
Organism: Acidobacteriaceae bacterium; assembly: GCA_052142955.1. GTDB lineage: Bacteria > Acidobacteriota > Terriglobia > Terriglobales > Acidobacteriaceae > JAKAAZ01. The sequence continues at coordinate 1,560 of JBKQVW010000070.1, read as the reverse complement.
GTTGGAGCCAACGCTCTCGCTATAAACGTCGTTATTGTCGACGCCGTCAACAAGGTATTGGGTAGTACCGGTGGTATTGCCGGGCAGGAAAGTGGTCATCTGAGTAAAGCTGCGGCCGTTGATCGGAATATCCTGGACCTCTTCCGTTGGAACCGTGAATGTCCGCTCCTGTGTAGTTGTATCCAGGCTCACCGTATCGGCATCCACCATCACCACTTCGGTCGTCCCAGAGAGTTCCAGCCTTACCGGAAGGCTGAAAATCGCTCCGGCAGATATGCGGACTGCTTTGACCGTGGTTGTCGTGAAGCCGGTAAACGATACCGTAACGTTATAGTCACCAAGTGGAAGATCCGGGATGGAATAATCTCCGGCGGTCGATGAGACCGCTTTGTAAACGAGGCCAGTCGCTACGTTTGTCGCATCAATTCTTGCCCCCGGAATGGCCGCTCCCTGAGGGTCTGTGATGATGCCGGCCATTCCGCCACGGAAAGTGCTCTGCGAAATGGCAATGGATGCTGAGATCAAAAACAGAGACACAAATAGGAACGAACGCCGCATGACGCCTCCAATCGAAAACAAGGATGAGCTTTGATTGGTCCGACGTGGGACGGCCCTGACAAACCAACTCAACGAGCGCCAAATCCGATTCGGCATCGAAACTGAAGACAAACAGTCGAGGTGCGAAAAAGGGATGCTGCCCTAAATCAGAGCGAATACGATTGAGATGGCTGTCTTGATGTTCAAGTCGGTACGGAGCTCAGTCGAGGAGACTCCGGACTCAATCTGGTCTTGTGCTTTGGGGAGTATTTGCTTTCGACGTAAGTATCACACGGGGATTACAGTCGACAAAGAAGAATTTTGTAACGGATTGTAACGGACCTAGCTGAGTGCCCGTTCGATGGCGTCTCTCGACGATCGCCGTGGTCCCGGCCAATCATCTCAACAAACTCGATTGAGGAAGTCACCGTCAAAACCAAGCTAGGCTATCGTGCTGTCACCATCGATCCGATCCTGACCGGGATGTTGGCGACACATTTGGGGACTCGCAAAACAGGTAGAGTGTTTCAAAATCGCAACGGGACACCGATCTGCAAGAGGAATGCACGTCGAATGTTGAATGCGATTCTGAAGAGAATCAATCTTCCGAAGGCTGGTCTTCACGCTTTCCGGCATGGCCGTGTTTCCGTTCTTCAGACGATGGGTGTGCCCGGTGACGTAGTGAAGGAGTGGGTAGGGCATTCGAACCTGCAAACGACTTCCCGATAGACTCACTTTCAGGACGACTTCAGAAAGCAGATTGCTTCACAAGTTGCCCTGTTTCCACAGTCAAACTTGGCAGGAAAACTGCCGGATGGTCCTAATGGTCCCAACTTTTCGCAAATTCGCGCTTCGGCATGAGCGGCGTCTTGAAGTTGTAATTGCTTGAAATAGATGTAAGCGTCCTTAGTTCCCCTCTGGCCGGACCTCTGGTTTGAGGACGACGATGTCGTCATGGGTGATGAGCAGGAAGTTGGAGCTGGGCGTCGGCCTCGCCGATGGCGGACTGTGCCGGAAAAGCGG
>JBKQVW010000069.1:0-60079 GCA_052142955.1 Acidobacteriaceae bacterium | reverse complement strand
GAGGCGGTGAGGTTCTTGACTGCTTCGGCATTGGAATCGAAGCCGACAACTTTATGCCCTCCCAAGCGCAGCCGTTCCGCCATAAACGAGCCCATTTTTCCAAGACCGATCAGACCAAGTTCCATATGCTCTCCTCTTTCAAAAATTCGTTGCCGTTATGCTGCCCGATCAGCCGTCACTCCCAGCCGGCGAAGCTCTGCAATAACCTGTTCCGGTGTTGTCATACGAATGCCTTGAATCCCCAATTGGCGCGCGCCTTCCAGGTTCTCTTCGCGGTCGTCGATAAAGATGCACTCCTCGGGCCGACGTTGACAAAGATCCAGGGCACATCGAAAAAACGCTGCCTCCGGCTTGCGCAGTCCGATATACGCCGAGACAAGATACGCATCGAACAGGCCAGTTAAACCAAACGTCGGGATGCGATATTCCATCAACTCCCGCGATTCGTTGCTGAGCAAATACATGCCGTTTTCCCGCGTTCCCTGGGCGCGCAACGTTCGCAGAAACGCGATTACTGCCGGATACAGTACCTGGCTGACATCGCGCATCTTCGAAAAAAATTCGTCTTCGGAAAATGCGCGCGGCACGTAAAACACTGTCTCCCGCAGATACTCGTGCACGCTGATCTTGCCCCGTTCCCACAAATCGTTGGCGGCCGGATGACGCTGCTCAAACTCGTCGAAATTCAGTCCAAAATGTTCGACCACCCGTTGGCGCGCGTGCTCGTCCCAGCCGTTGGTGAGAAGAACTCCGCCGCAATCCCAGAATGTGGCGCGAATCTTCGCCGTCCCCACTGTCACCTTTGTTCCCTGGCAGGTTCGTGCGCGTTCTCTCCCCAGTTGTCGGTCATAAAGCGGGCTTCGATGGCCTTCACTTTGTTCAATCGCCGCATGAAGCGTACTTCATTGGATTGAAAATTTGCATTCAAAAATGTCGACACCAATTCAAAGGCGAGCGCATACCCGATAATGCGCGCACCCAGAACGAGCACATTCATATTGTCGTGCTCAACCCCCTGGTGCGCGGAATACGTATCGTGACACATCGCCGCGCGGATGCCCGGCATCTTGTTCGCCGCTACGGAAACCCCAACCCCGGAGCCGCAGATCAGCACGCCGCGCTCGGCATTCTTGGCGTGCAGCGCGCGACCCACATATTCGGCGTAGTCCGGATAATCGGACGGCTCGGTATTGAACGCACCCAGGTCCAGCACCTCATGCCCCAGGTCGGCAATATATCTGCGGACTTCTTCTTTCAATTCAAACCCGGCGTGGTCGGACGCAATCGCGATTTTCATTTCTCTCTCACTTCCCCGCCACGGCAGCGCTTTTCGCCGCCCGCTCGACGATTCGCGTTGCCTTGCGAACCACGTTTTCAACATTGAACCCAAGTTTTTCCATCGCGATTTGTCCCGGCGCAGAGGAACCAAAACGATCCAGCCCCAGCACATCCCCGCTATCGCCTGCGATCTTCCACCAGCAGATTGGGCTGGCCGCTTCGACCACCAATCTGGGAACTCCGGTGAGCAGGATTTTCTTCTGATATTCCTCGGGCTGGCTATCGAACAGCCGCCAGCTCGGCATGGAAACGACATGCGCATGCGTTCCCTGCGACTCCAACACCGCTGCCGCCTTCAGGATCAGACTCACCTCGCTGCCGGTTGCAATCAACACCACATCCGCGGAATTTCCGCCCTCCCGCAGCACATAGGCGCCATGCCGCACACCATTCAGGATGTCGAACTTTCCTGGGTCCAGGACGGGCAGGTCCTGCCGCGAAAGAGCGAGAAACGCGGGCTTGCGGCACTCCAGAATCACTTGCCATGCCGCCGCGGTTTCATTGGCATCCGCGGGGCGGAAATCCGTCAGCTCCGGAATCGCCCGCAGCGACGCCAGTTGTTCCACCGGCTGGTGCGTCGGGCCATCCTGACCCAGTCCGATGGAATCATGCGTAAACACAAAGATCGACGGCACCTCCATCAGCGCGGCCAGGCGCAGCGCGGGACGCGCATAATCGCTGAACACAAAAAATGTAGACCCGTAGGGGATCAGCCCGCCATGCGCGGCCATGCCATTCACGAAGGCGCACATGCCAAACTCGCGCACGCCAAAGAAAATGTTGCGACCGTTCGGGTCGACGTGAAAGCTGGGGCTGTCTTTGATCGTCGTTTTGGTGGAGCTGGAAAGGTCCGCCGCGCCGCCAATCAATTCCGGGACCTTTGCGGCAATTCCATTCATCACGGTGTTTCCCGCCACGCGGGTCGCAATCGGCTTGGAGTCGGCGGGAAATTTCGGCACGGCCGCTTCCCATCCCGCAGGAAGTTTCCCCGCGAACACCCGCTCATACTCTGCGGCCAGCTCCGGAAACTGGTGCCTGTACTTCGCGAACAATGCGTTCCAGTCGCCTTCGAACTTCGCGCCACGGGCTTTCGCTTCGGCCCAGTTTTTCGCGGCCTCATCAGGAACATAAAACGTCTTGTCCGCCGGCCAGCCCAGCTTCTCTTTCGTTTTTTTCGTGTCTTCCGCGCCCAGCGGCTCGCCGTGCGCTTTCGATGTGCCGGCCTTGGGGCTGCCATAGCCAATGATGGTGCGCACCGCAATGATGGAAGGCTTGTCCGTCACCGCTTTCGCTGCTTCCACGGCTTGTTCAATCGCCTCCAGGTCATTGCCATCGGCAACCCGCTGCACATGCCAGTGGTAGGCTTCAAACCGCTTTTCGACATTTTCCGTGAACGACAACTCCGTGGGTCCGTCGAGCGAGATTAAGTTATCGTCATACAGCAGAATCAGCTTGCCCAATCCCAGCGTGCCCGCCAAGGAAGCCGCCTCGTGCGACACGCCTTCCATCAGGTCGCCATCCCCGCACATCACGTAGGTGGTGTGATCGACAATCTCAAATCCGGGTTGGTTATAGCGCGCCGCCAGGTGCCGCTCCGCTGCCGCCACGCCAATGGACATGGCCAGCCCCTGCCCGAGCGGGCCGGTCGTCACTTCCACTCCGTCCGTCAAGCCTCGTTCCGGGTGGCCCGGAGTAATGGAATCGAATTGACGGAACTGTTGCAGGTCCTCCATCGTGACCTTGTAGCCGGAAAGATGCAGCGCGGAATAGAGCATCGCCGAAGCATGGCCGTTCGACAGGATGAAGCGATCGCGATTGCTCCACTTGGAATTCGCCGGATTGTGGCGCATGAATTTATGGAACAGCAGATAGGTCATGGGCGAATCCCCAAGCGGAGCGCCGGGATGACCGCTTTTCGCCTTCTCTACGGCATCGACAGCCAGGAAACGCAGTGCATTGATCGACAGCTGATCCAGTTCCGTCATTCGTGCTCTCCAATATCGGGTTGTGTGGCCGGGTTTCGTGTCTCGTCAATAATTGTATAGATGCGGTTCAGCGCGACTGGCCGCAACGGGATTGCTGAGTTTTAACATCAGCAGATCGGCACCTCGTAATTCCGGCCTTCCCAGCGGTCCTCCGCGGGCCAATACAGTGTGAACGAGAGGTTACCGGGTGCCTGTTTGCCGACGGGGATGTCGGCATAACAGACACAGCTGCCAAGGTATTTCGACTCGGCGGTCTGATGGGTTGCCCAATCATCCTGGGTCCAAACCACGCGGAAGGGGCTGCATTCGACAATTCGCAGCGTTTTTCCCGGGCCGATGCGCGTCAACAGGTGGCTGCGCTTGCATATTTCGATTGCCGGGTCATGTCGGGCACCGCCATAGCGCTTTTCCACGGGTCCAACGCGGTCGAAAACTTCGCCATCCTCGTGGGAACGCAGCAGCTTGATGTACTCCGCATGGGCCCAGGCCAGCGGCATCGCGGAACCCGACGGTCGGCCCAGAAACATCCCTTTCCCCGGCAGGTCGGGTGCGTCCCAAATCTGTTCGGGCAGCATTCCGCCTTCGGAACTGAACCGCTCCATGGCCTGGATCAGAGGGCGAATATCGTTGCCGGCCGCCAATTCGTAGTGCGCCCGCTCCCCGGTCAACAACGGCCAGGCGCGCCCCTGACCCCACCCTTCATAGGGTCCGCCATCGTGTTTCTGGCCATATCCATCATGGTTGTAGCGCCGCCAGCAGGGGCCATACGGTGTATCGACCTTGAGCATGGCGTCGACCACTTTCAGCGAATCGACAATCAGCGGATCGTGCGGAGAGCGAATCCCATAGCGGACAAGCTCCAGAAAGCCCTGGTCGATAATTTCCCGTGCATCAAAATTGGATTTTTCCCCCGGCCCGCGATTGGCCAGTTGCAGCCTTCCTTCGCCTGCCGAGGAATTGTAAAAGCGATCGCCGGGAACTGGCGGTCGAATGCGCATATAGTGACGGCGCACCTCCGGCAACAGAACTCCATCGTCAGTCACCGTCCACTTCTCCAGGTTCGATTCAATCCAGTCGGCGAAAACGGCGTAGAAATCCGCAAGGTCCGGGGCCTCGTGCGCGCAAACCAGTTCGCTGGCGCAAATCAGCCCGGTAATCACCGCAGCCAGGGTGGAGGGGGAGTAGCCGGCGTTTTCTTCCCAGCGCTCCTGCTGGGTAACGGGCGCAAACTTCATCAAATATCCCGCGGCGCGCTCCACAAACGGAAAGACATTGACGATGTCCAGCGCGTTCGATTTCCACAGGCGCCAGGCTAGGATGATGGGGAAGGCAACCTCATCCAGTTGCATGCTCGACCAGTACGGAGTGCCGTTCACCCAGAAATTTTGCGAGAAGCTGCCGTCCGGCCGCTGCGCGCAGATCAGATACACCAGGGCCCGCAACGCAGTTTCATTCCGGCCAACAGCCATCAACGCGGTCGCTGTCTGCACCATGTCGCGCGTCCAGACCAGGTGGTAGCCGCCCAGGTCGTCATCCCCCTTCGATTGCCCCCACGGAATCGACGCCGAGGCGATGAAGGCGCCTTGAAAGGTCTTGTCCTCGTGGGCCAGCAAAATGCTGTGGCTGATGTGCAGCAGGCGTCCGCGATCTCCGGAAGCAGAGACCAGTTGCAGCGGACAGCGGGCACGATGCCACTGCTCATGGAAGCGTTCCCGGTGGGCCGGAAAGCCGGTTGCCAGCGACTGCACGGCTCCCGTCAAGGCTGCGTGGTGACCTTCTCCAAACCCAACCGCGACGGTAAATTCCCGATGCTTGGCGACCTCAATTTCACCCATCAATGCAATATTGCCGTCCAGCGCCTGATCGAACTCCCAGTCCATGATGAAATTCTGGCTCAGATCGGTCCAGCCGTCGCTGGCGCCGACATACCCGCAGGATGTCTTGCTGAATCCGCAGTCGGCGGACATGGCCAGGGAGATTCCATCCTTCCACGCCAGCAACACCCGCTTGCCGCCCACATCAATTGCCCGCGCGGAATTGCCCGTTCCTCCTACCTCCAGGTGCGGCGCCAGCAGCGCATAGACCTTGAGGCGGCTCAGGAATTCCTCATCGCCCTCGATGCGCACATGAATCAGAACGGTCGACTGATGCGGATCGGAAATGATCTCCTTGATCAGCGCGTATCGCCCTTGCGGATCGCGGCCCGTAAGCCGGACGCCCAGCGCTTCATGGTCGATGTACTCGAAACTGCGGTCGAGATCGCGCTTCTCTTCGTGGAAAAAAGTCTCTCCATCGCTGATCAGGAAGCCCAGGTCGCGGACCTGCGGGCGATCGATCGTCGGATAATAGATTTCGTTCAGGATGCCGTGCGAGATGGTAAACCAGACTCGGCTGGAGGCGGAATAGGCAGTGCCCACCGTCTGCTTTTCACTCGAAGTCCAGCGCGGCGCGATGCCCGGAGCCCCAAATGCCGACCCGCCCGATGTAAGCCACAAATATTCAGGAGTGCCAGAAATCACATCCGCCTCCGCGATCGCTTCCTAGGTGCCGGGGTGCCCCATTCAAGCCTTCTTTTGGCTTGAGTGGGAGGGACAGGTCTTGTCATCGCTGTGTACCCCTTCCTTGCGGCGTAGTTGTTTTTGCTGCATTGCAAATCTCCATCTCCACCGGAAGCGCCCAATCGAAAACGCTCCAGGTGCTCAGGATATCAAGTTGTCCAACAGTTCCTTCGTAAGGGCCTCGTACGCACCGTCACCTTGACATATGCGCACCGTCACATAGACATATGCGCGCCGTCACATCGATAGAGCTGGAATAAACCTATACTGCCTCCGCAATCCTGGCACAGGGATTCACGCCAGAAAGCCATGAAGCTATGCCACTCGCTGCCTGACGTTCGTTTCATACTTGCGGCTCTGAACCCTCCCAGACCTTATAACAGCCATGCAAGACCCCATGGAACTGCGAATTCCTGCGCAGTCTTGTTGGCCTCAGCTACGCAAAAGAGGCTTTGAAAGGAAGGTCTAGTATGAAGTCAACTGGGCTTACTAAATTGTTCAACAGGACACGGATCATCGTTTCCTGCTTCGCCTTCATTTCCATCATGTTCTCAGTTGTTCCCGCTCATGCGCAAACAGCCCTACAGTTCCTGCCTACAAATCATGTGCCTCAGGCCGTCACGAATGGCCAGGCGCAACTAATCGGTACGGCTTCGCAGACAAAACTCATGCATGTGGACATCATGCTCCCGCTACGTAATCAAGCCGATTTAACGGCATTGTTGAACCGGCTCTATGACCCCAACGGTCCCGATTACGGCCACTTTCTCAGCGTGGCTCAATTTACCGAACGCTACGGCCCCACTGTCCAGGATTACCAGGCCGTGGTCGATTGGGCGCAATCCAAGGGGTTTATCGTTGGAGATCAACCTGCGAATCGCCTGCTCGTGCCAATCACTGGGTCGGTAGCGCAAATCAATGCGGCTTTCAACGTAACGATGAATGCCTATCAGCACCCCACAGAGAATCGGACGTTTTTCGCGCCGGATCGGGAACCCTCGGTGGATTTGAGCGTGCCGCTATGGCACATCGCAGGCCTCAGCAATTACTCTGTACCGCATCCCTTGGTGACGATGCCAAACGCAGGGCAAGCGACCGCCAATATCATCGGCTCAGGGCCCGGTACTACTTCATATATCCCTAGCGACATGCGGGCAGCCTACTATGGGACGGGCACTGCCCTTACGGGCAGCGGACAGTGTGTCGGGCTCGCGGAGTTCGATGGGTATGAGATCAGCGATGTCGTTGGAACTTTATACAATCCCGCATCGTATACCACGAATGGCAGCAATTACATCTTGACCTACAATCCCCCCGGCGGAGGTGGTCCCTATACCATCCCCATCAACAACGTTTTGGTCGACGGAGGAAGCGTAACCCCGGACCCAAACGCTCCTTCACCCACCGTATGAAGGCGAGGTCGTGTTGGACATTGCGCAGGTAATCGGCATGGCTCCCGGCCTCAATCAGGTCCGCGTCTACCTTGCGCCAGATGCGTGGACTTCTGCCAGCCCGAATTATTTGTTTCCTTCCAATTCGGCCGATGCCGATATTTTCAATCAAATGGTGACCGACCTCGGATCTGGTACTGGGTGCCGGCAACTCAGCCTCTCCTGGAACTGGAGACCTGAGGATCCTCTGCATGACACGGATGAGCCTATCTTCAGCAATATGGCGGTGTTAGGCCAGGACCTATTCTCCGCTTCCGGGGACTACGGTGCATGGTCCAGCAATGTCTTCGTCTACCCTGAGGAAAGTCCACATGTTACAGATGTCGGTGGAACGCATCTGACAACCAATGGTTCCGGAGGCTCCTGGGCATCGGAAACTGCGTGGTCTTCTAGCGGCGGAGGAGTCTCTCCAGACGATTTCACGATACCTACATACCAGCAACTGCCAGGATTTACGTGTCCTGGATGCTCAACTGTCTACCGGAACGGACCGGACGTGGCTGCGGAAGCCGACGCTGACAACTATGTCTGTAACTTTGGCACATGTTCGGGAGGCTGGCCTGGTACTAGTTTTGCAGCGCCACGCTGGGCGGGTTTTCTCGCTTTGGTCAATCAGCAGGCAGTGGCGAATGGTTTAAGTGGCGGCGTTGGTTTTATCAACCAGGGCACAGCGATCACAAATGGCATTTATACAATTGGTCTGAGTTCCAACTATAGTAGCGACTTCCATGACATCACCAGCGGCAGCAACGGTCCATACTCCGCTGGTACCGGCTACGATCTTGTGACCGGATGGGGAAGCCCGAACGGGCAAAACCTAATCGCTGCGTTGACAACGACACATCCCGCAGGGCCATATTACGCGACCAGTGGATCTTGCCAATCGACCAACGGTCTCAACCCGGGCGGCTTTCAATACAATTTAGTTCTTAACCCTACTGTCTCCAACCCCTCAACCATGAAAGCTACCGACGACGGCACCGATGAGGGCGCATCCGGCAAATGCGTTTGGCAGAACTTTGCTCCTGCTGGGACCCAATCCAACCTGGCAGGAACATCGACATTGACCTTTACTGTACAGGCCACGGAATATGAGGCAGCCGAGCCTGCAACCTATGCGGAGGTCACCACTCCTTACGGGGGATTTTTGGTGCGTGCTGCATCCTCCGGGCCTACAACCTACACGTATCCAATCCCCGCCGGGCAGGACCTCTCCACGATCACTGTGACAGCGTATGACGCTGTTGCATCCATTGTGGGAGGGGGGGGTCTCTGGGGTCCTCGATGTCGTTGAAGCTCACATCCTTGTCCGTCAATTATTAGCAGGTGGAGGAATAGGCGTGAACATGCCATTCCTGCTTGTTTGCCGTTTGTAGAATCGTTGCGGTATTGGACCGCTGGGGATGCGGTTACTCAGCGTCCCCGGCGGTTGATTTGGATAGCGTGGTTGAATACGCGCTGCACGAAAGGAGCTTCCTATGGAAATCCGGATGAAATCATGGGGACTCATGTTGGCGGGAATGGTGTTGCTCGGCTTTGCAGGCTGCGGCGGCGGGTCGACGGGCAAACCTCCGGTCCCAGCCATCCACAATGAATGGGCCTGGGTGAACGGGTCGAACGTTACCGGCTACCAAGGTTTCTATGGAACCCAGGGAGTGCCCGCTGCAAGCAATCGTCCAGGAGGGCATGCTTTCTCGGTGTCATGGACCGATGCTGATGGAAATCTCTGGCTTTTCGGCGGACTCGGCGTCGGTTCGAACTACACAGATTTTGGGAACCTGAACGACTTGTGGAAGTACGATCCTGCAACCAATATATGGACCTGGGTGGGCGGGTCGGATCAGACCTACCAGCCGGGTGTCTATGGGACCCAGGGAGTGGCCTCCGCCGATAATGTTCCTGGAGCGCGCGACAACGCAGTTCGTTGGACCGATGCCGACGGCAATTTCTGGCTCTTCGGAGGAATTGGCACCGATTCGGTGGGATCAACAGGAGAATTGAACGACCTGTGGAAGTACAGCCCCACAACCAATATGTGGACCTGGATGGGCGGATCGAACATCGCCGCTGAACCGGGCATCGCCGGGGCCTACCAGGGAACAGGAGTGTATGGAACCAAAGGAGTGGCTGCGCCCGGCAACCTTCCAGGGACACGGTTCGCCGCCAGCGCATGGACTGATGCCTCGGGAAATTTCTGGCTCTTTGGCGGGGAGGGCGTCGATTCGAATGGAATGCTCGGCGAACCCAATGATCTATGGAAGTACAGTCCCACAACCAACATGTGGACATGGATGAGCGGATCGAATCTGGGTGCCTATCAACCTGGGGTATACGGGACCCAGGGGGTGGCCGCTCCCGCCAATGTTCCGGGGTCGCGTACAGCTGCCAACACCTGGACCGATGCATCCGGAAACCTCTGGCTCTTCGGCGGAATGGCAGGCTACAACGATCTGTGGAAGTACAGTCCCGCCACCAATACGTGGACCTGGATGGGCGGACCGGATCAGGGCTTCCAACCGGGGGTGTATGGAACCAAAGGGGTGGCGGCTCCCGGCAATCTTCCATGGTTTCGCGACAGTGCTGTCAGTTGGACCGACGCGGCCGGCAATTTTTGGCTCTTCGGCGGCGAGCCTGACGCGCCAGTTGACTTGAACGACTTGTGGAAATACAGTCCCGCCACCAATCTGTGGACGTGGATGAATGGGTCGGACAACTCCTGTCCAGCAAACGTCTACGGCACGTTCAAGGTGTTCGCTCCCGGCAATACTCCAGGAGGACGCGTTGGCGGCGCCAGTTGGACCGACAAGTCCGGAAACCTCTGGTTCTTTGGCGGGGACGACTTCTGTACTATGCCCAGTTACTTACCCTACAACGACCTCTGGGAATACCAGCCCTAAATCCGTTCAGCAAATTTTCCCTCATTCAAGGAAACGCCCTGCTGCGTGCGACCCGGCGCGGCCAGCTTGCATCCAACCTCTAGGACGGCAGGACGCGCGTAAATCCCTGAGGTTACAATAAGCCGTCCGGACTGAGTGGTCCGCGCAACGGCACAACGAAACGAACCTGGAGCATGAACCCTCAAAGAAAAAACAGGAGGAATCCCTTGGCATACGAAGTTCCACCGCTTCCCTATGACTACGCCGCCCTTGAACCCCACATCGACGAAACCACCATGCATCTGCACCACGACAAACATCACACGGCCTACGTGAACAACCTGAATGCGGCCATCGAAAAGCATCCCGAGTTGGGCAAGCGTTCCGCCGAGGATTTATTGCGCCACCTGGACAGCGTTCCAGAAGATGTTCGCACCACGGTCCGCAACAACGGCGGCGGCCATGTGAACCACACCATGTTCTGGCAGATCATGAAACCCAAGGGCGGAGGCGAGCCCACCGGCAAGATCGCCGAACAGATCAAGAAAGACTTCGGCAGCTTCGAAGATTTCAAGAAACAGTTCAATGAAGCCGCAGCCAAGCAGTTCGGCTCCGGCTGGGGCTGGCTGATTTATACCGGCGGCAAACTGAAAATCATTACGACCGCCAACCAGGACAGCCCCTTGAGTCAGGGTCATTTCCCAGTGCTGGGAAATGATGTTTGGGAACATGCGTACTACCTGAAGTATCAAAATAGACGCCCCGAGTACCTGGCTGCCTGGTGGAACACGGTGAACTGGGACGAAGTGAATAAGCGCTTCGAACTGGCCGCCAAGTAACCCAAGAATGCACTGCTTTCAGTGCAAAAGTGACCCAGCCGAATTAGTTGCTAAGGCAACTAATTCGGCTGAATGGTTGCCTTAGCAACTAACTTTCCGCTGCCGATTTTCGCCGAGGTGGGAAGCTGCCGGCGATCAGTGCCAGGGCTTCTTCCCGGGTGTGCAGCGTGCCTTCCAGCTGCGCATCTTCGACCAGGTTCAACATCGGTCGAAACTCCGGGCCGGGGCGATAGCCGAGAGCGATCAAATCGTCGCCGGTAATCAGCGGCGTGGGACGAATCTGCTCTGGCTCGGCGGCTTCATAACGTTGCTTGGCAAATTCATAGAGCGTCAAGTCCCCATGGCTGGCCATGCAGTCCATGCGATGCAGCTCTAGATGCTCGTCGAACCGGTCGAGGCGGAAAAACCGCTTCAACGTCGAAGCGCGCATTTTCTCCACATCTCCAAAGCGCATATGATTGGCGACCAGCGCCGCGATCTGGTCGGTATCGCTGTTCGACATGCGCAGGCGATGGCAGATTTCCTCCGCCATGCGGACCCCCACCTCCACGTGGCCATCGAAGCGAATGCGATCGGGCGCGACGCGAAAGGTCGCGGGCTTGCCGACATCGTGCAGCAATGCGCCCCAGGCCAGCGTCGCGGAGCACCCCGGCGGCAACTGCTCCAGCAGCATCCGGGTATGGATCCAGACATCGCCTTCGGGGTGATATTGGGGCGGCTGCTCGACACCGCGCATGCGTGGAATCTCCGGCAGCACTTGCTCCAGCAATCCCGCGCTGTCCAACAGTTCGAAGGCTCGACGTGCCGCGCCTTCGGTCAACATGCGAGTCAGCTCGTCTCGCACCCGTTCCCGGCTAACCTGGTCAATCTGCGGAGCGACGGCGCGGATCGCGCGCAGCGTATTGGCTTCAATTTCAAAGCCAAATCGAGCTGCAAAACGGACGGCCCGCAACATGCGCAGCTTGTCTTCCGCAAAACGCTGTCGCGGATCGCCAATGGCGCGGATGATGCCGTTTCGCAGGTCTTCCCTGCCGCCGACAAAATCGAGGACCGCATCGCTCAGGTTGCCCGCCGTCTGCAGCCGTTCCGGATCGAGCAACATGCCGTTGATGGTGAAGTCGCGGCGCAGAACATCCTGCTCCGCGGAATCGGTGTAGAGGACGGAGTCGGGCCTGCGGCCGTCGCTATACGCCGCATCGCTGCGAAACGTGGCCACTTCAGTCAAAATTTCTGCCGACTCGCAGGCATCCACGACGAGCACCACGCCAAATTGCGCGCCCACGGCAAAGGTGCGTGAAAACATTGCCAGCACCTGCTCCGGCGTCGCGCTGGTGGCTACGTCAAAATCGGAAGGTTCGCGGCCCAGCAATAGATCGCGCACGCATCCACCGGCAAAGTACGCGGTGTGGCCGCCGGCCCGCAGCCGCTCGACAATTTGGGTTGCCGCCTGCCGACGCGCCGATGCGGAAATGGATGGGTGGCTGAATGTCATCGCGACCTAAGGCGCAGCACTGGATCCAGGACTGCCTTTACCATGGTGACATGCATCCTACGCTTCCCTCCAGTTCTCGACCCAATCCCACGTCTGGACTGATTCTGGGGATTGAGAGCTCCTGCGATGAAACGGCGGCGGCCGTCGTTCGCCGAGGTGCGGAGGTGTTGTCGAACGTGGTGGCGTCGCAAATCCGCACCCACGCGCCCTACGGCGGGGTCGTTCCGGAGCTGGCTTCACGAGAGCATCTGCAAAATATTGTCCCGGTTGTCCGCGCCGCGCTGGAACAAGCAGGATGCACCTTCGAAGACCTGGATGCAATCGCCGTCACGGAAGGCCCCGGGCTGGCGGGTGCCCTGCTGGTCGGGGTGATGTACGCCAAAGGCCTGGCGTTTGCGCTGAACAAGCCTCTGATCGCCGTGAATCATCTGGAAGGCCATATTCATGCGGTGTTGCTGGAAGCAAAGAAGCAGGAGCAAGCGCTGGCCCAGCCAACACTCGCCCTGGTCGTCTCCGGCGGCCATACCCATTTATATTTGGCAGAAGAAACCCGGGGTACGTGGCACTATCACAATATCGGCAGAACCGTGGATGACGCCGCCGGCGAAGCCTTTGACAAGGTGGCCAAGCTGCTGGCGCTGGGCTATCCCGGCGGCCCGTGGATCGATTGGCTGGCACAGCACGGCGATCCCCATGCCGTACCGTTTGGCCCCATCACCGTGAAGCAGAAGCCGTATCGCGCACTACAGAAGCAGAGCCCACGCTTTCTATTTTCTTTCAGCGGCCTGAAAACAGCGGTACTGCGCTACGTGCAACGCCACGCCATGGCGCAAACCATTGCGGCGCGTCACCAAGCCTTGGCATGCGTCGCGAATGCGAAGCCCGCCGACGCGCTGCCGCTCTGCGACACCGAAACGCTGAATCTGATCGCGTCCTTTCAGCGCGCGGTCGTCGACGACCTGGCACGAAAAACTTTCGCGGCGGCGGAAACCTTCCATACCGCCAGCATCGTGGTTTCCGGCGGCGTGGCGGCCAATCGCGAGCTTCGACAGCATTTTCTTGCCGAGGGCCGCAAGCGCGCGCTTCCTGTCATCTTCCCGTCTCTCGAACTTTCCACCGATAACGCCGCGATGATTGCGGCCGCGGCATGGCCAAAGTTCGTGGCGGGCGACGTTGCCGCCGCAACCCTGACCGCGGAACCATCGCTTTCGCTCGGCTAGGTCACTTTTATTTTGGCGGTTTGCCCGTACAATCAGAAATTGCATGTCCCTTCGTCTCTATAACACGCTCAGCGGCCAGATTGAGGAATTGACGCCGCAGCCGGGGCAGCCGCTCGGCATGTATGCGTGCGGGCCCACGGTCTACGACTACGGCCACATCGGCAACTTCCGCACATTTATCCACGTGGACATTCTGCGGCGCTTTCTCAAGCTGCAGGGAATGGCGCTGCGCCACGTCATGAACATCACTGACGTGGATGACAAGATCATGGCCAAGGCTGCGGCCGCCGGCCAATCCATTGGCGATTACACGGCCAAGTATGAGGCCGCGTTTCTCGAAGATCTGAAGGCCCTGAATATCGAGCAGCCGGAGTTTCTGGCGCGGGCCACGGAAAATATTCCCGTGATGGTGAGCCTGATTCAGAAGCTGGTCGAACGCGGCTACGCGTATCGCGGAGAAAACGGTTCGTACTACTTCCGCATCCACAGCTTCCCCGGCTACGGCAAACTCTCAAAGAAAGACCTGGCTGGGATGGAGGATGGAGCGCGCGTCGATGTGGATGAATACGACAAAGACAGCGCCCGCGATTTCGCGTTGTGGAAGGCGGCCAAACCCGGTGAATTTCATTGGGACACGCCTCTCGGGCCAGGCCGGCCGGGCTGGCACATTGAATGCTCCGCCATGGCAACGGAATATCTCGGCGAAACCTTCGATCTGCACACCGGCGGCGAAGACCTGATGTTTCCTCATCATGAAAATGAGATTGCGCAATCGGAGTCGGCCAACGGAAAAACATTTGCGCGCCACTGGATGCATATCCGGTTCCTGCTGGTCGAAGGCAAGAAGATGTCAAAGTCGCTGGGCAACTTCTACACGCTGCGCGATCTGCTGCTGCGCGGATATAAAGCCTCTGCGATTCGTTTCCTGTTGACCGCGGTCCCCTACAGAAATCAATTGAATTTCACGTTCGAAGGACTGACGGAGTCGACCAACGCAGTCGAGCGTCTGCGCACGTTTGTGGAGCGATTGCGCAAGGGCAGTTTCCCGGCCGGCGTGAATGCTGCGATTGCGGAAGCGACGGAACGCGCGTGCAAGAACTTCACCGAATCGCTGGAGGATGACCTGAATACCGCCGAGGCACGGGCGGCGATCTTCGAGCTGGTCCGTCTGGCCAACTCCAGCGCCGACCACGGCGAGTTGAAGAGTGGCAATGTAGCTCCGATTCTCGACGTGCTTGCCCGCTTCGACCAGGTCTTTGCGGTCCTGGAAGATCACGATGATGCCGTCACGCGATTTGCGCTGGACTGGGCCGCGAAAGAAAACCGATTGAACGAAGCCGCGCCGGAGTTGGTTGCAGGGTATGCGTTGAGTGCAGAGGCAATCGACGAGTTGATTGAGGAACGGAATCGGGCCCGCAAAGCACGCGATTTTGCGCGGGCGGACGCCATTCGCAAGGAACTTTCCGGCAAGGGTATCCTGCTCGAAGACAGTGCGGGCGGCGTGCGCTGGCGCAGAAAATAAAACACCCCGCCTATTTCCGAACATCTTTGCGGCACCGCATTTAGGTTTCGGGCTCGATCGCAAACGATTCGATCTCCGGGATTTCATGATCCGGCTGCAGCTTGGATGAAGTCACCAGAACGACAGCCGGCAGGATGATCAACATCCCGATCCACTCATTGCCGTGCAGTCGTTCGCCCAGTAGCAGCGCCCCCAGCAGCACGGCCACCATCGGATTGATGTAGGCATAGGTTGCCACTTTGGAAACGGGAACATTCTGCAACAGCCAGGTGTAGGAAGAGAAGCCGATCAGCGATCCAAACAGCACCAGAAAGGCAACCGCGGAGACGCTGTCGCGGTTCCACGTCGCGTGCGGCCATTGCCGGAAAGTTGTGGCAAGGACCAGGTCGCACACGCTTGCAGCCAGCATTTCCCAGCCGGCGCAGACAAACGGGTCGAGCGAGAACCTGGTATTGCGCGACAAAACAGAACCGAAAGAGAACGACAGCGCGCCCAGCAACAGGACCGCGATGGCAAGGAGCTGATGCCACTCGCCGTGCAAGCCGGTGCGGGCGCTGGGCCATGCCAGGATTGCCAGGCCAAAAAATCCCAGGAGCAAACCGACTTCGCCGCGCATGCGCAATCGTTCTCCGTGAGGCATCATCCATTCAATCAACGCGACATACACGGGGATGATGGCCACCAGCAACGCGGAGAATCCGCTGGGCAGGTAGTATTCCGCCCATACCAGCCCGACGTTGCCGAAAAACAGCATGAGAACGCCGAGCAGGAACACGCGCCGCATTTCCCGCGCACTGCCCACCAGACGCTTTCCCCGCAGTGCCATGAACCCCAGCACCAGGGACCCGCCGATGACAAGCCGGACGCCCGCCAATACTGTAGCGGGCAGAAGGTGGACGCCAACCCGCATCGCGGTATAGGTCGCGCCCCAGAAAACATACACGCAGGCAAAGGCCAGCACAACGGAAGTGTAAGAGGCGTGGGCGCTGCGAGAAGTCTCCATGCGTATCCATGTATTTTAGAGTGGATTTCGCAGGACCGCGCCGATCCTGGCCCAAGAATGAGCGATTCGCCGCAGCAATCTGCGCGAAGATGGACCGCTGCAACACCACCGCGAGGAAATCAATTAGGGGGACATCGTTGTGCTCGCAATCGCGAACGAATCCGCCGCATATCCGTCGCGTAATTTTTTTGAAAGCACCAGTTTTTTGCCAATCACGGTATACTGTTTCCATCAGGTTCCCTATGCGCAGAACTTCTGTTCTCAGTTGCGAGGCCGGCTGCAAGGTTCCCACGGAACGCATGGGACAGGCGTACCCGCGACCGCATCTGCGGAGCCTGCCCACCCGACCGCGACCTAGCCTGTTCGGCAGCGACTAAGCTGTCCGCACCTCGTCTGGCGAACATTCGAGCGTGAGCCCTGCTTCATGCGGCTTCGAGAATCCTTGAGTCTTTCATCTTGAAAAAATTGCTCGGCTGATGTTCCTGAACAGCCTGCACTCACACTTCCAACTGCGAGGAGAGCTACGATGCAAAACGACGGAATCGGTTCCTACAAAAACTCTGAAAAGTACAGGCAATTTGGCCCCAAGCTGGTAGGGTCGTTGCCCGGTCCCAAGGCAAAGGCTGTGGTCGAGGCCGACACGAAATGGATTTCGCCCAGCTATACGCGGTCCTATCCCCTGGTTGCCAGGCGCGGCCGCGGGGTACGCGTCGAGGATGTGGATGGCAATGAATTCCTCGACTTCGCGGCGGGGATCGGTGTCTGCTCCACCGGACATTGTCATCCGGAAGTGGTGAAGGCGATCCAGGACCAGGCGGCAGAATTGATTCACATGTCCGGCACCGATTTTTATTACGAGGCCATGATTCAGCTGGCCGAGCGGCTGTCGAAAATTGCTCCCATGCCGGGACCGCACAAGTTCTATTATGGCAACTCCGGAGCCGAGGCTATCGAGTGCGCGCTGAAACTGGCGCGCTATCACACGGGACGGCAAAACATCATCGCATTCCTGGGAGCGTTCCACGGCCGCACCATGGGAGCGCTTTCGCTGACAGCTTCCAAGGCCCAGCAACGGCGCCGGTTTGGTCCGCTGGTTCCCGGCATTACCCATATTCGCTACCCCTACGCCTATCGCGGATGCAGCGGCGGCCCGCAGGAAGAAGAGGCGTTCGCGCTGGGCTGTGCCCGCTTCATTGAAGAAAAGCTTTTCAAGACCACGATGCCACCGGAAGAGGTTGCCGCAATTTTTGTCGAGCCAATTCAGGGCGAGGGCGGCTACGTCGTGGCGCCAACGATTTTCATGCGCGAACTGCGCAAGATCTGCGATCGCCACGGCATTCTGCTGGTCGTCGACGAGGTGCAGTCGGGCGTGGGCCGCACCGGCAAATGGTGGGCGGTCGAACATTCCGGCGTCGAGCCGGACATCGTTTGCATTGCCAAAGGAATTGCCAGCGGCATGCCATTGAGCGTGTGTATGACGCGCGCCAACATCATGGATTGGAAGCCCGGTTCCCACGCCTCGACGTTCGGAGGAAATCCGGTGGCCATCGCCGCCGCCATGGCGACGCTGGACGTGATGGAACGGGAAGGCGTGGCCAATGCCGCCAAAGTCGGCGACGCTATCCTGCGGCGCCTGAAGGAATGGCCGAAGAAACATCCCAGCGTCGGCGACGTGCGCGGACACGGACTGATGATTGGAGTGGAGATCGTCAAGGACCAGCAATCGCGCGAGGCCGCAACGGAATGGCGCAACCAGATTGAGACCTTGGCGTTCGAACGTGGATTGCTGATTCTTGGCTGCGGAGAGACAACAATCCGACTGGCCCCGCCATTGATTTTGAAACAGGAGGAAGCCGATATCGCGCTCGACATCCTGGAAGAAAGCATTGCGGAAGTGGAGCGCCAGCATCTTCCTTCCCTGGTAGGAGCAAAGGCATAGGTGACTGGTTGAGCAACAGGGGCAGCACGAATTCGCTGCCCTTTCAATTCTTCGCTTGCTAAAGTGATTTCATCCACCTATGCAAATTCCCCGGATTGCGCAAACCCGTCTGTCCATCTTCGAACGAACGCTGGGTTGGCTCGATCAGCAGGCGGCACGCTCCACGAGGTCCCCGAAGCACCCGGTCCATTTGATGACCGGGATGCGCGGCGAAGATGCCGCCTATTTTTATCTTCGCCAACTGGGTTATACGATTGTGGCGCGACGCTGGAATACCCCGAAATTGCGCGGCGATATCGATCTGATTGGATGGGATGGCGACTGGTTCTGCTTTATTGAAGTGAAAACGCGCAGCTCGCATAGCTTTCAGCCGGCGGAAGTTTCCGTCGATGACGACAAACAAGCGACGCTGACGCGAATGGCGCGCGAGTACATCCGTCATCTGGAAACTCCCGATCAGATCCCGGTCCGGTTCGACGTAGTCTCAGTGTATTTTCCTGGAGGCAGGCCGGAGTTTGAAGTGTTCCGCGGCGCTTTCGACTGGAATTAGAGCGGATTGACAGTTCGTGTAGTGATTTGCGGTGGGGAGTCATTCTTCACTTCGGTCGGTCGCCACAGGCGACCTCAGAATGACTCCTCTCACTTTCATTACAGTATCTGTGAATCTGCTCTAGCAATGTGGGCTCAGGATTCCGCGCCCGCAAATGAAGCGTGCGTGAGCGGCACAAATTCTCCAGCGTCCGCATCGTAGGTCGTCACCGTCGCCGTGGCGATGTCGAAGACCCATCCATGCAATCGTAGTTCCTTCGATTGGACCGCATTGGCCACCACGGGATGGGTGAGCAGATTGACCAGTTGCGCCAATACATTTTCCCGCACCAGCAGATCCAGTTTTGTCTTATCGTCCTTGGCGGCGTGCTGTTCCGCAATCACCCTGGTCGCCGCGTTCGCAAAGTTGAGCCACCGGGAAACTTCCGGCAGCGCTTTCAGTTGCTCGCTGCCGCTCAAAATTGCGCTCATCGCGCCGCATCCAGAATGACCGCAGACAACAATATCAGGAACACCTAACACAGCGACAGCGTATTCAATGCTGGCGGAAACTCCTCCAGGCGCGACCGCGTGCGGAGGAACAATATTGCCGGCATTGCGCACAACAAACAAATCGCCGGGGCCCTGCTGCATAAACAATTCCGGGATCACGCGAGAATCCGAGCAGCCAATAAACATGGCCTGCGGTCGCTGCGCGTTCGACAACTCCTGAAACAGCGCCTTCTGGCCAGGGAAGACTTCCCGTTGAAATTTCAGTACCCCGTCAATGATTCGTCTCACTGTGTTTCGTTCCTGCTTCCCCGGTTACTGTGAATCTTTCCACTCTTCCTACTGTAAAGTGGCTTTGCCTGAAGAAGAAATGTTCCTGGCGGCCCTGCAGCCGGACGGTCATGCCAGCGAGATTTTCAGTGCCGCGGCGAAATCACTGGCGGGTTGAAAACGATGCGGCAATTCCACTCGCAGTCCCTCCGACATTTGCTTCCACTTGAGCGTTTCGTTGGTGCCCAGCAGTTGCACATGTTCGATTTTTCCCGGCTGGGTGGCGTTCCCTGTTCCCAGCGACTGAATAACGAACTCTCCTGTTGGCCAGCCGAGGGCGATGGCATAGATCACCGTATTGGCTTTGTTCCGGGTGAAGCGGATGTCCTTCGCGCCGAGCTTGCTGACGCTGGTGCCCTGGAACGACCCACTCTTCACCATGTCCGGTCCTTCGCCATAAATCTTCCATGGCCGCGTCGCGTAGATTGCTTCCCCGTTGACCTGCATCCAGTCGGTGATTTTGTCCAGCACCGCAATCTCCTTGCTATCGATGGTGCCGTCGGGCTTTCCAGGAATGTTCAGGACGAGTGTGCCGTTCTTGCTGACGGTATCAATCAGCCAATGAATCACGTCCCGAGGCTGCAGGTAGCCGCCGTATTCTCCCGGCTGATCGAAAAGGCCGCGGTTGTAATGCCATTGCCCAATGCAAGTTTCCGATTGCCAGGCATACGGCATGATTTTGCTGGTCAGGCCGCGTTCATAATTGGCCACTACGGCTTTGGCAAGGCGATCGGGCACCTCTTTGATGTTGATGACGCCTTCCATCTTGCCGCCGTTGGTTTTCAGGTTGTGGTTGTAAAAATAGGAGCCGATGTTCATGCCGCCCCAGCCCAGCGGAAGCAGCGAATTGTCGAAGTAGAGCAGGTCGGGGTCGTGCTGATCGACCAGATCGCGGGTGCGATCGTAAAAGTTTTTCACGTAGGAGACGTCCGGCAGCGCATTGAATGGATGTTTGGCGCCATACAGCCGCTGCGGGTCCAGCCCCTGCCACCACTGGTCTTTGCCCTGGGCCTGCGTCAAATCGCCGTCATATGAAACCCCCGCGAATGGACCGGTTTTGTCCGCGCCGTGCGAGGGCTGAAACCACCACCAGTTGCGCGCCTGATGGACCGTGACGCCAAGGCGAAGTCCCTGTTTGCGCGCAGCTTTGGCCCAGGTGGCAATCACGTCGCGATGCGGGCCGATGTTGGCGGCGTTCCAGGACTGATGCTTCGAGTCCCAGGTGTCGAAGCTGTCGTGATGATTGGCCAGTGCGACAAAAAACTTTGCGCCCGCTTTTTTGTACCGCTCAATCAGAGCATCCGGCTCCCAGTTGAGGAGCGTCCACTGCGGACACAGGTCTTTGTATCCGAATTTGGATGGATGTCCGTAATGTTTCAGCTGATATTGATAATCGCTGGACTCCTCCCGGTACATATCGCGGGCATACCAGTCGCCGGCCTCGGGGACACACTGGGGGCTCCAATGGGCCCAGATGCCGAACTTGGCGTCGCGATACCATTCCGGGACGTCATATTGCAGCAGCGAGTCCCATGTGGGCTTGTAGGGCCCCTCTCCGCCGAGATTGGGGATGGGAGAATTCATGGGCACGCCGTCCCAGGAGCCACCGGGAATGGGCAGGGTCGGAGGCGAGCCCCAGGCCGTCGGCGTCCACGTTTTTTCGTCGAGCTTTTGCTTGACGAACTTGCCGCCCTCGTAAGCATAGAAGACCCGCTGATCGGCAGGCGTCGCACAAAACGCCGCATAGTCCTCGGTGAACTTGTCAAAGCCATCGAGCGCGGGCGATTGCGTCTCGCCGGTTGTTTGCGCCACAGAAGAGACAGCAGGCACAGCAGCTGCCGCCGCCGTTGCGGCCATAAGTTTGCAGAAATCCCGTCGCTGCATGATCGTTTCTCCTTCAAGTCAAATCACTTGCCCTCAACCGTAAGGGTGGGGTAGAAAAGGTTGCGGCGCTATTGAGTTTTCGTTGCCTGCACCAGCAACTCAACCGAGGGCACCACCCTATCGACCAAAACTGCCTGAGGCTTTTCGGCAGTTTTGAGCAACGATAAATTTTGCAATCGCGTGTCCGCGCCTACCGCACGATTCTTTTGGAGATCGTCGAGCGCTTGCAGGCCCAGCGTTGCCACCTGCGCCAGAGTATGGGAAACCGGCACCAAATCCACGGTCAGGTCGGATTTGAGGAGCAGCGGTTGCAGTCTGGCATCGTTATCGCGCCAAAGCTCGAGCCATTGCTTCGCCTCTTGGAACTGCTCCGGAGTTGCTGTGCCGGAGGCGATCTGCTTTGCAAGGAGGTTGAAATGACGCGCGGTCTCGCTCTCCGGAGGTACAGCATCCGCGAGACGATTGAGAGGCGTAAAGGCGTTGTAGCTGCGCAAACTTTCGCGCTCATATCCCATGGGAGGCTGTACCACGGCCGCAAGCACCTTCAACGGCCCGGGATCGGATTCGCCGGTCATGCGCTGCAACATTCGATCGGTAGAGTAGTCGATATTCAGGCCGTAATTCTCCAGCTTCTGCGAAACGATGGCAAGTCGCTCGTACATCGAAGGAATGTACCGCACCTGCGGGGGAGACCAGAATCGCTCGGCGATGGCCGCGGTGCGCGGCCAGATGCGGCTGTCGATGTTTTCCGGAGTGACATATTCACTCCACATCGTGGCCTCGCCGCCAAGAATGCACGCCTTCTGTTCCGGGGTGAGGTTGGCTGCGTCGTCGCCGAGCGGGTCGACCAGATAATGCTCCGCCGCAGGCTGATTCAAATCGATATAGTAGCCGGTCGAAAGGATGCCGCGGTTCCCTTGCCGCGCTGCTTCCGCCAGCGAGGCCTGTCCGCGCCAGGATTGAATCACCACGTCCTTGGGGGTGTTCGGCTGCAATACTTCATCCCAGCCTTCCATGATCTTGTGGTGGGCCGCGACCAGTTTCTGAACTCTGCCGGTGAAATACGCCTGCAGGGCTGCGTTATTGTGCAAGCCATGGGCGCGCATAAAGGCCTGAATCCGAGGATTGGCGTCCCACTCTTTTCCATTGCACTCGTCGCCGCCGATGTGGAAATACCGATCGGGAAACAGAGCGGCCATCTCGCCGATGAAAGAATTGAGGAACTCATACGTGCTCTGCTGTGCAGGGTCCATCGCGGCATTCAGCACACCCCATTCGCGCGCGATATGGTACGGACCCTTTCCGCTGGCCAGTTGGGGATAGCCCACGAACCACGAAGTGGTATGGCAGGGCATGTCGAACTCAGGAACAACGCGGATGCCACGGTCGCGAGCATACTCGATCACCTCACGCATCTGCGCCTGCGTATAGTACAGTCCGTCCGATCCGTCTTTCTGCAGCAGCGGGAACTTTTCGCTTTCGGCGCGGAAGCCCTGGTCATCGGAAAGATGCCAGTGGAAGACATTCAGCTTGACCGCTTCCATCGCATTCAGATTGCGCTCAATGACGGGGATGGGGATAAAATGCCGTCCCACATCGATCATCAATCCGCGCCATGGAAATCGCGGCTGGTCGTCGATGGTAACAACAGGAACGCTGAAACCCTGGGGCGAGGTCCTGACCAGCTGCAGAAAGGTCTGCAAGCCGTGCAGGATGCCGAGCGGATTGGCCGCTGTCAATAGAACATGGTTAGTGGAAATTTCCAGATGATAGGATTCATCCTCCCCCAGCTGCTGGACGGGATCGCTGGGTCCGGCCGTTTTGATCACGAAACTGGGCTGATTGAATTGCGCTTCGCGCCAGAGCGGAATACCCGTCTCGCGCGAAAGCGTCACCAGAAAGCGCTGCTGCGCCCGCTTTAACCGCGGTTCCGTATACCCTTCCAAAGCGACGCCGAAACTCGCGTCAATTAGAAATTGACCTTGACCCCGCACCACATGCGAAGGCAACGGCATGATGGGAAGCGGGTTCTCGCCCTGCGCGGAAAGGCGAGAAGGAAAAACCCATAGGCAGCAAGCGATCAAGAAAACAGAACACGGCAGGCTAAATTTTTTCATGATGGATTCTCCATTTGGAAATGTTGATCGTACATTTTTCGAGCGCGCCACAAGGCGCCCAGGGGCGGATCGACGGGTTCGGAAAAAATCTGCACGGAAGGGTCCGTGCGATGGATGGCCGCGATCATACTTTCTCGCAGCAGGGAAATTTTTTCGATAACGCTGCCGGTATAGGCAACGGTCCAGGGTTCCGATTCGACTGGTGGAGCATCGGAAGGCGTCGATGTTTCAAGGGCGCTCGCTTTGCGCATCGCCAGCAGAATCAGATCGGCAAGCTCTTCCCCGGACTGCTGGAGCACGCGGTGGGCCACGGCATCCCCCGCCGCGGCAGCTTGCGCCACCAGCGGCGCAAGCTGCGATAGTTCGACCACGAGAATGCGATTGCCCAGGTCCACCAACTCCTCAACCGTCTGCGTCTTCCATGCAGCGTGCAGTGCGGGCAACAACGATGTTTCTTCCGAGGCATCCATTGCATAAAAGATGGCGCGCAGCGCGAGCAGCCCGATCCTGCTGCCCGCGCCCTGGTCGCTCAGGACAGGTCCCCACCCTCCGGTACGCACCAGTTGTCCGCCGCGGGCACGGCCTATGACATGGGAGCCGGTTCCGGCAATGGCCAGAATTCCCCGGCCCCCGTGAAAGGCGGCGTCCAGCGCAATCTCCTCATCGCCGCAAAGAGCGATTGGCCCATGGACGCGGGAAGCGAGCGCGTTCCTCACCCAGGCGGCCACGCTGGCAATCGCGATGCCGGACAGTCCAACACATGTACCCGCAATGGAGGTGAGTGGGACGCCGGATTGTGAGACGACAGTGGAGAGGACATCCTGCAAATGCTTTTCTGCACTCGCCTCATCCACGCGCGTGATTTTGATGCAGCCGCCGTGCGCGCGCACCAGCACGCGGTCCTCCGTGCCCAGAACGCAGCTTGTTTTTGTTGCGCCTGCATCGATGCCTAGAAAGTAGTCCATTTCGTTAATTCTTCTGTTGCTGCGCAGGCTGGTGGGCAGCAACATGGTCGTGCGAGGGCAGCAACTGCCAGATGGCAGGATCTTCTTCGCCCAGTACCCAGGAGCAGAACCCTTCCAGCCCGTCCTGCTTCACCAGATCGTAGCGCGCGGCGAAAGTGCGGGCGTCGGTGTAGAAGACATACTCGCGGTCCTGAGCGCGATAGAAGTAGAACCAGGCCGTTTTGTCCTCCGGGTCCCACTGCAATTTGGCATCGTAGGCGTGCGCCAGCAGCATCGCCGCCGGCGTGCCAATGGATTCCGCGGAGTTGTTGGGCGCGTTTTTTCCGCCGACAGGCATTCCGGCAAACCAGTGGTAGCCGTAGATAGGGATGCCGAGAGAGAGTTTGTCTTTGGGAACGGACTCGAGCGCATACTTCACGTTTTCCAGCACCCATGGATAACCGGCGACCGGACCGGGCGGCGTATACGCCGTGTGTTGGTCGTAGGTCATCAGGCAGATCAGGTCCACCGACTTCGCCAGCGCCTTCAGGTCATACGCGCCGCGCCAGTCGCGATACATCCATGCGCTGTACGCCGTTTCACCGGGATGACCGGGAGCGTTGGGCACGGTGGCGATGGAAAGCTGAAAGCCCGCGGCATGTAGCGCGGCCGCAGTTTCCGCCACGGTTTGCGACAGTGCGCCTGTGTCTCGCCAGCTGATGTCCTCGAAGTCGAACTGGATGCCAAGGTAGCCATTCTGCTTGCAGATGCGAACGAGCGCTTCGTCCATTGCGTGACGCGCCGCGGCATCGTTGAAAAATTGGTGGTACTCCTCCGTTCCCATCGCGCTGCCGCCGATGATCGGCATGACGGCGACGTGGTGCTCACGCGCAACCTGCATCACCTGTGGATTGGGACCGCCCCACACCATGCCATGCACATCCGTGGAGTACCAGGTGGGCACCAGAATGTCGATTTTATCGGCATGGTTCAGGAACGACTGCACGGACTGCGGAGAATTCATCATGTAAAACAGCGCTTTCGGTTGAGCTTGCAGAAGTGGCGTACTGATGGCGAGCCAAAGCAAAATACAAAAAGTGCGCATCGAAAGACCCCCTTGAGCGGTACTGAGTAGAAATCTTCACCGTGACCTGAGATCGTCGCGGAATCATGCTTGTTCTCGATGCCAACTTTCTTGCGTTGACAGCGCGCCGTTCCGCACGTCGACAGGACAGCGACCTGATTCTAGAGCATTTTCCCTGTTCCTGTGTTGTTCGAAAGTAATTCCGTGCTGTTTTCTTCACGGAAAAGCTGCGCTGCGCGTTCTTGCCTCGACCTATCCCAACAATGAAAACACTCAATCCGTTTTTTGATGTTCTGATACATTGATCTGGAAAACTGGGGGCAAAAACCATGTCCACAACTCGCCGCGATTTTTTATCGCGCAGCGCGATGATGGCTGCGGGGACCGTCGGGATCGGAACGAGCGAAACTGCGGGCGCAAAAGGTCGAGAAGATCTGCCCGCGCACTATCAGCCGCCGAAAAAACCGGTCATCGTGACCCGAGAAACCGGGGACAACACCGTGGCGGAAGCGTATGCCATGCTGGAGCACGGCGCAGACACGCTGGACGCCGCGCTGCATATCTGCCAGGCGCGCGAGGATGATCCGAACGACCATAGCGTGGGTTATGGTGGGCTGCCAAACGAAGATGGGGTGGTGGAATTGGATGCCTGTGTGATGCACGGGCCAACACGGCGCGCCGGGTCTGTCGCTGCTGTTCCCAACATCCGCCATGCCGCTCTGCTGGCAAAAACCGTGATGCAGCAGACCGCACACGTGATGATTGCAGGCAAAGGGGCGGAGAAATTCGCGGTCGAAGAGGGTTTCCACCGGGAGGATCTGTTGACGGACGATGCGCGGAAAATCTGGCTATTGTGGAAGGAGCGAGGCAACGGATGGTGGAGCCCCGGAATCGACAGTCCCGACTGGAAGCCCCCCGTCGGCGCGCCGCCGGCAAGCATTCCCAAGGCAATGATGGCGCCACGACATCCTGCTCCAGAGCATTTGCCAACGGTGATGGACGCGATGCGACGCCTGTCGGAGGCGGCGGAACGCATGGGTATCCGCTCGGGCCTGCGGCGCGAGGCAGTCCTGCAGGTGCTTTGGCCGACCACCGGCACGATTCACGTCTCCGCCTTGAATACGAAAGGTGAAATGTCAGGAGCGACCACGACTTCCGGATTGGCCTGGAAGATTGCCGGGCGAGTGGGCGACTCGCCGATTATCGGAGCAGGTTGCTACACAGACCAGGATGTAGGTTCGGCGGGCGCAACAGGAAATGGAGAGGAAAACATCAAGGTGGTCGGGGCGCATACGATTGTGGACCAGATGCGTCAGGGGGCGACTCCAAAAGAAGCTGGGATGGAAGCGCTGCGCAGAATCGCGCGCAACTACAACAACGACCTGACCAAGCTGCGTTATCTGGACATGATCTATTACATCGTGCGGCGCGACGGCGCGTATGCCGGCGTGTCGTTATGGAGTACGCGGGGCACGGGCGCCAGAAAAAAGTTTGTTGTGCACGATGGCACGC
The DNA here is from genome assembly GCA_052142955.1 of Acidobacteriaceae bacterium. GTDB lineage: Bacteria > Acidobacteriota > Terriglobia > Terriglobales > Acidobacteriaceae > JAKAAZ01. Next base: position 32,947 of record JBKQVW010000069.1, on the reverse strand, counting down.
TGCGAACCGAGCCTTGCGACTACCTCTTCGAGGGAACCACCCAGAGCATCCATCCATTCTGAAACGCAGAAACTCGCTTTCGTAGTCTCATAGTTTTCGGAGCAGGATCGTTCCGCTCGGAGCGCACTTCAAGCGACCTTCAACGATGACCTTCTGTCCGATGCCGGGCATGGTGAGAATCAGCACATCCTGCGATCCTGGGAGGCGGCGGACCAGTTTCGGCTCCGGCACGCCGCCGAGCAACACCGTTGCCTGCTCGATCGGGTCAATACATGGGGCTAGGCATCCGCCCCATCCCGCTTGCGGAACAAAGCGCAGACGATATTGCGTGGCGGCCACAATCTTGTCGGAGACATCCACGTGGAAGCTGTAGTTGTTCCAGGCGCCGACTTCATCGTAGGCCCACGCTGTTGCGGGAGCGTTCCAATTGGGCGGCGGCGGGGTGTTGGTATCGAACACAGCGAGGCGGCGAATCATCGGAGGGGCGGCGCTTTCGACGGCCACCACCCTGACCGCATCCGCGAGCGTAGGCGCAACCGGCTGAATTCTCTTGTGTCCGATCGCTGTCCCTGTGCCGAGCGTCATCCAATTCCCTGCCCGGCGCGCTTCGAGTTTGTAGCCGCGCACACGCTCGCCGAACGAGCAGTCTTCCTGCATGACGACGGTGTCGATATGAGAACCGGCGGGTAGCGGCAAGGTGACCACAGTGCCGGAGCCGGATGTTTCCGCCACACTCTTGCCAAAGCGGCGGTGAATCTCCTTGCCAAACTGCTTGGCACGCAGCACATCCGCAGCGGGCATTAAACCGGTCGTGTCCGGTGGAAGATTCAGCAGCAGTTGCGCGCCTCGTCCGATGGAGCGGTAATAAATTTCCAGCAACGCATCGAGGGAGAGCAGATTGCGCTGCTTTTTTTCGCTCCAGAACCAGTTTGGCCGCAGGATGGAAACATCCACTTCATTCGGCATCCAGACCGTCCCGTTGGGATCTCCGTTCAGCGACGTCGCGATGCCGGTCTTCGCATCGGCAGCGGAGATGGAGTCCCACGCCGGATAAGGTACGAAGCCATCTTCGTTGCCGGCCCAGCGAATGGTCGCATGCGGTCCCTGGAAGATCATCGCGTGCGGGGCATACCGTTGCAGAATGTCGCCGACGGGAATGACATTCGAGCCGTCGAACCATATCTCCACCATGCGCCCGTATCGGGAAAGCACCTCAGTAAGCTGGCGGCGATAGACGGCGCTGTAAATGCGCTGCTGCGCGGGCGTCTTGCAGAGCCCTCCGACTTCCGCGCCAAATGTAGCGTCGCGCGGCGAGACATACACGCCCAGCTTCAATCCGAATTTTCGGCAGGAGGCAGAGATGTCGGCCACCACATCGCCATGCCCGCCTCGCCACGGCGTGTTGCCGATGCTGTACTTGGTCGTCTCGGTCTGCCACATGCAGAACCCGCCGGAATGCTTGGCTACGAAGACGATATATTTTGCGCCCAGGTCCACCGCGGTGGAGGCCCATTGGTCTGTGTTCAGCAAGGTAGGATTGATTGCCGATAGAGGAGTGGACAGATTGTCCTGTTCGACGCCCTGCCATGTGTTCGGCGCGAAATGGATGAACATTCCCATTTCCAGGTCCTGCCATGCCAGTTGATCTGCGGTCGGGTCGCCCAGGCGACCGAGATGGGCATGGGGACCCGCAAACAGCGCGGCATTCGGTTCGGCGGAGGCAGTGCCTGGCAAGGAAAGACTCGCTGTCATGCCGGCAAGAGAAGCGAGAAAGGTCCGACGGTCCATGTTCGATATGTTCGCAGAGTCTCGCGGGTTTTGCAGGTCGTTGGACGAGGAAGACGCGCGAATCTCCCCATGCGCACCATTCTCAAGGCCCTCGGAAGCGACACGAATTCCACGGAAAAAGAGCTGGCGGCAGCCTCTTAAACAGCTGAAAAGGCGAACGATAGCACTGAATAATTTGATCAAGAAATCTGCAACGGAGCCGCAGACTTGCAGTAGACGATCAAAAAATGAGTCAATTCTTCACAAAAACAGTTTACACGGAAAGATGTGACGTATATGATCGCCTCGATGAACATATCAATCATATTTTGATTGCATATTGTTTGTGAACTGATCTATGGCTCGACCCGATGGATGCTTGGAATTTTTGAGGCCGGTAGTAGGTGACAACGCAGTATCAGCGAAGGAAGGAAGGAAACGAACCATGTATCGATCGAACCGAAAATCTCTATTGCGGCTTGCTTTGGCGACCGTTCTGGGTGTCTTGGTACTTTTCGGAAGCCAGCTAGCTTCAGCGCAAAATGCGCAAGGAACAATTCTGGGGCATGTCGCCGATCCTTCTGGCGCCGCTGTTGCCGGGGCCAAGGTGACGATCAAGAACATTGATACGAACGTCGAGAACAGCTATGTCACGAACGTGAGCGGCGACTACACGATTCCCGAACTCAATCCGGGCCCGTACTCCGTCACGGTCGTTGCGCCTGGATTCCAGACAGCAACTTCTTCGAATCTGACTCTCGAAGTGCAGCAGACGCTGCGCCAGGACTTCAAGCTCGCCGTCGGCAGCGTGTCGACGACAGTGGCCGTCTCTGGAACCACGCAAATGCTGCATACCTCTGACGCCACCGTCGGACAGGTAATTCAGGGCAAGCTGATGGAAGCCCTCCCGATGAGTGGCCGTGACTTTACCAACCTGATGCTGACCGACATCGGTACCAATATCACGCCGGGAGGGTCGGGGTCCGACTGGAGCTACCGTGGTTTGAATAACGAATACTACGAAGTCAGCGTGGACGGGGCCCAGGCCCAGAACACCAGCTACAGTGTCGACGGCATCTACGACGCGGATTATTTCTTCAGCGTGCCGATCAACATCCCGAATGAGCTTGCGATTCAGGAATTCAAGATGATGAACGGCATGTATGGCGCGGAGTATGGCCCGGGTTCCGCCCAGGTCAACGTTGCCATCAAGTCCGGTACCAACCAATTCCACGGCGGACTCTATGAGACCTTCCAGAACAACGATTTGCAGCCCGACAACCAATATGTAGCGGCTGTGAACAAGGCCACCGGCGAGACTACCCCCTTGAGCACGCCGTACAGCCAGAACCAGTTCGGCGGCGCTGCCGGAGGGCCGCTCGATATTCCATTCCTGTACAACGGAAGAGACCGCACCTTCTGGTTTGTCAGCTACGATGGCGGACGCTTCTCGAAGACCAATAGCCCATCGTCCGTTCTGTCGCCTTCCACCGCGGAATTGTCGGGAGACTTCAGTGCGTGGCCCTATCCGATCTACGATCCACTGACGACCGTTCCCAATCCCGCATACAACTCCAATCTTGCGTTAGGTCCGACAAATTCTCCAGTCATCCGTACGCAATTCCAGGGGAATATGATTCCCTCCTCACGGATCGATCCCATTGCGGCGAAAATGGCCAGCTATTGGGACACGCCGAACAACCCGAACTGCACGGATGCGCTGAGTATTACAACTGGCTGCGATAATTACTCGGCCAGCACGCAAACCACCAAAAAGACGGACGTGGAAACAGTACGGTTCGACCAGTATTTTGGACAAGGAGACCATGTTTTCCTGACCGGGAACCTGGGAGTTCTGTCCCAGACCAACACCAGCATCAACTTTGGACAGGGCGGCACCACGTATGCGCGGCCCAAACTTTTTGGTGGAACATGGAGCCATGTTTTCAATCCAAAGACATTGAACCAGGCAACACTAGGGTATAGCCGGGAACATTTCTTGACTGGGACCAACACGGCGTACGGGCCGAACCTTTCCGCATTGGTCGGTTTTGCCAATACCGCGCCGAACCCGGCCACCTTCGATCTGCCGAACACCTGCCTTTTCAATTACTACTGTATTGGTGGTGGGGAACCCACGACGTATGTGGATAACATCTACCAGGGAGTCGATACCGTCACGCTGATTCGTGGACACCACAATATAAGAGTCGGTATCGACGTCCGCCGGATTCAGCTTTTCGAGCTCGACAACTATCTAGGGACGGGTTCGCTCAATTTCAATGGGCAATATACGGCGCTGGTTCCAGGTTTTGCCGGACAGGCCTGGAGCAGCGGTGGCGTGGTGAATTCTAACACCCCTTATCAAGGAAATGCGGTTGCCGACTTCGTGCTGGGCGATCCGCAATCGGCAGGCGGGCCACCTCCGTTAGGGACTGACGACTATATCCTTTGGGGTACCAACTGGAACCTCTATTTCCAGGACGACGTGCAGGTCACCGATCGTCTGACCGTGAACGCCGGCCTGCGCTGGGAAAGGCCGGCAAATTTCCACTCGAAAGACGACAGCGGTTATGCCTTCAGCCCCAACAACGGTGGACAGTTGATTTGGGCCAACTGCGCCTTCCCGACGTCGATTCTGGCTGGTGGCGGCAATCCAAATTATCTAGGCTGCGGCGCCAGCAATACATTGGTGCCGATCGATAACAAAGACTTTGCTCCCCGCATCGGCTTTGCCTACCGGCCCCCGTTTACCGAAAAATTCGTTGTTCGCGGCGGCTTTAGCATCTTCTACGGCCTCTACAATCGCTACTATGACGGGACCCAGTACGACAAAGACAGCCTGTACAATGCAGCCGCGGCCCCCTATGCCAGCACAACCGGGCTGGAAACACAATCGACAGCGCCACTGCATACCCTGTGGCTTCCTCCGATTACCGCTGATCAGAGCTTCAGCCTGCCATCGTACCAGTTCCCATACAACCAAGTGAACTGGCCTCACAACCACAATCCATACGATGAGCAATGGTCGCTCGATACCCAATACTCTCTGAGCGAATCCTTGCTATTGGACGTTGGATATGTTGGAGACGCCGGACGACGCCAGCCCAGCCAGGACATTATTGGGGTCGGTACGCCTCCGACCGTGGCCAACGATTCCTGCAACTCGCTGGCCGATATCTCCCAGGCAACTGGAAGCAACGCAAGCTGCCTCACGGACCCGAACTTCCAGCCGATCGACACGCGCACACCGTACGCGAACATGCCGCCGTACTTCTATGCCAACATTAACGGCTTCTCGTCCAGCTACAACGCACTGCAAGTGCAGTTAATCCAGCGTCCGTGGCACGGGCTGATCTACCACCTGAACTACACCTGGTCCAAGACCATGGACCTCACTTCGGGCATTAACCTCATCAATGGCGAGCCAAGCCTGATCCAGAATCCGCACGATCCTTACCAGGAGTATGGACTGTCGGCCTCGGACCAGCCCCAGCGCTTTGTTGCCACCTATGCGTATCAGATCCCGGACCACCTGATACATACCAAGGGCCTCGACTGGCTCGTTTCCGGTTGGACCACGAGCGGGGTCTACCAACGGGCCAGCGGCTTTCCATTTGCCATCTATGGGAACCCATCCGCGGACCAGATGGGCATGTATTATGCTAGTCGTATTCTGGCCAACTCCACCTATCAAACCACTCCGGGATTCAAGAGCACACTATCGAAGTACTTCGACACGTCCAAGTACTCACAACCGGAGCTGGGCCGCTATGGCAACACCAACAAGAGCCCGGAGCGCGGGCCCTACTTTACCAACCTGGACGCCAGCTTCGGCAAAACCACCCGCTTGGGAGGACAGCGCACCCTGATTACCCGCGCGGAGTTCTTCAACCTTGGATCAACCTGGCATGCCTCGCCCCAGTTTCCAGACTCGACGGTCACCGATACGAATTTTGGATCGTTGATCAACCGGACCTACGGCAACGTTTCGCTGTGGAACCCTCATACGCTTCAGCTCACCGCGCAGTTCAACTTCTAGCGGAAGGCCAATGGGTCTTGAGGTTGCGGCATGTTCGCTCAATTCGGCTTCCTTACTACGTTTGCGGCGAGGAAGCCGCTTCCCCAACATTCGGGTTCCTACGCGTCAGCTAAAGCAGTTTCCGTGCAGAAATCCGAATGTTTTTTGTTTGGACACGAATGACTATGGTGCTGGAAATTTGTGTGGATTCAGTGGAATCGGCGATTGCTTCCCAAGCGGGAGGGGCACAGCGGATTGAGCTGTGCAGCGACCTGAACGAGGGAGGGATCACGCCGAGCGCGGGGCTGATCCAGTCGGTCCGAAAACACGTCGGAATCGATGTGTTTGTGATGGTGAGGCCCAGGGGCGGAGATTCCTTCTACACAAATCATGAATACGAGGTGATGAAAGAGGACGTCCTCCGGGTCAAGGACCAGGGAGCCGACGGTATTGTTCTCGGTATGCTCGACCAGGATGGCCATGTGGATGTGGAGCGGACCCGAGAACTGGTCCGCCTGGCCCACCCCATGCAAGTGACGTTTCATCGCGCCTTCGATATGTCGGCCAACCTGGACGAGTCGCTGGCGCGAGTGATCGAGACGGGCGCGCACCGCATTCTTACCTCAGGCGGCATGCAAACCGTCACCCAGGGCGCCGAGCAGGTTACGCACTTGATCGACGCTGCAAAGGGGAAAATCCGTATCATGGTGGGCGGCGGTATCCGCCAGGAAAATATCCGCAAAATCGCTCTGCGCACCCATGCAACGGAATTTCATTGCTCCCTGAGAATACGAACCCATAGCCCCGTCACGTTCCAGAACCATTCGCTGAAATTGGGTGCGGTGGCCAACGATGAATTTGCGCGCTACGTCGTTCTCGAAGAAAATGTACATGGGTTGCGCGAAGCGCTGAATAGGATTTCCAGTGGAGTTGTCCAGGGTGTTTACAAATAATACGCATTTCACTGCCTCCGGCGAAATCGCGGCGAGTCCAGCAGTTGTGTCTTCCAAGATTGACAAGCGCGCCAAGGAAATTCTGCGGCTGCTCTTACACCATGGCAAAACTTCCGTCGATGAATTGACGGTGCTTCTGAAAATGTCGCCGGCGAGCGTGCGCCGAGACCTGGTGCGGTTGGAAGAACGCGGACTCGTCCACCGCACCCACGGCGGCGCCATGCTGGCGGGCCAGGCGGTCTATGAGCCTTTCCGCTTTGACGCCTCGTTTGGAGTTCGCGAGGAACGGTTCGCGAAGGAGAAGCAGCGCATCGCACAGGCGGCGGCGGACCTGGTACAGGAGAACGAGACGGTAGGCATTACGGCCGGTACGACGACGACGCAGGTGGCCCAGTGCCTTCGCCATCGAAGTAATCTCCACATTATTACCAACGCCGTCAACATTGCCATGGAGTTGAGCAGCAGTGCCGGTTTGGACACCACGCTGACGGGCGGTCGCATGCGCTGGCAAGGCGCCTTCTCCTTGATTGGGCCGGCAGCGATCGAGTCGTTGAACGTGGTGGTGATGGACCGGGTCTTTGTGGGAGTTACAGGGGTGGACCCGGAGCGCGGGGCCACCACCATCGAAGCGGATGAAGCCGCAGTTTTTCGCGCCATGGCCCGCCAGACCAAGCAGGTGGTTGTGGTGGCCGATTCCAGCAAGGTCGGCATGATCAGTCCGGTCATTATCTGTCCTGTGACCGCGATCGATATCTTAATCACCGACGATGGCATTCCCGACGACGTTGTAGCTGCGTTTGAAAAGGCCGGCGTCCACGTCCTTAGCGTCTAACGCATTTTCACAAATACCGTGGAGTGGCAAGTTTCTTTTCCGTGCAGCCGCGTCCTCATGACGCTTCAATCAAGCTGAGATAATGTTCCGGAGTATCCAGGTCCTGGCCTTCAGTCTCGATTCGGAAAAGCTTCCTTAATCCCGCAGCTTCATAGGTGGCGTTTGTCCACGCATACGCTTGGTTCGCCGCGCCTGCCTCCACTGGATTTTTCATGGCGTCCAACGGTTGAATGAGCGTCAGAGATCGTCCTGTGAAGGCAGCGGCTACTTGCGGAAGATCGAAGTGCAACAGAACATCCGGAACAAAAACATCGGCGCCGTAACGGTATCGATCCACCTCGGTGAGCGCGCGGTAGGAAAGAAGACTTTGCACCGCGATCAAACTACGAATGCGCGGATCGATCGCTGCGGCATAGAGACACCACATGCCACCCATTCCTTTCCCGATGACATGTACATGTTCCGCGTCGGCATCCGGCCGGCTGGTGATGTAATCGATGCTTCGCGAAACATCCTGCACGCGCATTCCCAACAGCGATTGGTCCATTGCCCAAGCCATGTACGCCATCCCTGTTTCCACGTCGAAAAGCTGACTGAATTGATTGCAGTCGCAGGAATCCGAACCGTTCGACGGTCGTGTTTCACCAATCCCGCGAACATCCACCGCGACGACCAGGTTTCCCTCGCGTACCAGTGTGTCAAGAATGCCGCGCGCCTGACCTGAACCTTCCTCTCCCGCGAATTCCATTCCATCCGCTTCCACGCCGTCGTCATTGACATACAAAATCGTGGACAACCTGCCGCTATTCTTCTCCGGCACGTACACCCAGGCCGGAATGTAAATCCCCGGTTCGGAGAGAAACTGGATCTTTTCGATTCGGTAGCCATCGCGCGGCGTGGTGACGATCAGCCGAACATCCAGTGGCCGATCTGATTTTCGATAGCGCAACAGGGCGTGAATTTTCGCGCGAATTTCTTCCTGATACGCTTCGCGCTCGGCTGGAGTCTTCGGCACAGTTCGCGCCGGGGGCAAGGTCGCCTGCTTCTGCGCGATGAGAGAAAAAATTGTCTGACCTTTGTGCGAGTAACGGAGCGAGCCATTCGGCGTGCAATATAAATTCTCGGCAGGCTCAGTTTCAAACTGCGGCTCGGTCACCGGTCCCTTACGATCGTACAACCAACGGCAGAACCAATCCGTTGTCGCCAGCCTCAATTTTGGCGTCCAACTGTGGGGATCGTCCGCAGCTACAGTAGAAAATTTTTCCGGAACCCCGAGTTGCCGATAGCGAGCCTGGATTGACTGGGCGGCCTGGTCGAATGCCGGCCCGTACTGTTCAATCGCCGCGAGAAGTGGTCGTGGGGCAATGGCAATATGCAGATCGACGTTATCGATTCCGTAGATTGCGGCTGGAAAAAGGTTCTGCTCCACGTCGCTGGGGCCAAAGGGCTGCCATGGCGCAAGCTTTACCGGCCAGCGGTTGGCCGTCCCGCCCTCGAGAACGACAGCGCATTGGACTCGCTCATCGATCGCGCTGATGAATTTCGCCATTGTGCCCCCACCGGAGTGACCGGCGCAGCCAATCTTTTTCGGATCCACCTCCGGCATTGTCAACAGGTAGTCGATCGCCCGCACGGCATCCCACGCGCGATATTCGGTCAGGTTTTCTCCCAACAGTAACTGCAGTTGGCCGGGCATGGAGTGTTCGTATGTCGGGCTGGGAACTTCATTGACGTTGGTTTCCGGATTCCAATATTGTCTGCGCTCCCCTTGTCCGATTGGATCGAACCCCAGCACTACAAACCCGCTCTTTACCAGGCTCTGATAGGCGTATTGATATTGAGCCACCATTCTGGCCAGCGGATAGTGCCCACAGGGCGAGATAATTCCTGGAAACGGACCGTTGCCGGAGGTCGGTATATATAGATTTCCTGTCACCCAAAAATCAGGTCGGCTCTGGAACATGACGTTCTCGATACGATAGCCGTCTCGCTGCATCACTTTCACGGTGACGGGGTTAAGAGGATTTTTGTTCGGAAATCCATGAAGCATTTGCAAAACTTTTTCGCGGACAAATACGTTGCGCTCTTCGACCTCCGCGGCCGTCTTGAGAAGCGCACGTTTTTCGTCCCAGGAGGCAGCGAGAGCGTTGATCTTCGCCGTCAAATACGACATCAACATATCCGGCATCTCGTCGCCGTAGGAGCGGACACGTCTAGCGCCTGGCATCGATTCAGCGATTCCGTGCAGCGGAAGCAATGCTGGGCCCAGAAGAGCTGCGCTGCTGCCAATCACGAACTTTCTTCGATTCATGAGATTGTTCCGCAGTTGAAATGTTCGGCTTTGATTTCCTTACTCGCTTCGGGACAAATCAAATCTACCAACTTACCGCAACCATGCCATAGGTATTGAGCCTGGGAACAGAAAACACGGCATTCTCGCCTTGCATACGAAAGTCGATTGCATCGCCGGTGTCCGAGTGAACGGAGTAGAGCGTCACAGCGTTCGCCGACTTCCCTTCCGGCACGGCGCATTTTACGGTAATGTTTTCGATAGACGGCATTTCCCTGGGATTGTAGTTCACCAAGTGCACAAGTCTCCGACGCTTTTCCGGCTGCTCAACCAGATTCGCCGCAAGAAAATCTGGACCATCCACTTGCAATGGAATGTCTCCCTGCGCCGCCCACGTCACCGCATCCAGCAGCTCCTGCCAATTCTTGGGACGCTTCCAAAACTTTGGTCCGATCGTGAAATACGATTCCGCGGTCGGCATCGCCCCATCGAATTCGATCCCCGGAAAATACACCACCCGTCCCTGTCCAACCTGTTTCCGCGTCGGCGCGCCGGCAGCAATCTGCGCCATGGTCACTTCCTCCTGATATGCGGCAGCCGGGGCCTGGCCATCGACGAGTCCTTCGAGTCCAGGTTTGACTCTCAGGCGCCGCCATTGGTCGTAGAGACCCGACTCCTCCGTGGCGATGAGCCCACCCCCGGCTTCGACAAACCGGCGAATCGAGGCCAGTTGCTCGTCGGATAGACACTCCGAATCCGGAAGAATGAGAACTTTGCAAAGAGCCGGGGAGAGATCGCGGAGGTGCGCATCGAAGAGGAGATGAAAGGGGACCCTGGCCTGAATCAGGGCTTGTTCCACCAGAATGGCGCTCAAACCCGTGCGGGAGTTGTGGTAGGTGATAGACGGATAGGAGCGGAACACAGCCACTGACGCCAGATCCTTCGATCCTACATACAGGTCTCGATTCTTCTCGTAGAAAGAAATATACTTCAGCATTTCCGAGCGAAGCGGGCTTCCGCCCGCAAATCCAATGGTCTGGTTGAAGGCCAAGCTCTCGCCGATCCCAAGTTCGCTGTCCGATGACTGCGCGTCGGTCAAAGCCACATTCTGATATCTCCGCGCCATTTTGTAGGTACGGATGGTTGTGATCAGCCTTCCATCCGGCAGGTATTCCGGCGGCACATCTTGCTCGTCCCAGAAGACCTCTGTCAGCGGCAACAACCGCACGTGATCGTTGCCGCGCGTCCACGGATTGTTCTCGCCGACCATGCCGCCAAAATTAATTTCGACCGCCACCTCCGGATTGAACGACCGTATCAACGTAACCATCTGGCCTAAAGCATCCGCCATTGTTTGACACCGATAATCAATCCATTCCTGAAAGACCGGATCGAAGATGATATTCATCTTCTCCGGCGGATTCGACCTGTTCCACAAGGGCGGATTTACATAGTCGACATTCTCAAATCCAAAGCGATCTTTCCGCTGCTCGGCTGAATATTTCGTTCGCAAATACTTGCGAAATCCGGTCTTGCAGCCATTGCAATGGCAGGAGTCAGGTTCCGAACTTAGGTCAAAATTATCGAAATGGATGAAGTCCGTTTTCACTTCCACGACCGCGTAGCGCACAACTTTCTTCAGGTAATCGATGTACTCCTGATTGGAGAAACAGGGCCGATACCGGAACGATTGCTGATAGCCATACTCGGTCATGATGGGCTGACCCCACTGATCGCACTGGATCCATCCCGTGGCGCGCGGCTCCTCGGCGAAAAAGGTCTCATACATCATTGTGTCCCACTGCACGTAGGTGTCTATTTTCATTCCCAAGCGGTGAACAATGGCCGCGGTCCGAATCGTGGCTTCCATGTCCGGCTTCTCGGCAGCCATGCCGAAGCCTTTATACAAATGGGTATGGAAGACCTCCACTCCCTGGTCCTTGAGCTGACGAATCAACCCTTCGCTCTGCTCGTATTCGTAGTGTTGACGAGCATCCAGCCTCTGGCCGCCGCGGCGCACGACGAAGATGTACGGCTCGTGGTCGCCACCGGCATCGATCAGTCCATTTTCGATCCATGCTCCCTGTCGACCCGCTCCCGCGTTGGTATTTGCCGCGTGAACTACCGCTGAATCCGCTCCATAGCCAACCAAGCCAGCCGCGCCCAATTTGGCCGCAGCAATTCCTCCCACCACGGTCCCCATAAAATCTCTGCGATTCATTGTCCTGTCATCCTCTCATTGCGCTGGATAGAAATGATAAAGCTAGAAATGTGTTGGCGCTTTCCATAGTATTGGAGATCTTGGCGTTCGCTAAACATTCAGTCGGTTAGCGCGCGGTCCATCCTCCATCGATTAGCAGAGTGTGACCAGTAATCAGCGAAGCGGCAGGAGACGCCAGAAATACCACTGCGCCTGCGACCTCGATGGGCTCGCCGATGCGGTGCAATGCAGCAATGTTCTGGATGACCTCGGCGCGAAAGACTGGATCGGAGAGTGCCGGCTCGGTGCCCGGCGTGTGGATAAACGTAGGCGCCACGGCGTTCACGTTGATGTTGTATTTACCCCACTCCACCGCCAGACACTTGGTCAGGTGGGCGATGCCGGCCTTCGTCATGCAGTACACCGATTCGGTGGGCAATGCCGCAAACCCGGCCTGAGAACTCATATTGACGATGCATCCGCGCTTCTGCCGGATCATGATGCGTCCCGCGGCCTGGCTCGCGAAGAAGGTTCCCTTCAGGTTGATGGCGAGGGTCCGATCGAAGTCTTCTTCCGTCACATTTTCCGCAAGATTGTCCGGGGCGATTCCGGCATTATTCACGAGGATATCGAGTTTGCCGAAGTGACGGTTGGTATCTTCGATTGCACGATGGATCTGTTGCAGATCCGTCATATCCATTTGCAGCGGCAACGCGCGGCGACCCATCGCAAGAATTTCTTTTGCAAGGCCGCTGTCGTTGCCCAATTGCCTAAGCCCCAGGGCAACATCTGCACCCGCTTCCGCCAGGGCCAGCGCAATTGCCCGCCCCAACCCGCGCGCGGCGCCGGTGACCAGCGCGACCTGACCCTCAACATCAAACCTTGGCAATGCCTTCATTCATCCAGTCTACGAGGAACGTCTTCGCCTTTGGGGGCCCGTCGTCGAGAAAAAGCCGATTCTGCGCAGCCTGTGGCATCCGGCCACCTGGCATTCATCGAACGGCCAATCAATTGGATCACTAAGGGAGGACATGCAGCTTCGATCACAAGATGTCTTCCCGTAGCAGTACAATTCGAACGGATTGATGCCGCTTCAGCAGATTCCTAATAAATTATCTAAGAGAGTTGTTTCGACAGGAAGGACATGATGAATTTGTCTCGGATCTTGCGGCTTGTGGTATATACGCTGATCGTTGGCGGCTTGAGTCAGGTTCTCTCGTTGTGCGTATGGGCGGCGCCGGCTCAATCGATTGAGTTGAACCAGGGATGGGAGTTTCGGCAAGTCACGAATCTGGAAGGAATCGCGCACTCGCAGTGGCTCCCGGCAAAAGTTCCAGGGGAAGTTCCTCTCGATCTGCTCCGCAACAAGCTCATTCGCGATCCCAATTATCTCGACAACGAGGCCAATCTCCCATGGATTGAAAATGCCAACTGGGAATACCGCACGACGATCCCAGTCAGTGCCGAGCTGTTGAATCGACGGAACATCGAGCTGGTATTCGATGGACTGGATACCTGCGCCGAGGTGTATTTGAACGGGAACCTTCTGCTCTCCTCGGACGATATGTTTCGCGCGTTTCGCGTGAATGCGAAGCCATACCTGAAGCTGGGAGACAACCGGCTCCTGGTCGTGTTTACCTCGCCGATCGTGGGAGCAGCCAAGGATGCGGCGAAAGACAAGTGGTGGCCGGACATCAAAGTCAATGTCGCGGCAAAACAATATATACGAAAGGCCGCATACGAATGGGATACCAGCGGGATTTGGAAACCGGTTCGACTGGAAGCCTGGGACGATGCGAGGATCGCGAATCTAAATATTCGGCAGCTCGATGTGACTGCCCAGTCGGCACACATTCTGGCTGAAGTGGAAGTCGCGGCAACTGTGGACACTCCTGCGACTGTCAAGGTCAACTATGAAATCGACGGTAAGAAGGTGACTGCCACGCAAGATACAGAGTTGCACCCTGGCGTCAATTCTGTAGACCTTCCCATTACGATCGAAAATCCCAAGCTTTGGTATCCGGCAGGATATGGGGGCCAGCCCCTGTACTCATTCCATGCGGAGGTGGCGATAGGCGGCGCAATCCAGGATAGCGACACGGTGCGCACGGGGCTTCGCTCTGTGGTGCTGCGGCAGGATGCCGATCGCTGGGGACGGTCGTTTGAGTTTGTGGTGAATGGAATTCCGATCTTTGCCAAGGGCGCGGATGTCACTCCGCTCTCGAAATTCCCCGACGCAGCCAGCGCGGAAAAGACCCGCTCTATTCTGCAGTCCGTCAAGGACGCGAATATGAACATGATTCGGATTTGGGGCGGCGGCTACTACGAAACCAATGACTTTTACGAAATTTGCGATGAACTGGGCATTATGGTCTGGCAGGACTTTATGTTCTACAACCCCTGGCAGCCGGGAAATTACGAGTTTAAGCAAATCGTTACGCAGGAAATAACCGACCAGATCCAACGGCTGCGCAACCATCCCAGCCTGGTGCTATGGTGCGGCAACAATGAGGAGGAAAACAATTTTTTGATGGACAGCGTCAATGTCACTCCAATGGCCCGACTGCAGATGTGGACGGATTATCTGACGGTGTTCAGCGGCATCATTCCAACGCTGGTGGCGCGTTATGATCCGGCAACACCGTACTGGCCCAGCAGTCCAAGTGGGAACTACGAGGAGACAAAGGACAAGAACTATTGGGTCTTAGAAGATGGGGATGATGTCGGCGGGAATGAGCAGTTCGGCGATACGCACGACTACACGATCGGGGCCTCCATCGATATGATGCCCCGGCTGCCGTTCAGCAGCGAAGAAGACCGTCATTACAGGTTTGTCAGCGAGTATGGTTTTGAGTCTTTTCCCGATATGCAGTCGATCGCTGCGTTCACCCCGCCTCAGGACCGGACCAGCACTTTCGCCTCAGTCATGGCCTCCTATGAGAAAGGCGCCAATGAATATGGCACCCTTCACGACTACATGCTGCAATATTATGGAGAGCCAAAGGACTTTGCGTCTCTCGTCTACGGCAGCCAGGTATTGCAGGCCGAATTTACCAAACTGGTCGCCGAGCATCTCCGCCGAGACCGGCCGCGCACGATGGGGTCCCTCTTTTGGGACTTGAACGAAGATCATTGGCATCGGTTTTCGCCTTCGTTTGGGAGCCTCGACTATTACGGGCGCTGGAAGGCGTTGCAATACTACGCGCGACGTTTCTATAGTCCATTGCTGGTGTCGTCGCGCATCAAGGACGGCAATTTGGCGGTTTCCATTGTTTCGGATAAGACGGCGCCGGTTCCGGCCAGCCTCCGCGTCCGCATCATGAAATTCGATGGAACAGTGTTGAGCACTCAGACGGAAAACATCACAATTCCTGCGCTGTCCAGCAAGGTCTACCTCAACATTCCCACCCAGCCGTATACCAATGCGGCCGCGAACCCGGCGGGGACTGTAGCGGCGATGGATCTGACAGTCGGCGATAAGCAGGTTTCCAGCAACCTGATGTATTTTGTACCGGTCGGCGAAGTACATCTTCCAGCAGCACATATAGAAAGCAAATGGACACAAGCGAACGGCGAATACCATCTGCATCTTTCGTCGCGTGTCCTCGCCCGCAGCGTGTACGTGTCCTTCGAAGATATAGACGCCAAGGTGTCCGACAACTACTTTGACCTGTTACCGGACGAGCCGGTGACGATTGCCGTGGATAGCAAGGCAAGTTTGACCCAACTTGAAAACAGCATGAAGCTTATGTCCCTGGTGGATGCATTTGTGCCGGATACCGTGTGGAAAAGTGGCGCGGGAATCACTTCTTCTGCCGAATGATTTCGGCATTGCACTCGCGTACGCGTCCTCTGTTTGTGTGTACTAAGAATCTTAGAGCGGATTTCCTATTACTATAGCCACCCAAGTTCAACGATGAGCGACTTCTCTTGGGAAAAAGCCGCGCGAAAATTTATCGCTTCAATCCACCTATAGGAAATCCGCTCTAGGCAGTGCGGCTCGGTTCGCACAAAGAGTTATCCATTGGCGTCTTTCCACTCTTCAAAGATTTGAGCGTTGTTTAGAATCAGTAAGTTACTGATTCTATGAAGTCACAAAAATCACAGAAAGCACAGAAAACGCCTAAAAGTGTGCACCTGGTGTACACGGCAGCATTTTGACCTCATTTTCGTGGCGTCTTTTCAATCCGCCGACCTGCTGGCTTCGTTTTCAATGCGTGTACATGTACACAAATGAATTTCCTTCCAGGCTGCATACCTTCGCCGAACTTCATGGGTCGCCGGGACCCTGCCATCAAACTTGATGGGTCTCATGGAAATACTTACGCGCTTTTGCCAATGGACATTCGACACCTATATCGTCTTTGGTCACGCACCACCTGGACAACAACCCTACAGAAGAGGCATCGCTACGCGTATCCTACGCATGGCGAACATTCCGATCGACAAAATCTGGTTTTTGATTTTCCTAGGGGTCAAGTGGCGATCCAGACCGCGCAGTTCGCGCATAACCCGCTGCCCTGCGAATTGGCCAGGCCACGAAAAAAAGAATTCTAAGCTTTTGATTGAGATAGATAGATGAACAAACCCGTCGGCTCGAAGACAATTATCGCACTGACAGCATTCCTGATATGGCTGCCGACCCCATGCGCCATGGCGCAGAGTACCGATGCAGCTCACCAGAAGCAGGAGATCGCCCGCTACACTTTGGGTCATCGCCAGAAGCCCAAGCTCTCGCAGAAACAGCTAGAGAAGCTGGTGCATGAGGAAATCCACTATGTGTTTGTGATTTATCAGGAGAATCGCTCCTTCGACTCGTACTTTGGCACCTTTCCGGGTGCCGATGGCCTTTATAGCCAAAAGCCAGAAGATACGCCGGGCTTCACACAAGTCATTCTCAACACTGACGGTTCCTCCGGCACGATTCAGCCATTCCGCATCGGCCCGAAACAGTACGCTGCGGACCTGGACGATATCGACCACTCGCACCCGGCTCTCGTCGCCAAGATGGACATCCGACAGAAGGTCCCGCAGATGGATAAGTTTGCTTTATTTGAGGAACGGGAGCATAGCCCTCGTGGCAAGCCATCGCTCCAGGCAAAGCAGTTTGGCGAATTGGCGATGGCCCATGAGGATTGCGATACTGTTCCGCTGCTGTGGAACTATGCTAACCGGTTTGTCCTTTTCGACCATATTTTCCAGGAAATGATCGGGCCTTCCACGTTGGGCAATCTAGCCGTCATCGGTGCGCAGACGGGCCAGACGCAATGGGCGCTGCATCCGGATGAGGCATTCAAAGGCAATGGCGCCTCGACACGGGGCGTTCCCGTGCTCAATGACGACGATCCCTTCTGGGGATCGCAACTGGATCCATCGGTCCACAAGATGCCGGCGAACCCAAAAGACTTCCACCACGGCATCGAGTATGGCACGCAAATCAACCTGACCTATGCCACGCTGCCACTAACGCTCCAGGGATCGAAGCTGGGCCATACCGTCCAATCCGATCAAGACCCGGATGACGACCTTGGGGATGTTTCCGATGATGTGAAATTTATCTCCGACGCTGGTATGGGTCAGGTCCCATTCGGCTGGTACCAAGAAGGGTACGACAAGGAAGTGACCGACCCCGAGGAAGGCCCTGTGGATGCAAACGGCCTGCATGCGTCATATATCACGCATCACAATGGCCCGCAGTATTTCGGATATATTTCCAACAATCCTGCAATGCGCTTACAGCTGCACGGGCTAGGAGACTTCTTCGAGGCCGTCGATCGTCGCACGCTGCCGACCAGGGGCGTCTTTTTTGTGAAGGGTGGCTTTCGGAACCTCGCTGGAATGAAGCCTGCTGACCCGTATCCGGCTGCGCAAAAGAACTATCGAGGCGACGACGACCATCCCGGGTATTCCGATTCCCAAATCAGTGAAGCTCTAGTAGCCGAAGTCATTAACAAGATTGCAGCCAGTCCATATTGGGACCACAGCGTAATCATCGTCACCTGGGATGACTCCGAAGGCGATTATGACCATGTTCGCCCGCCTATCCGTGCTTATGGCCCGGATGGCTCCCCCATTACCGATGGCCCACGCGTCCCGCTGCTACTGATTTCTCCCTATGCCAAGGTGCATTTTATTGCCTCCGCCGAAGGTAACCATGCATCCGTCGTAAAGTTCATCGATCGGATCTTCAACCTGACGCCGCTGGCCCTGTTGCCGGATGAAATAAAAGGCCGCAAGCTGGGCAAACAGGAGTTTCATCAAAAGAATCTTGGTCCGCAGGATGCCTTGACGCCGGACGTTACGGATCTGCTTTCGGGGTTCAGCGCTGCGCGCCTTTCGGGCCATGCTCCGCTGCTGCCGCCCTCGTATGCATATGTGCCAGAGTCTCTAATTGACATCCTTCCGCAGAAGACCGGGTATGGTTGCGCCGACCTTGGCATCGTCCCAACCGATTATGCCCTTGGTATTCAGAACAAGATTTCTGCAGACTTCAATCCCAGGCCCACAACGCAGCCAACGTCCGTTTCTCCCGTGCAATTCCGGTCGAAATGATCGAGTAGGACTGGTCTGGCTCTGATGAAATCCTGCTCTAAAAGGTCAGGCAAGAAGGTAGCCACAGACCACAAAGCTGTAGCTAAAATCATGATCCAGCTTATTGGACGATTTTCTTCTAAAGGACATGACGCGCATTGACTACCTGCCTGTTCGGGTGAGAAGGTACGGATGGGTTTTCGAATTTTGGATAGCTTCGCAGTTGCAGTTTCCACGTTCCGGGCTTCCGCCGCAGCTTGCGGCTTTCAGTCGCGACACCGGCTTTTAGCCGGCGGTCATAATAGTCAACATCGAGGGTGACGCGCACGATGAGCAAGAAAGCAGTGCAACATCCTGATAAGTCAGCGAATACGGGAGCGTATTCCGCTGCAGTCGTATGCGACGGATGGCTCTATGTGAGTGGGCACGCCTCATTGGATTTAAAGACTGGCGAAGTGATCCGAGGCACCATTGGCGAGGAGACCAACGTCACCCTTACCTCAATAGGAAAAGTGTTGAGGGAAGCGGGCTGCACGTTTGATGACGTTGTGAAGTGCACCTGCTATCTTGCGCGGATCGAGGATTTCGATGAGTTTGATAAAGAGTACCGCAAGTTTTTTAGCGGTGTCCTGCCCGCCCGTTCAACCGTGCAAGCTGGTCTGGGAGACGGGATAAAGATCGAGATCGATGCTATCGCGCGCATTTCTTCCCAAGAGAGATGAACGGGGTCATTCATTCACAGCCGCGATCCAGCGAGGCTCGTTGATAACCAGTTATTTACTTAATTTCATTAAAGGACCAATCCCTATGCGTTTCCATCGGCTGCTCTTTCAGGGAATATGTGTGCCTCTTGCAATTATTCTGTTCTTCCCACTTTCTTCCACAGCAAAGGCCCAATCTGTGCGCGTGGCCACCACACCGCCCATGGGCTGGAATAGCTGGAACCATTTTGGCGATAAGGTAAACGATGCCGACGTGCGCGCTGCAGCGGATGCAATGGTCTCCAGCGGAATGCGGGATGCCGGCTACATTTACGTGAATATTGATGACACGTGGGAAGGCGAGCGTGATGCCCATGGAAATATACACTCCAATAGCAAATTCCCAGACATGAAGGCACTGGCCAATTATGTGCACTCGAAAGGGTTGAAGTTTGGAATCTATTCCTCTCCAGGTCCGAAAACCTGCGGGGAATATGAAGGCAGCTATGGCCATGAGCAGCAAGATGCCAACACCTATGCCAAGTGGGGCGTCGACTACCTCAAATATGACCTATGCAGCTACGAATCCGTCATGGCTATGTGGGACCTCAACCATCCGGAGAAGCCCATAGCCGTATTGACGCAGGAGAAGGCCGTCGCCATGATGCAGCAGGCTTACGGGAAGATGCATCAGGCGCTTTTGAATACCCACCGGCCGATTGTTTACAGTCTCTGTCAATACGGCCTTGGTTCTGTCTGGCAATGGGGGCCGCAGGTGGGAGGAAATCTATGGCGCACGACCGACGACATCCGAGACGATTATCGCAGCATGTCGCTGATTGGCTTTTCTCAGGCGGGGCTGGAGAAGTACGCGGGGCCGGGTCATTGGAACGATCCGGACATGCTGGAGATTGGCAATGGGGGCATGACGCCCGACCAATATCGCACGCAGATGAGCCTGTGGGCGATACTGGCCGCACCGCTGCTTGCGGGCAATGACTTGAGCAAAATGGATGCCACGACCAAAAGCATTCTGATGAACAAAGAAGTGATCGCGGTCGATCAAGATAGGCTGGGAATTCAGGGAACGCGAATCGCGCCGCTTCAAATCTGGATGAAGCCTTTGAGCGGCGGTGCCAAGGCCGTGGCGATTTTTAATACCGTCCTCGACGACCAGGCAATTCCGATAACACTCCAGCTAAAGAATGCTGGATTTACGGGTCCGGTTCATGCACGGGACCTGTGGGCTCATAAAGACCTCGGCATTCTTCGCGGCTCGTATACTGTAGTCCCGCCGCCGGGCGGGGTGGTCATGCTGCGGCTTTGGCAATAGAGGGTCACCTATAGGGGCGCTCTATTGCCGCTTATTTACGCGCTTGGATTGTGAAGTGGTCGACCACGCTGCCTGGGGTGCAAGTGATATCGTTCTTGCCGCCGCCCGCCGGACCACAGATATACGACCCCTGAATTTCTGTTGGCGAGAAGTGTAGTTGAAGCACGCCAAAGTGCATGGCCCGGAAACCGGACCATGAGGGTTTCGGGCATAAACGGAACAGGCAGACAGTATTTCTTTCTTCGAGCTCAGAGCCGCCAATTCCTGCGGTCACGCTGACAATGCCGCCTTCAGGATAGCTGCGTTCGTAGTCGTGACTATGGCCATTCACATTCAGGACATACTTGCTGTGAGCTTTTGCGAGTCTGGCGATATAATGCCGCAGATCCATATCGCTGCGGTGGTAGCCGGAGGTATAGGGTGCCCTGTGACCAAAGGTCACAATGAACGTGATTGCAGGGTCATGCTGAGCCTGATCCATCAATCGATTCGATTTCACGTACCAGTCGGACCATGTTTCTGGAGAGTAGGGTTCCGGATATGCGATGAACCGCACATTCCCATAGTCGAACCACGACCAATCCTGGCCGCAGCATCCGAGAGCAGGAGCGCCCGGCGACGTCTCGGGATGAGGCAATCCAAACCGTCCCTTGTAGTTTCTCAGATCATCATATTGTTGTTGGTCCCATTCGTGATTTCCCCACGCCGGCATATAAGGGGTGTCCTGTGACCAGACCATCATGTCGTTGAAGTGTTGATCGACGGACGGCTGACCATTCGGATTTGCATAGGTCAGATCCCCCAAAACCAGCACCAATGCAGGAGGCTTAGCGACAATTAGCTGTTGATCGGGCACCACATCCTGGTATTTATTCGAGGCGCCGATGTCACCTTCGGCGTCGATGGTGAAGTTCGAGCTTCCTGGAGGAGGTGGAGTTCTGAAGGTATGGTCCGGGCACGAACCGATCGAATAATGGTAGAGCGTATTTGACTTCAGACCCGTCAGGGCAACCTGGCGAAATGGGCCGTGAGACGAGAAGGGCAGCGGTTTCGGTGTCTCCCCGGTCGCGACCAATCCGTAGTGAATCGTCGCGCCATATCGGATTTCGGCCGTCGTACCTCGCCAGTCGAAGGTCACCGATTTTGGCCCTGTGATTGTCCAGTGAATTTCGTCCGCGTCGCACTTCGACCCCTGCTCTCCCTTTGCCGGGACACTTGCCGCGCTTGCGACGGGCAACAGCAAAGCCGCAAAAATAACAACAGAGAGTCCAACCCTTGATGGCACAGTTCAGCGCTCCTTGCGAGTGGTGTAGGTCTTAGGCCTTGACGAAAATCTTCCGTTTCATCATCCAAAACAGGATGAGCCATTCCACAGCTAATGTTCCGATTGCCTGGAAGAGGAGACCGCCCCTGCCTAGATGCACTGCAATCGGACCCGTGAAAACATCCGTACCCGCGCTGATCGAAACCAGGCTAGTCAGCATGTAAATAAAAATAGCGTTCATTCCAAACGGCAGAAAAACGATGCTCCACCTTCGATAGCGAACGATATCGACCAGCCAGAAGAAGAATAGAAACTCAAGGCAGGCCACCCCTGCGCTGGCTAGACCATACGAGGTGGTCCACATCTTCATTTCGATCGGAATGACCGGGCTGAGCGCAAAACCTAAAATCAGAAACCCTACCCCCATACCCCCGATAATTTTCGCCTTGCTCGCCATTGATCGGGAGGTCATCAACAACTCCCCAATGAGCAGCCCGAACAGTGTGGTCGCAATCGCTGGAATAATAACTAAAACTGTTCCCCAGCCCTCATCCCGATACGGCCAAATATTCCAGTGTTGTTGGCCCAGCAACGCGATATCGACGGAATGCACCAGATTGTGATTGAAGGCATAAGAACCTGCCGGGACCCCAGGGGCGGGGACGAATGCCAGTACCAAGGCGTAAACGGTCAAGATGATTCCCGCAAGCGAAGCTTGAAACCGCCATGATCTCCTCGCAACCAGAAACGCAACCAGATACGCAATTGCAATCGGCTGAAGGGCGCTGCTTAACTCAACCCAATAGGGCGAGCCGAGACTGATCGATTCTCTTACCGAACCCAGCAGAAACAGAACCACAGCGCGCTGGATGGCGTGGGCCAACTGCCGGGAGTAGCTCTCGGTAAGAGACCGCTTCGCGAGAGAGAGCGGTACCGAGACTCCCACCATCAACATAAAGGATGGCCAGATGCAATCGTAAAAATGAAGCCCAAACCACCGGCTATGCTCAAGTTGGCGGACGATGACATCGATGACGAAATTGTGACCGCAGGCCGCCAGGCCAACCATCAACATACCGCCGCCGACGATCCAGAACATAGTGAATCCACGAAAGACGTCGAGCGAAACTAGCCGTTCTGTACCTGTGTGAGCAGGTGCTTTTGGCGTTACTCCTCCTTGCGTTGGACCGTCTATGCTTTTTCCTCCCAAAGACGAACTGTTGGTGGCCATCTGATACGCCTTCCTTTCAGGGCTGTTTGTTTTTCTTCGCTGTTTCCAACTTCCAAGTGTGGCTTTCCACTCCATGAGGAAGGTCGATCATTAGTGTTTCGTGATGGAAATCTGCCTCTGTTGGCTTGGCAGGCTTGTCGTCTATCCAAACCTCCAGATGTGAAGCTGCCAGTTGTCGACGCAATGGGTCGGACAGCCACAGTTGCCAGGAAGAAGGACGGTTTGCGAAGTAGGCGCAGTAAGGGTTGTCTTGGGCAAACGTGAGTTGCAGGCCATCGCTGCCGGATGACGACCTGATCTTTGTATGGAGGATCGCGATGTACTGGTTTGTGCCTAAAGTACGGTAGTTGGGGGGCAGAGCCGCGAAGAGCTGCTCCATGAAGTCATGATCCAGAGCGATATCTCTGTCATGGAACCCGAGGATGACCGGTCCGTCCGGATGTTCCGGCCATCGTTCGGGGTGGAGAACGCGCAGAAGATCGTAGCCCGTATCGACATTAGCGACGACGTTGGCCATATCTAAAACAAGTTCATGGTCGAGATAGTAGGTGGCCGTGTCGCCATGAAAAAGTCCGAAGCCAACCCGCGCGGCCAGCGATGCCGTGTTATTGAATTGAGATTTTGACCATGCATCGCCGCCGGGCTTCAACTCCAGTGCCTGCTCTCCAAAGTCGCGCTGTAAATCTGCTAGCGAGCGCTCCATATGATAAGTCTGAGTGGCTGCCGAAACTTCCTGGCCGCGTCGCTCGTCGTAAAACTCCCCGTACCAGCCATCCACCGAGCCTTCGCCTGCCAGATTTGCCGTCCACCAGGGTCCCGGAGGCGAATCCAAGTCCGGATCCATGTGTGTCCATCCGTGGCTTTCGATATCCACGA
This sequence comes from Acidobacteriaceae bacterium, assembly GCA_052142955.1. Lineage (GTDB taxonomy): Bacteria > Acidobacteriota > Terriglobia > Terriglobales > Acidobacteriaceae > JAKAAZ01. The sequence continues at coordinate 8,948 of JBKQVW010000069.1, read as the reverse complement.
CCCCTGCGTTGGCTGCATCCTGTATGCCTTTTCTGGTGGAGGCATAATCCTGATGCAGTCCATAGAGATCGGTAAAATTCTGAACCCAAGGCGAAACGATCCGTTTGGATTTCCGATCGACATATCCTGTGTCCACTTCGAGGGCTGCGACGGCGTGATGACGCTCCAACGGCAAAATGAGGTCCTGTCGAATCGTCTCCTCATTCGGTTCAAGATAACGCCAGTAGGACAGGAAACCCTTGTCGGCGGTACCCCAGTCGTCGAGCTCGAAAATAATCCGATGAGAATAATCCACATTGGGCACGACTGCATACCCCAAGCCCCAAACCAGCGAACGAAAGAAAAGATCCCTCCAAAAGCTCGAGCTAGATAGGGCCGGAACGCTTGGAGTCCCCAGCCACAGTGCGGAAACGTTCGGGCCGATTTGATTCACCGTGAGAACTGGGTGACGGCCTTGAGCGATCAGAACCTCCGCGCTCGTCGTCTGCACCCATAAGCGATCTGAATAATCACGACTGAGCGTGGGCAGGGCGATCTTACCGGTTGCGAGATCGCGAGTTATATAACTCTTCTGGACCACATGGAAAGCATCTGTTGAGGTATAGGGCTCCTTGAACTTCAGCCCAAGCAACTTGTTTATCGTCGGATCCAGAATCCGCGAGCCGATTGCGATCAGACTGGTTCCGGCATGCGCCGCCTGATCGAGAGACGCCAGATCCTGTGTGCCATATGAGGAAGGGTCGGCGAGCCAGATAACAGCTCCATAGCGAATCTTTCCTGAACGGCGAAACAGATAGGAAGCATCGAGATGTTGCTGATCCAATCGCAGAATGTCGAAAGGAACCGACCACGCTTTCAGGAGCGCCGCGACAGGTTGGAAGCTGTCGGCTTTGCTACTGACCACCAGGCCATAAGGATCGCTCCCATGTTCGACCACAAGCAAAACCCGGTAAGGCTTGATATCAATGGCAGGCGAAACTGGGGAAGCAGCAACGCGCGAAACCCGCGCAATCGCGGCGACCCCCAACATCGGAAAACACAAAACGGCGGCCATCCACCTGCTGGCGCAATAACTGCCCAAATATTTATGAAGGGCCACGTTTCCAAACTCTCCCGCTACAGTGGAGCTTCGCTGCTATTTCTGCCATCTTTTGTACGGCCTTCTCAAGCAGCAGTAGGCAGCATACGTGTCTATTACAACTCTCGAAGCAGTGAAGCAAGGACGGAACCCAACACCTGTTGACAATCCGTGCAGCCTATTGGACATTGACTTCTAACCAGGAAGCTTTGTGATTGACAGCGTACGGCGCGGGTCTACGCTGGTTGTCAGCGGATCGCAGTTTGCGCGGGGGCGTGACGCCATGAAGAAGACATGGATGTTCTTGGCAGTTGCCGGTGGGATATTTGCAGGGTCTCAGCCGGGGCTGGCCGAAGGGCCGATCGTATGGGTCGCTCCCAGTTCTTTGGTAAGAATAGCCCCGACGGAAAAGCCTGGCAAGATGCGTACGGCGGTGATCTACGCTGCACGTGGAGAAACCCAGTCCTTTCAAGTCGCGGTCCACGCGCCGGCTAGCGACCTTACTGACTTGAATTTCTCGGTTTCCGACCTGTACCGGATCGGAAACGATGGGTTGCCGGGAGAGGATCGCGAGGCGGACTGCGACATAATTCCAAGCGGAAACTTGACGCTCTACCGCGAAAAATATATGACCGTTCTCGAACACAGCCCCACGTGGAATGGGCCTCCCAATCTCCCGATCACAAACATCGACACATTTCCCGATGCCCTGATTCCGTTTATCGATCCTGCTACAGGGAAACCGCCGATGGGCGGCAGCTACGTCGCAGCGCCATTGAGCCTTGCCGCTGGCCACAATACAGTGTTCTGGGTCGATGTCCTTATACCGTCCGACCTGGAAGCAGGCCAGTACTTTGGGATTTACACGGTGACAAGCGATCAAGGGTCCGTTCGGGGGCATATCGTTGTCAATGTGTGGAACTTCACGCTGAGGCGCGAGCCGTATCTTAAATCCAGCTTCAACGGCGGCGGGACTTATGTACCGGGATTACAAGCGGAGCTTCTGCGAAACAAGCTGATGCCCGACTATGTGGATCCGGCAGACGAGCCTGGGCTCATCCGCAGATACGGGGATTTCGCAACGGACCTGCAATTTTACGATGGGGTCTACTATGGTTACTGCACTTCCACGGCACCGCCGACCCTAGCCGCCGTCGAACAAGCGAAAGCGGCGCAAGCGCCTGGGCTTTATTTGTACGACGATACGGCTGATCCAGAAAGCTCTTGTACGGACCGTGCCTTTTACAAGTCGGCGATCGCGTGGGCCCAGGTTCTGCATCGTGCCGGCATCAATAATTTGGTGACCCAGGAGCCGGTCCCTCAACTTTACAACGACGGACTGGGAACCGGGCGTTCCGCGGTGGACATTTGTACCATGCTTCCTCTCGCCTACGATGACGCACAGTCCTATACGCCACCAAGAGTGACTTTGGTCTTGAACAAGGGAGATGCGGCTTGGTCCTACAACGACCTGGTCCAGGATTCCTATTCGCCTAAATGGGAACTGGACTTTCCACCGATCGATTATCGAATCCAGCCAGGGTTTATCAGCCAGAGTCTGGGACTGACGGGACTCTTGTACTGGAGCGTAGACGACTGGTCCACGGATCCGTGGGAGAATCCCCAAGGAAATCAGAACCCCGACTATCCCGGAGAAGGTATATTGGTCTACCCGGGCGCACCGGCTGGCCTACGGGGAGTCGCCCCTTCGATGAGGCTGAAATACTTGCGGGACGGGGTACAGGACTATGGCTATATTCAAATCCTGAAAAACTGCGGCCAGGCGGAATGGGCGCTTCAAGAGTCCAGAAGAGTTGGCCGCGACTGGACGAACTGGACCCGGAGCCCGGAGCTTCTTGAGTCGGTTCGCATCGAGCTGGGTAACAGAATAGCGGCTTCGGGTTGCTCCCGCTAGAACGGCTGCGCACAATCACACTGACGCTCGATCGCTGAGACAGAATCCAGCGCGTGTTGTCTGTCCAGCAGAATGAACACGGCTTTTCCTACGACGCCTTTGCGTGTTGACGTTCTCTGCGGGCATCCGTAGCATCGTCTCCTATATGGAAGTCGCAGCGTCGCCGTCCGCTGACAGCAATGTCGTTTCAAGTCCTCCATCTGGCCTCTTTTTGCGGAAGCCAATGCTTGCATTTGGTGTTCTGATCGCTGTCAATGCCATGTGGGCATTTCAATTTTCAGGTGCGCGGATCGCCACCCGCGAGCTGGGTGCCGTGCTTGTCACTCTGCTGCCGCTTGCGTTTGCGACCATTCTGGTGATGCCGTTCGCCAAGCTCAACGGTGCCCTGTTTCGGGCTGAAAACCGTTCGATTCTCGTCGATATACTGCTGCTAGGAACACTGGGAATCGTGCCCGCACAGATTTGCCTGGTCCTTGGAGTTGAGCGGACGCTCGCCTCCAACGCCAGCGTACTGGCCTTGACGGTACCCGTGCTGACGGCGTTGAGCGCTTCGATTTTTCTTCGCGAGCACTTGACGAAATTGCGCCTATTGTCTTTCGTCATCGCAATTTTGGGCGTCTGTCTGATCTCAATGAAAGACATCCAGCACGCTCGATTGTTCCGTCTCGAATACATGGGAGGGAATTTATTAGTGCTGGCGAGTTGTGCAGGAAGCGCGTTCTACAACTCATTCAGCCGTCGAGCGCTCTCACGATTCTCGGCGGCGCAGGTGCTGGTATGGAGTTTTATCGTTGCAGACCTGGAGTTGATGTTGCTGTACGCTTTCACGCATCGTGGGAGCTGGCGTCAACTGGAGCATCTGGGGCCTTCCGCGTGGTGGAGTCTGGTCCTGATCGCGGTTTTTAGTCTCGGACTCTCCATGCTTCTCTATTTCTCAGTGATCCAGGCGGTTGAAGTCATGCGTGCCGCGTTGTCGATATACCTGCTCCCCTTCTTTGGCGTGTTGTTCTCAGCACTCCTACTGGGAGAAAGCTTGACACCGAACCTGCTGGCCGGCGGGGCGCTGATTTTCGTGAGCTGTTTTCTGGTGACAGTGTACGAGGAAAAACAGCGCCTCCACAGAATGGGTAGCGATGAACGCATTTAAGGTGAATGGCATTCTTCCCGTCATTCCGACTCCTTTTGATCGCGAAGGCCGGCTGGACTGGCGGGCACTGAATGGCTTGCTGGAGTTTGCAATCAAGGCTCGTGTCTGTGGAGTCTGCCTCCCTGCGTACGCCAGCGAATTCTACAAACTTCGGGATGCGGAACGCCGGGAGCTGGTATGTCAGGCCATTCATGATCTGAATGGCCGCTTGCCGGTAGTGGCGCAGATAAACCATGTGTCGACTGCATTTGTGACGGAAACAGCACGCGATCTCGAAGCTGCCGGTGCTGCCGCAATTTCTGTCGTCGTTCCACGGCTCTTCGGTTTACCGGAACGTGATCTGCTCCGATATTTTGATCGAATATTACAGTCGATCACAGTGCCTTTGATCATCCAAGACTTCAACCCTGGAGGCGCAACCGTAAGCCTGGAGTTCGTAAAGGCTCTTTATGGTCAACACAAGCACTTTCGATATTTGAAGCTTGAAGAACCACTGATGTCTGGGCGGGTGAGGTCCATCATCGAAGAGACAAACGGCGCTGTCGGCGTGATCGATGGATGGGGTGGCATGTACATGCTGGAACTCATCGACGCAGGTATTTGTGGAGTAATGCCAGGGCTGGCTGTCTCGGACCTGCTTCAGATAGTTTGGGAAAACGCAAGCGCTGGGAATAAAGATACGGCCTATGAATTGTTTCAAGGTATCCTGCCGCAGATTGCCTACAGTCTGCAGAGTATTGAATTCTTTCACCACGCAGAAAAAGCGCTGCTCGTGGCACGCGGCGTCCTCACGGAGCCGGAGGTTCGAGATGCCACGCTCACTGTTGATCCGATAGACCGAGCGCATATTAATTTTCTCAATCAGAAAATTCTGGACTTGGTGCGCAGATCGAAGACGGGTTTCCATACTTTGCGTTCATCATCAGAGATATTGCCATGAAACAATCAACAACTACCATTCTGACCGGCGGAGCCATTGTTGATGGCACCGGCGTCCCTCCAATTTCAGGCGACGTCGTTATCCGCGGAGAACGGATCGTGTCCGTCGACAGGCCTCAGAGCGCTTCTGCATATTCAGGGAATGCGGAATTCGATGTTATAGATTGCACGGGCTGCGTTATTGCACCGGGGTTTATTGATGCGCACAGTCACTCGGACCTTCAGGTGCTGGAAAATCGAACCGAGAAGCTATTGCAGGGAGTGACGACGGAAGTTGTTGGGAACTGTGGTTTCTCAGCCTATCCATCGCCAGAAAATCCACAAATACTGCGGGATTTTGCAAACGGAATTCTATACGGAAATAGCAGTTGGGGATGGAACTCTGCCTCCGATTACCTTGCCAGCGCGAGCAAGTCCAAGGTTGCCACGGTTGTGTCGTTGGTTGGGCATGGTTCGTTGAGAATCAAAGTTGTTGGGAATACCAGCAGGGCGCTCACGAGCCGGGAGCTCGACACAATGGCGGGGCTACTGGACGATGCACTGCAGGAAGGGGCTGCGGGATTTTCTTCTGGGCTGATGTACGCGCCAGGATCAGGGGCATCGCCACAGGAGCTGATGGCGCTCTGCCGTGTGGTCGCCCGCAGAGGCGGCGTGTATGCAACCCACATGCGCAACTATTCCGACAAGCTGGTCGAAGCGGTCGAAGAACAGATTTTCGTCGCTGAAGCTTCCGGATGTCGCCTCCAGATTTCTCATCTGCAGGCTGCTGGCCCCGATAACTGGCATTTGCAGCAACTCGCACTGGCGGTAATAGAGCAAGCTTCCGAGCGGGGCGTTGATGTGGCGTTCGATGCGTATCCATGGCTGGCCGGATGTACCGTGCTCACGCAAGTGCTGCCGCAGGCTGCGCTGGACGGAGGGATTTCCCAACTCCTCGCGAGACTCGCTGATCCTATACTGCGCGAATCAATCCGGCCTCATATCAAAGGCGAGGCACGCTGGAATGAGGTGGTGATAACGTCGGCGCTAAAGAACGCAGCCTCACTGGTGGGCAGGTCAATCCAGGAAATCGCAGACGAGCGGGGCAGTCAGCCAGAAGATGCAGTGATGGACATTTTGCTGGAACAACAAGGAAACGTGAACATCGTAGAACATGCTCAGTCGATCGACAATCTTCATGCGCTGCTGACCCATCCTTTGGCGATGGTCATCACGGACGGAGTTTACACAAGTGGGCGTTCCCATCCGCGGCTGTACGGAACATTTCCGATGTTGCTGGGCGAGATGGTGCGGGAGCGCGGATGGCTAAGCCTCGAAGAAGCGGTCCATAAAGTTACAGGCAAGCCGGCTTCGGCATTCAACTTGCGAAACAGAGGCACTGTGGCGCCGGGCCATGTCGCAGATCTAACGGTCTTCGATCCAAAGACCATTCGTACCGCTGCCACGTACGAGAAGCCTAACGTCGCGCCGACTGGATTCAAGGCTGTGCTACGGAACGGTAGAGTTGTCGTCGATTCGGGGATGGTTGTATAGGCTCGTCGCAACGAATTATTTTTATGAATCTCCATGACTTAGAGACACCGGCAGTTCTCATCGATGCAGACACGATGGACCGCAATCTTCTCGGGATGGCGAGCTATTGCGCCGCGCACAATCTTACGCTGCGACCACACACCAAAACCCACAAGATACCGGAAATTGCGCGCCTTCAGATGCACTATGGAGCGGGCGGCATAACTGTCGCAAAGGTTGGCGAGGCAGAGGTGATGGCGGATGCGGGCCTGAACGACATTGTGATCGTGTATCCGATTTGGGGAGAAATGAAATGGAAGCGGGTGGCGGAGCTGGCCAAGCGAGTCAAAATCTCCGTTGCGATGGATTCCTTTCCGGTGGCGGAGGGCATTTCTCAAGCAGCAAAAGCAGCGGGTGTCGAGGTTGGAATTCGATTGGAATTCGACACGGGACTTCGCCGCTGTGGTCTCACGTTGGACGACAACTCGATCGAAATTGCCCAAAGGGTATTCGTTTTGCCGAATCTTCGGTGGGAGGGTATCTCTCTCTATCCCGGCCACATCATGGGCAATGGGAAGATTCGAGAGCTCGACATCCCCCTCGAGAATGCCAAGCTTGACCGGCTTTTTACGTTGCTCGATTCCGCTGGCATTCCCTACCCTGTGGTTAGCGGAGGCAACACGCCGGCCGCTTTCGAGAGCCATCAGTTTCACGGCGTCACAGAGATCCGACCAGGAACTTATGTCTTTAACGATCGAAACACCGTGGATGCAGAATCCGCAAGCTATGCGGATTGTGCTGTGACAGTGCTGACAACTGTGGTCAGCACCAGTGTCCCGCACCGTGTCATCATTGATGCCGGCAGCAAGACGCTTTCGGCGGACACTCTGCTTTCGGGGGACCGCAAATACTTTGGATATGTTCAGGACCATCCAGAATTATTATTGGAAGAGCTTTCCGAAGAACACGGCCACTTGATCATTCCCAAGGATTCACCGACAAAACTAGGGGACCGGCTCAGGATTATTCCCAACCACGTTTGCCCGTGCATCAATCTGCACGATCGAGTTTTTGTGGTCAGGGGGGACCTGGTTATAGATCAGTGGAAGGTAGCTGCCAGGGGAAAGGTCACATAGACAGCGGTATGCTATGAGCGCACAAATTGCCATCCAATACGCTGGACGCGAACGGTGTAAGACTGCTGATTGCGCTTGATATAAGCAAAAGACGCAGGTGAAACTGGGTTGAATTCGCAATGCTGCAATCGACCGGTGCTTTGGCCGGAAAAATTGCCGATCTCTCCAAGTGCACGCCCTGCCGTATCAGGGCGAAAGGAAGTCAATGGCCCGGATACAGTTGGTCGCATTACTGCTATGCATGTTCGTAGGCAATGCTGCTTACGCTGTCCACAATCCACTGCTTCCGCGTCCACAACAAATGCAATACGGTACCGGCACCGTGCGGCTGACGGGAATGAAGATTGTCTTTTCGTCGACTCCCAGCGCGGAAGATCAGTTCGCAGCCAGCGAGTTGTCCAAATACGTGGAACAACGCACAGGAGTTCGGCTGCCGATCAGCAGTTCCGGCGATAGTACGACTCAGGGGATGGCGATCGTGCTCGACCGGGTTGGAGCCACCGATCAACCGCTGGCACTTCCGGGAGATTTGCCCGGGCCGCACTCCAAAGAAGCCTACGACTTGTCCGTAACTGAGCATGGAGTGAGGATCCATGCTCAGTCGTCGGCAGGAATTTTCTATGGGATTCAAACGCTGCGACAACTCGTCGAAGGAAGCGGCTCCGATGCAGTTCTGCCGCAGGTTGAAATCCACGATTGGCCGTCGGTGGAGCTTCGCGGAACGATGGTGGACATCAGTCACGGGCCATTGCCGACGGAGAAGGAGATTGAACGCCAGATCGACTTTCTGGCTCGCTGGAAAGAGAACCAATACTATCTGTATACGGAAGACAGCATAGAGTTGAACGGATATCCGCTTTTGGATCCGGATGGCCGGCTCACGCAAAATGAGGTGCGGCGGATCGTGGCGTACGGACGGCAACGGCATATAGATGTCATCCCCAATCTGGACCTATATGGTCACCAGCACGATTTGTTCAGGATCGAAAAATACTCCGAATTGTCCGATGAGCCTCACGGAACTGAATTTGATCCTCGCAATCCAAAGGTGATGCCTCTGCTGACCGACTGGGTGAACCAGTTCGCGGACTTATTTCCCAGCCCGTTCGTGAGCATTGGGTTCGATGAGACGTTTCAGATCGAGCAGGCTACAAAAGCTTCTGGCGCGGCGGCGGCCCCAGCGGGTCTTTTCGTGAAGCAACTCACAGACGTCACGCGACT
>JBKQVW010000068.1:0-33632 GCA_052142955.1 Acidobacteriaceae bacterium | reverse complement strand
CCAGCACAGCAAAAAACTTCCGCAATCCTCGCTGGCGGATCTGTTTGGTGGGCCGCGGACCGACGAAGTCAACGTGCGTAATTACGGAAACGGGAAGGCAATCCTGCTGAAAACCGATATTGTTGGGTATCTCCAGGACCGGCTGGAGGGCAAGGAAGGCCCGATCCATCAGCAGATTGAAGAGCTGTTGCGCTCAAACGGCGTGCGTCCGCAGTTTGCCGTGGAAGATGACAAGGGCCACTCTGTGGTGGGCATCGATGCGCACGTATATGCCAATGGCGGCGTGAGGATCATCGCGCTGGAGTCGAATCCGGAATTGCGTGTCGACGAGCTGGGGCCGCCCGATTTCCGTTCGAATGCACGGTTTTCCAAGCCTGTTACCGTCCATTTGCACATGCCGAACGCCATGTATCTGTATGACACGCGTGCGCACAAGGAGTTGGGGCAGAAAAAGGAGTTGACGCTGACCGTCGATCCGTATTCGCCCACCATTCTGACGGCGAGCGACACGCCGCTTCCGGAGATGCAGGTTTCCCTTCCGAAGCAAGTGCAGCGCGGCTCGGTAGCGAACATCGCGATCCAGGCAGAACCTGCTCAGGCGGATGTGAGCATCTTCCATGTCGATGTTCTCGATCCGAAGGGAAGCCCCGTTTTGTACTACTCGGGCAATCTGATCGTCCAACACGGTGCGGGGGTCAAGTCGATCCCATTTGCCGTAGATGATGCGGCGGGTAAGTGGACCGTGGTCGTCCGCGACGTGTTAAGCGGGCAGACTGTAACGCAAACGATGGATGTGGAGTAATGAACCGTGCCGGCGAAAAGGAATTGATCGATGCATAGAAAAATCGTCTGGATGATTGCAGTTGCTGCCTTGGTTCTCACCGCTCCGCGCAGCTCGCAGGCGCAGGTGTATTCTCCGGAAATCACCAGGGTGGGTCAGGTGGACACCGGCAACATGAAGAGCCTGGCGCAGGGGATTTATCAGCAATACAACGCCAAGACGGACCGCGAAAAAGCGGAGGCGATTTGGCGCTTCTACCTGACCGACGGCCGGTTCGTGAAACCTGGGATGTACTATCACCTGCTGGGCTACGCCTACGAGGAGCCGAATGGCCAGGTGCTCGATCCCATTAAACAGTTGAATAGTTATGGCTTTGGGCTTTGCTATCAGGATGGGCCGCTGATGGCGGCCACCTATGATGCCGGAGGGTTCAAGAAATCGCGCGTCTGGTTTCTGACCGGCCATACCGTCGCGGAAGTCTTTTATGACGGTGCTTACCATATGTTCGACTCCGACGAGCTGGGATACAACCCAATCGGAAACGGTCCGCTGAAGCAAAGGGATGTTGCGTCCGTGTGGCAGCTTGAGCACAACGGCAATATCATCCTTAAGAACGTTACCGGCCCAACGACTTCGAATCCAAAAACAGTCGACTATCCGTGGTATCCGGCGGACGTTCGCGCGGGCGATATGAAGGGTCTCGCCGAGCTGTATACGACCATCAACGACAATTATCTCTATGCGTACCGTCGCTATCCAGAGGGTCACACTCTCGACTATGTCCTGCGTCCGGGCGAGCGAATGATCCGCTACTTTCGACCCACGCCGGCCGGGACTTTCTATCTTCCTTACACGTACGACGGAAAAGAGTGGAAGATTCTTCCGGATTTTGCGCAATTCAGTTTGCCGCCTTCTGCCGGCCCTCGCAGCGAGAAGGATGCACGTACCTGGGCCACGGGAAAGCTTGAGTATCGCCCCGCGGACATGAACAGCGATATCACCGCGCAGCAGGGAAACGATGCGACCTATACCTTTTCCATGCCCTCGCCGTACGTGATTATCAATGCCAAGTTTTCCGTAGAGGCTTCTCTGGCGACTGCGAAAGATAGGCTGACGGCAGAAACTTCCGTGGATGGCGGACGTAGCTGGACGGAAAGCGGATCCCTCACCGGTCCCTTCAATGGGCCGTGGAGCATCCACGCGGCGGATTTACCGGGTGCACAGGGTCACCGCACTGCGGTCTCTGGAACGTATGGGTATCTGGTTCGGTTTTCCTTGAAAGGTGCGCAGAAACAAGGCGCCGTGTTGCACTATGTGCTGCTGACCACGGTGTTTCAACTGAATCCGCGAACATTGCCGACTCTTACGGCAGGCGAAAACGTGTTCAATTATCATCCCGGCAGCTATATCAGAACAGAATCACACGTGCTGCCGGCGCATTTGGATCAGTATGCTTCCAAGGTTGAAAACGCAAGCTACGTCGCGCAGGATGGACAGGGTTATGTGGTCAACAATGGCGATGAGGCTGGAGATGTAATCTTTCAGATCGCGGCCAAAAAGGGCAATCTGACCGGCTTCGATGTGGGCGGACGGTTTCTCGATCTGAAGGATGGCATCGCGCCCAATAAATTCACGGCGGAGATACGGCACGTAACTCCGTGGCCGTCGAACCGCAAAGGACCAGGTTCAGCCTCGATTGCATGGTCGACCAGCAGCAGCGGTCCGTGGAAGACGCTCTGGACTTACAATCCGAAGCTGACGTGGCTGGACGGCCAGCCGATCAAGCAGGTCCTCCGCTGGCCAGAGGTAGACCGCAGGGTGAGAGATTTGCCTGCGGGAACCGAACGCGTGTATGTCCGCTACCAGTTCCGGGGATTGGCCGTTGATAAATTTCGCATGGCTTCCATCCGTCCAGAGAATCCCGACGCTTCCCAACATCTGAGAATCACGCAAATCTGGGAAGAAAATGGAATGCAGAAGGAGTTCCACAAGGACATTCCGAATGCAAATGTTGCCCAGCAATATCAGATCTCGGTTCCGGAGCATGCGAAGGTGACCAACGTGGCGCTGATTCTGGATTGCCCGACGAAATAACAGGAAGCTTTACCATACAAGCAGGATGAAGCGTTCCGGATTTGCCGAGTTGCCGTTGCATGGCGGAAGAGTCCCGTCCTGGCTGGCCGAGCGGATGGTCAAGCTGGGTGCGGCCATTTCTGAGACCATCGTGCAGCAATACGGCGCTTCGGAATTCCTGACGCGATTGAGCGATCCATTCTGGTTTCAGGCCCTGGGATGCGTGATGGGGATGGACTGGCATTCTTCCGGGATCACAACCTCCGTGATGGGCGCGCTGAAGCGCGGGCTGAATCCGCAATCGCACGAGCTGGGAATTTTTATCTGCGGCGGAAGAGGCAGACACTCCCACAAGACGCCGGACGAACTTCGTGTGTATGCGGACATCTGCCAACTCGATGCCGAGTCGTTGGTGCGCACCAGCCGGTTGACGGCACGGGTCGACAACAACGCCATCGCCGACGGTTTTCAGCTGTACCTCCACAATTTTGTTGTAACGAAAAGCGGTGAATGGGTGGTGGTGCAGCAGGGAATGAACGTTGCAAGCAAACTGGCGCGGCGCTACCACTGGCACTCGAAAACTGTCCGCAGTTTCACCACGGAACCGCATAGCGCGATTGTGGGCGCTCATCAGGGAAACATCATGAACCTGGTCGATGCTCGCGCCGCTGCGTCGCAAAACGCAATGCTGGAGATCGTGAAGCGGCGGCCGGAAATCACCGTGCGCGATGTGCGTCAACTGCGCATGCCGGCGCATCACGCGGTGCATCCGGAGGATGTAGATTTGCGCCGGCTGGGAGCGGTCCTGGCGGTCGCGCATGATCGCGAATTTCGAGATTTTGCATCGCTGCTTCTATTGGAGAAACTAGGGCCGCGCACTTTACAAACTTTAGCGTTGGTTGCGGAAGTGGTGCACGGCGCTCCCAACCGATTTTCCGATCCGGCGCGGTTTTCCTTCGCGCTGGGCGGCAAAGATGGGCATCCTTTTCCGGTGCCGCTAAAAACCTACGATGCGTCGATTTCTGTTCTGCGCCGCGCTCTGGATGCAGCGAAGCTTGGCCACACCGAGAAGGTCGATGGAATTCGGCGTCTCGATCAATTCGTTTACACGATTGAGGAGCGGACATCTCCGACTGCAGATTTTCCCGAGGTCATCGGGCGGGAACGTGCGATCTCAAAGTCTCTCGATGGAAGAACGGAATTCGACAATCGCAGACCGCCGCTCCTTCGCGAACAAAAGCAGCAAATGTCGCTGTTCAGAGAGTGAGTCCTTGGTACACTCACGAAGGCCGCCAAGCGGCAATGATATAAAGGATCGGCCAGCGTTTGTTGGAGAAGGAGTACTTTGTATGTCGTATTCACGTCGTCATTTTCTAGCCGGTCTTGGTGCCGCCGCCGCTACCGCTTCCGTTCCGGTAGCCGCTGCGCATGCTCTTTCCGGTCCCGCGTTGCTGTACCCGCCATCGGATTTGTCCTACTTCGACACGCCGTTGCATCACGGGCCGATGAAAATCCAGATCGGCTATGCCGCCATTACCTGGGACGAAAAAGACAACCAGGCGATCGAGGACATCGCCGCAGTCGGCTATCCGGGCATTCAACTGCGCCCTAACGTTCTGGGCGAGTATCCCGATCCTCACGCGCTGCTAGGTACGCTGGCGAAGCACAACCTTACGTTTGTGGCCTTGTCCAGTGGAGATGCTCCGCTCGACCCGGCGCTGGAGCGGAAAATGCTGGCAACTCACACGGCACATGCCCGGTATTTACATGAAGCTGGGGGAAAATATTTACAGGTCATTGGCACATTCGAGAAGAAAAAATTCATAGCCAGCGACTACAAACGTGAAGGAGCGCTGCTGACGGAGATTGGCAAGCGCGCCGCGGACTACGGGATCAAGACGGGGTTTCACAATCACATGGGCTCTATCGGTCAGACTCCCGAGCAGGTGGACGCAATTCTTGAGGCCGCCGATCCGCGCTACGTCAAGCTGGAACTCGACACCGGACATTATGTGCAGGGCGGGGGCGACCCAGCGGCTGCGATTCGCAAGTATGGCAATCGTTTGTTGTTTCTCCACCTGAAAGACGTTGAATCGGCGGCCACAAAAAGTGGATATCAATTCGTCGAGTTAGGCGAGGGAAGAGTGAATTTTCCTGCGATTTTCGACGCGTTGCGATCAACCCATTTTCGAGGCTGGGGCGTGGTGGAGCTGGATGGCGAACGGGCCGGCGCGAGGCGGACGCCGAAACAGTCAGCGGAGTTGAGCAAGGAATATTTGATCCACAAGCTAGGAGTGCAGGTATGAGCTGTCCATTTCGACTTGCTGTCATCAATGACGAAATTACGCAGGATTTTGGCCGGGCGTGTGAAATCGCGTCCAAGGATTTTAGTCTGAACTGGATCGAGCTCCGCAGCATGTGGAACAAGAACGTTTTGGATCTGGACTCCGCGGAAATCGCGGAAGCACGGAAGATCCTGGAAAAGAACAAATTGCGTGTCACAGACATCGCCAGCCCGCTTTTCAAGGTCGATTGGCCGGGTGCGCCGATATCGAAAACCAGTGAGCGTCACGACCAGTTTGGCGCCGACTTCGGCTTCAAGCAACAAGAGAAGGTACTGGAGCGCTGTATTGAACTTGCGAAGGCGTTTCAAACGGACCGCATCCGCTGCTTCGATTTCTGGCGGTTGGATGACCCGAAGCCTTACCGGGCCGCGATTAACGAGAAGCTGCGCGAAACCGCGGAACGTTGCGCAAAGAGCGACAAAATTTTGTTGCTGGAAAACGAAATGTCGTGCAATACGGCGACCGGGGAAGAGGCGGCTGCCGTCCTTCATGCAATTCCGAACAAGAACTTTATGCTGAACTGGGACCCGGGGAATGCCGCGGCCCTGGGCAGCACTCCGTATCCGAACGGCTTCGATCTGCTGCCGGAAAAACGCATTGGCCATTGCCACTGTAAAGATGTTGTGCGCAAACCGAACGGCGGATATGCGTGGGCTCCCGTAGGCGGCGGCATCATTGATTGGGTCGGGCAGTTCCGCGCTTTCAAGCGAGATGGGTACCACTATGCCGTCAGTCTGGAGACGCATTGGCGCGGAGCGGGAACACCCGAAGCATCCACGCGCATCAGCATGAAGAGTCTGAAGGCGACGCTGGTAAAGGCCGGAATTCACTGCTAGAAGTGCGCGCGCAACGGAACTAATTCAGCACGGGAAGAAACGAAGCGCGCCCGGCGAGGAAGATGATGCCCATCGCCAGGCTATAGATCGCCGTCAGTGCGGAAACAACGCGTAGAAATTGCGGACGATGACGTGAAACACCGAACAGTCCGGCCGCCGAAGCCGTCATGACGGCGTTCATCGTCAACAGGCCGGCGAGAAACATTCCCAGGCCCAGCATACCGAGGGCAACCCCCCCTAGATTGGCTGCGAGCAGGAAGATCATCAGTTGGCTCGGCGTTTCCGCGCCGAGGCCATGGATGATGCCAATGACAAAAACGGAGCGTGAGTCGAAGTTCTGGGGCGGTGCATAGGGCTCCGCCGGAGCCCCTTCCTCGCGCCGCTTGAATACCAACCGCGCACGATGGTAGCCGGCGTGGAGCAGCATATAACGGCTTTTCGGCAGCGTATCATCCGGCCGAAACACCAGCGTTCCCAGGACGTAAATTCCAAGAATGAGCAACGTCAAACCGACCAGCCGCTCCGCCCAGCGATCGATTCCCACCGGGAGGCTGATTCCCAGCAGGATGACGACGGAGCCCAGTCCCGCCACGGTGAGCGCGTGGCCCAGGGCATACACCATGCCGAGTTTCATGGCGACGCGTTTCGACGATTGCACGCTGACCACATCGGTGATGGCGGCAATATGGTCGTAGTCGAAGCCATGGCGAAAGCCGAGCACGGCTGCGGTAAAAAGGGCGGCGTAGAGCGTCGTATGCGTCGTCAAAATATCTTTCGCTATCGATTGCGTGCTGATTCAACTTCTGTTTGGGCGTACTTCGCCGCGTTGCCGGCCGGCTAACAAATTCTTGGCAACTGCTCGCCGAACATCACATCCAAAATGCGCGTTCCGCCAACCCGGGTCTCCATCCGCACCATGCCAGGGTGTTCGGAAACTACTTCTCCGATTATTTTCGCATCCCGACCGAGCGGATGATCGTGCATGCTCCGCAGAACTGGATCCGCCGCGGCCGGTGCGACGATGGCAACCAGCTTCCCTTCATTCGCGACGTACAACGGATCGAGTCCAAGGATTTCGCAGGCGCCCTGAACGCTTTCGCGTACCGGGATTCGATCTTCGTGCAGGAACATGCCGACTTTAGATTGGGATGCAATCTCATTGAGCGTCGTCGCCACGCCTCCGCGTGTTGGATCGCGCATGCAGTGGATCGGATGTTCGATATTTTGCTTGCCAGCCACCATGTCGCAGGCATCCAGCATCGCGTCGACCAGCCCGTGCAGAGCTGCACAATCGCTTTCGATCGCGCCTTCGAATTCCAGGTTCTCCCGCTGCGACATGATCGCCATGCCATGGTCACCAATGGTTCCGCTCAATAGGATCTTGTCGCCGGGTCGCGCGCGACTGGCGGAAATATTCACCGGCCGTTCAATCGCGCCGATGCCGGTCGTCGTAATAAAAATTTTGTCGCCTTTGCCGCGATTCACCACCTTGGTGTCACCGGTGACCAGCTGCACGCCAGCTTCGCGCGCAGCCGTTCCCATGGATTCGACGACACGGCGCAGATCTTCGGCAGGCAAACCTTCTTCCAGAATGAATGCTGCCGCCAGGTAGAGCGGACGCGCGCCGCTCATAGCCAGATCGTTCACCGTACCGTTGACGGCGAGTGTTCCGATATCGCCGCCGGGAAAGAAAATTGGCGTGACGACGAAGCTATCTGTGGTAAACGCCAATCGGGCTCCGTTAATCTGCAGCACAGCCTGATCGTCGAGCTTATCGAGGATTGGGTTGGCGAATGCGCGCAGAAAAACCTTGTCGATCAACTCGGCGGTAAGCTTGCCGCCGCTGCCGTGACCAAGCACGATATTCTTATGTTCGAAGATTGGCAACGGACAGCTTCCGAACAGCGGAGACGGGATCTCAGCGGTCGCTGCATCGGATTTCTCGTCTGTCTTGGTGCTTGGTCCGTTGGCAGTGGATTCAGGCCGGATCACGCAACGCCTCCGACAGAATGGACCGGGACATCGACGCCCTCGTCTTTTTTCAAATGGCGGCCATAGGCATAGTAGGCCGCGCAGGCGCCTTCGGCGGAAACCATGGTCGCGCCCAGCGGGCGTTGCGGCGTACACAGCGTCCCGAAGGCGGGGCAATCCTTCGGCTTCCTGATGCCTCGTAGAATTTCTCCGCTGATGCAGATCTCCGACTCGCGGGTTTCAATCCGGGCCACGTCGAAAAGCTTTTCCGCGTCGTGTTCGGCGAACTCCGGCCGCAGATGGTAGCCGCTTTTTGGAATGGTGCCGATGCCGCGCCACTTTCTGTCGCCGATCTGAAAAACTTGGAACACCAGGTTTTGTGCCGCCTTGTTCCCGTCGCGGTCCAGAATGCGGGAGTACTGATTTTCCACTTCGCCGCGTTCCGTTTCCAATTGACGAATGGTCATCAACGTTCCCTGCAGAATGTCCAGCGGCTCGAAACCGGTAATCACAATCGGGACATGGAAGCGCGCGCTGATGGGTTCGTACTCTTTATATCCCATGACCGCACAGACGTGTCCCGGTCCGAGAAACCCCTGGACACGGTTCTGTGGAGACTGCAGGATGGCGGCCAGCGCGGGCGGCACCAACACATGGGAAACCAGCAGAGAAACGTTGGCTAAGCCTTGCTGTTTCGCGCGCCAGGCCAGCATGGCATTGGCGGGCGCCGTGGTTTCAAATCCAATGGCGAAGAAGACCACTTTCTTGTCCGGGTTGGCTTCGGCAATCTTGATACAGTCGAGCGGAGAATACACCACGCGAACATCCCCGCCTTCCGACTTGATGGTGAACAGATCGCCTTCCGATCCGGGTACACGCAGCATGTCTCCAAAAGAGCAGAAAATGACATCGGGCCGCCGCGCGATCGCGTGCGCCTTGTCGATCATTTCCAGCGGCGTGACGCAGACCGGGCAGCCGGGCCCATGCACCAGTTCCACGCCTTCTGGCAGCAGATGATCGATCCCGTTCTTAACGATGGAATGGGTCTGTCCGCCGCAGACCTCCATAATCACCCAGGGCTTGGTTTGTACGCGGCGAATTTCGTCGACGATCTTGCGCGCGACCCGTCCGTCCCGATATTCATCCAGATATTTCATCGGATGTCCTCGTTGCTTCCCCGCCCTTGTCTCTCGGCGCGTCCTTTTCCTGTTCCTCAACCGCAGACGCCATCAGTTCGGTAAGCTGGTCCATCTCTTCCAGCAACTGGTAGGTCCGCTTTGCTTCTTCCTCATCCACCCTGCTGATGGCAAAGCCGACGTGGACCAGCACATACTCGCCGACCTTCGTCTCCGGAACATATTCCAGACATGCCTGACGCACGATCCCGCCGAACTGGACCTTCGCCATTCGCAGACCGCCCTGGTCGAACGCTTCGACAACTTTACCGGGAATGGCTAGACACATGATTTATCTCCTTGCTTATCCTTCTCGACCAAGAATCTCATTTGCAATCGCTGCCTGGCCCAACGAGATTCCCCCGTCGTTCGGCGGGACCAGGGTATGCAGGAAAACCTGAAACCCATCTTTATCTAAGCCTTGTACAGTACGTTTTAGCAAATACATATTTTGGAAGACCCCGCCGCTGAGGCACACGCGGGTCAGTTGCTCTTGCCGTCGAAGTCGTTGACACATTGCAATAATGGCGGCAGATACGGTGTTGTGAAAGCGCGCGGAAATGCAGCCGGCGGATTTGCCGAGAGAGAGATCGCGGACAATCTCCTCGATCATGGGGCGCATATCCAGTTGTATCGGCTCGCTCTGTTCAATGTGGAAGGAGTAACGCTCGTCGACTCCTGCCAGGGCCGCCGATTCCAACGCAATTGCTGCCTGCCCTTCAAACGTAACTTCGGAACCCAATCCCACGAGGGCGGCCACGGCATCAAACAGCCGCCCGCTGGACGACGTTTCGATAGACCGGATGCGCCGCGCGACCATTGCGTCTACTATGGCGACTTGTTTTTCCGGAATATTCTGCAGAAACTGGAGTGTCGCGGGCAATGGGCCGGTTCCGAAGGTGTCTCGCAGATAGCTGAGCGCCATGCGCCAGGGTTGGCGTACCGCCGCATCGCCGCCGGGCAGGGGGACAGTTCGCAGGTGGGCGCGGCGTTCGAATCCAGCCAGGTCGGCAATCAGGAATTCTCCGCCCCAGATCGTGCCATCAGTGCCATATCCGGTGCCATCGAAAGCGACGCCGATCAGTTTGCCCTGCAGACGGTTTTCCGCCATGCAACTGGCAATGTGGGCGTGGTGGTGCTGCACCCCAATCTTGCGCTCGATCGCCAGAGCGAGCGCGAAGCGGCTGCTGCGATAGTTTGGGTGCAGGTCATAGGCCACGGCCTGCGGCTCCACGCGAAACAGCTTCTTCAGGTTGGCGAGCGTCTCCTGAAAAAAAACGAGCGTCTCGTAATTTTCCAGGTCGCCGATGTGCTGGCTCAGAATGGCATAGTGGTCCTTGGTGAGGCAGAAGGTGTGTTTCAGTTCGGCGCCGCAAGCCAGCATCTCCTGCAGTGGAATTCCAAGGTCGACCGGCTGCGGCACATACCCGCGGGAGCGCCGCAGCACCCGCTCGCGGCCGTGAAAGGTGCGCACCACGGAGTCGTCGGTGCGCAGATAGATGTCGCGGTTGTGGAATAAAAACCAATCGGCCACCGTTTCCAGGCGCTGCCAGGCTTCTTCGTTGGCGGTGACAATCGGTTCCTCGCTGAGATTGCCGCTGGTCATGACCAGGGCGGGGAATTGCGAGGACTGCTGAGGCGAATCGCTGAACAGAAGATAATGCAAGGGCGTATACGGCAGCATGACACCGATGGAATCGTTGCCGGGGGCAATGGCGCGGGAAAGATTTGAATCTGGACGGCGCTGAAGAATGACTATGGGCCGGCGAGGACTCTCTAATGCGGCGCGGTCTGCATCCGTGACAACGCAGAATGTCTCCACAGCGCCGATGTCGCGAGCCATGAGGGCGAAGGGTTTATCGCTGCGACGTTTGCGTTGGCGCAGCAACCGGACTGCGGAATCGTTCCGAGCGTCGCAGGCCAATAAAAACCCACCCAGCCCTTTTATCGCGACAATCCGCCCCGCGTGCAGCAGGTCCCGGACGCGTTGCAGGGTCGCGAGGCAGGAGTTTCGCACGTCGGCGAAGTCGCTGGCGGTGGGCAGACGGGAATTGTGAGCATGTTGCCGGCTTTCCACCAGCACCAGGCTGGGTCCGCAGGCGGGGCATGCATTCGGCTGCGCGTGGAAACGCCGGTTGCTCGGGTCGTCATATTCCGCCTGGCACAACGCGCACATGCGAAACGCAGCCATCGTCGTTTTTGGGCGATCGTAGGGAATGTCTTGAATGATGGTGTAGCGCGGGCCGCAATTCGTGCAGTTAGTGAAGGGATATCCGTAGCGACGATTTGCTGGATCGCCGAATTCGCGCCAGCAATCGTCGCAGGTGGCGACATCGGGCGAGATCAATGAGAAGGCGTTCTCTTGCTCCTGGCTGGCACGAATGGTGAAATCACTTGCATATTGCAAGGAAAGTTCTTCCGTTGCGATCTCTGTAATCTGGGCCAGGGGCGGCGGACTGGTTCGCAGCGCATGGAGAAATTGTTCGATCGCGCGGTGAGGACCTTCGATCTCCACGGTGACGCCCGAGGAGGAATTCAGGATATATCCAGACAGTTCCAGCGACTGGGCGAGGTTGTATACGAAAGGGCGAAAACCTACGCCCTGTACCACTCCGCGGATCGAGATGCGCTTGCGTGTTCTGGGGACAGAGCGGTCTGTGGCCATGGGGAATCCTACGATTGGGCGCCCGAAAGCAGGACACGCTCAAGTCGACGACTGCATTCAGGGTATACGACAGGGAAAGTTACAGAAGAATCGGCAGCCCGGCGGCAGCGCCGGTGTGCTGGCGATGCGCCGACGGAAGGAATTGGTGTCGTCACACATCAAGCTGCCTCCTTCCGGTACCTAAGTCCGGATGAAATGGATTGTCGTCGTCGCCGTGGGCATGCTTATGCTGACTAGGTGCTCTCCGAAGGGTCCAAGTCCCGATCAAATTCGCCAGGATACCACGAATGCAACGGCGGCTGTGGCTCGTGATACCAAGGCGGTAGCGCAGGGAATTGTCGAGGGACTGAAGACCAAGGGGCCGCGGAATATTAACCGCGCGTCGAAAGAACAACTCGCGTTGTTCGGGCATGGGAACACCTCGCGAACCTCGTATTGCGTTCAGCTCGACGCCAGCTCTTTGGCGCGCTGGGCGGCGCGCATGACGGCCTTAATCAGCGTAACGCGCAGGCCGCCCTCTTCCAGCTCCAGAATGCCGTCGATGGTGCAGCCCGCAGGCGTGGTGACAGCATCTTTCAGCAGGGCCGGATGGCTGCCGGTTTCAAGCACCATGCTAGCCGCCCCCAGCGCCGTCTGCGCGGCCAGCAACGTCGCGATATCACGCGGTAAGCCAACCTTGACGCCACCTTCCGCCAGCGACTCGAGAATGATGTAGATGTAAGCCGGGCCGCTGGCGGAAAGCGCCGTCACGGCGTCCATATGTTTTTCATCCACGGTGACGGTGCGGCCTACGCTGGCGAAGACGCGTTCGGCCAGCGCCAGTTGTTCGTCGGTAACAAACTTGCCCCGGCACAGAGCAGTAGCGCCGCAACCGAGCAGCGATGGTGTGTTTGGCATGGCACGAATGACGGCCAGGTCAACCCCCGCGGCCTTTTCTATGGCTGCGGTCTTGACGGAGGCGGCGAAGGAGATGATGGTTTTTTTCGCGGACAACGCCGGACGAATTTGGGCGAGGACTTCGGGGACCGTTTGCGGCTTGACGCCCAGAAGAATCAGATCGCTGTTCCGCGCGGCGGCTAAGTTGTCAGTGGAGACAGAAACGCCCCAGTGTGCGGCGAGGCTTTTCGCGCGTTCGGCGTGCTGGACCGTGGCGCGGATATTTTCTGGACGGAACAAGTTGTTTTTCAGGAATGCCTGCAGCAGGATGCCACCCATTTTGCCCGCACCAAGCAGCGCGACCTTGGTATCCGATGTAGCTGTTTGCTGCTTAGGGGCTTGCTTCGATTTTTCTTTTTGATTTGCCATCGATTTAGTTTCCTTCTGTCGTTTGACTGGAAATCACGTGCGCTGTAGTTGCGCCAGCGGACTTTTTTTGTTGCTGCTGGATCCACGCTTCCACGCGCTGCTGCAAAATATCAAGCGGCAAGGCTCCCGAATCCAGCACCTCATCGTGAAACGTGCGAAGATCGAAATTCTTGCCCAGCGCTTTCTGTGCTTCGGCACGCAGCTCCATAATTTTCAGCCGGCCTATGTCGTAGGCGAGTGCCTGGCCGGGCCACGCGATGTAGCGATCGACCTCTTCTTGAATGGTAATGTCATCCATCGCGGTATGGTCGTGAAAGTATTGGACCATCTGGTCGCGCGTCCAATGTTTGGAGTGGACGCCCGTGTCGACGACGAGGCGCACGGCGCGCCACATCTGATTTTCCAGCATTCCATATTCGCTGTATGGGTCCTTGTAGAAGCCGACTTCCTTCCCCAATTGCTCGCTGTAGAAGGCCCAGCCTTCGACAAACGCGGTGTACATTTCAAAGCGGCGAAAATCCGGAAGACCGGTCAGTTCCTGTGCCAGCGAAATTTGCAGATGATGCCCAGGCACGCCCTCGTGATAGGCAATTGCCTCCACCTGCGTCAACAGTCGTTTGCTTGCGTCGCTGGTGTTTACGCGAATCTCTCCCGGGCGAGAACCGTCGGGCGTACCGGGCTGGTAATCTGCTGGAACCTGATCGGCGGAGCCAAAGGCCGGCATGGACACCACCTTGAGCGACGTTTCAGGGAGTTTCGTCACCAGATCGGGGAGCTTGGTCTCCATCTGGTCGACATAGTGCTGATACAAGCCGATCAGTTGCGCACCAGACTGCGCATGTTCCTTGGGATTGTCGACCAGCGCCTGGTGAAAGCTACGCAGGTCCTTATAGCCGAGCTGATGCACGACCGCAAGCAACTGCGGCTCAATCCGCGCCACATCCGCCACTCCAATCCGGTAGACCTGATCGGGCGTCAGGTCAGTTGTGGTGTAGCTCTGCGCCAGATAGGCGTAGCACGCATTGCCATCCCTCGTGGCCCAGATGCCCGGTTGTTTGCGTGCGTTGGGAATGTATTGAGCGGCAAGATATCTTGCGAAGTGGGCAAAGGCAGGCTGCACCTGGGTGCGAATCGCCGTCAGCACGGTGGTGCGAATCTGGGTGCGATCTGCGAGCGAAATGCCAACAGGGAAACGCTGCAATGGGCTGGCAAAAGGCGTGTCTTCCGGTTTGGCTGTCGCCAGGGCGTTTACCTGCGCCAACACTTTTTCCATGATGGATTGCGGCTCGCTCCTGCCAGCTTCTTCGCCGAGCATCATGTCTGTACTGATCTGAAGTATCGCCGCTGGTACTTTGTTCAGGCGCGCAACATAGTGGTCATAGTCGGCGGCGGAGGTGAAGGTGAGCATCCCTGCGAGCATCGGCAGGTCCACTTGAATGCCGGAAAACTGGTTCACCGGAGTTTGCCAGGGTTTGCATACAGAAGATTCCTGCTGATCGACAAGGTCATATACGAGAAGGCGCTTGCTCAGCTTTTCCTGGTCGCTCATGCCGGCGGTGTCGATGGCGCCCAATCGCTCAATGAAGTTTTCGCCGCGCGCCAGCGAGTCGTCGTAGGCCTCGGCAGAATAGTCGGAGAGTTGATCGTCATAGCGCTTGTCACCGATCGTCGACGCCATCTCCGGGGAGTGCTTTAACTTATCCTGCCAATAATCGTGGAAGATCTGATTGAGCTGTTGGGTACGCGCTTCCAGCGATTCCGGAGCATTCTGTGGCTGCTGCGGCGCGGGCGCAAGGTCCTTCGGCTTGAAAGTCTGCGGCCAGGCCGCGCGTGGGACCAACAGACAAACGCCGAGCGCTACCAGAAAGGCAGCGCGTGGACTGCGGGCACCGTGGCGGTGCAAACGGGTCGCATCGATTGTTACGAGGGGCATGGCATGAGTGTAAATGCCGACGTAGGATGTTGTAACCAAGCCGGCGACGATGACAAGCATCCTGTACGAAAAACAAACGGTCCAGCCGAAGCTGGACCGTTCGCATGCAATGCAGACAATTCGGGTGAAGTTAGCTCTTCATGTGGAGCAGGATGACGGTTGCTTTGCCATGTTTCGGCACCGTGATTGTCAGTTGATTGCCATTGCGTTGCGGAGTAACGGAGGTCTTCTCTCGCAGGTCTACCGAATCGACTTCGACAGATTGCACTGCGGCGGCGTTGGGCAGCCGCGCGATCACCTGCAGGTTGGAATCGTATCCGTCGGCATGGTTGAGCGCACGCCACGCTGACACCATCGTGATCATGACATCGCCATTTTTCAGTTGAAAGATGTTGCCGTAGGTATTCGCAGGCAGATCGAGAGCGTGGGGATAGAAAATCCACTTCTTGCCGGCAAACATATTCACGAACGGCTGATACATATCGTGGAGTTTCCGGTTATATGCAATCGTTTCCGCATACAGAGGCTTCCCTCCTTGGGTGTGGTCCGAAACCAAGGAATTGAATGCGCCATATCTGAGGCAGTGGAGGTAAAGTATCTCCTGGTCCGCGCCGTCGCTGTCGAGAATCATGACATGGCGGGTGAGGCCCAGATAACTCTGCGCGCTGATCCAGCCGGGGCTCACTTCGTAAGGCGCATTTTCCATCATCATGATGCCGTCAATGCCGCGCGTGCTGGCGACGGTGACCGGCTTGTTGGCCGTGATGGTCATGCCCCTGTCGTGCAGCAAGGGGCCGATGTACTTGTCCAGCAGGCGACGATACATGAATTCCGGATAGTAGGCCGGTTTGTTGCCCACCATGGTGATGCCATCGTCATGCGCGAAATCGAACATATAGCTGCGGCCGAAGACGTCCCAGAAAAAGCCTGCCGCGTCCGGATAGGACTGAACCATCTGTTTGGCTTCGTCGATCATGTGCTGGCCAAAACCGCTGGATGGGTCGGAGTTCATCAACCAGCAGGCGCGCTTGCTGGGATATTCGTTGCCCCGCCAGGCGGCGATGGTCTTGTCGTCCTCGCTTTTGGCAATGCTTTTCAGGAAGTTTTGCTGCGCATACCAGTATTCCGACTCTGTGGTGTTGTAGTAAAGGAACGTGCCGATGCCGGCTTCGCGGCTCAAGCGGCAATGCTCTTCGATCCGGGCGCGGGTCAGTGTGGGGCCGCCGGGATCCGAAATGTCCACCCAGCTCTTCACATTGGGAGGCGGGATCATCTCTCCATAGAGGTGATATGGACTGTGGTATTCCTCCCAGCGCACGCCCAACGCGTACCGCTTCGCATAAGCCTCGCGCACTTGCTGGGGGGTGAGAGATGGATCCATCAGATCGTCGCCGCCGGTGTAGGCTCCGTCCCATTTGTCAAAATTAGGATTGGGATCGAAGTATGCCTTGTATTTTGAATAAAACCAGCCAAGCGCCGGACGCCAGTTCGCCGGCTGGGCGGAAATCAGCAGGCTGGTTTGAAGGTCCCTGGAGGTACGCAGTCCCAGGTCCTCATTGCTGACCTGAAAATAGGGCCGCTCGCGCGCCGGATACTTGCGAGAGTTCCAGTAGAAATCCGCCAGCGCGCCGGTGTTCGTCAGGAAGCGAATGCGCACGGCTGGGACTTCCAGCGGCGAAGCGATGGCGAGCGCGCGGTCGTTTCGCTTTGAGTAGAAGACCATCAGCGGCACGGTCGTTCGCCACTCGCCTTCGCCGATGGCGCCGGAAGTGGACTGGCCGTAGTCGATGGAAAACGGCAGCCATGGCTTAACCGTGAACGGCGTCTCGGCAATCGGTGCCCATGCCTCGCCGCCTAGTGGCAAGGGAAGATCGTAGACGACCCTGACGGTGCGATCCGGGCCGGAGGTCTTGTGCAGCCGCACGTTCCAGCGCACATCGTTTGGCCCGACCAGAAACGTTTCGTGGACGACGAACTGCGCTTCGGGATAGTGTTTGTCGAAAGACAGGCGTTCTCCGTTCGCGTCTTTCGATTCCTTCCAGTTCGTCACGGTTCCAGGATTGGCTACGTCGGAGAATACGCGGTTCTGCAACTCATCCCACAGGACGAGTCCGCCGATGCGTTTGCCAACGGTGAACGAGAAGCCGCGGTTTCCGTCGGTGTCGGAGGTGGCGTCCTTCAGGGTCTGGTTGCAATAATCCTCATGGCTGACCTGATCGACAAGATGGTCGATGACTCCTGTTGATTTGTCGACCGACAGTTGGATCGAGTCATTCCCGGCAACCCACTGTTCCTTTTGCGAGCCAGAAGCGGGGAGGTGGGTCGCAGCGAGAGGGAGGGCGCTCGCCAGAAAAAGTGTTGCACAAGAAATCTGAAGAATTTTCATACTTGCAACCAATGTAACTGCGTTTCTATGGACTTGCAACGTTTCGATTGACTTTTTGAGCGGCAGCGCCGGTTTGCCGGAAATTGACGGACTCTGAAAATCCGAGTGGGTGAGGTATGGTGATTCTTGAGCTTGCTTCCGAGAGGATTATGAAGAAATTTTTGGTGTTTCATCGGATGGAGATCCTAACCACAGCCATTCTCCTGATCGCTGTTTGCGCTTTCTCTCAAGCCCAGACGGCTTTGCCGCGCGCTCCACAAGCCCAGGTGACAACGTTGACCGCTCCGGGCTATTTCAGCGAGCCGTCTGTGGCGGTGAACCCCTTGAATCCGCAGCAGGTGGTGGTTGCCTATCAGGTGCCGGCCAGCATTGCGTACTCGACCGATGCAGGTGCGCACTGGGAGCACGCAATCAATACAGCGCCGAAAAACTACAAAGTTTCAGGCGACGTATCGGTTACGTTTGACAACCGGGGCCACGCCATCCTCTGTTCGATTGCATTCGACAAGCTGGGCACGTTCAATTACTGGGGGCATGCAACGAAAACGAACGGCATTTTTGTTCGCCGCTCGCTGGACGGGGGAAAGACCTGGGACCCGGCCGCTACCGCCGTTGTATTGGAACAGAAACCGCCGGGAATCCCGTTCGAGGACAAACCCTACATCGTCGCGGACACATCGCATGGGCGGAATGCCGGCAATCTATATATTGCCTGGACGCGTTGGAGTCTGCTGGACTCGCGCATGGTGTTATCGCGATCAACCGACGACGGCAAGAGTTGGTCGACTCCGATGGAGATCGATCAGCATCCCGGTTTGCCTCGTGACGACAATGGCGCCCTGGAGGGATTCGACGGGGCTGTGGGCGCGGATTCCACCCTGTATGCGGTGTGGTCGGAAGGCGACAACATCCAGTTCACCACTTCCCGCGATGGTGGAACGTCGTTTGCGCGAGTCAAGAACATTCTCCATACCGCGCCGGTGATGTTCGCGGTCCAGGATTTCGATCGCGCCAACGGCTTTCCTCAGATTGCAGTCGATGTGCGAAGCGGCGATTACAAACATGCCCATCTGTACGTCACCTGGAGCGATTATCGAAATGGAGACATCGACGTATTTTGTGCACGCTCCGTGGACGGAGGAAAGAAATGGAGCGCTCCGGTTCGCGTCAATAACGATCCGATCCATGATGGCGCCGATCAGTTTTTTCAATGGCTCACGGTGGATCCCGTAACCGGAGCGATTTCGATCGTTTTCTACGACCGGCGTAAAGATCCGAAGAATAACAAGACCATGGTAACGCTGGCGCGCTCGACCGATGGAGGGAAAAGCTTTCAGAATTATGCCTGGAGTCAGAAGCCGTTTGTGGCCTCCCAGGAAGATTTTATGGGGGACTACAGCGGGATCGCATCGTTGAACAACCGCGTGTACGGCGCCTGGGCGGAAGATACTGCGGAGACGGAGAAAAAGAAAACGCCTGCGAACTCGAAGAATTCTTCAGACAAAAGCAAGGAGGACCATACCGGCGATCACACGATCGTTCGTGTCGGAGTTGCGGATTTTTCCCAGCCCACGCCGCCGAAACAATAAAGAGGATGAGGGTCGTCTTGCCGGGATGCAGGCCTCGTTTTCAAGCTTGTGAAGCTCCTGTTTTATAGAGCTTCGGATTTTCCTGCCCGGAATGCTACACTCTGTTTCTGAATTTATGGGTCCGTTTTGGCCCGTTATACGTCCAACCAGAGTCGGGGGGAGTTGAGGACGGGGTTTCCTGGATTGGGGTACACTTTTCTATATCGACGATCCAAAGTATTCCTCAATAAGTTCCACGAAATCTTGAGATGCAAGAGAGAGTTTTTGTGAAGCCAAAGATATTGGTGGTCGATGATGAGCGCGTGATTGCCGATACGCTGGTCATTATTCTGAACCGAAACGGTTTTGAAGCGGCGGCTGCTTATAGTGGCGAGTCGGCTGTCGAACAGGCCCAGTCCATGCAGCCGCAAATGATCATCAGCGATGTCATCATGAACGACATGAACGGCATCGATGCTGCGATTCAGATCCGCAACTTGCTACCAAAGTGCAAGATTCTCTTGTTTTCCGGTCAGGCGGCTACGGCCGACTTGTTGGAGAAAGCGAGGACGCAAGGCCACGAATTCGAAATTCTGGCGAAGCCCGTCCATCCGCAGGATCTCCTGATGCATTTGCGCTCATAGCAGGAACAGCGTCCTTGAATCTTCCAAATTATTTTGCTTGATCGTCTCACAATTGATCGTTGCGACGCGGGGGATCGATGTGTTCGCCAATGGAATTCGCGTCAGATTTCTCTGCGGCCTTCCATCGCGCGCGTCATCGTTACCTCATCCGCATATTCGATGTCGGCTCCAGCCGGGATGCCGGTAGCGATTCTGGTGATGCGGACCGACATTCCGCGCAGCAGTTGGTGCAGATATTCGGCGGTGGCTTCGCCTTCCACGGTGGGGTTGGTCGCCAGGATCACCTCCTGCAGCGCGCCATTCTGAACTCGCTCCAGCAGGCTCTCGATTCGCAGTTGGTCCGGACCAATCCCGTTCAAAGGTGACAGCGTTCCATGCAATACATGGTAGGTTCCATGGAAGTGCTTGGTCCGCTCGATACTGGCGATATTCGACGGCTCCTCCACCACACAGATAATGGCTTGATTGCGCGACGGATTGCTGCAGAACTGACACGGATCGACATCCGTAATGTTGTGGCAGATGGAGCAAAGATGAAGCTGCGCCTTCAGATCACGAATGGCATCGGCGAGCGCGAAGGCGTCCTGTTCCGTT
This sequence comes from Acidobacteriaceae bacterium, assembly GCA_052142955.1. GTDB lineage: Bacteria > Acidobacteriota > Terriglobia > Terriglobales > Acidobacteriaceae > JAKAAZ01. Next base: position 13,356 of record JBKQVW010000068.1, on the reverse strand, counting down.
GCGCGCAGAATATGGAAAGCAAGGCGCTGCGCCGACTTTCTGCCAATTCCGGGCAGTTTTGAAAGCTCGTCAATCAATTGGGTCAGCGGTTGCGCAAAGCGTGACACTGTTTTTCCTTAGAGATTAAGTAGTTAGGGCGAGGTGGCTGATGCGGAGCGCCGCTCAAATCGAGTCAGTGGCCCAGCATGCGCATCCACTCCATGCCACCGAGCATCCCAGAAAGTTTTCCCTGCAGCGCTTCATCGACCCGGCGGGATGCATCGTTGACGGCGGCGGCAATCAGGTCCTGCAACATCTCCAGGTCCGCCGAGTTGTCTCCCTGCCCGGTGCCGACGGCAGCCGCGGATGCGTCGACGTGCACTTCGAGCACCTGTTTTTTCCCATTCATCCGCACCGTGATCGCACCTCCGCCCGCGGAGCCTTCCACCTGGGTCTGGGCCATCGTCTGTTCCATCTGCTGCTGCATCTGCTGTGCCTGGCCCATCATTTCCTTAATTTTGTCCATGTCCATCGGGAGCCCTTTCCACTTGAGATTTCGACGTTTGCGGATCGCGAAGAGAAACAACGCTGCGTATCTCTGCGGAGAAAAGTTGCTGCGCGCGGCGAATCAGAGGATGGTCCTGAGGACGCGCTCCGATATCCGTTGTGACGACAGGCGCCGGTTTTGATCGGGACTCGTTACCATTCGCCACCGACGGGTCACCGGGTTCCAACCGCAGCGTCCGGCCAGGGCCTGCGGTTTGCCGAAAGACCTCGCGCACCATTTGTTGCGCCTGCGCCGGGTACATCATCTCGAACAGCGTTTTCGACGCGCCGACACGAACGCGCAATTCTGTTCCATTCCATTCGCAATTTCCACTGTCGAGCAGGCATCCAGCAGTTTCGTGTCCGCCCTGGATCAAGGCCTGGCTCATGGCACCAAGTAATGTGTCTGCATCCATGGCGGCATTCGACTGCTCGCTTGTGAGCGACGCTTTGGTAGATGGCGGTGCGTCTTCCGTTCCTGAGGGCGTTGGCTGAGCAATGGGTTGCACGCTTGGTTTGACGACGGATGTAAAAGAAGATTCTGCCGCGCGCGTCGCTGCTTGCTCGGCTGGAGCGGGTCCTAGCTTCGGCGATGAGACCGGTGCGTGCCGTGTATTCGTTGCGCCCAGCGTCGTCGGTAAGGTTTCGGGTCTGGAAACGGCAACTGCCGGGGGAACGATCGTAGAACCTGAAGCAGTTCCGAACATACCCTGCAGGGGATGCGCCTCCACTGTCACGGGCGATGCTGTTTCGCTGAACGGGGGAGCGGGCTGCTCGAACTCCTCGCGAATGGGTTGTGCTGTCCGCGACGTTCCAGTCGCGATGGAAGGACTTGCAAGTAGCGCCGGAGATTCCAATTGTCTCGGGGTCGTGCTAATGCTTGCCAGTCGCGGAGCGACATTGACCGAGCTTCCAGCGGCTCCCGAGGGAAGAGAAAGCTGGCGGAAGAGGTCTTCCAACGGCAGCAGGCGCTGCATGTGGACCAGTTTTAGCAATCCCAGTTCAAGATGAAAACGCTGCTCCTGCCGGTAGCCAAGGTCGTCAAAAGTGCGCAGCATGGAATTTAAGAAGCGCGTCAGGTCTTCTTCAGAAAAAGCGGCTGCAACACGTCCGGCGCGCGCGGTCTCTTCATCGGAAACATGTAGCAGGTCGGAGTTCGTCCCTGCCAGGCGTGCCATCAGGCAGTTGCGCAGAAAGCGCACCATCTGGCGCGCGATTTGCTGCGGGCTGTTTCCGGCGTCGAGCAGATGCGCGGCCTGTTCCAGCATGGCGGCGGCATTGTGTTCTTTCACAGCCTCCATCATGTTTTCGAAAATCTGGTTGGAAACTGTCCCCATCAGGGAGCGGATCTGCGAAGCCTCCAGCGTGTGCGCGCCGTTGATCAGCGGGGCGCTGGCAATCGCCTGGTCCATGATCGACAGCGCGTCGCGCATGGAGCCATCTCCGGCTTCCGCCAGTAACGATAACGCCGTTTCATCGACGGCGACCGATTCTTTCTCCGCAATGCTGCGCAACTGAGCAACGATTTCTTGAAATCGCACTGCATGGAAGCTGAAATGCTGGCTGCGCGATCGGATGGTCTGCGGAATGTCTTCCGGCTGCGTAGTCGCCATCATAAAAATGACGTGCGCCGGCGGTTCTTCCAGCGTCTTCAACAGTGCATTGAAGGCCGCATCTGTAATCTGGTGGGCTTCATCGAGGATGTAGATCTTATAGCGATCACGCGCCGGGCTGTACCTCGCGCCTTCACGCAATTCGCGAATTTCATCGATCCCGCGATTCGTGGCGGCGTCGATCTCGATGACGTCCATTGCATTTCCACTGCGGATCTCGGTGCACGCGTCGCAAACTCCGCAGGGTTCCGGAGTCGCACGCTCGGGTGTGCCCTGGGGCGTGCGGCATTGCAGCGCCATGGCAAGAATGCGGGCAATGGTCGTTTTGCCGATGCCGCGATGCCCGCTGAAGATGTAGCCGTGCGCAACCCGGTCCTGGGCCAGAGCGTTGAGCAACGTCTGCGTGACGTGATCTTGTCCAATGACGTCTGCAAAGCGCTGGGGACGGTATTTGCGCGCTAAAACCTGATAAGCCATAGGGTCGTCTACAGGAATGTTTCGATGTGCGTGGCCAGTTGACCCGCCCTTTGATTGTAGCGCTTGCGGCTGCCCGGATGATTCAGCCCCCATGTGGCCTGGGGATCAATTTCCCTTGAGATTATCGTGCGGAATTGCCGGCCGTTTCCCGGCCGTCTAGAGCGGATTTCCTATTCCTATAGTCATCCAAGTTCAATGATGAGCGGCTTTTCTTGGAAAAAAGCCGCGCGGAGATTTCCCGCTTCAACTACACCTATAGGAAATCCGCTTTAGCCCGGCCTCCGTACCGTTTTTGCATTCTTACCTTTTGCCGCTGATTTGCGCTGCGGGATGTCCAGCAAAATCGATTTCTTCAGGATCTTTTTGCCTGCTGTTTCCGCGAACTTGGATTGTTTTGTCGGTGAGTGTTTGGCTTGCACCGGTCTTTTTTTTGAAGTGGGTTTTACCGTTTTTGTTTTGGAGGGAGAATGCTCCTTCGTTTGCTTTTGTGCCAGTCGCTTTCGTCGCCGCAGTTCTGCGGCGGAATACATGGAGCCGCGGCAATTTCGCGCGCCGCAGTTACAGGGGGCCTCTTCGTCTCCGCCATCGTATAGGCAATAGTCGTAGCAAAGCTCTTCACCGGCGGCGATGTCGCGGATGGTGGTGATCCACACATGGCCATCGATCTCCTCGGTTTCGCAATTCGCGTCGCAGGAATGATTGATGAACATCGCGATGCCGTGACCATCGATGACCTTGGACCCGTCGCCGATGCCGAATAGATAGGTGATGGGCTTGTCCTCGTAGCGGCGGTCGGCCTCTTCTTTATCAATCAGCGGACCTGTATATTCGACCACGCGCGTCCCTTTCGCGATGGGCGCGGTGGTGTAGCAACCGGCGGCGTGGATCGAGGAGGAGCGAACGATGAGACCCATACTGTGTTGGAAGCAGAACTTGGAGTATAGCAGCCGGAGAAGCGAGAATTTTTCCTGGCTCATGCGGATTCAGGCATCCAAATCTAACCAAACGGGCAAAAAAACGTCCAGAATAGTGAGTATGGTGTTTTCAAGAATGACCTTCCGCGTTGTTCCTGTGTTGGCGGGTTTGCTCCTGCTGCTGGGCCCCGTGCGACTGCGAGGCCAACAGAGCAGCCAGAATCCCCCCCCCAACGCGCCGACCGCAAATGGGCAAAGCCAAACGGGTCAGCAGCCAAGCCAGCGAACCTCAGGCGAGGCGCAGTCCACGCAGACGAAGACGGGGCAGACGCGGAATTCCCCGAGGGCCGGGTCAAAATCGGCGCCGTCGCAAACTAACCCTTCCGTCAGCAATCCGTTTCCCATGGTGCAGTCGGAGGCAGCGGCCAAAGCCGACGCGCAACGGGATGCCCGGGAGTCCTCGCAGCCGCAGCAGGACGGCTCTTTGCCGTCCAACCCAGGAAGTACGAACTCCGCCTCGAGCCATGCGAAGCGGACGCCTGGCCAATCCTCTCCTGCACGGGACAATCCTTTCCCCGAGGCGCAATCGAAAGCGGCGGCGAAGGCCGACGGCAGCCAGGGCAGCGCAGCGGGCTCGGGCGGTTCTGGGACTTCGCAACCCGGTCCATCCCCGTCCAGGGGTGGATACAGCTCCAGCAATCAGAATCTGCCGGCGCCGGAGCTGGGAGAAGGAAATCTTGGGACCCATTCAAAGATGGATTCCTACACTCGCGACCAGACCCCGGACGGTCGCGAAGAAGACGACCTGAATGCCGCCGATCTTTACATGAAAAATGGGAACTATCGCGGTGGGTATTTGCGCTATCGGGATGTGCTGGAATTCGATCCACAAAATGACACAGCTTTGTACGGGATTGCCGACGCCCTGTGCAAGGAGAATTTGACCAGTGAAGCCATGGCCCATTTCAAAAGCTACGCAACGAACAATCCGCAGGGAAAATATGCAAGGAAAGCCGAGAAGATGCTGGCCCATCCGGAAAAGTGCATGCACAACCGTTGAGCTAGTGAAAGGTCGACAGATACCAGGTAATCGCGGGTTTTCCAACGAAGATGGCAACCATGCCTGCCGCGGCAAGAAAACTGCCAAAAGGGATGCGATCAAAGCCACGGGCTTTGCCGCGTACCAGCAACACGATGGCGAACAGCGCGGCGGCCAGGACTCCTACAAAGTAGCCGAATAAAGCCAGGGGCAATCCCATGAAGGCCGCCATCATCGCCAGCAGTTTCACATCGCCTAACCCCAGTCCTTCGCGACGGCGCACGATCCGGTAGAGCGCCCAGGCCAGCAATAGCAGGGCCGCTGCAATGGCTGCATCTTCGAGCGTGCGGATTGCAACGCGCATACGAAATTGAGTTCCCGGAGCAAAAACTTTCAGCAGAAAAGCTGCTCCGATTCCGGTCAAGGTAAAGGTGTCAGGCAACAGCATGGTCTGCCAATCCATGACCGCAAGGCCGAGCAAGAGAAAACAGGCCACTGCATCGACGAGTGTTTGCCACGTTGCCCCGGTATGCAGGAAGCAGGCGACGAACAGCGCCGCCGTGCCAAGCTCCACCAGCGGATACTGCAGCGAAATGCGTGCGTTGCAAGCGCGACAATGGCCGCGCAGCCACAACCAGCTGAGCACTGGGATATTGTCGCGCGGGCGGATCGGTTTGTCGCAGTGGAGGCAATGCGAGGGAGGCGCCACAATCGACTGGTGGGCGGGGAGGCGCGCGATGCAGACATTGAGAAAGCTGCCAAACACCAGGCCAGCGAGCAAAGCAGCCGCGACGAGCACCCAAACGGAAATGGAGGCGAAAACGGACACGCAGCCGCAGTATACGCAGCCGAGCGGCAATCTACTATCATTCGCGGGACCAGTCTAAGATGTGGAACATGAAGCAAACATCGGATGCATCCCCCACCCCAGGCACTTCAACTGAACCGAAGGCCTCTTCATCGCCATCGAGCTCGCAGGAGAAGTCTTTTGCGCGTGCAGTTGCGATTATGGCGCAGCTACGTGGCCCAGGCGGCTGCCCGTGGGACCGGGAGCAGACCTTCGATTCCATTCGCAGGTACACATTGGAAGAGACGTATGAAGTTCTCGACGCCATTGAACGCAAAGACTGGCCGGGGCTCAAGGATGAACTCGGAGATCTTTTTCTGCAGGTGCTCTTTTATGCGGAGATGGCACAGGAAGCGGGGCATTTCACGCTGCAGGATGTGATGGACAATCTCAGCGAGAAGCTGATTCGCCGCCATCCCCATGTATTCGCAGATCGAGACGGTGTCGACACTTCGGCGCAGGTACTTCGGAACTGGGAAGAGATCAAGAAATCGGAGCGTGCGGGAGGGGCGAGGGAGCAAGAAGCCTCCATGCTGGACGACATACCCCGATCTCTGCCAGCATTGATGGAAGCAACGAAGTTGGGGAGCAAGGCAGCGTCGATTGGCTTTGACTGGAAAGGTGCTGCTCCAGTTTTTGACAAGCTGCAAGAGGAATTGGACGAGCTGCGACAGGCCATCGCGTCGGGACGCAGCTCCGATCAGGAGGAGGAGTTGGGCGACGTGCTATTTACCGTAGTGAATTTGGCGCGCAAGGTGGGAGTGCAATCGGAGTTTACGTTGCGTGCTTCGAACGCAAAATTTCGCCGCAGGTTTGCCGCCATGGAGGCGTCCGCTGCGTCGCCGATAGCCGAGCTCGCTCCCGAAGAATTGGAGAGATTGTGGGACAACGCCAAGGCCAACGAGCGAGAGGCCTCCGCCGGTGAGTGACACGGTTGAGAAAATTGCAATCCGCAAAATCGTTTCCATTCCGGAGATGGAAGCCTGTGTCCAGCTGCAGCAGTCGGTCTGGCAGTTTCAGGACCTGGATATCATTCCGCGCAGAATGTTCGCGGTTGCCAATGCGGTCGGCGGTCAGGTGTTGGGCGCATGGGATGGGGCGAGACTGATTGGTTACGCCTTGGCCATTCCCGGCCTTCGCGATGGGCGGCCGTATTTTCATTCACACATGCTCGCCGTTGCGCCGGAATATCGAAACCGGGGCATCGGAAAAATGCTAAAACTTGCGCAACGAGAGGACGCGATGGCGCGTGGAATTGAGTTAATCGAATGGACATTCGATCCGCTAGAGATAAAGAACGCATTTTTCAATATTGAAAAACTAGGCGCGATTGCTCGTCGCTATTCGGCTGATTTTTATGGCGCTTCCACATCGCCATTGCATGGCAATCTTCCCACCGACCGGCTGCATGCAGAGTGGTGGCTGAAATCCGAGCGAGTATTGTCGCTGATGGCAGGGAACGGTCTGCCGAATTCTCCTATAAAAAGAACTATTACTGTTACATATACGCACGCCGGGTCCAGTGGTACACTCCATCCACTCCCCACTTTAGCGTTAGAATCGCTCATGAAGCTTAGGCGTGAATTTTCCACGGCTTTTTCTTCGGGGCTCACCGCGTTACGTTTTCAGAATTCATCTGACGAATTTGCTTGCTATCAACTCGGCCACTGGCATGAATAGCGGTAGAGACCGGAAGGTGACCGTGCGAAGGCGCACAATGGAAGTTGAGACGCCTGCTATCGGTCTCAAGTTTTCGGGGGGTTTTTGTGAAGATTGAAAGTGTGGTCTTACGTGAAATACGGATGCCACTGCTGCAGCCGTTCGAAACGAGTTTCGGGAGCACCAGTGAGCGCCGCATTCTCCTGGTGGAAGTACAGTCCGAAGGAGTGACCGGTTGGGGAGAATGTACTGCAGGAGAGCATCCCAGCTTCAGCGGTGAATGCACCGATACCGCCTGGCTGATGCTCGCCAACGAGCTGATTCCGGCGTTGCTTCACACGGGAATTGATTCCTCCGGCATGTGTCCAAAAGCTTTTAGTCATGTGCGCGGTAACCGGATGGCCAAGGCTGCGCTGGAAAATGCTGTTTGGGACGCAGAAAGCCAGCAACTCGGAATTCCACTATGGGAACTGCTGGGCGGTGTGCGAAGAAAGATCGCCTGCGGAGTTTCGCTAGGGATTCAGTCGTCCATCGAAAAACTCTTGGACATCGTTGAAAAGGAATTAGCCGCCGGATACCAGCGCATCAAGCTGAAATGCAAACCTGGCCACGATGTCCAATTGTTTGAAGCGGTGCGGACACGCTGGCCTGATATTGTGCTGAGTTGCGATGCGAATGGCTCGTACCGATTGAAAGATCAAGATCTGCTGCGGTCCTTCGACGTCTTTGGCATGCTGATGATTGAGCAGCCGCTCTGGCACAACGATTTTTATTTCCATTCCCTGCTGCAACGCCAATTGGAAACTTCGATCTGTCTGGATGAATCGATTCGCAATCGGCGCGATGCGCTGGCGGCGATTGAAATGGAATCCTGCCGCATCATCAATATCAAGTTGGGCCGGGTTGGCGGATTCAGCGAAGCCATCCGCGTGCACAATGTGACTGCGGAGCGTGGGATTCCTGCCTGGTGTGGAGGAATGCTGGAGACGGGCATCGGTCGTGCGCACAACATCGCGCTCTCTTCGTTGCAAAACTTTATTTTGCCCGGGGACGTTTCCGCCTCCGCCCGTTACTGGGAAGAAGATATTATCGAGCCCGCCGTCGAAGTTTCGCGAAATGGGGAAATCAGTGTTCCTCAAGTCGCCGGTCGTGGATTCGAAGTGAAACGGGATCGTGTCGAGAAACTGACTGTTCGTAGCGAGCGCTTCCATGCGCGAAATAAGGCGCATTCCGAGCCGGCGGGAGCGATAAAGGTGCGGGCGTAATCTGAACCCGCTACAGCAGTGCGGCGGGTCATGATGTCTGCTGTGAACTGATCTGTTTGGGATTGACTTGCTATGGACTCGTTGGCGCAGTGGCGATGCCTGGCATGTGTAGCAGCCATTGAATCGCATCCGTATATTTCCATTCGCGCGGGACAAGGTAGTAGTCGGTTGCAAATTCTTCCAGTTGGATGTGCAACGCTTTCAAGAGGAGCTCTCTACCGGCCAGATTCAGCGTGAGATGCGCCAACTGCCAACCGCAATCGGCTGTCTTCGCTTGCTCAATCCCGACGGTTCCTCCCGGGCGCAGAGTGCCCAGTATGCCCCAGCCGAAATCCACATTTCGAAATACTCTGCCCTCGATCCGGACCATTCGCAAATCCTGGGAGTCGATCCAGACCTGGCCTTGGATTCCAGTCAAAATGCGGGCATCCAGGGTCGGCGGAGAAAACCTTGGATTGGGGGTAAAGGTCAGATGAATCTGACCATTCGACGTCTGGACCGGCCCCACAGCCTGGTAGAGAAATGCGTCCGGAAGAAGGCGCAGGACCTCTCGGATTCGTGCCGCATCCTTCTGTTCACTGCGACGCCGATGCTCCTGGAGAGCAGGATTGGATGCGAGGGTACGCAATCGTTGCAGCTCCATCTGTTCCTGTGACGTCGAAAGCGGCTGGCCATCGATGGCGACCAATCGCGCCACGCCGCCATTCATGGTTTCCACAATCTCTTTCGTGGTGTCGATATGCCTGGTTTTTTTCCTCAAGAGGTATCGTAAAGGCGGACCATGGCCATAGGAATCTTCCAATCCGTTTTGCACTGCTTTTCGCACCAGTGCGGCAGGATCGGATTGCGCTAGTTTCCAAGCTGAATCAGCCGGACCGTTGGAGAGGGAATGGGACGCGGCGCTTGCCATGGGAACCATCAGTGCTAAAGCGCAAAGAAGCATCCATGCCGAAGCGGGCCGCATGCGCTGGAATGTGGTGTGACAGCTCGGTCGCGGCCCGGAAACAGGTACAGGCGCGGTTTCACTGCGGTCAGCAATCCTCAAGAGCAATGTCATCTCAGCTTCTGACAGTTTACGGTATACATTGGAAACACATGAGGTTGTGAACTTATGTATCCGCTACAACTCAATATCGGGACTTCTCGCGGATCGGTTGCTGCTAGGCGAACGGATTCTGAGGGCGGCTGCGAAACGGAGACGAGGTCGAGATGAGCGCACTGTTTCAACGTGCTGGGGGGCGCAAAGAGCAAGGCAACCAGGGCCGTGGGACGGCGGGTCCGCGCGTTCCGCGGCACTCCAGCGCCTGGATGAAAATTCTCGCTCGCCTGAAGGCGGAGCCGGGCCTGTGCGTGTTGGATATCGGTCCCACTTCCCCCAACAACATCAATTTTCTGACGAACCTGGGTCACAGCGTTTATATGGCAGACCTGGTGGAAGAAGCCGTCAAGCCCGATTGGCTGTTGCCGGCGGAAGAAAATGAAACGCCCCGATACAATGTGGACGGGTTCCTGGTGCGGCATTTGGATTTTGGCAATCGCAAATTCGACATTGTTCTTTTATGGGACGCACTGGACTACATTCCCGACCCGCTGGCGGATGCAATCCTAAGAAGATTGAAAGTTGTGATGCGGGAACACGGTCAGGGTCTGGCATTTTTCCATTCTCGTATGACCGGGCCGGAGACTGTGTTTTGCCGGTACCATGTGATGGATGGCGATACGATCGAGACCCAGCAGGGACCCATCCATCCTGTGCTGCGGACCTATCAAAATCGCCAGATTGAGACCCTGTTTCAAGAAATGGGTTCTTGCCGTTTCCTGTTGGCGAAAGATAACACTCGTGAAGTCATCGTTACCCGCTGAAGATGCGCGGGTCCCTTTCCAGTGACGACTGACACCGGCCAGCCGACAGAAAGAAACTAGAATGAGGACATGAAGAGTACAGTTGTGGTCGATGTTGCCATCGCGGGCGCGGGCATCATCGGATTGTCGCTGGCATTGGAATTGCGACAGCGCGGGCTCTCGGTCACGGTGATGGAGCGGGGGCAGGCCATGAGTTCCGCTTCCTGGGCGGCGGGGGGAATGCTGGCGGTGAACGATCCGCAAAACCCTCCGGGACTTATGCCGCTCTGCGTTCGCAGCTGGGCCCTTTACCCTTCTTATCTGGATGGCATCGAGTCGCTTTCGGGTCAGCGCGTGCCGCTGCGCACTCGGCGAACCTTGCAGGAGCCAAAGCCAGGTCACAGATCCAGCGGCTTGGCGACGGTGGCGGAAATCGCTGAGCTTGCGCCGGGGCTTGACCCCAGCGGCCACAGTTTTGAATGGTTGGAAGAGGGCAGCGTCGATCCCAACGATCTGCGCGAGGCGTTGCCCGCAGCTTTCCGCGCAGCCGGCGGAATCTTGCTGGAGGCAACAGAGGTAACGGCTGTCGAGGCCGCATCCGACGGTGTTCTGGTAGAAACCGGGCAAGAACAGATCTCCGCAGGCATGTTTGTGAATTGCTGCGGAGCCTGGACTGGTAACCAGCGATGGGGTGGCGTACCGGTAGAGCCAGTTAAGGGCCACATGGCCAACCTGCGCTGCGAGCCGAATCGTCTGCGTTGCGTTGTGCGCACTCCGGCAGTGTACTTGGTTCCGCGCGGCGACGGCCGCGTGACCGTTGGCGCCACCATCGAGCACGCCGGTTTTGACGAGACAGTCCACGAGTCGCAGGTCAAGTTGATGTTAGATTTCGCGCTACGTCTTCTGCCGGAAGCAACAATTCCGTCGCCTATGGATGTATGGACCGGGCTGCGACCAGGCACTCCGGATGGACTACCGATTCTGGGCGCCGCCAAAAGCGAGCATTGCTGGCATGCCACCGGCCATTACCGGGATGGAATCTTGCTGGCCCCGGTGACCGCGCGCGTGATGACGCAGGTGATGCTGGGCGAAACTCCTGATGTGCCGCTGGAGCCGTTCAGTCCAGCGCGATTTGCATCCACATTTTGAACCAGTTAAGCAGGTAGGAAGTTCACCTCTGGCTAATTGCAAGCAAGGACGTGGAACACTAGCCGTTCCTAAGTAAACCCTTGAAATCCCCCATATATTCCTCCCCGGGGTTCCTCACACTGTTTTGCACAGACGGTTACGTTTTATTACGATTTTATGTTTCGAATTGGCTTGATTTTTAAAGGGCGACTCTTATAATTCCGCTACTGAATATTCTGCGCTGCCGGGTGTTCTGTATTCCGGATGCCGATATTCTGTGTTGTCGAGTCTTCTGTACTCCGGATGCCGAGCCTTCTGTATCCGGATGTCGAAAGGAAACAGAATCACCACAGCGAATACGAACGAGGTGCATTATGTGGTCACGAATACGAAGAGAAGTGAACCATACACACGAAAGCCGGTTGCCATTTCGTGGCAGCGCTTTGGTGCTAGTCGCAGCCGCCCTTGTGGCGTTCTGCAGTGTCAGTCTCTTGGCTCAAGGGCCGCCGTCTGGCCGGTACGGCCCGAACACAACAGTCAATGTTGAGGGCTCAGCTGTCCCTGTCCCATCACGGCCGCCTGTCCCTCAATGGTTACCCGTCGTCTCCCCTGCCACGGGACGAATCTTCCCAGACACGACGGACCGCATTATCCCATTCAGCGATCAACTCGGCGATGGCGGACTAACCACTCAAGGCAACGGCACAGCGTTCACCGCGGCCCAGATTCAATTTTTCGCCACCCACTTCGCTGGCACCCAGAAGATGACCACAGCGGACGCAGCAACGCTACGGTCGTACAACCCGGACTTGATCATCCTGCACTACCGCCTGGGAGAGATGCTGGGCTACGGAACCTGTGACGCGAACGGTAACCCGACGGACAACAACCTCTTAGGCCTTTTCGATATAACGTATGTTCCGGAATACCCGACGGTCGAGCCGGTCCTGCCCAATTATTTCTATTATTATGACAACTCGAAAGTCTACGCCTGCGATGCGCAGCATTACCTGATGAACATCGCCGATCCAGGCTGGCGCGCGGATTATAGCAAGGCGGTCATCAAGGAACTCATCGATAACGACGATGACGCCGTTTTCGCGGATAGTTATAGCGTTCCCGACGAGTGGCAGGACTGGACCCCGGAATTGGACTATGCCACTTGGATCGGTTCGGGTCCTCCGAATCTCGAGACCCAGTGGTCGGGAATGATTCACGATTTCACCAACTATATGGACGCCCAACTGCACGGTCGCTTGATGTGGATGCCAAATGTCGGAAGCTGGGTCACGACCCGAGACATTACCGACTACACCAATGTTGACGGCGCCATGATCGAGGATTTTGCGGATTATGGCAATGCCAACTTTTTGGCTACCTTCGATTGGGAGACGCAAATGGATCGCGCTCTCTCGCTCATTAATCTCAATAAAGTCATGATTATGCAGACCTACGTCGCACCGTACGGCAACTCAAGCTACGGCCTGCCTGAGCGACTTTTTGTCACCGGAAGTTATCTATTAGTGAAGGGAAGCCACACATATTTGAATCTCGCCGCCATCGGCGAAACCATTGAATGGTTCCCCGAGTATGACATCAATCTGGGCCCGCCTATCGATCCGCTACCGAAAAACAACGACATCACAAAGTTCTGGAATGCGAACTGGGGTGTCTACGTACGCCACTATGCACACGGGATGGTCTTGGTCAATTCCATCAATGCCGAAGACGGCATTGCTCCGACCCCGATCACGCTGGACAAAACGTATTATGAGGTTGTCGGCGATGTGGCCACCAGCGCGGATGTTCCCGTACCCGCGAATGGGATTCCTGATAGCAATAACCAACTCCTATATCAGGCTGTGAAAGGTCTGACCGTCTGCAACGATTGCGCCGCCATTTTGCTGGATCAGCCACCGCCGCCACCGCCACCCGTACCTCCACCGCTACCTCGAATTCGGCCGTTACCCGTACCTCCTCTACACTAAAGTGAACTATTGTTTGTAAGAAAATTCCTCAGCCGGTTGCGGAAAATGATTCCGCAACC
>JBKQVW010000067.1:0-3435 GCA_052142955.1 Acidobacteriaceae bacterium | reverse complement strand
TCCTGGCCGCGAATCTCGAAGTAATACTCCGCGAGGCTGGCTTGCTCGGTAAGTTTTTCCACCTCGAGATCGGCGGCGCTCACCTGGGCCGCATATTGCGCTGCATGAACCTCATTGCGAATTTTTCCCCAGAAGTCGGGCGTCCATGAGACCTCGAGCGGCAAATTCCAGAGGGAGGTAGTCTTGCCGGTCGTGGCCGATGAGGAAACTGACTGATTGCCCGAGGTTCGCGACCGGTTCCACGACGGACCGGCGGTGATGGTCGGCCAATACTGTGAGCGCGCCTGGGCAATCTCCGCCCGAGCCGCCATGTAGTTTTGGAAATACTCCCGGATGTTCTGGTTGTTGATGTTCAGTTGATCTTCAAGCGCATTCAATTCGGGTTCGTTGAAAACCTCCCACCAGTTGCCGCGAATCATCGCGTCCTGCGGGCTGGCCACCTTCCAGCCATCGGTGTCGTGGAAGTTGAACGTCGACTCTTTGTAGTTCGGCGCGGTGACCGCCGGCGGCGCGGGCGCATGATAAGGCGGGCCGACGCGGCAACCGCCGAGCAGGACGAGCAAACCGAGCGCGCCGGCGGCGAATGAAAACGGAATGTGGTTCTCTGGCTTAAACATGGTCACCGTCCTTCATGTACTACGTGGCCGTCCCTTCTGCCGTTGAGGGAAACACATCGGGGGTCCTGCCCAGCGCACGAAGGCGCAGCCGATCCATCATCAGGTAGATCACGGGAGTGGTATAGAGCGTGAGCGCCTGGCTCAAAAGCAGCCCGCCGACGATGGTGATTCCCAAGGGCCGGCGCAACTCCGAGCCGGTCCCGCTTCCAAAAGCCAGCGGCAGCGCCCCGCAAATGGCAGACGTGGTAGTCATCATGATGGGGCGGAACCGCAACAAACACGCTTCGAAAATGGCGTCGCGTGTGCTCTTGCCATCCACGCGTTCTGCCTGCAGCGCGAAATCGATCATCATAATGGCGTTCTTCTTCACAATGCCGATGAGCAGGATGATACCGATGATGGAGATCACGTTGAGGTCGATATGGAACAGCATGAGCGCCAGCATGGCGCCGACGCTGGCCGAGGGCAGCGTGGAAATGATGGTCAGCGGGTGAACCAGGCTCTCATAGAGGATACCGAGCACGATGAAGACCGAACCCAGTGCGGTGAGGACCAGCACCGGCTCCGATGACAACGATTTCTGGTAGGCCTGGGCGGTGCCGGCGAAGAAGCCCTGGATCGTTACAGGCATGCCTAAACTGCGCTCCATCTGCGTGATTTCGCGTGTCGCGTCGCTCAGCGAGGCGCCGTTCTTCAAGTTGAACGAGATGGTGACGGAAGGGAACAGTCCGGTGTAATTGACTTGCAGCGGAGTGGTATTGGTTTGCGGCGTCAGCACGGTGAACAGCGGCGCGATCGCATTCAGCCCGGCGGTAGACGAGGAACCGGGGGGAGTGAAGTAAATATTGTTCAGCCCCGACGGATCCTGCCAGAAGGGCGGCGCAACTTCCATCACCACGTAATACTGGTTGAGCTGTGTGTAGATGACTGAAACCTCAGACTGCCCGAAGGCGCTATAGAGCGACTTGTCGAGCGATTGGGCCGTCTGTCCCAGTCGCGCTGCGGCCACGCGGTCGTAGGTGAGCAACTCCTGCAGTCCGCCATTTTGCTGGTCGGTGTTCACATCGGCCAGGACGGGGAGTGTTTGCATGTGTTGCAGCAGAATCGGGCCCCAGTGCGCCAGGTTTTCGATGCTGTCGGTCTGGATGGTGTATTGATACAAGGCACTGGACGAGCGACCGCCGATTCGCAGATCCTGCGCCGGCTGCAGAAAAGCGGAGGCCACGGGCAAGCGGCTCATCTTGGGGCGAACTCGGTTGATTACATCCATCGCCGAGGTCTGGCGCACACCGCAATTCTTCGCGCTTTCTTTGCATTCTTTGCCAAGCGGCTTAAGGGCAACAAACAGGAAGCCACCGTTGAGGGCGCCCTGGCCGCCCGTGAAGGCATTCGCATGAGCCACGGCGGGATCGGCCCGGAGGACGTTAGCCAGGGACAATATCGAGAATTTCATAAAAGGGAAAGAGGCATCCTGCGGTCCCTGCACGCCGCCGACCAGCACTCCGGTGTCCTGTTGCGGGAAAAAGCCTTTGGGAATTTTATAGATCACCAAGCCATTGAGCGCGATGGTGAGAGCGAGCACGATCAATGTCAAAGCGGGATTGTCGAGCACCCACAGCAACGATTGCCGGTAAAGCCAGATCAAGCCGTTGAAGGCCTTTTCGTTTGTCCGGTAAATCCAGTTATGTTTTTCGCCTTCTTTATGCGCTTTGAGCACGTGCGCGCACATGCACGGCGTGGTGGTTAGCGAAATGATCATCGAGATGACGATGGCCGTCGAAAGCGTAACCGCAAACTCGCGGAAGAGGCGTCCGACGATACCGCCCATCATCAGAATGGGTATAAAAACGGCAATCAGCGACATGCTGATGGAAAAGACCGTGAAGCCGATTTCCTGGGCGCCCTTCATTGAGGCGGCAACGGGGTCCATGCCGTTCTCGATATGGCGGGTGATGTTCTCCATCACCACGATGGCATCGTCTACCACGAACCCCGTGGCGATGGTGAGCGCCATCAGCGAAAGGTTGTCGAGCGAGTAGCCGAACAGGTACATCACGGCAAATGTCCCGATGAGGGAAACCGGGACGGCGACGCTGGGAATGAGCGTGGCGCGCGGGCTGCGCAAAAACAGAAAGACGACCAGAATGACCAGGCAAATGGAAAAAATCAAGGTTTTTTCGACGGTGCCGACTGAAGCTCGAATGGTGGTGGTCCGGTCGAGCACGATCGTAGTGGTAACCCCATCGGGGAGCGTAGCTTTAAGAAACGGCAGTTGCGACCGGATGCGATCGACGGTCTGGATGATGTTGGCGCCGGGTTGACGGAAGATGATGATGAAGACCGCCCTGGTTCCATCGACGTAGCCGGCCGTGCGGAGGTTTTGTGTGGAATTTTCGACATCGGCGACATCCGAGAGGTGCACGGCTTCGCCTTTGTGATAACCAATGACCAGAGGCCGATAGTCTTGAGCGTCTGAGATCTGATCGTTGGTGATAATGTCTGCGCTGACCCCATTGTTGGAAAGCTGGCCCCGCGGCTCATGGGAGTTCTCCAGGCTGAGCACCGATTGCACGTTGCCAAGCGTGAGGCCGAAGCTCTCCAGCTTGGTGGGGTTGACTTCGACGCGCACCGACGGAGTAGCGCCGCCGCCCACAATCACCTGCCCGACCCCCTGAATCTGCGAAAGCTTCTGCTCCAGGATGGTGGACCCAAGGTCGTAGAGCTTCGTCACCGGGTACTGGTTCGAGGTGCTAGCACAACCGGTAAAGGTTACCCAGTGGAAAAGCTGAGGCCGCCACCTCAGGGCATGGTAATTAGC
>JBKQVW010000066.1:0-46436 GCA_052142955.1 Acidobacteriaceae bacterium | reverse complement strand
TTCCCAGCCCGTTCGTGAGCATTGGGTTCGATGAGACGTTTCAGATCGAGCAGGCTACAAAAGCTTCTGGCGCGGCGGCGGCCCCAGCGGGTCTTTTCGTGAAGCAACTCACAGACGTCACGCGACTGTTCCAGAATCGCGGCAAACACGTGATGGCGTACGACGATATCATGGTGAAATTTCCGCGGATTATTCCCCAGCTTCCGCCGGGGCTAATTGCTGTTGCCTGGTATTACACCTCAGAAGACCCAACCTACAAACGCTGGCTTGGCCCATTGATCGCCAATCATATTCCCCATGTGGTGCAGCCGGGAGTGATGAGCTATGACAATATTGCTCCCGATTACAATACGACCTTTGAAAACATTGATACGTTCTTGGCTGCGGGGCGGCGTTCCGGCGCGCTGGGTCTAATCAACTCGGTGTGGGCTGACGACGCGCAATTGCTTTTTCGCATGTCACTGCCTGGAATGGCCTATGGCGCTGCGGCGCCGTGGCAATCGGTGCCGATGGACCGAGCAAACTTCTTTTCCGATTATGCGACTGTAATGTACCCGTCAGCCATTGCTCCGGACATCGCCTCGGCACTTAGCAATATGTCCAACGCTGAAACCGATCTGCAAAAAGTGCTTGGAAACGAACAGACGATGTTCGCGCTGTGGGAAGATCCGTTTTATCCATCCCATTACAAAGTGTTGGCCGCACATCAATCCGATTTGCGCGAGACCCGGCTTCATGCGGAACAGGCAGAAACATCCCTGTTTCGCGCGGGCAGTCTTGGAGCAGACCCCGCAACGGTGAATAGCCTGATGATCGGGAGCGAGCTTCTCGACTATGCTGGGCAGAAGTTTCAAACGCCTGTAGAGATGTCGGAGTTGTGGAGTAAGCTTGGCCCTCACCGTCCTGACTCGGAAGACTGGTGGAATAACTGGGGCTCTCAAATCACGTACCAAGACCACTCGCGCGTTGTCGATCTTATGGACCGCATCACCGACTTGAGACCTGCATACCGGGCGGCATGGTTGCAGGAGTATACGCCATACCGACTGGGTTCAGCCTTAGGGCGATGGGATGCGGAATATCAATACTGGCGCGGGGTGCAACAAAAACTGCAGGAATTCGACGATAGTTCCCATGCAGGGGACATTCTGCCACCTCTTGAAAAGATCGTAGAGGGCAGCGGGCCTGTGGAGACCATGGGCAAGTGAAGTTTATTACTGCTTGATGGACAGCGACATCCGCCGATCTCGTCAAGGAAAAGGAGTTCAGTTGAAATTCAAAGATTCATTGCGCCAGATTGGCTTTCAGGGCCCGACTTCTCGCCGAGCATTCCTGAAGACGGGCACTGCACTGTGCCTCGCATATTCGACTACAAAGCCGATTCAAGGGCTTGCGCTAGATTCGGGCGGGCGAAGAACCCTGGCATATGTCGGCACCGATACGAAACCCGTAGATGGTGCGGCAAATGGAAAGGGCATCTATCTGTTCGAAATGAACCCGCGGACTGGCGAGTTGTCGCTGTTGAAACTGGCAGCCGAAACAGCCAGCCCGTCATGGCTAACGTTTCACCCCTCCGGGCGGTATCTTTACGCGATCAATGAGGTTTCAGATTTTGACGGCAAGAATGGTTCCGTAAGCGCTTTCGCTATCGACCGGACGAACGGCGATTTACGATTTCTGAACACCGTAAGTTCGCAGGGCGCTGGTCCGGCCTATGTCAGTGTTGACGCGACTGGTAAGCATGCATTTGTCGCTAACTATTTTGGCGGCAACATCGCGGTACTTCCGATCCTGCCGAACGGCTCCCTGGGCCCGGCGGTGGATTTTCATCAGGACAAGGGATCTTTGGGAAGTATCCACGCAACGAATGCGCCGCCGGGTAGCTTTGCGATCAGTGGACACGATGCGCCCCACGCACACATGATCCATCCAGATCCTGAGAACCAGTTCGTCCTGCAAACCGATTTAGGCCAGGACCGGATTTACATTTACAAATTCGATGCGGATAGTGGGAAGCTGACGGCCGCCGATACTCCTTTTGTCTCGCTTCCTTCCGGAGATGGTCCGCGGCACTTTGCATTTCATCCCAACGGCCGCTGGATGTATTCCATCCAGGAGGAAGCATCCACAGTTGAATTCTTCCTGTACGCTTCCACAGCCGGCGTTCTCAGGCGACAACAGACAATATCGACTCTTCCTTCCGGCTATACCGGCACCAACTTCTCTTCAGAAATCACGGTGTCGCCGGATGGACGATTTCTGTATGCTGCCAACCGGCTGCATAACTCCATTGCAGTGTTTTCGATCGCAGGAGACGGCAGGCTGGATCACTTGGGCGACACCTTGACACAAGGTGATTATCCCAGCTATTTCACTCTCAGCCCTGGCGGGAATTTTTTGTATGTGTGTAATCAGCGCAGCGACCAAATCACCTCGTTTCGGATCGACAGGAAGACCGGCATGTTGGCCTTCACCGGTCAATACACACCCGTAGGTACTCCATTATGCATCGCCTTCCTTGCGTGACCTTCTTTGTGATCTGCTATTTATCGCCTTCGGCGGCCAGAAAACTATTGCGGCATTGCAAGTGGCGAATCGGCTCCTGCAGCTGTTCAGCATATTGGACGCTTTGTTTCATCCATTGATGGTTTTTATCGACGCGGCGTTGGATCTGGTCTACCTTGGCTCATCGGCACGCTGAATTGGCGTTGGGGGGAGCATGAGGATCTGTTATCACTTGTGGCGACGTTGGGTAAGCTCTTTTGAGGCTAGGATGCGAAGCTGTTCCAGATCGAGATCAAAGGTATCACTAACCGGACTTCGGCGCGTCTTTCCTCAAATGCTGCTAGTGTTGGCGAGCGTAGCCTGGATTTCGACCGCGCTTCCATGCTGGGGTCAGGCGACCACAGGAAGCATCGCTGGGACTGTAACAGATGCGACAGGAGCGGTAGTTCCAAACGCCGCAGTTAGTGCAACCAACACAAGTACAGGTGTCGCTAGCCAAACGACTGCGGATTCCTCTGGTCACTATAACTTTCTCTCATTGCCGGCAGGTTCCTACACCGTCTCCGCCGAAAAGACCGGGTTTAAAATCACGACGCTTACTGGCATCTCTCTTCGAGTCTATCAGCAGCTCACGCAAAATATTGTATTGACGATCGGTACTCAGAAACAGACCGTGACCGTTCAGGCGGCTGCCCCTCTGGTAGACACAACAAGCGCCAGCCTGGGCACCACCGTCAATCAGAAATCGATTCTCGACATGCCTCTGGACTTACGGGAGGTTGGTCAGCTTGCGCTTCTGGTTCCAGGAACAGTCGATACAACCGGCCGATCGCTGGCCACTGGTCCCGCGAACGGCTCCGGGTTCAACGACTTCGGCTATAACGGTTCGGGCGGTGGTTCGGGCGGCAATCTTCTTTTGATCGATGGCATGATCTCTCGCGCGCTCAACAATAGCAGTTTCTCTCTGGATCCGCCGCCTGAAATGGTACGGGAATTCAAGATCCAAAATAACGTCTACGATGCCGCCTTCGGTCTTGCCTCCGGTACGGTGATGAATTTAATCACGCAGTCCGGAACAAATGCAATCCATGGCTCCGGGTGGGAATTTGTGCGAAACAGCGCCATGGATGCGATCGGTTACTTTGCGATTACCAAGCCGGCGCTCTCTCGAAATCAATTTGGCGGCGTGATTGGCGGCCCAATCGTTAAAAACAAGATTTTCTACTTTGGAGGCTATGAGGGGCTTCGGCTGACTGAGGGCGAAGTCCAGCCCAGCGTTGTCCCAACGGACGCTGAAAAGAATGGGGACTTCAGCTCTTTCCTGACGGGGACGACTGCAAATCTATGTGCGTCTAGCGGTACTGCTGCACCGGCCAACCTCAACTTCGATACCGGTCAAATATTCGATCCTTCGTCAGAATACAACTATACCTGTCCGGCTAACCCGGCCAATCCGGGCGCTGGCACGACCACAGTTCTAGTTGGCACTCCGATCCCGGGGAACATCGTAACGACACTCGATCCAGTCGCGCAGAAGGTATTGGCTCTTTTCCCCGCGCCGAATACGCCGGGGATCGTCAATTATACAAATGAGACGCCGCAGACGCAGCAAAATGATCAATTCGACGGACGCGTGGATGCTACGGTGTCGACCAAAGATACGGTATTCTTCCGATATTTCCTTGGCAATTCAAACATTCTGTTCCCCGGGGCCCTTCCAGCATTCAACGCCTATCAGCATTTCCGAGGACAGAATATGGTGGGCGGTTGGACCCGGGTTGTGAGTTCTTCGGCGATCAATGACGTGCGGATAGGCTACCAACGGAATTATCTAAGCTACAACTGCCAGGGATGTCCCCGACCCGCGGGAACTCTGGCCAGTTTTGGCATCGTCGGACTGACGAATCCCCTGCCGCAATTCAACCTGTACCCGAATATCGTGCTTCAGAACTTTCCTCTATGGGGCGATGGCTTCCCAGGTTATTATCCTGTGGCGGCTCCAGATTCGATCGAACAATATGAGGATACTTTCACCAAAGTTATTGGCCGGCATACGCTGGCGATCGGCGCCAACCTGGACTTTTGGCAGACCAAAGGCGTTACGGATCCGTTTCAGGTCAATGGCGTGTTTTATTTCAATGGACAGTATTCCTCTCTCGCGGGTGAAATACCCGGGGTCAGCAGTGTCTCGGATTTAGCGGACCTGGAACTTGGTTATCCGTCCGCTGCGGACTTCACCAAAAATGCAGTTGTCACCAACCTTGTTGGTGGACGCTGGATCGCTCTCTTTGCTCAGGACAATTTCCATGTCAGTCCCCGGTTTACTGTACAGGCCGGATTGCGATGGGAATACAACCGACAGCCTATGGATACAAATAACCAGCTAGCGGCATTCTTCCCACTTTCGAAGAGCTATGCGCCCGGGGATGCGCTTCTGTTGACAGCATTGCCGGATGCCGCCAACGATGCGCTCTGTGCCAACTCCTATTTCATTTCCGCGTCTGGACAATGCCTGGTGATGACTTCCGCTGAACGCAGGGCAAAGGGTCTGACGGGCAACAAGGTCCGGGAGGTGAGCTATGGGCCAGGTCCTGGGTTTTTCGCTCCAAGAATGGGTCTGTCATGGCAGCCCACGAATTCTGATAAGCTCGTGATCCATGCCGGTGCTGGAATATTTTCGAATTTGCCTGACACAAACCGCCTGGGATCGTTTGCCAACAACAATCCCGTATCCACACAAACTCCCAACTATACGACCGCGTTTGGGGCCCCCCCTCCATTGACCAATGGCGTCCCGACAAAAACACAGCAGGTTTTCGTCAATGCTCCTTTAGTGTCTCTGTCGGGCGTAACCGCACAGCTGATGCCGAGTCCCTTTTATAGAACGCCTCAAACCTATGAGTGGAGTTTGAGCGTGCAGTCTCAACTGGCAAAGAACTGGGGTGCGGAGATTGCATACGTGGGCAACCACGGCTTGCACGAAGATTACGAGCATCAGTATGGCAATCAGCCTAAGCCGGGAATTGGAGATCTGCAGCCCCGCCGGCCGTGGCCGGATTTCGGTCCGCTTAATTACGACGACTACCAGGGATACTCAAACTATGAATCGGTCTATGGAAAAATCGAGAAGAGTGCCTCCCATGGACTCGCAGCGCTAATTTCTTACACCTTCTCAAGATACTTAGACCTTGAGGGTGGCAACGTAGGCGACCAGACTCGCCCGCAGAACGACAATGATCCCCAGGCCGACTACGGCCTGTCCGACGAGAATGTCAGCCAGACGTTTGTCGCCAGCCCAATTTATCAACTGCCCTTCGGCAGGGGGCAGAGATTCGGGGGGAACGGGCGCTTTGTCAATTTGTTAGTCGGAGGATGGGAAGTCAGCGCGATCATTACCGCACACACTGGCCTGCCATTCACAGTTACCACGACGCAAGACTATTCCAATACGAATTCCTACTCGCCGCGGCCAGATCGGGTATGCAACGGAACCGGTCCGAAGACACTCTCCGAGTGGTTCAATGTCAATTGCTTTACCACATCCGCCCTGGCGCAAGCCCTGGCGAATGGAACACCGCGGTTTGGCACCGCTCGACGTAATATCCTGCTGCAACCCGGTGTGCAGAACTGGGATTTTGCTTTTATAAAAAGGACTGCCATCCACGACGGAATAACCGCCGAATTTCGGGGAGAGATGTTCAACGCATTCAATCACACGAATTTTGGGGCCCCCGGCGAGGTGATCGGCTCCGGCACGGAGGGCATCATTTCGTACAGTTCCGGTCCGAGAGACATTCAGCTGGCTGTGAAGCTAGAGTTTTGATGATGCGGCAAATACGTACGAAAAACCGGAACAGAGACACTGCGCCATGAACAATATTGATCTACGCGGTCGCTGCGCTGTTATTACCGGCGGTGCTCAAGGAATCGGGCACGCGATAGCGGAGAGGTTTCTGGATTCAGGGGCGGAGCTATCGCTTTGGGACGCAGATGAGAACCTTGTCAGAGCTACATCCAATGAATTGAGCGCCACAAGGGAGGTCCATTTCTGCCCGGTCGATGTGGCGGATGCGAAGGCTGTAGAATCGGCCGCCGGACGAACCCTGCAGGCGCTTGGGAAGATCGACATTCTGGTTGCCAATGCTGGGATCACAGGACCCAACGTAAAGTTGTGGGAGTATCCAGTCGATGCGTGGCGGCAAGTGATGGACGTGAACCTGCACGGTGTGTTTCATTGTTGCAAGGCAATTGTGCCCCTGATGATACGACAAAATTACGGGCGGATCGTCAATCTAGCATCGATTGCAGGCAAAGAAGGAAACCCGAATGCGTCCGCCTACAGCGCGTCGAAGGCCGGTGTAATTGCGCTGACGAAATCGTTGGGGAAAGAACTTGCACAGCATAATATAGCGGTCAATTGCATCACCCCGGCAGCTGCACGGACGAGGTTGTTCGAGCAGATGACGCAAGAGCACATTGACTACATGCTGTCGAAAATCCCACGCGGTAGATTTGTGAGACTTGAGGAGATCGCCTCGATGGTAGCGTGGTTGGTTTCCGAAGAGAATTCTTACACGACCGGCGCTGCCTTCGACTTGAGCGGCGGTCGGGCAACCTATTAGCAATACATCATAGGATTGGGGACTCAGTTTCCAGCTCCGGCCTATACCCGAGGTGGGTCGAGATCTCAAGCGCTGTCGCTTTCACGGATGAGGCTAACCTTACAACTTTCTCTTTGGGAATCTGAGCGGTCGTCCCGGCCACGCTGACCGCGGAGATCACCTTGTTGGCGGAGTCGTAAACCGGCACTCCTATGCAGCGAAACCCTATTTCGCCCTCTTCGTCTTCAAAAGCGTATCCAAGTTCACGTACTTTCTTTAATTCGCGTGCAAGTCTATCTGGGGAAGCTATCGTGTTTCTGTTGTGTCTCGCCAATGCGCGCCCGGTCAACCGTCGATTTATATTTGTCTCGGGAGCAAACGCGAGTAGAGCTTTGCCCACGCCAGAACTGTTTGCATCCAGCCGCCTACCCACCCAAGTTGCTAGGCGCAGCATGCCGGGGGCTTCGACCTTTTCAATGATCACCGCCTCTGCGTCCTCGAGAATTGCCATATGTACTGTGAGCCCGGTTTTCAGCATCAAATCCTGTAAGAAAGGTCTCGCCTGTTCACGCAAGTCGAGATTCTCGAGGGCCGTGTGGCTCAGGCTGACGAGTTTGAGCCCAAAGTGGTATTTCCCACTTACCCGGTTGCTCTTTAGGTATCCCATTAATTCCAGTGTTCGGACTAGCAGATGGACTGAACTTTTTGGCAACGCGAGCTTCCGGGCGATATCGGATAGGGTAAGGCCGCGGCTGGATTGTGCGAGCAGTTCCAGAATTGCGAGCGCTCGGCTAACCGAAGGAACTGTATATGCCTTTTGCATAGATTTCCCTGCGTCCTATCCAATATGCTGGACGCTAATCAGGAAGATTACCACATTGCCCTTGATCTAAGAAAAGCCCGCAGGCGACACTATGCTGGGCTGCGATGGGGGAATGGTCTTATTTCGTCAACTGTTTCAGTACGGCACACTTTGCGATGGCCCCTCTATGCATCGGACAAAGGTTCAGGCATGACTGACAAACCTCATTGCCGATCTGAAACCAGCGTATGGAGAGCATGGGCCCACACGTCGCTACAACAACAGATGTACTACGCTCCTGAAATCATCCTGCAGTAGGTTTGTATATCAGAAGCAGTTTCGCTGAAAAGATTCGCTACGGTGAGCTAAGCTAGCTTTCGCCGTAGAGCAGGATCGGAGGCAAGATGCAGAACGATCGAGAATCCAAGAAGCTCCTGGCTCACAATAAGAACTATATTCCGGGAGGTGTTGTCTCCGTAAATCGTGCGACACAGCCAGAGATTGCTTTCGCGAAGGGGGAAGGATCGAGGATCTGGGACGTCGATGGCAACGATTACATTGACTACCATGCTGCTTTCAGCCCCCATTTTCTCGGTCACAATGACCCGTATGTGACAGAAGCCGTGATAAGGACTTTGCGGGGAGGAGCCAGCCTTTTTGGATCTGGCACAACGGTGCTAGAGGGGCAGCTTGCGGAGATGATTTGCGAGCACGTTCCAGCCGTTGAATCTGTGCAGCTATTGAACACTGGAAGCGAAGCCACGTATCAGGCAATCCGTCTTGGCCGCGCGGTTACCGCTAGAGACCACATCATCAAGATGCAGGGTGGCTACAACGGATGGCATAACGACGTTGCATGTAATCTCATGACGCCCTTGAGTGAGGTAGGTCCGAGAAAGTCACCCGGGGAGTATCCATTCCGGGCCATCAGTTCGGGAATCCCTGTGGAGCATCAGCGGCTCGTTCACAGCATCAATTTCAACGATCTTGAATCAGTGCGGTATGTGTGTGAGAGATACCCTGTGGCAGCGTTGATCACAGAGCCTGTTCTCCAAAACATTGGTGTTGTGAAGCCGAAGGCCGGGTATCTGAGTGGCCTGCGAGAGCTGGCGGACGAGTTTGGCTTTGTCCTTATCTTTGATGAAGTTAAGACCGGCTTTCGCCATGCTATCGGCGGTTTCGCAAGCATTGCCAACGTCAAACCTGATCTCGTGGTCTTTGGCAAGGCCCTTGCGAACGGCTATCCCATCGCGGTTCTAGGTGGCAAAAAAGACATGATGGATCTGTTCGTCGCACCAGACCCATCCAAGCGGGTGCTACTGGCAGGAACATACAATGGACATCCGGTCCCCACAGCTGCAGCGATTGCGACGGTCGAGCGGCTCCGAATGAACAATGGCGAGGTTTATCGTCACGTGGATAGCCTGGGCGAGATGATGGAACATGGTATCGAGGCTATTGTTGGAAAGATTGGTTTCAATGGGGTTGTTGCCCGCCAAGGCTCAGCCTTCTGTCTGTATTTTATGGATCATCTCCCTACCGACTGGCACGACATAGCCATGCACCACGATTTCGATTTAGATACAGCATTTCGTCGGAACCTGGTTGACAGAGGAATCTATGTATTTCCCCTAGCAACCAAGCAGTGTTCAATCTCGGCGGCGCACAGCAAAGCTGACATCGAAGAGACGTTGCGATGCGTGGAAGACGCACTCCTTCAGGCTCTTGAGGCGAAACAAAGCAATACGCTTTCTCTTCCGCTTTAATCCAGAAGCAGCGCACCTACCGGAAGAAACCTGTCTTTGGAGGATGAAGCTGTGACTTCTAGAAAAGCGGCAAGGGAGCGGGGTAAATCGGATCGTCGGCCAGTCGGGATGCTTCCAGGAGAAGCCCGGACCGCGTGTGCGGCCGGTGTTGTGGGAATGGGCCTGATGGGCACAAGCATCAGTGCATGTCTTCTCGCGGCCGGTCATTCTCTGCATAGCATCGAGTCCGATCCGGCAAAGCTTCGAACCGCTCGCAGCAGGCTTTCGAAGTTATTGAAAGACGCTCAATCCGAAGGAGTGATCACTGCAACTCCGTCTACTCTACTTCAGCGGTTCACAATTTCGAATGAGATCTCCGATCTGAAGGATGCGGAAATAGTCATCGAGTCAACGGTTGAAGACCTCGCGGTAAAGCGCCAAGTCATCAGTGACGTCGAACAAGTCGTTTCCGGCAAAACGCTGATAGGCAGCAACACTTCCGCAATTCCTGTCACTGACCTGCAAAGCAACGCCAGGCATCCTGAACGCATCGTGGGCCTGCACTGGGCGGAACCAGCGCACATCACCAGGTTCATGGAGATCATCTGTGGCCAGCAAACCACGACTGCCAACGCCCAGCGCGCCGTGCGGCTGGCGCGGAAGTGGGGCAAGGAGCCGTCGCTTCTCCGAAAAGACATTCGCGGATTTATCACAAACCGAATTATGTATGCGATGCTCCGCGAAGCCTTTTATCTGGTTGATTCTGGATTCGCGTCGGTGGCGGATGTTGACCGGTCGCTGCGAAACGACTTGGGCTATTGGATCACTTTCGCCGGCCCGTTCCGGTTTATGGACCTCACGGGCATCCCAGCGTATGCGACGGTGATGAAAGAGCTTTTGCCAGAATTAAGTTGCGCAACTGAAGTTCCACGTCTCATGCAAAGAGTTGTGAATTCTGGTGCGCGTGGAGTCTCCAACGCAAAGGGCTTCTACCGCTATACGCCTAGGCAAGCAAAGCGCTGGGAGAAGCTATTCATGCAGTTCAGCTATGAAATTCGCGGGCTGGCGGAGAGATATCCAGAGAATGCGGGTGACAGGGAGAATTTTACCAACGTGGCCAGCAAGCGCGGGCATTGTTCCTCCTGATCTCTATATGCAGTCTCATAAGCCAATCGTGCCACCCTGACCGCGAGCACAAAGGAAGAGAAGAGCCTCGTGCTTTGTCTGCAAGCAGCAGGTCCTCATCCGGCCCGCCAGACTATGGCAGGTTCGCTTCTGTCCCGCTAGAAATGTCAAATCCAACTTACGGCTCATTCATAGTGGCACTAACCTGCGTTCAATAGGTTGGATACCAATTCTAACCTCCCATTTTTTTTAATTGCGCATGGTCTCAGCGAGAGCCTACAAAAAGCAGAGTGGGGCAAGAATCGGGATGTGCAGCATCAGATTTGCGTGCGGGGTAAGAGAACAAACATCATGAAAAAGGCCTGTTGGAATATACTCCGAGCGGATAAGTTCATCTGCTCTTGCCTCGGTTTGATTCTGGTTTTCTTGTTCACTGTGCCAGTGCTGGCGCAGTTCACGACGGCGCGGCTGGCTGGCAGGGTGCTCGACCCTTCCGGGCTGGGCGTGGCGAACGCCACTGTAATTGTAGAGAACACGGGGACAGGCTACACGCAAACCGCGACATCTGGAAGTGCGGGTGAATATCTTTTCCCGATCCTGCCGGTGGGCACCTATCAAATCACCGTCACCGTCACGGGTTTCAACAGCTTTACGCAGAAGGGCGTGACATTGGCAACCGGCCAGGTGTTGACGCTGCCCATTCAGCTGAAAATGGGTTCTGTGGCGCAAAGGGTCACGGTTGTCGCCAACGGTTCCATGGTAACCACCGATTCGGCGACCCTGGGCCAATTGATCGGCCAAAAGGAAATTGTGGGCCTCCCCCTAAATAATCGTTACGTGCAGCAGTTGGTTTTTCTCGTTCCTGGAGCGGAAAACGTTACCGCCAGTTACTGCGCCGCGAACTGCGAAGGCGGCGTCTTCCCCAGTGAGCAATACGCCAAGATCAATGGCGCGGGCGCGAATGGCGTGAGTTACCAGCTGGACGGCGCGGATTACAACGACACCTACATCAACACGAATCTGCCTTTTCCCAACCCAGACGCCATCCAGGATTTCAATGTCATGACCGACAACATGAGCGCTATCTACGGCGATGCGATCGGCGGCGTCGTGAACATAACATTGAAATCCGGAACCGACGCAATCCACGGGGACGCCTTTGAATTTTTCCAAAACTCAATGTTCGATTCGAAAAACTGGTTTGCGCAGTCGGTAAGTCCGCTGAACCAGAACCAGTTTGGCGGAGACGTTGGCGGGCCGATCCTGAGAAACAAGCTATTTTACTTCGGCAGCTACCAGGGGACCAGGTTCAGTTCCACGAACAACGGGCTGGGCGCTTTCGTGCCCAACGCCGCCGAGCGAGCGGGCGACTTTTCCGATCTGGCGCCCGGATCTCCGATCTGTCAGCCGTACGGTACCTGCATCCAGTTGGTCAATCCCGCCACTGGCGCCCCGTATCCGAACAACCAGATCCCTGTCAGCCCCATTGCGACCTACCTCCTGAATGGAATCCCGCTTCCCAACGGAGCGGAACTGGGGATTCCGGCGCCTCCGGGTTTTCCGAACGATAACTTCTATTACAACGGTCCGCCGACCGTTCAAAATACCCATGAGTATCTGGTGAAGCTGGACTATAACTTCACAAAAAACCATCTGACTGGCCACTATTTCCAGCAGAGCTATACTCAGCCGCTCGTCCTTCCGCCCTCCACCAACATCCTTGAAGCTGTGGGCAATGCCGAGACCCTGATCGACAGGAACGTGAGCGTCGATGACGTGTATACAATCACGCCACATGTCGTGTTGGGCAGCTATTACGGCTACACGAAGATCGACGGCACGACGTATTCCTCGGCCCCATTCACCATAGACCAGGCAGGCGTCATGATCGCCGAACCGCCGAATAATGGGGGCGGAGACAATGGCGGATTGAATTTTAGCACCGACACCTTCGGCGTGGGAGCCGGTACCTATGGAGTCTGGACTCGCGGCGATCAATCCCTCCGCGAAATCGCCACGTGGACCAAAGGAAACCACCTCATTCAATTCGGTGGCGAGGCGGTTCGGGTCATTCAGCCCATGGGCAACACCTTTCAACAGGGTGGCAATTTTCAATTTTACAATGCGCTTACGGGCTATAACATGGCGGATTTTGTAGTGGGGGCTGTCTCCAACTTCATTCAGGGCGGAGGTCTGTATCTCGACTTCACAGGTATCAACTGGAGCGCCTTTGTGCAGGACGACTGGAAGGTAACTCCCCAGCTCACGGTCAGCGCAGGCCTTCGTTGGGACCCCTGGATTCCCTCGAAGGACAGTCTGGGTCGAGTGGCGTGCTTTGAGTTGGGTGCGGCTCAGTCAGTGCGGTATCCAAACGCTCCCCCGGATTTGATTTATGGCGGATCGAACCACGATTCCGGATGCCCGGATGCGGGTATTTTCGCGGATTATGCGAACTTCGGCCCGCGGTTCGGGTTCGCCTATCAAATGACAGCGGATGGGAAAAGTAGTCTGCGAGGGGGTGCCGGGTACTATTACGAACCTCCGAACTCTCTGATTTACCAACAGATCGTCGGTGTTCCTCCATTCGCGCCTGTGATCAATCTCACCGATGTCAGTTTTGCCGACCCTTATGGGAGCGCGGGAGTCACCAACCCATTCCCAGCGGAGTTCGGCCCGCGAAATCCAGGCCCGGACGCGACCTTCCCATCCGGAGCCATATCGTTTTCACAGCTGCAGGATCCACATCTTCGCCTGCCCATGATTCTTTCCTATAATCTGACACTCGAACAGGGGATCGGGCAGAACTGGTTGGTGCGTGCCGCTTATCTGGGGAATGACGCGCACCGTCTCTATGGTACCGGCGACCAGGAAAGCGGGCTGTTGCAGTTGAATCCCGCGATTTATATTCCAGGCAATTCGACGGAAGCGAATACCCAGCAGCGGCGGCTCTTGTATCTAGACTATGGAATTCCAAACTACTCATCGATCGCTCTGATCAATTCCGGAGTGAATAGCAATTTCAATGCGCTTCAAATAACCGTGGAAAAGCGTTTCGCAAACGGATTCTCGCTTCTGGGAAGCTTTGCGTGGGCAAAAGCGATGGACGATTTTGCTCCAAGCAAGGATTCCCCGTATTTCACCAATAGCTGTAGTTGCGGCCGTTATTTCGACTACGGCCCGTCGGACGACGATCTGAGCAAGGTTTTCAAGATCAATGGAAACTATGAGATCCCGCATGTCCATATCGAGAGAGTGGCCGATAAGTTCTTGAATGGATGGGAGGTGACCGGGATTGCCAGTTGGTGGCCTAGCGGCAATCCATTCACGATCATGAGCGGTGTTGACAATTCCTTCAGCGCGATCGGCGCGGACCGGGCTGACTTAATCAATGTCTCCAATGTCAAGGAAACCTTTATTGGCCACCGGCCGCATCCGGGCGTTGTCGGCCAATGGTTCAATCCCAACGATTTCACCGCGAACGCAATTGGCACCTTTGGAGACACGGGGAAGAGCGTTCTGCGCGCCCCCGGATACTTCAACACCGACCTCGCGGCGATTAAGAACACGACCTTTGGCGGTCGGGTGTCGCTTCAGTTTCGCGCGGAATTTTTCAATGTCACCAACCATCCCAACTTTAGTGCGCCCGGAAATGTTCAGAACAGCCCCGGGTTCGGTCAAATCGGAGGAACGCTGGGCTCGAGTGCATACGGCGGCCCCACATCCTATGGAACGGCTCAACCCAGGATCATGCAGTTTGGGGTGAAGACCTCTTTTTGAACGCACAGGAACGGGATCGATTTCTACGGACCCGCCGAACAAAACCAAAGCCAACAGGTTGAGGAGAATTGCACGGATGAACCTGGTTCGCAGGAAATTTCTCAGGTTGGCGGGCGTGGGGCTTACTGGGGCGGCTGCCGCGACAACCGCAACGCCATGGGCCACTGCTGAACTTCCTCCTATGGCGGGCGGCGACGGCAAACATGTTTTTGACGTGAAACTCTATGGGGCCACGGGCGACGGTGCGACGATCGACACGCCCGCCATCAACAGGGCGATCGAAGCTGCAAATGCGGCAGGGGGCGGCACGGTACGGTTTCCATCCGGCACCTATGCCTGCTACTCGATACATCTGAAGAGCTATGTAGTGCTTTACCTTGAGGCTGGGGCAACGATTCTTGCCGCCAGCGTTCCGGCCAGCGGCGCGACTTTCGGTAGTTCCCGCTACGACGCAGCCGAGTCAAACAAGCCCTGGGAGGACTATCAGGACTTCGGCCATAATCATTGGCATAACAGTCTCATCTGGGGCGAAGATATCCACGACTTCGCGATCCTTGGCACAGGGCTTATCTGGGGAAAAGGACTGAGCCGCGGCACGGGTTCCGTCCCCAGCGCCTCATTGCCTGGAATGGCCGACAAAGCTATCGGCCTCAAGAATTGCCATAATGTGCTGCTCCGCGACTTCTCCATTCTTGAAGGCGGGCACTTCGGCATTTTAGCGACCGGAGTGGACAATCTCACCATCGACAACCTGATGATCGATACCAACCGCGACGGCATCGACATCGACTGTTGCCGCAATGTGCGGGTCTCCAACTGCAGCGTCAACTCGCCCTGGGACGATGCTATCTGTCCGAAAAGCTCCTTCGCGCTGGGTTATGCGCGCACAACTGAGAACGTCACGATCAGCGATTGCTATGTCACCGGCGCTTATCAAATGGGAACCATGCTGGACGGGACTTGGAAACGCTGGCCTACGGACAAGGCGCAACAGTCCGGAATCAAGCCCTATTTCCCGAAGGAGTTCAACGGAAGCATCAAGCTGGGCACTGAATCGAATGGCGGTTTCAAGAACATTGCGATCTCCAACTGTGTTTTCGATGGCAGCAAGGGTTTTGCGGTTGAAAGCTCCGATGGCGCATTGATTGAAGGAATCACATTTTCCGGTATCACCATGCGCGACTGCACGAACACGCCGTTGTTTCTGCGCCTGGGCGCCCGCATGCGCGGTCCCGCCGGGGTTCCGGTGGGAAGGTTGAGAGGAGTGACGATTGCCGATGTAGTGAGCTACAACTCCGTTTCGCGCCTGGGTGGCGGCGGAATTATCAGTGGAATTCCCGGCCATGCGATCGAGGACATAAAAATCCACGATGTGTACCTGGAACACCAAGGCGGTGGAACCAAACAGATGGCCGCGCTCGAACCACCCGAGTCGGTGCACGACAATCCATGGCCCGACCCGGATATGTTTGGCGACATTCCTGCAAGCGGATTCTTCCTCCGTCACATCAATAACATTGAATTCACCAATGTTGAAATTGCATTCAAGCAGCCGGACGCACGGCCGGTCTTCCGGATGGATCATGTGGACGACGCCGAGTTCTTTCACATCAAGACGCCCAGAGCACGGAACGCTCCGGTGTTCGCGCTCCATGATGTCCGCGACTTTCGCACTTTGGCCTGCCGCAATGTCGAGGACATGGATCTCAAGGCCGTCGAGCAAAAGGAGATTTGAGTGGGCCGAATGCCCCCGGTCCATTGGCCCTGAACATTGCGTAGCACAGACGGGATGCCGTCCTCTCAGAGGTAAAGGAGAAATATGTTTCGCATGAAGGTGGTTTGCCTGAGCGTTTTTTTGGCGATTTGGTTCTCCACGCTCGTCGAGAATTATGCCCACGGACAAACAACCGCTCTTTCATCAGTGGAGGAAACTCTTGCGCATCCCGTGCAGCCACCGGTCGTGACCGCTTTTCAATTGCAGCAATACCTGTTCGCCCGCGTACCTTCACTCCCGTCTCCCGCGACTGCTGACCAGTGGACGGCGGAGGAGAAGCGGCTGCGCCATCACATCCTCGACGATGTGGCGTTTCACGGCTGGCCCCGCGAATGGGTCGAGTCCGCTCCGCGTTTTAAGCAGGTGGGGGTAATCGAGACGGGCGACGGATACCGAATCCGCAAATTTCGCTACGAGATCGTGCCCGGCTTCATGTCCACGGCGCTGCTCTATGAACCGAACAAAATTACCGGACGCGCCCCCGCCATTCTCAATTTGATCGGCCATGAATCCGAAGGGATTAATGTCGAGTATGAGCAGAAGCGCTGCATCAACTTTGCCAAGCGCGGCATTGTGGCCTTGAATCTGGGATGGATGGGGTTCGGAGAACTTTCCCAGCCGGAGAACAATCACGATTATGCGGCGGACCTCGATCTTGTCGGTTCAAATGCGTTCGGACTTTTCTATCTCGCAATGCGGCGCGGGCTCGATTATCTGGCAATGTTGCCTGAGGTCGATCCCGCCCGGCTCGGTGTAACGGGCCTTTCCGGCGGGGGTTGGCAGACGGTGATGCTGGGCGCCCTGGACAAGCGCGTGGCCGTTTCGGTCGAGGTTGCGGGTATCGGCTCGCGCGAGTCGAACCTTACCCACCCGGAGGACACCTACGAAGTTGAGGAGGATGCGCCGGATCTTATGCAGGGCGAGGCTTATCCGGAATTCGTCGCGATGCGCGCGCCGTGGTCCACTCTGCTGATCCATAACGCCGTGGACAGTTGCTGTTTCCGCGCCCCTTTAGTCAAACCCGGCATCTACGATAAGATCAAGCCGTTTTTCAAGCTATACGGCAAGCCGGACAACCTTGCGTGGCATGAAAATTTCAACCCGGGGGTCCACAACTATCAGTTGGACAACCGGCAACAGGCCTACCGGTTCTTCACGGAGCATTTCCACATGCCTGTCGCTGAACAGGAAAATTTCAGCGACGATGAGATCCGGACTCCGCAACAGCTTGCCATCGGAGTGCCCGCCAACAATTTGACCATCGTCAGTCTCGCCAAGCAGCTCGCGAGCGCCATTCATCGGGAACCCATCCCAGCCGGGGAAGCACAGCGCATCGCGTGGGCGGCCTCTCAGCGAAAGATTCTAAAATCCGTGGTCCGGTACACGCCAGTCTCCACGCTGCGCGCTTTGAGAATGGATAACAGCGTGGGCTATAACTTTCAGACATTGTCCTATCGTTTCGATTATTCCAACGGACTGAGCGCCACAGGAATCTGGTTCAAGGAAAACGCCGCGACGGAAAACCAGCCAGTCGCGATTGTGCTGAATGACAACGGCTATAAGGCTGCGGCGGAAGCTGTGTTCGAACGCGTTGCTCGCGGAGAGCAGGTGCTCGCGTTCGACCCGATTTTCATTGGAAGCGCCGCGCCCGGGCCTGATGTCACCGCTGTTAGCGCATGGATGGTGATGGTGGACAGCACCGGGGACCGTTGTCTGGGTCTGGAGGCTGCGCAGTTGGTCGCGACGGCGAACTGGCTGCGATCCACCACCGGGCAAAGCAGGATTCGGTTGGAGACGAATGGAATTCGCACCCAGGTCATCGCTCTTGTAGCGGCGGCCATTGACCCCGGTGCGTTCTCAGATGTGGTGAGCCGGAATGCAATGAAGAGCCTTGTCTATCTGATCGACAAGCCGGTTCCCTTCCGTTCCGCTACGGAACTGTTTTGCCTGGATCTGTATAAAGATTTCGATATCGATTCCCTTAGGACGATTGCATCTCCGGTGAAAGCTACTCAGATAAGTTTTGTCCCGTAGCGCCGTACCTTAAGATGAGCGGAGGCTCGGAGAGCGCTCTTTGGCGGGCATATTTTAGACCCTTCCAGGTAGTCGTGCGCGCTTACTGACCCGTTGATTCTAAAGCGCACCGATGGCTCGGAGAGTGCACATGAATGACTTTGCTGCTTGTAACCATTTGATTATAAATATGTTATCCTGAAGCGTCTTTCCACTCTTCATACCAGGCCATCTGGATGGCCTCCAGCTTCGCCTCGTTGGACTTTTGGGGATCGTCGGCGAAGCCCGGCAGCTCCGTGACGAAACGATGCAGTTCAGTGAAGCGCACCGTCAATGGATCAGTTTCAGGGAATTTTTCCTGCAACTGGATCCCGATTTCTTCAGCATCACTCCACGAAATTTGCGGCACGGCACGCTCCCTTGTGGTTTAGCAATATTATGTCAGGGATTCGACGGTGTCTGCTTCTCTTCGGCCAAGGCAAGGGGTTTGCCCTCGGAGACGTAATTGCGGTTCCACTTGGGAATCTCCACCACGTAGTTTCCCGGTCCGGTGATGATGGCCTGACATCCAAGGCGGGAAGTCAGCTGCACATCCGCAGCCGTTTCCATGCGATCCAGTTCATCGTCATCCGGCTCGCTGATCCCCGATGCACCTTCCTTGATCCAAAGATGGCAGGTGGTGCAGGCGCACGCACCGCCGCAAGCGTGGTCGAGAAAGATGCCATAGTTTTCCGCCACATCGAGGAACGACATCGGCTTGCCATGGTGATCGTAGGGCATGGTTCCATATTCGAACTCCACCGTGCGGCCTTCAGGAAGAAAGGTGACGCGAACCATTCCCGCTGCGGGTGGCTTGGATAAATCAATCGGCTTCTCGGTTTCAAGGCTGGTGGTGTTTGCCATAGGATGCTCTCACTTATTTTGAACTTCGGTTTCTTTCGGCGCAGTTTCAAATTCCGCAGGAGCCATGGGGTGATGCGCGGTCGGGCCTTTGCCCATTCGCTGCCCGGCAGCATCCATGGTCTTGCCCTTCATCACAGAGCCGACGGCTGCGTCCATCTGCAACTCCGCGAAATTTCTGGTGGCGCGGTCCAGCGCGTCGATCGCGCTGCGGATCGCATGGTAGTCGTTGCCGCATCGCGCTTCTTCCAGTGCCGTACGTGTTGTGTGGATGCGAGCCACCTCAGCCGGCTGCAACAGTTTCCACGCCGGACTGGACGGCGCTTTTTCCACTGCGATCAGAATCGTCTCGGCGTCGCTCTTCGCTTCGATCAGTTGGCGCTCGCGAAAATCTTCCTCGGCATGATCGAAAGAATCCAGGATCATTGTCTCGACCTGCTCATCGGTCAGCCCGTAGGTCGGCTTCACTTCAATCTCCGCCTGCTTGCCGCTGCGTTGCTCCAGCGCCGTGGCGCGCAAAATGCCATTGGCATCGATCAGAAACTTTACTTCAATCCGCGGCATCCCCGCGGTCATCGGTGGAATTCCCTTCAGATCGAACCGCGCCAGCGACCGGCAGTCCTTCGCCAACTCGCGCTCCCCTTGCAGTACGTGGATGGCGACATTGGTCTGGCCATCGACGCCAGTGGTGAAATGCTCGGTGGCGGATGCTGGAATGGTAGAGTTCCGCTGAATGATCCGTGCTACAACACCACCCAGCGCCTCAATGCCTAGCGACAACGGCGTCACGTCCAGCAGCAGCATATCGTCCGTCGCCGTGGAGTCGCCGGCGAGAATGTTGGCCTGCACCGCGGCACCCAGCGCGACCACTTCGTCGGGATTCATTTCGGCGTGAGGCTTTTTGCCGCGCACAGCCAACTCGAAAACGTCTTCAACCAATTTACGGACGCTGGGAATCCGTGTCGATCCGCCCACCAGAACGACTTCGCCAATCTCTTCGATCCTGATGCCGGCGTCTTGTATCGCCTGCCGGCACGGGGCGACGGTGCGCTCAATCACGGGGCGAATCAGCTGCTCAAATTGCTCACGGGTGATCTTGCGCTGATAGCGTTGGCCGTCTGGCAGCGTGACGTCGAGCGTTGTGGAGCTCTCCGCCGATAGAGCAATCTTGGCGTCAATGACAGCCTTGCGAATCGCCTGAATGGCTTCCCCGTTGCGCCGCACGTCCAGGCACAGGTCGCCGGAAATATCCTCGAGCGCAATCGCAATCAGAAGATTGTCAATATCGTCGCCGCCCAGGTGCGTGTCGCCATGGGTGGCAATCACTTCAAAGATGCCCTCGTGCAATTTCAAAACCGAAATATCGAACGTGCCTCCGCCGAAGTCGTACACCGCGACAATGCCGTCCTTTTTCTTGTCCAGGCCATAGGAGAGAGCAGCCGCTGTCGGCTCATTCACCAGCCGCAATACTTCCAGCCCGGCAATTCGTCCCGCATCTTTTGTCGCCTGACGCTGGGTGTCGTTGAAATACGCGGGCACTGTAATCACCGCTTTTTTCACCGCAAGGCCCGGGCCGAAAAAGCGCGCCGCGTTTTGTTTCAGCTGGCGAAGAATATAGGCGGAGACTTCCGGCGGAGTCAGTTCGCGCGTGCCCAGCTTGATCCGAAGCACTTCCCCCTCGGCAAGATCGTCCGCCAGCCGAAACGGGAAAAACTTCAGCTCATCCTGAACATCTTCAGCCCCCCGGCCCATCAGCCGTTTCACGGAGTAGATAGCGCGATCCGGAGTTTTCAACAGATGCGTGCGCGCGGCATTGCCGACGACAAAGCGGTCCTCTGCCGTCAACGCAACGACGGACGGCACCAGATTCGAACCGTCTTCGCCGGGAATGACCACCGGCTGGTCGCCCTGCATAAAGGCGATCAGCGAGTTGGTTGTGCCCAGATCGATTCCTACTACCCGTTCGTCAGCCATGCCTGATCAATTCCATTTCCAGAGATACCCTTCGCTTAGCTATTCAGCGCCTCTTCCACATCGCGCAGCAGATTGCGAATGTAGCTGCGGCGATTGAGCAAATCGACCATTTTCTGTTGTGCGGCTTGCTGCGTCTCTCCATCGTTCGCGTCCGACGCCGTGTCCCACTCCGCCCAGAAGCGCTGCAAATCCTGTTCGGACGCTTTCAACTGCCCATCGAAATTCTCTTTCGCGGCTTCCAGATTTCCGCGAACTTCCGGATCATCCGCTCCGCTGGCCTTCGCCATGCGCATCTCTTCCAACTGCATGTTCAACTCGAAAACTTCTTCCAGCAAGTCCGGCGGAACAACTTGCTGCTTGGCCGTTCCACTGGCTGCCGCCCGGTCGGAAGCATCGCGAGACTGCTCCTCCAGCCGAATCCCGGCAAGGCCCAACAGGTATTCTGTACGCGCCAACGGGTCCCGCAACGTGCGCCACGCATCGTTCAATACGGAACCTTTCTCCAGACTCCATCGCTGCTCCTCAACACCGGCACGAGCATACAAGTCCGGATGAAACTTCCGGCTAAGTCGATAGAAGTGTTTTTCCAACGCAGCCATATCCAACTGAAACCTGCGCGGCAAACCGAAAAACGAAAAATAATCTGTCGGGGTGTACGGCTGCAGCTTGCCGCAGTTCGCGCAAAACTGCGTGTCCGCGTCATTCTCGCTGCCGCAGGACCAACACACAGTTTTCTTCGATGGTTCGGCGACGACTGTCATGCGTTCTCTTTTGGCTGATTGCAGATCCGGACCTCGCCTAGCTTCATGCGCCGCGACGTCGGCTGTCATCAAGCATGGCAACCCTGAGTTTAGCCAGAGAAAGAAGACCCGCAACCGCACGATTTGGTAGAGTTCGGATTGATGAAGTTGAAGCCTTGGCGCATCAACGTTTCTTCATAGTCCAGGGTCATGCCATTCAGATAGATAAACGACTTGGGATCGACGAAGACGCGCACACCGTCGTAGTCATATACGCGGTCCCGCTCGCGCGGTTGCGTGTCGAAGCGGATGTTGTAGCTGAGCCCCGAGCATCCACCCCCTTGCACGCCGAGACGAAGACCGCCTTGGTCGGGAGCGATCTTCTCCTTCGCCATCGCCGCCCGAATCCGCTTCAGCGCGCGATCGGTCACGTGAATTCCCCTTGGCGGCGAATTCGGCGCACCGGAAATTTCGCCCGTGTGCCCGCCGGACGGGCCTGCGGATTGGCCCTGTGTCTGACCCGCGGTGCTGATCGCAACTGGTTCCAACGCGTTCATCTCTCTTGTCTCTCCGTGCCTGCTGCCGCCGTCGACTTAGTTCGCGGCAACGGCCACCGGCGTGAACGCCGGCTCGCCCGCTTCGACATTCTTTTTCTTCCAATCGCCGATAGCGGCGCGAATCGCATCTTCCGCCAGTACCGAACAGTGAATCTTCACCGGCGGCAGCGCCAGCTCCTTCACAATGTCAGTGTTCTTGATCTCCAGCGCTTCATCGACCGTTTTGCCCTTCACCCACTCTGTGGCCAGGGAGGAGGAAGCAATTGCGGAACCGCATCCAAAGGTCTTGAACTTGGCGTCTTCGATCACACGCGTTTCCGGATTCACCTGAATCTGGAGCCGCATCACGTCGCCGCATTCCGGCGCGCCAACCAGACCCGTGCCGACCGCGGTACTGTTCTTGTCCATCTGACCCACGTTGCGCGGATTGTTGTAGTGCTCAATTACCTTGTCGCTATATGCCATACATCCTCCAAATGCTGTGAACTAGAAAAAACCTTGCGCCGCTTTAATGCGCCTGCCATTGGACCTTCGTCAAATCGATGCCTTCTTTCGCCATCTCGTACAGCGGCGAAAGTTCGCGCAATTTCTGCACCACGTCGACTACCTTGTCGGCGACGTAGTCCACTTCTGCCGGAGTATTGAATCGTCCCAGCCCAAAGCGAATGGAACTGTGCGCCACATCGTCGCCCAGCCCCAGCGCCTTCAATACATAGGACGGCTCCAGCGTCGCGGAGGTGCAGGCGGACCCGCTGGAAACCGCAATGTCATTGATGCCCATCAGCAGCGATTCGCCTTCCACATGGATGAAACTCATATTCAAATTTCCCGGCAGGTGATGCTCCATGGAGCCGTTGACGTGGATGAAATCCAGGTTCGACTCAAGCTTCTTCTTCAATCGATCGCGCATCGCCGTCAGCTTGGCTGCCTCTTCCGCCATTTCCAGGCGAGCAATCTCACATGCCATGCCCAGGCCAACAATGCCCGGAACATTCAGCGTGCCGGAACGCATGCCGCGCTCGTGGCCGCCGCCGTCCATCTGCGCGGCAATCTGCACCCGCGGGTTGCGCCGGCGAACATACAGCGCTCCAACGCCCTTGGGTCCATAGATTTTGTGCGCGGAAATGGAAAGCACATCAATATTCATGGTGTTGACGTCGACAGGAATCTTGCCGACCGCCTGCACCGCATCGGTATGAAACAGGATGCCGCGCTCGTGGCAAAGCTTGCCAATCTCTTCAATCGGCTGGATGACGCCAATCTCGTTATTCGCGAACATGATGGTGACCAGAATGGTCTTGTCGTCGATGGCCCGCTTCAAATCGTCCATCTCGATCAACCCATCGGCATTCACTGGCAGATAGGTTACGCGGTAGCCTTGCTTCTCCATCCGCTTGCACGTATCCAGGATCGCCTTGTGTTCGGTCACCTGGGTGACGATGTGATTGCCGCGTTCGCGGTACATCTCCCCAATGCCTTTGATCGCTAGGTTGTCGCTTTCTGTAGCGCCAGACGTGAAAATAATTTCCTTCGCCGTCGCGCCAATCAGTTTGGCAATCTGCTCACGGGCCAGGTCGACCGCCCGCTCGGCTTCCCAGCCAAAGGAATGGTTGCGGCTGGCGGCGTTCCCAAACTTGTTGGTGAAATATGGCAGCATTGCTTCCAGCACACGCGGATCCAGCGGCGTGGTGGCATGGTTATCCATATAGATCGGCAGCTTCACTCCGGCTGACAACTTCGGCTCACTTAGAACGGTACTCATCGACGCTCCCTTGTTCAACAAAACCTTGAAATTCTTCTCTACCGCTACGCACGTGACATGGAACCGTCCAACGTAACCAGCGGACCCTGAATGCTGCGCGCATATCCCGAGACTCCCAATTTAGATTCGTCGCAGAGATCGGAGATGTGCAGATCGTTCAATAAATCGCGAATGGTGTCGTTCAGCTTCCGCAGCGGCTCTTTCACAATGCAGGAACTCAGCAGATCGCAGTCGCCATGACTGGTGGTGCAGGACGCGATGAACAGCGGCCCCTCAATCGACCGGATCACCTCAAACGCCGTAATCTCGCTGGCTGGACGGGCCAGCGAATAGCCGCCACGCAGCCCGGCGTGCGAAATCACCAGGCCGGAACGGGTCATGGTTTGCAAAATCTTGGCCAGTAGCGGAGGAGGAATGTGGTACGCCTCCGCCATATCTTTGGCACTCTGCGTCGGATTGCCCGGATGCTCGGCAAGGTGCTTCAGCGCCATCAGCGCATAGTCCGATTTCTTGGTGAGACGCAGCATAGAATTTGCACCCGTGACCCGCGAACGGACATCATAAAGTCACCGTTTGGCGGACATTTCCTCGACAAATCCATTATAGGACTGATTCAG
The DNA here is from genome assembly GCA_052142955.1 of Acidobacteriaceae bacterium. Taxonomy (GTDB): domain Bacteria; phylum Acidobacteriota; class Terriglobia; order Terriglobales; family Acidobacteriaceae; genus JAKAAZ01. The sequence goes on along the minus strand of JBKQVW010000066.1, from coordinate 21,544 downwards.
TCCGAGTTGCAAGGGCACATTTCCGTGCGCGGCGCAGGCCCCTGTTTCCCCGAGGTTAACTTGGAGAAATTTGCCCTCAATCTGCCCAAATTCCCAACATTCTGCGCAGCAGCGCGGCCTGCCCAAGGTGATAGGCGTTGTGATCCAGGCAACCCAGGACCTGTCGCAGGAGGATGGGACCCTCCCTGCCCGGGATGGGCGCGAACAGGTCGGTGGAAGGGTCGAAAATCAACGCTTCCAGTTCCCGCATGGCGGTGGAATATCCCGCCAAGTTTTCTTCCCAAGAGGCATCGTCGGCAACGGAATTCTCAGCCGGCCAAAATCCTTCTGGCACCGGCGGTTCAACATATCCTGGGATTCGGCAGGCATCCAGGAAATCGAGCACGCACAAGCGCAGATGGACCAGCATCTGCCAGAGGGTAAACGGCTGTCCGGCCGGCTTTGCATGGCGCAACTCCGCCGGGATGTCGGCAAATACCTTTTCGAAGCCGGCATGGACCCGCTCATCGTGGAAAGAAGCCACCAACTGCCTGCGGAAGAACGCATCTTTGTCTCCCGGTGATAAGGAATGCGGCGACGTATGTTCCATTGTCATCCTGTCTGGCATTTCAGCAGAACACCCAAGAAATACCAAACGCCAAATCAGGAAAAGTGCGGTTCCGCAGGTGTTCGTCCCTCTGCGAGCAAGACTGCAGCCGTCCGTGCTGCGCCGGTAATGCGATTCAGTAAATTTTCTTTTGACAAACAACATATACTTACGGGACACTGGCGCAATCGGGAAACTCCCGCATCTAACTTTAGCCATGGAAGCCTGCAAACACCCACGCGTACGCGTACTAACGCGCGAAGAAGATGCTGAATTTGTGGAATGTCTGGAATGCGGCGAGGTCTTCGACTCGCACGAATTCACCGATATGGCCATCGAAGAGAAGAGCCTGCGGAATATCGAGCAGCCGGAAGAATAGCGGACGAACGAGCGACCGTGCGGCTTTGTCTCGCGCTGGAACTACCCCACTTAAGCCAAAAGAAGGCTTGAATGGGCCACCCGACCAATAGCAAGGCCCAAAGAAAGACCCCTGCTAGCTGTGCACGCCGGCTTCGGTTTCCACGGGAGATCCCAGCCTCCGGCCGCTGCGCCAAAGATAATGAAATCCAGAGAGCACCGTCAGCCACAGCGTTGCCTCCAGCGATACGTGGCGCGTCCATAGCACCCAATACGCCGGATGCGTCTGTGCCAGCACGACGGAGCAGACAGCGAGAATCTGGGCCACCGTATTTCCCTTGCCCAGCCAACTGGGATGAAAATCGCGTGTCCCCGTGGTCGCGTATAGCAGCGCCGAGATAATCACGATGCCCAGGTCGCGGCTGAAGACCATCACAGTAATTCGCATGGACACCAGGCCGACATGCGTCAGCACCAGAAACAGCGTGCTCAGCAGCAGCTTGTCCGCAATGGGGTCAAGATAGGAACCAAGCTCGGTACGCTGGCGAAAAATGCGGGCCAGCGCGCCGTCAAGCCCGTCGCTGACGCCGGCAACCACCATCAGCACAAACGCGCGATGATAGTGGGCATCCAGGATTGCAAGGACAAGAAACGGCACAATGGAGAGCCGAAGCAACGTCAGCTGGTTCGGCAAGGCACGTAATTGGCGAAGCGCGAGAATGGGGATGTCCTGATTCATCCTAACGCAACCGGGGAAATCGGAGGCCGCGGTTGCCCGCACCCCCCGCTGGCATTAGAATCGACAGAGCGCTTGTAGGCGCGTAGCTCAGTTGGTTAGAGCGCTACCTTGACACGGTAGAGGTCAGGAGTTCGAGTCTCCTCGTGCCTACCATATTCTCAATCACATACGGCGGCATCTGCTCAGGCAGGACGGGTTTTGTGTCACGGTTTGTGTCACAACCCCCGATTGTTGGCTTGTATGGCCGCTTGGCGGAGAGCACATTCACCGCCTCTCGCTTCGCTTCCTGCCGCACATGGCTGTAGTGCTCCAGCATCTTCCTCGACACATGTCCGGCAAGTGCCATGATCGTGCTATCGCTGGCTTGCGACTCGGCAAGCTCCGTGATCGCATGGTGACGGCAATCATGGAACCGGAAGCCTTGCAGACCGGCGGCCTTGGTCAGTTTGCGCCACGCTGTACGCCAGCTCTTCTGGTGGCGCTCCGGGTCAATATGGCCGTGCTCACACGCCGGGAACAGGAAATGCTCCGGCTTCGTGCCGCCGAACGCCTTGGCCCGCTCCCAAAGCTCCATCACGGCATCATAGGCGTCATCGTTCATGGGGATCGAACGCAGGCCCGCGTCCGTCTTGCTCCGGCGCACGTTGAACGACTTCCCCATCAGGTCTACATCCTGCCAGCGAAGATTCTTGAGTTCGACACCCCGCATGGTCGTACATAGCGCGAGGGTCATGGCCAGCCGCGCAGTCTGCCACTCAGGGTTGGAATCGGCGGCATGGAGTAGCCGCACTTTTTGTTCATAGGTGAGTGCCCGCCCTATCGAGCGAGGTTCCTTCAGCGGGCGAATATCATCGGCAATCGCACTCCAGCGTTTCGCCCGTTTCAGCATCCTGCGAATGACACCCGTTTCCATGTTGATGATTGCTGGCCCTACTCCGCCCGCTGTTCGCCACTGCCGGAAGCTGAGTACATCTTCCGCTGTAATGTCTCGCAGTCTCCTACCCCGGAAATACTCGGTTACTTTCACCAGCATTTGCCGCTCTTTGATCTGACTCGATTCGGCAAGCTCCGGCAGGCGGCCAGCGAGATATTTCTCCGCCGCGTCCTCGAAGAGCAGTTTTGCAAAGGCCCCACTCGACGCGCTGAGTTTGCCCTGCTCCGCCGCCGCAATCAATTCTTTTTGCTTGGCATGGGCCTCTCTCCAGTCCGTTGTCGCAAGACTCTGCCGGAATCGTTGCCCGTTGACAACGAAATGACAGTGCCACGTCTTACCGCGCTTTTTTAGAGACATTTTTTCCGCCCTTTCTTTTCTGTTTGGATTCCTTTCGTTCTTGTCGCCATGCCTGTCCGTGCTCAGTCCACCACTTCCGCTTAATTTCGCGCTGCATCTTCTCGCTGCAATCTGTGGAGCAGTACCGTTGCGCCACACGTTGAGCGATAAATTTCGATTCGCACGCTTCACAGGTTCGCGCCCGCCAACTCTCTCGAAAGAGCAGGTACAGGGCGCGTTGAAAGTCGCAGCCTCCGTGGTAACGGATCGTGCCTTCCTTCCACTCCAGAGAAAAGGACTGCGGCGGTATTGAGCTTAACCGTGTGGTATCCATATCCTCCGGGTTCGTGTCTTCCGGTTTCGGGGTAGGCCGAATGCCGAAGAGAATATCGAGATAAGGATCAGACTCGCCCCCCATCCAGATTTGATTCAGCACCTCAGGGTAGGTGTAGATGCTGACCTTCGAGCCATCCTGTAATTTGTCGTACTCCCATTCAGGAAAGAAGTTCGGCCAGCGCTTTCTAAAATGAGTCCACCCCTCGTCATCCCCGCGCATATTCACGAACTCGCCAAGCGCCACAAAAAGCTTCCGGCGATCTTTTTTCAGCTCGCGTTCTACCTTCCGGTCGTGACGCTGATAGGCCAGCATGAGTCTGCTGTCATCTCTCTTCAGCTCGCGTTCCATCTTGCGGCGGTCGTACTGCTGATGGGCCTGCGTCACTTCTGGTGGTGATGGTTGCACGCTAGATAACACCTTTTAGAGATTTGCAAGAGTATTCAGTAGTCATTGACTCTAGCAGTATAAAGACTATTCTTAATGCAGCAGGATGCGGCTGTCAATAGCAGAGTGCATCTACAGGAGGCTCAATGAGTACACGACTGGTTGCCCTATCCGATGCCGCTCGTATGTTGGGGGTATCGGTTCACACAATCCGGCGTTATGTTGCGCGCGGAGACGTTGCCGCCGTGAACGTGGGTGCTCGTCGGCTCGTGCCGTCGAGTGAGATTGAGCGGATCATTCAGCGCGGAGTCGGACAGGCTCGACCGACAAAAGCAAACCGGAAGTGAGCCGAACCATGACTGACAGCATTCCCAAACTGCTGACCCTTCTAGCGGTCGCGGAAACGCTCTCGGTATCTCCACACACTGTCCGAAAGATGGTGCGCGATGGCCGCCTGCGTCCCACCAGAATTTGCCGCCGCCTACTTTTCTCGCCAGTTGAAATTGACCACATGATCGCCGAATCGGAGCGGCCCCGATTACAGAAAAAATCATCCTCGCCGCAGTGAACGCCCGTTCCGATCTGGAGACAGCGGCCTTGAGAGGACGCGGGGTGCTTGGCTTGTGGCTCCGCTTCATTCGCCCATCGCGCACGGGTGCTCTTAACGCTAACTTATGCGCAAATGAAAAACGGCCCGCTGTGAACGGGCCGCCGCGAGGCTGGAACCTACAATGTCTATCGAAAGTTTAGCACCAGCAACGTCGCGCGAACCGTGTGACGTTGCGAAAACATTCGCTGCTGCTGCCGCGTTGATGGATGAAGCTCTTCGTCATTCGACCGCCATTAACGAGCGGGATCGCAAGACGGTTATTTACTGGGCGCTTGCCACTCACGCGCTACCCCACGTAAGCACTTTTCCCCTGCTCGTGCTCATCGGCAAGATGGGAACCGGAAAGAGTCAAACTCTCTCAATTGTTGCCAATTTCGCCTACTGCCCGAATCTTCTCAGTCTTCGTGGAATGACCCCGGCCACGATTCGAGACAGGTTCGCGGAATGCCACGAGGGTACAGCGGTGGTCGAAGAGGCAGACTGCGCATGGAACGATAAGGACATGGCTTTCGAGCGAATGCTGTCAGACAGATATCAAAGAGGGTCTGCTGAAGCATCGCACAAGGTGCCCGCGGGCGAAAACAAGTGGGATACGGTTATCAAGCGATACTTCGGCGCGACAGTACTCCATCGCCGACTTCCTTTTGTGGATGCAGCTCTGGACGGAAGAACGGTGCCAGTGCGTTTGCGGCCTAACCACGATCGGCAATACAGGGAATTCAGCGCCGCAGACTCTTGGAACGCAGAAGGCAAAGGCCTGATAGGCGGACTCACGTTTGATCCGCCAGACGTAGAACAGCCAAAGGGAGTAGCGGCCCGCGTGTTTAACAGCTATCGCATCCTACTGAGCACCGCGAAGTTTTGCGATGACTTTGAATTTGAGCAGGCGTTACTTCCACAACTTCTTCGGCAGACGGAAGAGTTGAAAGAGGCGCAATCGTCGGAACCCGATGGACTTGTGCTCCGCGCCATTGTCGAATCGGTCTTCTGCGATGGTGTGCCAAAGTTTGGAAATATAAAATTCAGCGACATTGCCCACTTGGTTTGGAACAATCACAGGTTCTCTTTGCAACCCCGGCAAATCGGCCCGATTGCGAGGGAACTCGGATTCTCCACGAAGACTTCGCACGGAAGGACTGTGGTTGTCCCCACGCCTGCCATTCTGCTTCGGGCCTGTGACGACTGCGAGTACACTGACGAGGCCGTCGAAGAACTCCGGTCGCAGATGGGCAACGCAGGCGCAATCGCCAGTTGAGCCGCTCCGGTTCCCGCGCTCATAATGAGCGATAGCGTCTGACGCTCAAATTCATTGGAAAAGGGTAGAGCGGGTAGATTCGGTAGACTCTTTTTTGTGAGCAGAGCAGATTTATCAGATTAGCAACGCCGCTCCATAATCCCGTCTGCATGGGAGAAATGGTCTACCTGCTCTACCCAGCAATCGGCAAAAACGGACACGGACGCCCCGCACGCCAATAACGCTCGATCCACTTGGACCGTAGCTCCGCCGCACGGTAGGCCATCAGCAGCTCCTTCAATCCCGGTTTGCGGAGGGCCGCGTAAATGTCGCCTGGGCATCGCGCCATCTCGTACACGCGGGCGTCGTGGCTCTGGGCGCTTTCATACGTCAACCCGAGGCATTGCCTGCACCGGAACTCGGGCGCACCGCCACGCAGGTAGAGCCGCCCTACCCGCCGCCCGCAAGCGCAGCGAAACCAAAACCGCTCCCCGCCAAAATGGGGCAGGCTGCTCAAGAGCGGGATTGTGTGTTGTCTCACAACCCAAAGTGGACGGGTTCCGATGATCTGAGAGTAAATGCGCAGTGATCGGTTGCCGCTGGCATCGGTCTTGATTTCGTAGCTAAGGGTTGCCAACGAAGGGCCGTCCGTCTCGTATCGCCATTCCAGTTCACCGGAACCCCAGGACATCCGAAACAGACCCATGCGGAGAAAGTCCGGCGCGGACAGGAGGATCGGGCAATCCTCGACCGTGAGCCGAGTTGTCCATTTCGCGCGTCCCATGGTAAAAATCGTCGCACAGGACGGGTGGGAATTTTTTCCTAAATCAATTGCAAATCCGTCCCCGCTTGGATCACCATATCAAGGCTAAATCGCGCCTCTTTAAGAGCCGCTGATGCAGCGCAGGGAATTCCGGGGGATCGCGGAAAGGGGGATTTTGCGTGCAAATAAAGACAGCTTCACGGGCATTCAGCTTGTTCGGACGATGGAGGGACAACGAGACACCATTGCGGGTGAGTTTTTGTACACCAACCATCGTGTGGGATGTAGAGGGCAAGTTGGATCGTGTCGAAGCGCCCTTGATCGGCTTGCGACTTGATGATTGCGGGTTCATAGAGTTCCTTTTCGATACGAAGTGGAGATTCGATTTTGCCGCGCTAGACGCCATGCGTGCTCAACCCAAAGATAGATTAGGGAAATCGTCTTTGAATACTAGGGCATACGAATTCGGAGAAATGATGTCGGCAATACGCACAGATGGCTCAAAATCGACGATAACATTCCATGAGATCGTCCGCCGCTTGAACTGACGGAGGCGCGACCAATGGAAATTTGCCCGCATTGCGAATTTAACCTCACGCACATAGACATCAAAAGCATTACGTTCCCCGATTCACAATTGTCTCGACGGAATGGTCTGAGCTATTCGTGTCCGAACTGCCATCGAGCCCTGAGCGTCGGTTTTGATCCTGTGGCGCTGAACGTAGACCTTGTAAACGCCTTTGTGCAGCGACTTCGTAATAGTTGAGAACTGTCACTGCGTTCAGATTACGAGCGTCGATATTGAGAAGCTCGGTCGGGGGCGGCACATCTAGCCAGGGCGCCCTAGCCCAGCCGCAGCCACCGCGTCTAATCGCATTCCACCCATAGTTGATGCGTGACCTCGCAGCGGCAGTCCTGATCGTAGACCTGACCCTCGAAGAGATACCAGTGGACAGACCGCGCCGGCCCGTTGCTGCTGGGCAGCACCCTGGTCTGGCCTGTCCAGTGCATCAGTTCGTTGCCGTTCGGATCGATCACCATGCCCAAGCTGGCCGGGCAAATGGCGAACGCAGGCGCTGTAGAAATCGCCAACGCCACCGCTGCGACCGCCAATAGGAATACTGGTATGATTATTCGTTTCAGTTTCATTGTGCGTTACCTTTCCGGTTATGTTAAACCACCACACAATTGCGCTGCTGGCCGACCCCGGTGAGCAGTTTTGGAATCGACAATATCATTCGTGTACGGTGAATCCTTTATTCTGGCGGGTGCGCCTCAAACCATTTCCGTGCCTGTTGTTGTGTTTGCAACAAGACAGCACTGGTCAGGTGAGATGCGGCATCGTCTCGGTCTTTGGCCAAGTCTCCTGGTTTGATCCCTTCGACATCGCCTGAGGCGGCAATATCAAACCAAAAATATGCTTGCGCATAGTCCTGTGGCACACCCTGCGCGTTTCGGAACAATATGCCGAGGTTGTATTGTGCATCCGCATCTCCCTGATCGGCAGCTTTGCGGAACCATGCAAAGGCTTGGGAATAATCTAGGGGTACGCCTTCGCCCTTGACGTACAAAACACCGAGTCTGTTTTGCGCCTTAGCATCACCCTGCTCTGCGGCCTTGCGATACCAGACGGCTGCCTGCTTGTAATCTGGTATCCCGCCCAGCCCCTGTCCCGTTTCGTACAAACCACCGACCGCGCTCTGATCGCCTGCGGCGTCGCTTTGCGTGGCCCTGTTGAGGAACTCAGTAAATACCTGGGAGAAAACTGGTGCCTCCCCGTACGGCCCTGGCGACTCCGGTTGCAAGAATCCTGCGGTGGCCTGCGGCGGCTCAGTAGATACTGCGGAGGCATTGCGCTGGTCGGTTGACTTACGTTCCCACATAGCTGCCTGTGCGCGGTCTTTATGTACGCCCTTCCCCGTGTAATAAAGCACGCTAAGGTTGTGCTGCGCCGTCGCATCCCCCTGCTCGGCTGCCTTGCGATACCAAATCGCCGCCTGCGCGTCGTCCCTCTGGACGCCGTGGCCTTCGTGGTACATCGCGCCGAGGTTGTTTTGCGCATCGGCCAGCCCTTGCTCCGCCGCCTTGCGAGTCCAGACTGCGGCCTGTACATCGTCCCGGGGCACGCCTAGGCCCGCATGGTACATTGTGCCCAAGTTAAATTGAGCCATGGGACTGCCTTGATCGGCGGCCTTGCGATACAACGCAGCAGCCTGTTCGTAGTCCTGTTGCACGCCCTGGCCGTTGACGTATAGCTGGCCGAGATAGAATTGCGCGTCCGCATTCCTTTGATCCGCTGCCTGGCTATACCAGAAGGCAGCCTGTCTAAAGTCCCGCGTCACTCCTAGTCCGAAGTTGTACAACATGCCAAGCATGAATTGCGCCTCGGCACGCCCCTGATCGGCAGCTTTGCGGAACCATGCAAAGGCTTGTATGTAGTCTTTCGGCACGCCCTCGCCGTTGTAGTAGTCCTCGCCTAGGTAGTATTGCGCCCAAGCCTCACCCTGCTCAGCAGCTTTCCGGCACCACACAGCAGCCTGCGCACGGTCCTGTGGTACGCCCAGGCCGTCATGGTACATCACGCCAAGGCTGGTTTGTGCCTCGGCAAGTCCCTGCTCTGCGGCCTTACGGTACCACGCCGCTGCTTGAGCATTATCCTGTGGCACACCCATGCCGAGGCCGTAGTCATCGCCAAGTTTGTTTTGCGCCTTAGCATCACCCTGCTCTGCGGCCTTTCGAGTCGCAGCAAGATCGTTTGTCTGGGTAGATTGCGCCTCGCCCCCTGTCTGGGCCGGTGCCAGTCCCCCAAAGAAGATAAACGCGATGACTACCAATGTAACAACGGGCAGGCGCATTTCACACTCCCTTATCGTCCAAAAGGTCACGGCAACCTGCATGGTCCTTCAGCGCCGGGTGCCAGAGCTTTCGTGAGAAGCACAAATTTATATACCTTGGCCTTATCGTCCTTCAGATAATAACCCTTGCGGTCTTGGGCGAACCCAATGGGGCCATGCACTGTGACATCTGGAGCATGGGGACGACGCCCGCGAAGGACTACTGTTCCTGTATACAAGCAGTTTCCCGTCTCAATTGTGTACTGCATCATTGTGACGAGACCGGAGCTGATAAAGCCTGTGGCAGGATATGATCCCCATGACGGGTTTGCATAGTTCCGAGGTGTACCCCCTCGGTATATTCCTCTGGTGACCGCGTGTGTTTCAGTTTCAACGCTCGCCAGTGTTCCCCTGTGCCACGCTGCTTCAGAAACCTTATGCGCGCTGGCCACGCGGACGGTGAGCAGCAACAGGAGCAAGACAGGTATTTTTGTTCGGTTCATCTTTCCTCATTTGGCTTCGATCAGATTTCAATGCTTCAAACCCATCCAAAGATATCTGAAACGTGGCGGGCAGAACAGATGCAGGCATGGTAATACTTATCGTCTCTAGAATCAAAGTCTTCACGGATTGACCATCAGGGCGTGGCAACTGATCCCCGCGTCCAACTCGGTGCAACCGTCAGACGAAAGCGCCTTGCGCTCCAGCTTTCGCAGGAAGGCTTGGCTGAAAAAGCAGACTTGCACTGGACGTATATTGGCGGAATCGAGCGGGGCGAGAGGAATGTGAGCCTGCTCAACATCGTCAAACTGGCGCGTGCGCTGGGAACCACCGCTGCACGCTTGTTGACAGGAATCCGTTGATCGGGGAACCCTCCGATAGAAGCTCGCCGTAGAATTGCCCCGTAGGCTCCCAACGGGAACACAGGATGGACAATGGCCTGTGAATCCTCGGCATATAACGCCTTCATTCACTTTTTGCGTGTAAGGCTAGAGCCGGGGGACAATATCGATATGAGGCCCGATCCCGAATATATCAAGCGGATGCTCGTTGCTTTTCAGGACGCGCCCGATCCCACCACCGACATTGAAGAGCTAAACCGGCATGGTCTGTCATACGAGGATTCTCAATTCTATTTTCATTTGCGCTTGCTAAACGACCAGGGCTTCATTGAAAGAGATGACGGCGAACCCGGACTGGGTGTAGATACCATGCTGGCGGGCAATTATGCTTGGTCGGTCGTACCCCTTAGGCTTACGGCGACCGGTCATGAATTTGCTGAGGCAATGGGCAACAGTAAAGCATTCGCGGTCGTCAAGGATTCGCTTGTTAAGTCGAGCGTCGGGATCATGAGAGATATTGCAGTTGCGGCGTTCAAAGTTGAACTCTCTCGCCACGGCCTAAATCTCGGCCATTAAGCTGCGTTTTGTCCGATTGCATCCAAACTTTACTCAACCGATCAGTGTGGCTGCCGTATGTATCAGTCACAGGGGGAGGGGGGTGTTGACGGATCACACTAGGTGGCGCGTGGTAGTGAGGTGACGGCTGGCGAAGCGATCCAAAATTATAAAATTTATGAAATGTTTTGAGGCTCTCTACGAAGTACCAACGTCACCGCAGCGGCCCGGTTCTAGTACCCCCACCCCTTGAAATGCGATCTCTCTCTGCCCGCTGGAGAACGTCGGAAATTTGTGTCACGGTTTGTGTCATAACCCTGCCATCCCTGCCAGTATCGGGCAGTCTCCCGCCGTATCACTCAGGCAGACACGGCAGGCAGCAAACATACCTGAAACCACGATGAACACTGCGTCTCCGTATCATTCACGCTTCTTAGGTGTCGCATCGTATGAGACGGGGGTAAGATTTGACACGGTAGAGGTCAGGAGTTCGAGTCTCCTCGTGCCTACCATATGCTTCAAAGGTTTATAGCCGATTTGCACTTCCCCTCCTTGCACATTACTGCACAATAAGAGAAACGGCCGGCTTCTGGGCCGAGAGCGGCGCCTTTCTGACCATGTCGATGACATGGCTTTGCGCCTGCCTCGCGTCCTCACTGAAGGCCTGAGTGTACAGATCCATCGTGGTCGAGATGTTGGCATGGCGCATCAGTTCCTGCACGACTTTGATGTCTTCTCTGTTGGCCTTCAAGAGCGAGGCATACGACCTGCGGAAGCTATGCCAGCCGATCCGTTTCTTGATTCCGAGTTTTTCCGCCAGCGGCAAGAGATGCCGCTTTCGAATCATGTCGGGCCAGTACGGCTTGCGCCCCTTCTTCAGATGGGAAGCGAAGAGCCAATCGGAATCGTCAGGATAGGGCGCCTCGGTTCGCCAAGCTTTCAGATCCTCAAGCTGGCATGAATGCAGCGGAACCAGTTTGCGTGATATCTCCGTCTTGGTGTTTCCCTCCCGGCCCTTGACCACGCTCCGCGTAACCGAAGCGGTTCCGTTGTCGAAGTCAATGTCGCTCCACTTGAGTCCCACCGCTTCGCTGATACGCAATCCGTTGCCGAATTCTATCGAGATCATCGCACGCTCCCGCATTTGCGATCCTTCCCAGAGCGCGCGCACTTCGCTGGCCGATAGAATGTCCGGCGTTCGGCTCCTTTTTCCGCCTTGCCGAACCAGCTTGATCGGATTGTGTCCCTGCGGAACAAATTCATGCCTCTGGGCATGGGTAAACAGGCAGGAGAAGACATTGCGGATTTTTTGCCGGCTCGGATCCGCAAGAGGCCGGCCGGTCTTTTTCCCGCCCAGCGTCGCCAGCCATGCTTCGACTTCCACGGCCTTGATCTCCATCATGCGTGTTCTTCCCCATCTCGGCAGTATGTAGGAGGTGAGGTTGTCCAAGTAGTTTTGCTTGGTGGACCAGGATCGCCTCGCGTTGGAGGCAGAGAGCTCGACATCCTGAAAGTGGCGTGCAACCATGCCCACCGTAGGGATCTGGACCCCGGGGCCCAGATCGTTGATAGTGAGTCGCAAGCGGTCGGCAGCTTTCTGGGCCTGCGATTCCGTTCGATATTCGCGGGTCGTGCCCACGACGGCCTGCCGCTGCACGCGGCGACCGTCGGAAAGTGTAACCCGGTAGCGCAAGACCCATTCCGTTCTGCCATCAGCGCGACGCTGCTTGAGTAAACTTCCTTTTTGATACCGTTGCCGTGAAATCATTGAATGCTCCCAGTCTCACGACGCGGGTCGCGGTTGGAGTGTACTCGGCCGCGCATCCACACATCAAGTTCGCTCAGCAGGAACAGCCAGCGCCGGCGCTGTCCATCCCCGCGGGGATGAGCCGGTATGCCTTGACGGAGAAAGGCGCGAACCTGCTCAGAGAGAGCGTCAGGCCAGATGACGCGAGCTATTGGGCGGTGGGGCAAACTGACATTTTCGAATCTTTACCGCGAGGAATCATCCTGGCTTGGCTGTTTTTTGGGGTTGACGAAGCTCACCGCGGTGCCGTCCGGGCCGCAGAACAATTGTTGATCATGGCGGGAAGGAGACAGCGTGAAGCCGAGGAACTGCACGCTTCCCTGCTCCGTCTGCAGCCCGAGATTCTAAAAGATGGCCCCACCCCTGCCAAAGGCGTGATGATCGCGACGGCCTATCAATGGATCAAGGATGAATATGACGCCACTTTGTTTCGGCTGGAAGGCGAAGCAATTGAGCGGTTACATCAGCTTCTTGCGGAGTTGCCGCCAGTGCCCCTTTTCGGGGAAAGAGATGGAGTTTTGTAAGATCATCCTGCTTTGGCAATACGCCTGACCGGCTCCTTGCAAGCATCCACGGCTCTTCGACCGAAACATGCGTGACAACCATGACACTTTGAGGAACACACAAGACCATACGATTCTGGCCCGTGAGCCATGACGAGTTACCAGCAGACTGAACAGAAAGGGGCCCAGGAAGAAGTGGGAGGTGGGGACGCCTGCGCGTGGTCGCCGCCAGCGATCAGAACCCTCGTAGAGCCTTTTGGAACACGGAGAAAGCGATCCTACGGAAGGGAGTTGCGAGCCGCTAGCATATGGCCGCCGCCCCATGTTCCAACTTGCGCGCCGTGTTGCGTCGAAGATGCGTCTAGAGCATTCCGAAGCATTCGTCGAGATCTCTCGCGTTCTATCGCTTGGCAACACGCTTTGTCCGCGTGGCTTTGGCGGGAAGTCTCGGGGGCAATGCTTCGGCCATGGCAAATGCCGCAGCGGAATCCGACTCCAGGAGTGCCTGCGTGGAACTTGATCGTAGCCTGGCATACCAGTCCGCCAGCGAAGAAACGGAACCGCTCTCCGCTGCTTCCAGCGATTTGAGCAGTTCCAGCTTCTTCAACGCCGATTGCTGAAGAAAGTCGCTGGCCATCTGGCGCTTGCCACCTGCCCACAAAATCAAAAGGGCGACTCGAAGATCGGCATCGAGATCGCCGCTGGGACCATCCTCGATTAGAATGCGCCAGCCGCCCTTCAGGAATTTCCTGCCGGCTGGAGTGATGCTGTGGCTCGTTCGGCCTCGGGAGCCTGGCTTCCCTTGGCGAACGAACCCGGCTTCCAATAGCCTTTGCAGTGTTGGAATCGTGGCTCCAGGTGAAAGCCCCGCAGATTTCTGAAACTCGTAGGGAGTCGAAATGCCGCTGTCGATCAGCGCCAGGACAAACAGATCGAGGTCGCTCCGGCGACGCTTGTCACGCATATCAGGCATGTGCGATCAGTATACGAAGTACGTACCCCGAGCGCGACGAATATGCGGCGCCCGGGATGCGTGAGTCTTCGATCTGACGTTTTTATTGGCCTCGTTTCCTACGCCAGCCACATTTACAGAAGGCAGCCATTTTCATCTTCACTTCGCTACCAAGGCGGCGAAGTGCGATTCAACGAGTGCGGTCATACGGTATGGATCGGAGAGATCTCGGAGGGCCAGCTTGTTCTCCGTCCAAACCGCATCTAGTTCTGCTGCGAGCATGGATACCGCCGGCGGGGTGGAACCATATCGCGCCCAAGCCGCCGAGGCATAAATAGAAAACAGGACACGAGCTTCACTCGGAAGCTGTGCGAACGGTACATACGATACTGATGCAATCTTCAGCACTAGGACATTTCGGTAGCGATCGGTCAAATTTGGCGCAAGTAGCTCAGCGGTTTTGTGTTATTTGTGCTTCCCCTGTGGCAGATCTGATTTCACATTTTTTAGCTTTGATACTGTCTGGATTTCAAAGGGGGCACGACCTCCTATTACCCGATGAACACCCGACCTACGCTCCAAAGTTTATGATTTCCTCGCACAATTGATCCAAGCTGCCTGAGCCTGTGCCCTCCTCCTTCAGCAGGGAAAGCAGGGATCCGATGTAGATGGCGTTTTTTTCGAGGCCGCCTGCAAGGCCGCATTTGGCATTGGCCTTGCACTTTAGGGCATCGAATTTCAGGTTGCCTTGTACCCCGAGGTAAACGCAGAATTCAGTTTCGACGAATTGTCCAAGGTCGGATGGCCAAGCTACGAAGCGGTCGCCCCACACTGGCCCCGTCGGGAATGTGTCGTTCTCGTCTCCTCCCAGTAGTAGCAGGAGAGCCACATTGTCCCTGTGATGCCTTGTTCTGTTTTCCGTCTTAAGGATTTTGTCGCCGTCCGCGTCGAAGATTGCGAATGTCGGGATCTTGAGGCCTTGCGCGACGATAAGAGGACGAATCATTTCGCTTTTCCCGTTTACTGGCACCACGTGGTAGCCGGTGTTACGGAATCTCTCCCACCTGTCCGTCAGGATCATCCGCGAGGAGATATTAAGCGAGATCGATCCACCCATCGTAAACAGTGACTTGAGCCAAGGGTGAAAAGCCATGACGAAACACAACCCGGAAAACGAGCGCATCAAACGGAAATACTTCGCGTATTTGAAGGAAGCCAAGCGGCACAGTGAGCCGACCGTGGATGCCGCCGCGAAGGCGCTGAGCCGGTTTGAAGAGTACAACCGATACCGGGACTTCAAGGCATTTCATTTGATGAATGCAGGTTGAATTTCTTCCCGGCGAATTGCGCTCATCCAATCTCGCCGCGAAAAAATCATCATTCTTTAATACCCCGTCTGTTACCTCGGCTCACGAAGTTGCTGAAGAAATCAAGGTCGGCGGCAATTCGCGCCGCGTCCGCAGGAAGAAGAGTGCCGCATGGGTAGTCGCCTCACAAGTTTGGTTTGCCGAGCTGGAAATGCTACAGCGTTGACCGCGGGGCTCGTACTCATTTCGTTCGCAGCGGCGCAGTCAGCGTCCCTTACCATCACCGCAACAGGCTCCACCTTGATCTTTCCGCTGTTCAAGACTTGGGTAGCCGCCAGTTTTCGGATATCTGTCAGGCAAAAAGTCATCGTCGGCTAGATCGAGCACCATGTCCATACGGCGACAAGCGGACGCTTATTTTAATGTGGCATTGACGCATACCGTACGACCAGCCGGATATCGTGGTATATACCAAGTCTGGTCTAGACCACGAGATTGAATCGATTTGTGGTGTCTGGCACGTAAGCGGATCTGGGTGGGTGCAACAGACTTTCAGGGAGGCAGTTGAGAATAATGATCATCGGGAAATTTTCAGGAAATTACAGAGTTGTACGTGCATTTTTTGCTGGCCGTTCGCGAATGCTTGCCATGTTGCTGATGTTTGCCGTGCTGCTGGGCGTATCGCCCGCGGTTGCACAAACCATTACGGGTGCGATCCGGGGCACGATCACCGACCCCAGCGGCGCAGTCGTTCCCAAGGCCACAGTGACCGCGACCAACGTGGCCACCGGCGTCGCCACCTCCACCGTCACCGACTCCAGTGGCTTTTACAATTTCCAGTTTTTGCCGATCGGGACATATACCTTGACGGCCACCGTGCCTGGGTTCAACACCGCCTTAGTGCGCCCATTCGCCCTTGAAATCGACCAGATCGCCAGTGTGAATGTGAAGTTGCAGGTGGGGCAAGCCAGCACGAGGGTCAATGTGAGCTCCGAGTTGAGCCCGATTCTGAATACAGAGAATGCGACTTTGGGCCTAACCCTTACCTCCAGCACCATAGCCAGTATGCCTCTCAATGGCCGGAACTTTTCTACGGTGACCCAGTTTCTTCCCGGATCTGTTTCCCCTCAGCCTACCGGTTTTATCGGCTCCAATGCGACCGAACGCGATACAAGTTCGTCCAACGTGCCTTCTTTCAATGGAAACCGTCAGCAGACCAACAACTATCTTCTTGATGGCGCCGACATCAATGAAAGCTTCAGCGATGACATCGGTTACAACCCCGCGCCCGACGCTCTTGAGCAGATGAAAGTCATTACTTCAAATGCAGACGCGGAATACGGCAATGTAAATGGTGGAGAGATTCTACTTTCTACGAAAAACGGGACAAACCATTTTCATGGAAGCGCGTACTACTTTCTTGAAAATAACAACTTAGACGCCAATACCTGGGCCAACAATTTCTCTGGAAATAAAAAGAGCAGTTATACCCAGAGTATGTTCGGGGCAACGATCGGCGGACCGATCCTTCGAAACAAGCTGTTCTTCTTTGGAGACTATGAAGGGATCCGATACCACACTGGCGGTCAAGGAACTGCAAGCGTCGCTCCTGCGGCCTTCCGCCAGGGAGATTTTTCTGAACTGCCCCAGATGTATGATACGCAAAACAACTTTGCGCCATTTGTGAATAACCAGGTTCCTATCGTAAATCCGGTCGCGATATACCTGTTCGCTCATCCTGAAGCCTACCCGCTACCGAACCGGACGCCCACGGACGGGATCGCGCAAAATAACTATCGAGGCTATCAGAAATCATTCAGTGTCAATAATCAGGGCGACTTTCGCATCGATTACACGGCTGGCCCGCGAGATACGCTTATGAGCAGATATTCCATGGGGGATGCATACGATGGAGTTAGCCATTCTGTTCTTCCCGTCAGCTTTCCTGCCGCGGACGACTATCCGGTCCACAGCTTCGTTGTGAACTGGACCCACGTCTTCTCTGATTTTGTCGTAAACGAACTGCGTGCAAGTTTTACCCGCCTCGCGTATGGAAACGGCAAAATACAGGACCCCAGCGGTCTGTTCGGAGTTACGGGCAACACAAAGGTAGGCATTCCTGGGCCGCAGACATACGTTGGCTTTAGTGAACAGCTGATGACAACGGGTACAATCACCCACGTTGGTACAACTGCCGGCATATACGGAAAGCGGGATAATAGCTTCATCTATGCTGACAATCTGACATGGCAGCATGGAAATCACATCAGCAAATTCGGCGTTCAGTTCATTCGTTACCAGCAGAACAACTTTGATCCCGGCAACGAAGGGACGCTGGGTATCTTCGAATACAGCGGACAGTTCACCGGCAATCCTTCGTTGAGGGCAACAGGCTACTCTTATGCGGACTTCGTCCTCGACCGCGCTATCTATGCCGGTATTGGGGGGGTGCGTGGCTACACTGGTCAGCGTCAATGGCGCGATGCGGCTTTTGCTCAGGATGACTGGAAGCTGCAGCCGAACCTCACGATCAATCTCGGGGTCCGCTATGAATACGACCAACCGATCTACGAGGTGAATAACAAAGAAGTCAATGTGAATCTTACAGACCCGTCCTTGGGAACAGCGGGTCTCGAGTATGCGGGACAAAACGGCAATAGTCGGGCTTTGTATAACCCGGTCTATACCAACTTCATGCCTCGAGTCGGTTTTGCCTATCAGCCGAAACCACGCATTGTCATCCGCGGGGGCTATGGAACTACGGTGACTCTCGAGGGGACTGGTTCAAGCCTTCGCCTCACGGAAAATCCACCCTTTGAACATTCCTTTGTCGCCCAGGCGATTACTCCAAGCACAACTTCGGGAGGAACGCCTCTGTTGGTCCAGAATGGGTTTGCGACTGCGCCCGGAAATATATCCGTAAGCACGACACAGTACTTTGCCTGGGCGGCAAATCTACGTCCATCGTACATTCAGGAGTTCAGCCTCACATCGGAATATCAGATTAACAATCACACCTCCGTTCAGGTGGGCTATGTTGGAGAGACCGGTCAGCATCTGATTGTTCCCATCGACGGAAACCAATGGCATACACCTTGCGTCCAGAACTGCACCAATGCGCCTTTCTATAATCTCGTAGGACAGACAGGGCTGGTAAAAGTCACGGCATCGGAAGGCATGAGCAATTACAACGCGCTGCAGGCGATCCTTCGCAGGCGTCTTCAACACGGCGTGGAGTTTACCCTCAACTACACGTATGCCAAGTCTCTCACCAACAATCCTGGCTTCTATGGGGTCCCCGGCGTGAACGGGCCCAGCGCTTACTGGCAGAATGCCTATAATCCAGCAGCAGATTATGGTCCCAGCGGATTCGATATCCGTCATAACATAACCGCGACCGGACTTTTTGAACTTCCCGTTGGTCATGGCAAGCGCTTTGGAAACAACCTGAACAACGTTGTCAACGAAGCGATTGGCGGATGGAAAGTTGCAGGAACGGGGACACTATATACGGGTTTTCCGATTACGATTTCCAGTCCAAACAATGCAAGTGTGAATGCATTGACAGCAAGAGCTAATAAGTACAGAAATCTGAAGATCGTGAACCGTTCGGTGCAGCACTGGTTCGGAACCGATACCTCAGCCATACCCTGTACGGGAGCCTCCAACGGTCAATGTGCCTATGGGCCAGAATTGCCGAGCACGTTTGGAACTGCAGGCGTGGGTACGGAGCGGGGCCCCGGTTACCGAGAAATCGATCTCTCCCTTTTTAAGACGTTTCCCATCACAGCGAGTGGTCAATCGGTGGATTTTCGCGCTGACTTCTTCAATGCATTTAACATCGCCAGTTATGCCGATCCTGACCGTGGAGTCACCGATAATACCTTCGGGCAGATTACAAGCACCCGTTCTCCCCAGCGGCAAATTCAATTCTCTGCGCGATATCACTTCTAACTGCTCTATCAGCCCCTGCCACTCTGAAGGTGACAGGGGCTTTTTGCGATTCACAGTCTTCATTTAAGGAGGATTTCTTGAAGAGTTTCGGGCCTTGTATCCGGTATTTTCTGCTGGCTTTTATGGGATGCACATTTTTCTGGGCGAATGCCCAGAAGACCAGGCCGCCGGTTCTGATGATCTCCGTCGATGGCATGCGTCCCGACTATATAACGCAGGCTGATGCGCATCAATTAAAGGTTCCGGTACTGCGTAGCTTTATGCAGGAGGGCTGCTATGCGACTGGTGTAATAGGAGTTTTGCCTACAATAACTTTTCCCAGTCATATCACGCTTGTAACTGGAGTGTGGCCAATTGAGCATGGAATTTACAACAATACCCGCTTTGATCCGCTTGGCACGGACCCTGGGAATTGGTATTGGTATGCACCGGACATCAAAGTGCCCACACTTTGGCAGGTAGCTTCGAAAGCGGGAATTCCAACGGCAAGCGTATTCTGGCCAGTTACCGTGAACGCGCGCAATATCGACTATCTTGTGCCTGCGTACCCCGCGCGTACTAATGATGGCCACAACCTCATGGAGGCCCTCTCCCGTCCCGATGACTATCTGAGTCAACTTGAGAAGAAGACCGGCCCCTTTTATATCGTCAAGCCAGTTACAGCCTTTGACGAACTATTGACAAAAATCTCGATCGATCTCATCACAGACAAAAAACCTGGATTTATGACCCTCCATCTCGTTTCACTCGATGCTATTGAGCATGCTACCGGTCCATTTAGCTCGAAAAGTAACGCGGCAATGGAAGCGATCGATGGGATGATCGGAAGACTAGTTGTAGCCGAGCGCGCTAATAATCCACAGGCGATCATTGTCGTAGTCTCGGACCACGGCTTTGTTGGAACCCATTCTCGGGTGAATTTACTGATCCCATTTGTCAAAGCCGGCCTGATTACGCTCAAGGCCGCAAGCGCAGATACAAAGCCAGCAGTGGCTTCCTGGAAGGCGACAATGTGGAATGCCGACGGCACTGCGTACATCATTCTGCACGATCCAAACGATGAAAAAGTTCAAAAGGAAGTCACCATTCTGTTAGCGCGCTTGAAGGCGGATCCTTCGTACGGGATCTCGCGTATTCTCACCCACAACGAAATTATCGCTGAGGGCGGCGATCCGAATGCCGCCTTTATGGTGGCGTGGAAGCCTGGATTCGAGGGTGGAGGATCTCTCCGGGGCGAAGTGGTAAATGCAACTCCTGGAACTGGAACGCATGGCTACCTGCCCAGCTTTCCCCAAATGCGTTCCTCTTTCTTCGCGGTGGGGTCTGGAATCGCCCACCATCGGGATGTTGGCACAATAGATATGCGACAGATTGCACCGACCGTAGCGGCGTTTTTAGGTGTTCATCTGCCAAATGCCAAACAGCCGATAATCAACTGCCGCCAATAAGCAATAGGATTCAACCCACCGTAAACAGTGACTTGGAATAGGGGTGACAAACCATGACCAAACACTGGAGCGCCTGAGAACCTAAATCCCTCAGCCTGCGATCTCAACATGAAATCAAGGGCGCTCTCGCGATTCTCAAATTCGAGAACACCGGGCGTTCTAGCCCTAGCATCGTCGCTTAGTGGCTCGAAAAGTGGCTTGATCGCTGTTCCCAAAACACTGTAGTCCATTCTTCTCATATCGATATCGTTATATGGTACGCCCGCAGGAGTAGAACATCGAGAATGCTATACCGATTTGAGGAAGGGCAATTGTGAGTATCACTAGACGACCATTTTTCGCTGAATCCAAAGCGGCCGTCTGCCTCGATGGACCACCGGTGACCCAAAATGTGCAGCTTGACGGATTACTCCCGATAAACGCCGATGTCGCTTGGAGCGAGTGTTGATTCGCGCTAAATCGAAGTGAAACGCCAGTTCGTGGGCCTCCAGAAACGCCTGCTGCGTAGCTCTCAGATAGGCCCGATGATAAGCCGCGCCGCTGGCCATCGATCGCATCGAAAACACCTGCAGCTTGACCCGCTCGCCGTCCAGATCGGCGTACGCTTCGTACCAGTCCACCTGGGCCTCGACGCCCCACGCGTAGCTCTGCGGAACGAATGTCTCGCGGCGCCCGAAGCCCAACTCCTGCTTGCGCAAGCCATCGACGATTGGCTTGCGGCACGTGAACAGTGGCTTGACGGGCGTGGCCGGGAGACACTCGACCGGTGCACTGCGGCCACCAATGTTCTCTATGCTGCGTTTGCTCAGGATTGGCAGGGAAACGAGCGGGCGTTTGATGAGTCATTCAAGCAATTCAAGGAGACTCTCATTGAAGATGAAAGCTTCGGTTCCTGTCTCCTCGAAGTCTCTGAGGTTTATCCGAATCGTGCCAAGTGATGTTGTTCCGTAAGCGTCCGGGTCTGGCCGTATAGACATAAGCGCCTGCGTGGCCGACGATCTCCTTGTGAGCGACGCGATAGAAGTTGGGTGTGATGGTGGCCGGGCGAAGCGGGTTCATCGC
>JBKQVW010000065.1:0-17387 GCA_052142955.1 Acidobacteriaceae bacterium | reverse complement strand
CCCGGCAGCGTCTTCGCGTCATAGCCCGTATACCAGCCGGGAGCATAGATCAGGTTCTGCATCCACGGGCGGC
Source organism: Acidobacteriaceae bacterium (assembly GCA_052142955.1). Taxonomy (GTDB): domain Bacteria; phylum Acidobacteriota; class Terriglobia; order Terriglobales; family Acidobacteriaceae; genus JAKAAZ01. Next base: position 17,314 of record JBKQVW010000065.1, on the reverse strand, counting down.
GGGGCAGGCCTTGTTCGCTGGTCAGCTTCCTTGCAGCCTGCGTCAATTCCTCGTTGATATGGTTCAAACGTTCTGTTGGAAGTGTCCCGCTGAGCGCATGCGTGCGGGCGGTGCTGTAGTGGGCCGCGGATTGGTCGAGCACTGCCAGAGCATTGTCCAGCGGCGCGAAGTCCAGAAAGGGTGGCATCGCCAACGCGGGCGGCCCCACCATCGGATTCCGTGGATCGCTGGTCAGCGTATAGGCGTGCATGTCAAGCGCGGCGGCACGCTCCTTTGCTTGCGCTTGCCGGGCGGCAAGCAACTCCTTCACCTCCCGGGTGTATACGTGCAGCGTGTCGGCCAGCGCGGCAAAGTCGTACGGCAGCAGGTTGGCCTGGGCCATGCGCAAGACCAGTTTGCCATCGGTCTGAGAGAGCGCGCGTCCGTAGACAAATGTCGAATCGGAAAAGTGCATGTACCAGTAATAATCGTCGTAGATGGAATGGTACACGCCCCCTCCGGTGTCTTCGCCCCGATAGCTGGCGTCGAGCGAAGCGATGCCAAGATGGTCAAGGAACGCGGTAAAGTCGGAGCCGGTGCCGAGTGCTCCAATGCGCAGATAGGTGCGGGTGGCGGCTTCTTTGCGCTCTTCCGGCGTGCCGTTCAGCAACTCCCAGGCGCGCAGTCGCTGCCACGCGGAGACCTTTGTCTCTGGATCTTCGACCGACTGCGCGACCTGATTCACCAGTGGTTCCAGCGAATGGGAGCCCTCGGCAAACAGGTAGCCGCGCTCGTTGCTGTCGCTGTTGACATAGATGGCGGCGTGCTTGCGAAGTTCGGCAGCGTGCTCCTCCGCCCACTCGGTTGAGCCCAACAGCATCGGCTCCTCGCCATCCCAGGACAGATAGATGATGGTTCGCTTTGGTCTCCATCCGGTAGCGGCCAGTTGCCCAATCGCGCGAGCTTCTTCCAATAACGCTACTTGCCCGGAGATGGGGTCGTCGGCTCCGTTCACCCATGCATCATGATGATTGCCGCGCAGTACCCAAATATCCGGCTCCTCGGACCCGCGCATGGTTGCGACGACGTCATAGACGGGCTTCAGGTCCCAGTTGAACGCGAGCTTCAGATGGACTTCGCTATTCGACGGCCCTATTCGATAGGTCAGGGGAAGGCCGCCGCGCCAGGCGGCAGGAACGGCTGGCCCTTGCAGCGCGGCCAGCAGCGGTTGAGCATCCTCGTACGAGATGGGCAGTACGGGAATTTTTGGCAGAGAAGGCGCATCTTCCCGGCTTAGCCGCTTCGCGTCCGCTGTTGCGCCAACTCCAGGAGTCAACGGGTCCCCGGGGTATAACGGCGCATCGAGCACGCTTCCACGCTGGACGCCTTCTCCGGGACGCATGGGCCCATGGGGGAAGACTTGGTTCACCGCATAGCCATCGTCTGCGGGATCGGAGTAAAGAATGCAGCCAATCGCTCCGTGTTCGGCGGCGACCTTCGGCTTGATGCCTCGCCAGGAATTGCCGTATCGCGCAATGACGATCGCACCCTTGACGGAAATGCCATAGCGGGCCAGTTCCTCGTAGTCCTCGACCAGGCCATAGTTCACATAAATCAGCGGCGCTGTCACGTCTCCATCTGGAGAGTAAGCGTTATACGTCGGCAGCTGTTCGTCTTTCTGATTGCTGGTCGGATCGACGGCGACCGCGGGCTCTTCAAGTTTGGCGTGAAAGCTGCCCATCTCCAGCAACCTTGTCTTTGGAGTGGGAAAGAGCACCTGAAAGGTCTCGATATGCGCGTCCCACCCCCACTTCTTATACTGCGCGAGTATCCACTCAGCATTCTGCTTGTCATACGGCGATCCGACGTGGTGGGGCCGGGCGCTGAGCAACTTCATGTTCGCGCGCATCCGCTGTGGGTCGGGAATCGCGGCAAAGCGCTTCTCCAGGTCGAGTTCGCTCTTGGCGCTTGCCGCGGAAAATCCCAACAACGCCGAATCGCCCTGCTGTTGAGCATGGATGGCGGGCCAATAGACGGCAGGCAACAGAAAAAGAGCAGTCAGAAACATCGTGGCGTGGCGCAAGGTTCCTCCTCTATTACGCGGAATTCTTGTCAGGGAGTTCCAGAGTCCTTCTCGTGTGCCGTAATCGTACTACCGCGGCCGGGGGTAGGCGGATATTTCGGAATTGGCCATCAACTCTCGATTCCGCAAACATGGGATCCTTCGGGACGGTCCGTGTAACGTTCCGGGGTAGGATAAGAACATTAACCCCTGGAAAACGGCCGCATCATATCCTATGGTTTCGAAAGGAGAATGGGATGGCTCGCACCGCTTCTACGATGCTTGTGCTGGGAACAACAGCGCCTGATTTTTCACTGCCGGATGTGATTTCCGGCAAGACGGTAACGCGCGATCAGATCGCCGGTGCACGAGGATTGTTAGTGATGTTTCTGTGCGCGCACTGCCCGTTCGTCCAACACGTCAATCAACAGTTGGCGCGGCTGGGGCGCGACTACGCGGGCCGTGGCCTCGGCATTGTCGCCATTAGTAGCAACGACGCGGATACCTATCCTGAAGACGCTCCGCCGGGACTGCGAGCCCAGGCGAGTGAACATGGTTTCACGTTTCCTTATCTGTACGATGAGACACAAGACGTTGCACGGGCCTTCCACGCGGCCTGCACGCCGGACTATTTCCTTTTCGACGCAGACAAGAAACTTGTCTATCGTGGCCAGCTTGACGATAGCCGTCCAGGCAATGGAATCGTTGTCGACGGCCGCGACTTGCGCGCCGCGATAGACAATGTGATGGCTGGCAAGCCGGTTGCCGCACAGCAGCAGGCTAGCGTCGGATGCGGGATCAAGTGGAAGAAAAACAGCTAGAGCAGGGGATTGCGTAGACGGGAAAGATGACGGCGAAGACGATCCAATTCGACATCGTGACAGTGTTTCCGCAGTTCTTTGAAAGCCCGTTCGGGTTCGGGGTGCTGGGGCGCGCCATTGACGAGGGAAGGGTTCGCGTCAGCATCCACAATTTGCGCGGCTTTACCACCGACCGGCACAAGACTGTCGATGACCGGCCGTTTGGCGGCGGCGAGGGGATGGTATTGAAGCCGGAGCCGCTGTTTCGAGCCGTCGAGTCGCTGGGGGTTGCCGGAAAAAGTACACGCGACACAACCCGAGAGCGCGTGGTGTTGTTGTCGGCGCAGGGCAAGCCCTTTACTCAGGCACTGGCGCGGGAATTGGCACGGGTGGATCGAATCGTGTTTCTGTGCGGGCGCTACGAAGGCGTGGACGAACGTGTCAATGATTTGCTGGCCGACACTGAGCTTTCGATTGGTGACTACGTGCTTTCCGGGGGTGAGCTGGCCGCTGCGGTGATTGTCGATGCGGTGAGCCGGCTATTGCCTGGAGTCTTGGGAAACGAGGATTCTTCCCGCTATGAGAGCTTCGCCGCCGATCCTCCCGCCACCGCTGAACTTTTCGCCTCGGCCGGCCGCGGAACGATAGCCGACGGGCCGCCGCGATCTACCTGCGATTCCGGAGGACTGCTCGATTATCCTCACTACACACGGCCGCCAGAATTTCGCGGAGCGGAGGTTCCAGCGGTCCTCAGTTCCGGTAATCATGAAGACATTCGCCGATGGCGTCGTCGCCAATCGCTTGCGAAGACGTTGCAGAATCGTCCGGACTTATTGGCTGAAGCCCACTTGACAGAGGAAGACCGCGCACTGCTGGAAGAGATGCGTCATGAGAAATGACAATTCCGCCCGCTGATCGGCACCCAGTACCCATGGGTGCTAGGTAGCCGCGGGCGCTAAGTCCGGCCCGAGATCGCGTCGTCAAAACATGACGAAAACGCTGATTCCATGTACACTGGTGTTTTGCGTTATCTATCTATTTTCTATCTAGAGCAGGAACTATTTTATGTCGATTCATCCCGTGATGCAGCGTCTTGCTGCCAAGCTTCAACGCACCGATCTCCCCGATTTTGGCCCGGGCGATACGGTCCGTGTTCAGGTAAAAATTAAAGAAGGCGACAAAGAACGTGTGCAGGCCTTTGAAGGCATCGTGATCGCGCGCAAGAATGGCGCGGAAGGCAGTTTCACTGTTCGCAAGATGAGCTTCGGCCAGGGTGTCGAGCGCATTTTCCCGTTGCATTGCAAAGTGGTGGAAAAGGTGGAAAAGGTCCGCTCTGCTCGCGTGCGGCGTTCCAAGCTTTTCTATCTGCGGGCACTCCGCGGCAAGGCTGCGCGCCTGCGCGAAGCTGATTCAACTCGCGCCAAATAAAAATCGCGGGGTTTCAGAGGATTTGAGGGCCGCATTCCTGCAGGGGATGCGGCCTTTGTCGCTCTTATCGGCAATCCTTGCAAACGGCTGCGCTCCGTTCCTATTTCGACGCCGTATACGGTCGTATCATGGTTTCCTGCGCTTGTTGAAATGCATAGGAGCTGACATTCACAGAGCCCTGAAATGGACGATCGATATCGCCGATGGCAACCAGGGCAAGAGAGACCAATAAGCTGAGAGCAACAATCAGCACGAAATGCAGCACAACGTTCTCGCTTCCGAGCAAGCAGGAAGAAGCGATCGTGATCATTCCGCCCATGACCAGCACGGCCCACAAAATGGTCGGCATCTTCGTCCTGCTTTCCAGAAGGCGAACGCGACGATGCTCCGTCATGCTGCTGAGTTCGATCATGACTTGACGCAGGCTGGCTTGCTGCGCCAGAGTGTCCGTGGAAGTTTGTGTTGTCGTCATCCACAGTTTCATCACATATTCTTGGCCGCCATAGGGTTCGCTGGTCGAGCCCGATTGGGCACGGTGCATCTGTGGCCATTCCTGCGTGATGACCTCGTAGGCGTAATTCCGTGCAGATTGCTGGATCAGGTCTCGCTGCGGCTGCGGCAACCCATCCGCCGCGCGAAATAGATTTACCAGATTGTTCGCTTCATTGTTGGCATTGGTCTCTGCTGTCTGGAAATTTGTCCACACGGCGTACAACATAAAGCCAATCATCACAGCGTAAATCGTGCCTAGGATGGCGATTTGCCATCCGATCACGTCGTTATGAACGCTGCGGCGGGTCGGTTCCCATAACGTATTCAGCAGCACCAGACAGGTGATCGAAAGAACGACCCAGAGCACGATGAGATAGATATTTTGGCCTGTATCTAGCAAGCTGGACTCCACCAAAGTACCGAAGCTTAGAGGAAATCCTATCGCGAAGACAGTGATTGCACCACCGCATTTTTCCTAAGGATGGTCAGGCTCTTGGTGAGTCCATTTTCATATCGGCTTCCGCGCCACGGTGTGTCCCCGGCTCGCGCAGTATATTGGCAACCGTCTCAAACTGAGTGACAGAGAGCGTCTATTTCATCTGCAGGGCGCCATGAGCTAAACTACCGACTGACGGCGGCAGATGCCGGTCGCCGACTCTTCAGGTGCGCATGGATCGCAGAAAATTTCTAGTCACTGCCGGAGCTTCTCTGGCTGCATCTACCTTGGACGGTGTGCCCACCGAAAAGGCCGACGCAGCGGCGCGATCGAATACAGCGATTCAATCCGGCAAACCGGATCACCCCAACGTAGTGGTCATCATTTGCGATGACCTTGGCTATGGCGATCCAGGATGCTATGGATCGAAACTGGCGACGCCCAACATCGACAGGCTTGCGGCACAGGGCGTGCGTTTCACCAACCACTGCACGCCGATCGCATTGTGTTCCGCCTCGCGCGCCGCGCTGATGACCGGACTCTACCCGACCCGCGTCGGAGCCACCGGCGCATTTGGACCGCTCAGCGAAACCGGGATGTCTCTCGACGCCATCACGCTGGCGAATGTGATGCGGAAGGCAGGCTACACTAGCCTCGCCGTCGGCAAATGGCACTTGGGCGATCTGCCACCGTACGAGCCAACGCAGCGCGGATTCGATGAATCCTTTGGAGTTCCCTATAGCGTAGACATGGACCCGCTGCCGCTGCTGCATAATTCGAAGGTCCTGGAACCGGAAGCGGATCGAAACACTCTGACGCAGCAGTACACCAGGAAAGCGGTAGAGTTTCTACGGAAGCCGAAAGACAAGCCGTTCTTTCTCTACATGGCGCACTCCTATCCGCACATTCCTTTGCACGCATCGGACGCGTTTCGCGGTAAGTCGAACCTCGGCCTCTACGGAGACGTGGTTGCGGAGATTGATTGGAGTGTCGGGCAGATCATGCGCGCCTTGGCACGAAATGGCTCAAGGGACAAGACCCTGGTGATTTTTACCAGCGATCATGGTCCGTGGTTTCAGGGAAGCACTGGCAATCTTCGTGGACGCAAAGGCGGTGTGTACGAAGGCGGACTCAGGATTCCCATGATTGCCAGCATGCCCGGCACACTGCCTCAGGGCCGCGTGACGGATGCGCTGGCTTCGCACATGGACATTTTGCCCACGGTGGCAGGTCTATGCCATGGCGAACTACCCAGGTATCCGCTCGACGGACGCGATATCTGGACGTTGCTCACCTGCCGGCAGCAGGCCGTCGAACGAAGTGCATTGCTGTGCTTTGAAGGCTGGAACATTCAATGCGCGCGATGGAAGCAATGGAAGCTGCATATCGCGCGCGGAAACACGCCGATGTTTATGCCGGCTCCGAGCCAGGGTCGAATCAATTACCGGCTTCGAAATCCTGAGCTCTATAATCTGGCGGACGATCCCAAAGAAAGTTATGACTGCGCCTCGGAATATCCAGAAGTTGTAGCCACCATTCAAAAGAGCATTCAGGAACAACTGGCCACCCTGCCCGATGAAGTGAAGCAGGCCTACAGTACAACCCAGCAGCATCTGTCCACACCCACTATGCCTGCGGACAGTCTGCCGGAATTCCGCAATTCCGAAGGAAATACCTCGGCATGGCTGCAAGGAAGCGAAGCGGAGAAAGTGTTGCAGCGTTTCAAATAGGAAATCCACCGCTACCGTGTCCGCGCTCTGGCGCGGACGGTGCCTCAGAGAGTAGCCTGTACTGCGTATCAACAATCATCCAAAGCCAGCAGCGCTACGGTCCACGCCCCCTCGATGGACAACGCTGGGACCCAATGCCTCAGGAGAGAAATGCATGCTTGCTTTCGAACCATCTGCCGAATTTCGCGCCAGGTCTGCCGCAAAGTTTCAACGGAAAACCTTCAGCTCTTTGATCCGCGCCGCGGCGTGTTGCGCGATTGGCGTTGTCGCGCTCTGCTCTTGCGGGGTGCTTGCGGAAACCACTCCCTTGTCGCAGCAAATGGCGCAGTCCGTCATGCGGAATTGGCCCGATGGCCACTGGTCTGCGGACCAGGGAGAATGGAAATGGGACTATCGGCTGGGCATCGTGCTGGATGGTATGGACGCTGTCTGGCATAACGATCCCGATCCGGCGTATTACGACTATGTGAAGCAGGCGGTCGATCAGTTTGTGGCGCCGGATGGATCCATCCGGACCTATGACCCGCAAGCCCAGAGCTTGGACAACATTCTTTTGGGGAGGCAGTTGCTCCTTCTATATGGGGTCACGCAGGACGCGAAGTACTACAAGGCAGCCACGATATTGCGGAGGCAGCTTGCCACGCAGCAGCGGAATGCGTCCGGTGGATTCTGGCATCAAGGGCAACTTCCAGACCAAATGTGGCTGGACGGGCTGTATATGGCGGAGCCATTCTACGCAGAGTACGCGTCCATGTTTCATGAACCTCAGGATTTCGCGGACATCACACGGCAATTTTCTCTTTTGGATCGGCACGCGCGCGACCCAAAGACCGGCCTGCTCTATCACGCCTGGGATGAGTCTAAGAAGGAGGCATGGGCCAATCAAATCACCGGAGATTCTCCGGTCTTCTGGGGGCGCGCAACTGGCTGGTACATGATGGCACTGGTGGAAACATTGCCGTATTACAAGCGCGACGATCCTGGTCGCGCAACTCTCCTTGCAATTCTGAATCGGACCGCAGAGGCGGTCGCCAAGGTTCAAGACCCCAAGACGGGGCTATGGTACCAGGTGCTGGATAAGCCGGAAGCCAAAGGGAATTACCTGGAGTCCTCGGCGTCCTGCATGTTCACCTATGCCTTTGCCAAAGGTGTGCGCCTTGGATATCTTCCGGCAAAGTACGAAAGCAATGCGTTTCGCGGCTATCGCGGCATTCTGCACCGCTTCGTTCAAAACAACCCGGACGGTTCGCTTGCCATTAGCGACACGTCGGTTGGAACGCTTGTCGGAACCGGCTACTCCTATTACATAGCCAGGCCCAAGAGCAGCAACGAGCCTCACGGTGTGGGAGCATTTCTACTGGCAAGCAGTGAAATGGAGTTGGCGCCAATCGCCCAGACGGGCCATGGCGCTACCGTCTTGCTGGACGCCTGGTTCAATAGTCAACAGCGGACCAATGCGGCCGGCCAGCAGGAGTATTTCCACTATAAGTGGAACGATCGATCGAACAGCGGATTTTCTTTCTTCGGTCACATGTTTCGTAGCTATGGAGTTTCGACAGCGACCTTGTACACGGCCCCTTCGCTTCAAAACTTGAAGCAGGCGCAGTTCTACATCATCGTTTCGCCGGACATTCCATCGAAGAATCCCCATCCGCACTACCTACAACCCAAGGATGCCGTGCAGGTTGCCGAATGGGTCCGGCAGGGAGGTGTGCTGGTCCTGATGGAAAATGATCCAGCGAATGCCGACATCGATCACCTTGACCTGCTTGCGGACAAGTTTGGTATCCACTTCAATGATGTGCTCTTCAACCATGTGGTCGGGGATGACATCGAGCATGGCCGGGTGGCAACCAGCGGCAATCTTCCGGTTTTTCCGGGGTCCCACATTTTCTACATGAAAGACACCTGTACGATTTCTATGCGCGGCTCAGCTGTTCCCTCGGTTCGGAAAGATGGAAATGTCATGATGGCGGTGGCCAAATACGGCAAGGGAACTGTGTTCGCCGTCGTCGACCCATGGTTGTACAACGAGTACGTGGATGGCCATAACCATAACCTGCCGTCGGAATACGACAACTTCACCGGCGGCAAGGAACTGGTACGCTGGCTGATCGAGCAATTACCCGTTGTGCAGCCAAGCCCAATGAAGCATAGCGTTCGCAAGTAGAAATTGACCGGAAGACATGCGTACACTTCAAAATTTTCGATTTTCCTTGATGCCGAGATCTCTGCCCAAGTTATCGATCAGGCTATTTGCGTGCTACCTTGCCTGGGTCCTATCTTCCGTCGCCACTCTTCCCGGTCAAACGGTTTCGTCCGACGGATCCAGCACTGTCGCGCATCCTGCTCACCCGTCAGCGGGAGTTAAGCCGGCAGTCCTGCACGATCAAAGGACCTCTCCGGATACCGTCCTTACCTGCCCGGCAGGGACTGCACAATTGCGCGACGAAACCTTCGACTCCCATGTTTTTGGGGGAATCAGGCACTACCGAATCTTTCTTCCAGCGGACTACGATTCTGTTTCGACTCGCTACCCTGTCATCTATTACTTTCACGGCCACAGCGACAGGTACACGCTGGAGGACTATGACCACGGCGAAGATACCGTGCCGAAAATCTGCCGCTTCGTAGCTAGCCATCCTATCATTGTTGTTGCCTGGGATGGATATGTCGCGCGCGATTACACCGGATTTTATGGAGGCGACCCGTACGATGTTCGCCGGCCCGGTGGGGAGTCCGATTTCGGAAAGTATTTTCTGGAACAGGTCGCCACGATCGACGCCAACTATCGCACTCTGACGACTCGTCGCTATCGCGCAACGTCCGGATTGAGCATGGGAGGCTTTATGAGCCTGTACCTGGGGGCTCGTTATCCGTCGATCATCGGCAGCTCCTCAGCGTTCAATCCTGGCCCGGAATTCTATGTGGGAGAAAAAGGCAGGCGCTCCTTGTGGCGGCCCAGGGATTATGTATTGAGTTTCGAACACACGCCCATCCGACTGGTGCGCGCGAGTGGCGACTTTATCAGCCAGTACACCGAGCAGACGCGCGCAGCCTTTGCCGCAGCGCCCAGCGTCGACTTTGAATTTCGGCAGGACGAATATCATCGGCACTGGGCCACTTCGATCGCCGAGACATTTGACTTTCACATGCGCGCCTTTGCTGATCCGGCGCTCGACACAACCCCGACGCACTGGAACTATGCCAGCGCCTTCGACAATTTCGATGTGTGGGGATATCGCGTCCACGCGGACATTGCCGGCCCGGCACTGATCTACCTGAAGCATGTCAGTCGCGGAGGGTTGATGGTTGCAACGCGCCGTTGGGCGCCGGATGGGCCGCCCGCCGTCTGCAAAATAGTAAACGTAACGACGACAGCTCTCTATCAGCACGACGCGACCTACAAGGTTTACGACTTCAGCCTCAAGGACGACCGTTCGATCACCCATGCGCTGGTTGCCGATCAGCAGGGAAAACTGCATATTGCAACGGATTGCAGTGGGCATGAATTTGGTATTTCGGGGCCCGGCGTCGATGCGCAACAACCTGCGGTCCTATTGCCGGTGACGATGAAGGATTTCTTGCGCCCAATGCCAGGCCGCCCACTCTCAATTCCAATTCGGCTTTGGAACCCGGGTGCCGCGCCACTCAAGAGCCTGAAAGTTGAATTGAGTTCGGACTATCCGACAGTGCAGATCTTGCATGGGGACGCCGAGGTGCCTGAGCTGAGACCTGGACAGATGCTCGATCTTACCTCGAAGTTTCTCGTGCGGTTTACGGCTGGGGATGGCGATTTTGCCAGGGCCCGTTTGTATCTGAATGCGAGTGCAATGACGGCCAACGGCCAGCAGGATGCAACGGCCACTCACAAATACATTGATGTCCTCGTCGCTCCATCGAATCTCTCCGCGCCGCTGGCAATCGCGGTTCTGGATGGGCGCACCAAGACGTTTCCTATCTTCTGGCAGGGTGTTCACGGAGGAGGCACAAGTGTACCTCGCACGGTTACAGAAGGAAAAGGAAATGGAAATGGAATTCTGGAGCCCGGGGAACAGGCCACCGTCTGGGTCCAGGTTGCGCAAGGGTTGGATCCGTTTGACAAAGGAAACTGGTGCCGGGCCAAGGTTTACACGGATTCCCCCTGGATCACGGAAACCGCCGACCTGCAGGAAGACAAGGGGCGGGAGTGGACCTCAGCGCAAAACCGGACCAGCGTCATTGAACTGAATCCCGCGACGCCCAGGGGCACCCAGGTGAATGCAATCCTGGACTGTGAGACGTATAGTTTTCACTTTACTCCCGATGTGCGTTATGGGAAGCTGCCGCTCTACCAGCCGTATCAGTTCCACAGGCACCAGCTATATGCCTGGACCTGGCAGGTAGAACCATAGGCTTTTTCGAATCGACCGGATATTCCTGCTCGCTCTGTGGACCACGCTATCGGAAACAAATTCGTCGATTGCCGAACTCGTTCTCTGTCTAGGTGCGGCTGCTCCAAACCAACAGGTTCTTCGGGCTATGGATGAGCGCTCCCACCTCAATGCCGGGGCAATATGTGTCGCGATCCGCTTGTTGATAGTGATTAACGGGCTGAGTCAGGCGCATATCTTCATCCATATAAATAATCGTCATCACTTCGCGCGGCTTCGGAGTCGTATTTTCACCGGCGCGATGGAACGTCCAGCCGGAGTGAAAGCTCACTTCTCCCAGATCGAACTTTCCCTCGTCGATCCCGTGATCTTTTAAGGCAGCTCCGATTCTGTCTTCGCTTTCCTGTCCGATTTCCAGATCGCGGCCATACGTGACGCGGTGACTTTTAGGACAGAAAGCCAGCGGCCCCATTTCCAGCGGTGTTTCTTGCAGCGGGATCCACGCCGTAATGGTTTTCCCTGTATTCACCGGCCAGTAATACTGGTCCGCATGCCACGGAGTAATGCCGCCGCCCGCCTCTTTATAAAGCGCCTGGTCGTGGTAAATGCGCACGCCGGATGTGCCTATCAACTGTGCCGCGATGCGGCCAAGCTTCGGAGAGGTGACGAACTCGCGCACGATGTCGCTACTCTCCCAAAGATTTTCTACTTGCAGAAACGCGCGATGGTACAAGTCGCGCTCCTCAATCGGCAAATGCTCGGAGTTCAGTTCTTTCACTTTGCGAGTGATTTCTCGGCCGTAATATGCCAGCGTTTTCGGTGAAAGCACATGCTTCAGCTTGATGTATCCATTGGCCTGATACTGTTCAACCTGTTCCGCCGAAATCGAATAAGTTTCCGTCAGGTCCTGTTCGAGTGGCATCGCAATCGCCATACGGATCTCCAGAGTCGTGATGTGCTGTAACTCAACTGCGTGATTCCTGAAGCTACAGTGTAGCGGCGAGCGGGTCGATTGCCCATCTGTCGCGACGGCCGGACATCGGAACCAACGAGTTGTGCAAATCAGTATAAATTGTCGGTAGGACCTCTTTCGATAGGAGTGAAACGATGAAGTTGTTTCGGGCCTTTCGGCCTATGCTGCTTGCTCTGATGCTTTGTGGCTGTGCTTCGGTTCTACCCTCATGCAGTTGGGCGGCTGCGAACCAGTCGATCGTTTTGAACAAGGGATGGGAGTTTCGGCAAGCTACAAATCTCGAAGGAATTGCCCACGCCCAGTGGCTGCCGGCCAGGGTGCCCGGCGATGTTCAACTCGATCTGCTCCGTAACAAGCTGATCCCAGAGCCTTTCTATCGCGACAATGAGGCCAGGCTGCAGTGGATTGAGAACGCCGACTGGGAATATCGCACGACGATCCCGGTCAGCGAAAAGCTTCTGAACAGAAGAAATCTCGAGCTGGTTTTCGATGGCCTCGACACCTGCGCGCAGGTGTATCTGAATGGAACGCTCTTGCTGACATCGGACAATATGTTCCGCACCTATCGTCTGAATGCGAAGCCCTATTTGAAAGCCGGAGACAATCGGTTGCTGGTCGTCTTTACCTCGCCAATTCGTGGCGCGGAGAAAATCGCGGACCAGGACCCTTGGCGCCCTGAAACCCATACACAGGCACGCTGGTATATCCGCAAGGCTGCCTATCAATATGGGTGGGATTGGGCGCCGCGATTCGTTACGAGCGGTGTCTGGCAGCCCGTCAGGTTAGAGGCTTGGGACGACGCTCGCATCTCCGATCTGAACGTTCGGCAGCTGGACGTGACGGCGCAGTCGGCCCACGTTCTTGGCGGAGTGGAAGTGACCTCGTCGGTCGACACGTCTGCGACCGTGACAATCCACTATGGAATTGCCGGCAGGGAATCGACGGCGACCCAGACGACGCAGTTGCATCCAGGCGTCAACCATGTGGAGCTCCCCATTACGATTGACCATCCGGAGTTGTGGTATCCGGCAGGCTATGGCAGCCAGCCTTTGTATGCTTTCCACGCCAGCGTAGCGATACGAGGCGCCATTCAGGATACCGCCGACGTGCGTACCGGACTTCGTTCTGTTGAGTTGCGACGCGATCCCGACCAATGGGGACGGTCGTTTGAATTTGTGGTGAATGGAATTCCAATCTTTGCCAAAGGCGCGAATGTCGTTCCGTTCGACAGCTTTCCCAGCCGCGTCCCCGTGTCGCAAATTCGCGACATCTTGCAATCCGCCAAAGATGCAAACATGAACATGGTCAGGCTTTGGGGCGGTGGCTACTACGAGACGCAGCAGTTCTATGAAATATGCGATGAATTGGGAATCATGGTCTGGCAGGACTTCACGTTTGGCAATCCCTGGCAGCCGGGAACCTATTCCTTTAAGCAGAACGTTGCGCAGGAGGTCGAAGATCAGGTCAAGCGATTGCGAAACCATCCCAGCATCGTCCTGTGGTGCGGCAACAACGAGCAGGAAAACAATTTTCTACAGGATAGCCTCCATGTCACCCAGCTCGCGCGGCTGCAGATGTGGACGGACTATCTGACGGTGTTCAGCGGCATCATTCCAACGCTAGTGGCGCGTTACGATCCGGCAACGCCGTACTGGCCCAGCAGTCCAAGTGCGAACTACGCAGAGACGAAGGACAAGAACCATTGGGTGCTGGAAAATGGTGACGACGTCGGCGGGAGTGAGCAGTTCGGCGATACGCACGACTATACGATCTGGGCCTCCATCGATGTAATGCCGCAGGTGCCGTTCAGCAGCGAAGAAGACCATCATTACAGATTTGTCAGCGAGTATGGGTTCCAGGCCCTTCCCGATATGCAAACGATCGATGCGTTCACCTTGCCTCAAGACCGGACCAGCACCTCGACGGCTGTCATGGCCTCCCATGAAAAAGGCGCGAATGCATATCACATCATTCACGACTACATGCTGCAATATTATGGAGAGCCAAAGAACTTTGCGTCACTCGTGTACGGCAGCCAGGTATTGCAGGCCGAATTTACCAAACTGGTTGTCGAGCATCTCCGCCGAGACCGGCCGCGCACGATGGGGTCCATCTTTTGGCAATTGAACGATTGCTGGCCGGTGGTTTCGTTGTCGAGTATTGATTATTACGGCCGCTGGAAGGCCTTGCAATACTATGCGCGACGTTTCTATAGTCCGCTGCTGGTATCCTCCCGCGTCAAAGATGGAAGTCTGGCGGTATCCGTCGTTTCGGATAAAACCGCGTCGGTTCAGGCAACCCTCCGTGTCCGCATGTTGAAGTTCGATGGAACGATGTTGAATACGCAGACGCAAAACATCACGATTCCCCCGCTCTCCAGCAAGGTCTACATCAGCGTTCCCACACAGCCGTATACAAATGCGGCAGCGAACCCGGCGGAAACCGTAGCGGCGATGGACCTGACGGTCGGCGGCAAGCAAGTTTCCAGCAATCTGATGTACTTTGTTCCGACGAGTGAAGTGCATCTTCCTGCAGCGCACATCGCAAGCCGATGGACCCAGGCGAACGGCGCATATAAGCTGCACCTTTCATCGAGTGTGCTGGCGCGCAGCGTCTATGTGTCCTTCGGAGACACGGATGCCAAAGTTTCCGACAACTACTTTGATCTGTTGCCGGGCGAGCCGGTGACAATTGCCGTCGATAGCAAGGCAAGTCTGAGTGAACTCGAAAACAGCATGAAGATTATGTCCCTGGCGGATGCATTTGTGCCGGATACCGTGTGGAAGAGTGCCGCTGGAAATTAGTTTTGCCTGCGGAAATATTTGGCAGTGTGTGGACGAGTTTTTGCCGGGTTCTCCACACGCTGCCCTGCTATAGACTTTGTACGATGCCGAAGATGCAATCCGATCCGGTACAGCCCGAAGAGATGCTATCGAAGCAAGCGGAGAAGATGCGCTTCCTGCGCACCCTAATCTGCGGCGATAAGCACGAGCGCGCGGCGCGGCAGCAGGGCGCCACGGTAATTGCCGGCGTGGACGAAGTAGGCCGCGGAGCATTGTTTGGCCCCGTGGTTGCCGCGGCCGTGATTCTGCCAGAAAAGGTCCGCATTCGCGGCGTGCGCGATTCCAAGCAGTTGATGTCGGAAGAACGCAAGCGGCTGGATGGCATCATCCGGCGCAAAGCGATTGCCGTGGCCATCGGCTTTGCGGATGCCGCCACCATCGACGCTATCAATATCCGCCGCGCTTCACATCAGGCCATGCTGGCGGCCATCGCGCAACTATTTCCGCAGCCTGACTTCCTGTTGATCGACGCCGAGCGGCTGGACACGCCGTGTATGCAGCAGGCAATCATCTACGGCGACTCCATCAGCATTTCCATTGCCGCCGCGTCGATTGTCGCCAAGGTCTACCGCGATGCGTGGATGTGCCGTTACCACGAGGAATATCCGCAGTACGGCCTCGCCTCGCACAAAGGCTATGGCACAGAGGAACACCTGCGCGCCTTGGCCGAGCACGGGCCGTGTCCGCTGCATCGCACCACCTATGAACCGGTGCGGAGAATCCTCGAACTGCGGGGAAATTTCTAAGCAGCTTAGGCGGCAACCGCGACTTTTCGTTTTCTAGCAGCTTCTTTTGCCCACCAAACTGCGCGCGCCAACAGCAGCACGGCGAGCACGGCCGTCACCTTCCATGGAGTTCGCACGCCAGTCTTCACAATCCACCAGTAGTGGATCACACCGGCGGTAGCGGCGACGTAGGCTAGACGGTGCAGTATCGTCCAGCGCTTGCCGCCCAGTTTTCGAATCGACCAGGCGGTGGATGTTGCCGCCAACAGGAACAGGCAGGTCCAGCCCAACATGCCCATGGTGATGAAGGGCCGCTTCCCGATATCGTGCAGCATGGCGTGCACATCGAAGTCGGAGAAGAGCCACACGTAGGTCGTCAGATGCAGCGTCCCATAGAAAAACGCATAGAGCCCAAACATGCGCCGAAAACGGATGAGCCATGCAAGGTGACGGCTCAACCGCCGCACCGGGGTGATGGCGAGCGAGATGAGCAGAAAGTACAGCGTCCAGAATCCGGTGGTGTGGGTAATGGTCGCAATAGAGTCCGGGCCTAGCGAACTCGTGAACCCGCGGTAAACAAGCCATCCTAGCGGAACCAGACAGGCTGGGAACACTACGAATTTGAGCGCAACAATGGAACGGTTGGACATGGGCGAATGGGTTTAGAAATTCTTACGGAGGTCCATTCCTTGATAGAGGTAAGCCACCTGATCGCCGTAACCGTTGAACATCAACGTAGGCTGACGGGCTTTCCAAAAGGGTGCGCCGATGACGCGCTCATATTTCTGGCTCCAGCGCGGATGGTCGACATTTGGATTGACGTTGGAATAGAAACCATATTCATTTGGCGCAGACTCATTCCACGTGGTGCGCGGTTGTTTTTTGACAAAGCGAATATGAACCAGCGACTTGGCCGACTTGAATCCATACTTCCACGGCAACACGATGCGCACCGGAGCGCCGTCCTGGTTCGGCAGCGTCTGCCCATACAAACCAAACGTGAACAGCGTCAGCGGGTTCATCGCTTCGTCCATGCGCAGGCCTTCAGAATAAGGCCAGTCGAGACTGACGGAGTTGATCCACGGCTCCTCCTGCAGATTCTCGATCGAAAGAAACTGTACATAGCGCGCGGAGCTGAGCGGCTCGCATTGTTTGATGAACTCTGAAAGCGAGTAGCCGATCCACGGGATGACCATGCTCCACGCCTCGACGCAACGGTGCCGATAGACGCGATCTTCCAGGGGATGAATCTTCATCAACGCATCGATATCAAATTCCTTCTTGCTTTTCACTTCGCCGTCGACCTTCACGCTCCACGGACTGGTCTTGAGGCGCCAGGCGTTGTGGGAAGGATCATCCTTGTTGGTGCCGAATTCGTAAAAGTTGTTGTACGTGGTGATGTCCTGAAAGCTGGTTGGCATCACACCCGCCGTCGAATACTTACTGGGGACCGTCGCGAGTTTAGAGGTGGCC
>JBKQVW010000064.1:0-55093 GCA_052142955.1 Acidobacteriaceae bacterium | reverse complement strand
ACCCAGCATCCACTGGTTGATGGGCTGCGCTCCGGCAAAAGCCGCGGAAGCGATCGGAAATTCCAACGCCGCCCCATTGCCGTTGCTGGACGTGCCATTGAGGAACTCACCCACGCCGATGGCGGCGTTGTAGGCGAAGGGCGCGTTTTTGCTGACAATCGGTTCAAACTGCTGTAGCGGAATGATCCATTGGTAGATGCCCCAGCCGCCGCGTACCACGGTCTTATTGTTGATCTGATAGGCGAAGCCGAGCCGTGGCTCAAAGTTGGTTTTCGGCATGGTGAACAGGCTGGAAGGATAGCCGGCCGCCGCCGACGACTCGATTGGCAGACCGGCAGCCACAAAGGAAGCGACGACGGCCGCCGGAACCTGCGCGTTGCCCTTCCCAGGAGTTGTGCCTGCGTAGACAACCATGCCGCCCGGAATGTTGGGATCCAGGGTGGAGTAATAGTCGTCGGCATCGTTGAATGCTGTCCAGTAGGTATAGCGCAATCCCAAGTTGAGGGTCAGTTTGGGAGTGACGCGCCAGTTGTCCTGGGCATAGATGTCGAAGTCGCTTTGCCGGGTGTGATAGTGGGGATAGGTATTCACGCTGACGGCAGGTATATCGCCCAGCAGGAAATCCGCCAGCCCGCTGCCGGAATTGGCGACGTTGGCGGAATAGTTCCGCGATCCATCGGAGTTGTATGCGTTCGGGTCCTGCAGGCCGGTGAAATTACCGTTGAAGTCGTCGTAATTGCCGCCCGGCTGGCCGTCTTGATAGGTGTTGATGCGAGTGTTGTCGACGTCGAAGCCGAACAGCATCGAATGGCCGCCGCGGTTGTAGGAAAACTGATCGCCTAGGGTTGCGGTCTGGTTTGGGTAATCCTGCGGATTGTCGCGGTCGAGGCCCGTCCAGTAATAGTCAGTATTGCCCCCGTTCCAGTAGAACTGGGGTTGATAGTTATCGTTCTGATAGACGGGCAAACCCAGCAGCCCGGATGCGCCCGGATGGGCTATCGGCCCGCGGAAGGCATGGTTGTACGTGAAGCCCCCATGCACCACATTCACGGCGTGGGGCGAGATGACCGCGGTATACTCCACCGCGATATTGTGCCCGCCGGTGGTTCGCGTATCCGGATCGGTCGGATTGTAGGACGCGTACGTCACCCTCGTGCTCGCCGTGTAGGTATACCGCATGGCCAGCCGGTTAGGGCCAAAGAGCTGGTCGACCTTGGCCGTGAACGTCGTTTCGTCGGTGGGAGTGCTGAGGCCAGAAGGGATCAGGTTAGGAGTGCCGTTCACCGCTATGTCCGTCCCGCTCACGTTGATGTTCGGGTCGGGCATAGGGAAAGTACCCGCGGGGGCTTTAATGCCGAGCACATATCCCGCGATCGGATTCAGCTCGGTCGGCGGAATCACATTCGGTGTGCCGTTGTAAGAGATCTGGTTGCGCACATAGGCGTCGGTGACGGGATCGTAGGTCGTGCTGGCCGGATCGTAGATATTGATTTGATCGCCCGTTGGGGCGGCTTTCAGGTCGGTAAGATCCCCCCCCCGCTCGGCCGTGGTGGGGACGATGTACTCCTCGAAGGCGTTGGTCTTGTCCTTGATCTTTTCCCAATCGACAAAGAAGAAGGTATGGTTTCTTCCGTTGTAGATTTTGGGAAACCAGACCGGGCCGCCGAGCTGGGCGCCGTATTCATTGTGCTGATCGAAAGGAATCACGGGCCCGCTATGGTAGCCCCTCGCCTGCAAATGCTGGTTGGTGTTCAATTCGTAGGCCTGCCCATGGAACTGATTGGTGCCACTCTTGGTCACCAGTTCCACGACGCCGGGGCGGCTGTATTGCGCGTCGCCCTGCGCAGTGATGATCTTCACTTCCTGAAAGGTCATGGTGGTCTGCGCATCTTGCTGCAGCTCGTTGGTCCAGTGGGTCGCCATGGTCTGGCCGTCCACCAGGTAGTCCATGGACCCGCCGGGGACGCCGTTCACGCGGGTATAGCCGCCGCCCGCTCCGCCGTAGCTGTTGGCGACCACGCCGGGGCTGAAGGCCAGGACCGCCAGAATGTTGCGGCCAATCTCGGGAACGGTTTCAATGGCGGTGGTGTTCTTCACGTCGGAAAGGGTCGGATTCACCCGGTCGATGACCGGCGTCACATCCCGGACCGTCACTTGCGTCGAGACACTGGCGGCGTTCAGTGTGGCATCCACCGCCGCGTCTTGTGAAACCCGCAGCGTCAGAACGCCGACCCAGTTGGCAAACCCGGGCGCGCTGACCGTCAATTTGTAGTTGGCCGGCGGCAGGTTGGGAAAAATGTAATGCCCTTCCGCGTTGGCGGTGGTTTCGCTGGACTGGCTGGTGCCGACGTTCATGAGGGTGACGGTCGCGTTCGGAACCACGGCGCCGTGCGTGTCCTTGACTGTCCCCTGCACTGTGGAGTTCGCGCTCTGCGCTAACGCCCCCATGCTAATGACACTGAAAAAAATGAACAAAAGGAAAACCTTATACAGCTTGTACGTCATGGCCATCCCCTTAATTAAGAAATATAACGAACAACAACGAACAACGTTGATGTCGCACTGGTTATGATCGAACACTGGTCATTGATTGCGAAAAAGCGCGACCTGTCGGAAAGAATACTCTTCTTATTTTGCGATTGGACATTGACTTTCTGATTGAATACATATACTTAATGATCAAATCGTTATGTCAGAACACATCAGATATTTCAGATCGGTGAGTACGAGAGAAAAATCCTGGGGACTGTATGTCTCGGCAGTTAGCCATGTGGTTGTAGGGGCGAATGAACCCTATCCAGAGCCGTTGTACCGTACGGCCCATGACTTTGAATGGGAACGAGGAGTAATTCTGGAAGAATTTTCCCTGCTACATATAGTGGGTGGCTCCGGAATATTTGAATCGGCTCATCAACGCCCTCTCGACATCCATGCCGGCGACTGCATTATCTTGTTTCCCGGCGAATGGCACCGATATAAACCGGAAGAGACTACTGGTTGGGAGGAATACGGAGTGCTCTTTGCGGGTAACTTGGTAGAGTCCTGGAGGCAGGCCAACTTTATTCGTCCTCAATCACCACTGCTACTGAGGGGGGATGGACATTTACTATTGCCTATATTTGAGGACATGCTTTGGCTTGCCAAACGGAAGTCCGGTAGAAGCCCTCTTGAAAGTGCAGCCCTGTGTCATTTGCTGTTGGCCCGATTGCTTTCCGCACCTAAAAAGCCATCTCGTTCAGAAACGAAATATCAGCGCCTCCATGAAGCAGGAGATTATCTTCGTATGCATCCTGAAGACGATGTTGACTTGCCCACACTGGCAAGGCATCTCGGAATGAGCTACAGCAATTTTCGCCGAAGCTTCACAAAACACTTTGGCAGTTCTCCTGATAGATTTCACCAGGATGCACGTGTAGCTCGAGTTAAACAATTTTTGATTGAAACAGAGCTACCCCTCAAAGAAATCGCAGAAAGGCTGCATTATTCAGATGAGTTTTACATGATGCGAGCCTTTAAGCGATACACCGGCTTGACCACGACACAATGGAGGCATCGGCGGCTCAATTAGGGATCTCCATTTCCAGCACTGAATCCCTGGAATTGTACAGCTCGTCGACCGGTTTCGAAAGATTTTGACTTACACCTGTGGCCGAAAAACGGAGTGACTCCTCGCCATTTTGGAGTCGGCCAAGTTTTTGGGAGGGTTGCTCGTCGATTTCTCCGACACGACTCCTTCCCCCTTCGTTCTCAGCGATTCGGTTTCCGCACTTGAGGCCAGCTAGTCTCCTGAGTCATAAATAGATTGCAGAAATAATGAACGCCTGACCGACACACTGCTGGACCGGCTTACCCATGCGACACGACGAACATTAAACAGGCGGATGATTTCTTTTCCATTGCAGGAGATGACGCAGCTGGAGAGCGGCGCCAACGTGCTTACTATAGAACCGAGAAAAGGAAGCCAGCATGACGCGAGAATTACATTTTTGTAATCCGTTGGAAATGGTGTCATCCGCTTCGTAATACCAGCCTTCGGTCTAGGCTTCGTTTTTTTCCGGTGAACCGTGTCCTGCTGCTCTCCCCGTCTCTGAGGGAGGCCCTAAGGAACCCCTGAAAAACGTTCTGATCCACAACTGCTGCGGGTAATGTGGAGTTGAGGAGGAGATCACGGATGCGGCAGCTCACATTGGCCCGGCAGGCAGAGTTTCAGCGGTACGGGAAGAAGACGCGGCGGGAGCAGTTTCTGGAAGAGATGGACGCGGTCATGCCCTGGGCGGAATTGCTGGCGCTGGTTGCAGCGCACTACTCAAAGGGCGAGATGGGCCGTAAGCCGGTGGGGGTTGAGATCATGCTGCGGGTCTATTTTTTGCAGCAGTGGTTTGTGCTATCGGACCCGGGGGTGGAAGACGCACTGTACGAATCGCCGGTGCTGCGGCGCTTTGCCGGTATCGACCTGGATCGCGCACCGGCGCCGGATGAGACGACGATCTTGAACTTCCGTCATTTGCTGGAAGCGCACGAACTCTGCGGCCAGATGCTGGACACGGTGAACCTGTATCTGGCGAGCAAGGGCACCTGCGGCGCAGGACATGACCTCGCGACGTGTGAAAACCAAAGCGGGAGTCGATGAAGCCGAGAAGCGCCGGAACCGGACCAAGGCGAGGGTGCGCGCGAAAGTGGAGTGGCCGTTTCGCATCCTCAAGCGCGTCTTCGGTTTCGTGAAGGTGCGCTATCGCGGCTTGAAGAAGAACCACGAGTGGCTATGCGCAGCCTTCGCAGCTGTCAATATCTACCAGCACCGCAAGCGTCTGGCCCCGCAAGCGGTGTAGTGTCTCCTCTGGAGGCGCACTGGGCCTCCAGAGGAGCAAAACGAGAGGGAATCATCGCCACAAAATGCCGATTCTGAGCCTGTGCGGCAAAAGTACCGCCTCGCTAGCTTATAACTCGGCGTATTTCAGAGGTTCCTTAATCAGCCAAGGAGAATTTCACCTATGAGGCGCCTGGTATACGGGAAACCCGATAACAAGTCGCTCCAGATCCTTGAACTTACTAAGGACCGGTGGGACCACCCCACCGTGCGCGACGCCGTCCGCGACAATTTCCGCAAGGTCCGTATGTGCCGAACCCCTGCCCTGGGCGGCGAGGTCTACGCCTCCGCCGCCGGAGAGAAGGTCTTCTACCACACCCGTAAATCGAGGTGCTGCCTAGGGGACAAGTTCCATTCCAGTAATCCATTAGCGCCTTGCGAAATATCTCCTGCCCGACTCGCATCACGACCAATCGCTCGGCTTCCGTCGTTCGCGGGAGATCAGCGGTTTCGTGCTCAAACGCGACAAGTGGAACTGTCGGCAAACTGATGCTCAGACGATAGGTTCTGTCGAGTGCCTGATGTAATTCGTAAAGACTTCGAGCAGCGATCGTTTTCCTTCCCGGCCCTGGGAGCTTCATGACGAACGCGAGGGCCAGATTCGTCTTATTCGCCAACAGAATGAGGGTGCGGTTCGTCGCCTGTCGCAATTGTTTGACGTAGTAATCCGCGAACTTGTGCCGGGAGAGATCGAAGGGAGCGTGTTGATCGATGGTAAGGGAATCACGCTGAAGGTCTCACAAGGTGGAGATGAGAGCCAAAATCCCAATGGCACGTGTCCTTCCGCCATCGGAGATCTCTGGCGCTTCCCAGATTCAATGCCGATCTTAACGCCACTGGGAGCCCTGGGACACTGGCGCATACCTCCTGAAAGCTAGCGCAAACCCTGGTTGGAACACGCGGTCAGCGTTGAGCCTTAGAGCCAACAACGGTTAGCGGTTGGCGCCCGTGCTTATTTGCTGGCTCCCCCCAACGGGATTCTCACACTGAGTGCGATGGCCGGTTTGACGAACCATCCGGTTGTAGTAAGAGGCTTGGGTGGATTGGAAATGGGCAATGCCTCACCAACGGTGAATCCTCCTGCGAGTTGGGTATCGCGATCGATATCAGCCAGACCGCTAATCATGATTGATCGCCACGAGAACGAGGGACCCACGCCAAACTCTACCGAACTTGTCGTCGGGTTATACCCGGTTCCGATCGTTGCGAAGAAGGCTACCGGCTGCTTACGAAGGTTCCTTTGGTTTACTACGATGTTAACGAGGGCCAGCGGCACCACTGTGTAGGTCAATGTCTCCTGTACAACGTTCCCGGTCACCACCCCATTCGTGGCTACCGCTGCCGTCGAATAGCTGTGAAAAGGCATGAGGGGCACCATGATGCCCGTGGCAAACTCCAGCAGAGTGGGGGATTGATACTGTACCGTGACCCCGACAAGCGGGTTCTTGGTAGGCGGGCTTAGTACCGCATCTGACGGGGATGCGGGTTTGTATGGTGTCGTGACCACCCTCTTAACTACAACACCCGTTTCGTTGACATAGTCCAACGTCCAACTTATCTGTAACGAATTGTGATCTTTGCCATCTTTGCGGTTTTGGGTGTTAAAGTCCGTGACCTTGAACGATCCTTCAGCGGGCTTAACGATGGCTTGTAGAGCGGCGGTGAGGTCGACACGCGCCGCGATAGCTGCCTTGAGGTTAGCCTGGTTCTGCACTACAGTGGCGAGCTTATCCTTTACGGTCGCCTGATCGGCTAGAGCAAGTTGAGACAATTCTTCGGTCGCCGCCTCGATGTCGTTGTCAAGAGTTTCGACTTGCTTTTTTACACCACTCAAGTCCAGAGCCTGGCCTGTATTATCTAGCGCAAGCTGAGAGATCATCTCCTGCTGCCAGATTGCCGTGTTGTACCAGGGATCTGGATTCGAAGGATGTGGTTTGTTGGCTTTGACCGCTTCGGCATACTCTTTCGCTTCCTTACATGCCGTCGCTGGAGGTGGCTGCATGATCTTTGCCAACTGTGGCATCAATTTGCTTATGTCAAACTTGGCAAAAAGCAACTTCTGGCGGCCTGAAATCTTTTCGAGTTGATCAGCCAGCTCTTGTTGCGCTGTTGGGAAGGCCCCCTTGGGGCCTTCATATCCAGCCACAGTAGTAACGCCAACCTTTTGCAGGTTGGACTGTGCGGACATGAACGCCTGAAAAGTGTCCGGGGGCACGATGACCTGAGCTGATTTGAAATCGAGGCTTAGGGCCTCAAAAGGTGAAGGGTTGATCACTAGGATTGTGATTGTGCTGCCTCTCCGCGCATAGATGGTCGGCGGGGTTGCAGGTCTTGCACGATCAATCGTGATCTCACAATCGCGATTCAAGCCGGTGTAGGAGCAAGTATTATTTTTTGCTGATACGACGTCACATTGGGAGTGCGCAGGTTCCGCCGAAATGAATACCATCAAGACGCAGCAGAAAAGCGACAAACACGTCCGGACGGAGGATCGCGGCATAGAAATCTCCTTGAAGTTCTAATCAAGCGGGCCCGAGGAATTGAAAATGCCTGGACTACCAGAACTCTTACGGCTCCATTACGGGTTCCGGAAATTGCGTCTGCACTGACTATATCCGAGGAGCGAAGGAGAGTTTGTCCGTGTCAAACCGTGTGTACAGCCTCCGGCTTTCGGGAAGGACGCCCGTAAAAATTGCTCTCATTATGTAGTGGGAATTTGGGGCGCTTTTCGCGACAAGGTCACCGAAAAAAATAACGGACTTTCGCTGCTCTGACCCGTAACAGGGAATTTCAATTCCCTGTTATCTCGAGAAAATTCCCTGTTCTTTTTGAGCTCCGACGGCCCGTCGCAGTGGCTAAACGCAGTGAATTGTGCAGCATGCCCCGCGCTTCATGCGTGAACGAGAGCCCAAATTTCGAGATTTCCCTGATAAATTCCCTGTTAGCAGGGAAAATGCGGCGAGAGAGCAGTTTGCTCGAGACTGCCAGCACCACCAAGAAGATCCTCCACAAAATTCCGGTGAGAAGAAAAGCCCGCATGATTGCGGGCTTTTTCGTGCGCTCCAAAGAAGACGCAGGCTTCTCCAATTGTCGCCACGGCAACGGAAGACCGGAATGACAAGGCTGCCGGGCGGATCAGGAATTCAGCGCTTTTAACTAGCAGAGAGTTCCGAAGAAACCAGACCTTTCGCTGCAAGCGGCGGACGGCAGGATTCTCGTTTGATCAGTTCCGTCGGAATCGTCACCACCTGGGGAGGAAGGCTGGGCTGAGAAATTCGATCCAGCACCAATTTGACCATCTGCTGGCCTAGCTGCTCGGGAAACTCCCGGGTCGTCGTCAGGCTAGGATAGAGCCACGTACTCACGGTATCGTCGCAGCCGGCAACACTTACGTCGTCCGGAACTTTTCGACCGCTGTCGCGCAATCCCTTGTAGACGCCGTGCGCGGTCTGATCATTGCCCGCCAGAATAGCGGTGCAGGGCTCACCCTGTGTCAGAAGGGCCTTGGTGTTGATGTAGCCCATTTGCGTTTCATCTTCGAAATCCAGACCGCTCAGGCGCGGAATCAGGCCCGCTTCTTCCATGGCGCGGCGATATCCTTCAAAGTGCCGGGCAAACCATGGGAGTCGAAGATTGCCCACATACCAGATGTCGCGGTGGCCCAGGCCGATCAGGTATTTGGTCATATCCTGGCCGCCTTGAATATCGTCGGAATACACAGTATCGCCCTTCAAACTTTTCGGCTCTCCGATGACGTTGTTTCCCAGGACGGAATAGGCAATCCCCTTGTGGTCCAGCAACTCCAGCAGGTTGGCGGAGTTGGCTCCGGCCAGGACCACCGCGCGCACGACATCGTGCCGCTGCACGACCTTCGGCAAGTGAAGTTCTTTCCAGGGAACATTCGGGGAATAGTTATAGGAAAGAAAGACCATGTCCCAGCCGTTGGCGGCACAGTACGCCTCCGCTCCCAGCAGGATTCTGGAATGAAACGCGTGCAACATGGCGCGATTGCTGAGCAGGAAGACCAGCGCTTTGGTCTTGTTGCGTTGCGAAAGGTCGACATTCAGCTTCGCGGCCGCTTCCAGTACCACCTCGCGGATGGCTGGATCCACTCGACTGTTCCCATTCAATACGCGAGAGACGGTGGCAATGCTGACGTTTGCCTCGGTTGCAATTTCCCGCAGTCCTATCTTGTTTTTCTTGGGGTCCGCACTGTCTTTCATACGCACTCAGGATTCCGCCATTTCAATACGATGATCTCGAACGGTTCTTTCCGATACGGGTTTGCGGTCTCCAACCTTCACCAACCTCGACTTATTGTACCCACAAGTCGATACATCCATTTTGCTTTCTTGCTCCGCTTGCTGGAAGAATCCTGCTTCGCAGGAAGCGCTTTCCAGATGGAACGAGGGGCGGGCGAAGCTGTCCACGAAACGGCTGCCGGGACTATCCAGCTAGGGCGTGGCATCCGCACCCCAGACCTGTTGCAGGAAGAGGTATCTGTCACGATGCCGATCCGGCCTAACCTCGGGATCCGGTGACAAGTGCATGACCTGCCAGTTTCCCGCTTCGTTGTAGGTAGGCCATTGCGGAAGCCCAGAGCTGTTGGGATCGCCGGTCTTGGAAAAATTCGTCCAGTAATTCTGCATGAGTTCGGAGAGCTTGTAGTCCTCCGGCCTCCACTTGGCGCCTTGCCGAGAGTCCAGCGTGCCGAAAACGTACTCGATATCGTCGGAGTGAAACGCGCCGATTGCAGCTGGGTGGTTGGGGTCGCCGGGCGAGCCGAGATCGAAACGGTATCGATAGACCGGGGCATCGCCCGTCTTTGCCTGGGCTTCCAGCCACGCCCAGGTGGAATAGGCGATGAAAGCGTCGCCGGCAAAGTCCTCCGCAACTCGCAGGGCCTCGGCATCGTTGGAAGCGGCGTAGACATCCAAAAATTCCTGCGCGCGCGGACCGAATCTCTTCATCGCCAACGCCCGCAGATTCTCTGGCGTGGGCTTTTCGGGCTGGTCCAAAACTTCCTGGGTACCTTCGTCCTTGTTCCATCCCGCAAGCAGCGGCACATGTGCCTGCTTCCCGTCGGCATAGATTTGCGGCACGCTTTCGGGCAGAAAATCTCCATCGACGTTGGGCCGGAAGACATCTTCGCTATGCGGAGCCGCATTCGCCGCCTTCAGGAGATCGTCGGCACTGACGGAGCGCAGGAAGGAGAGACTGCTGTTCTTGAACGCCGATTGGACAAATTCCTCGCCCCGTTTTTCGCTGACCGGCAGCGTGAGGAAGGTCAATCCAGGACCAGTGAGCGCCCCTCCGCTTTCCCCGATGGCACGGGCAAACAATCCGTGAGAAAGCGGCGAAGCCATCTGGGCGCTGACGGAGATGGAGCCAGCAGATTCGCCGAAAATGGTGACTTTGCCAGGGTCGCCGCCAAATGCGGCAATATTGTGTCGCACCCACTCCAGCGCAGCCGCCTGATCCATCAGCCCATAGTTTCCGGCGGCATGTTTGGCCGACTCCGACGCAAGGTCCGGGAGGGCAAAGAAGCCGAACACTCCAAGCCGGTAATTCATGGACACAATGACGACGCCTTTGCGGGCCAGGTGTTCGCCATCCTGCCTGGGTTCGGAGGTACCGCCGGTCACAAAGCCACCGCCATAAATCCAAACCATGACCGGAAGCCGTTCGTCCTTGTCTTGGGCCGGCGTCCAGACGTTGAGCGTGAGACAGTCTTCGCTCTGCCCCGGATCGCGAAAGATCATGTCGGCATACAGCTTGGGCTGCATGCAGTGCGGGCCAAAACCGGTCGCAGATCGAACACCGGACCATTTTGCCGCCGGTTGTGGCGGCTTCCAACGCAGCGATCCTACCGGTGGGGCGGCGTAGGGGATGCCGAGAAAGGCGCGCACCTGTCCGTCGGAGCTTAGGGTCCCTTTGACTTTTCCCCGATCTGTCGCGACAACGAGGCGATCGCCGGCACGTGCGGTCGGCGCAGAAAGCAGGACTGCGCACGCACCTGCCGCCAGAATCCTGAATCTGTTGTGAAGCCGCATGGCGTCGGTTGTTCCCTTCCGATTGAACCGTTTCGTCCTCAATAGCCTACACCTCCAAGCAACTGCGTGATGCAATAAAGAAAACTTTCCAAATTCTGAGAAACTTAGGTTAGTATCACCTTGAAACCCATCGTATCTGCAGGGAAGCACGTTGCAAACTGTCCAGAGAGGCCTGCAAGCATGGGAGGCCCCGAGGACTCCACATTTTGGATTCTGATGCGCATCCGGTAATCCTGTATTCGTGATGATAAAGCCGGCACAACCTCCTCGCAGCAGCTCGCCCACCGGAATCTTTTACGGCTGGTGGATTGTCGGGGCCGCCTTCCTGAATCTTTTTTTTACCACCGGCGCGATTTACTACGGATTTCCCGTTTTCTATCCTGCTTTCGTCGCTTCCCTTGGATTCACCCGCGCGCAGGTCACCCAGGGATTTTTGCTGGGCGCGCTGGTGGTTGGACTTCCCTTTGGCCTGTTCGCGGGGACCCTGATCGATCGGATCGGCGCTCGCAGTGTGATTCTTTCGGGAATTGCCTTGATCGGTTTGCCGCTGGTCCTGATGGGGAGGATGACCCACTTCTGGCAATACGAGCTGCTCTGCATCGCGGAAGTAGTCGGCTACACGCTGGCAGGCCCGATTGCCAACCAGGTTTTGATCGCGCAGTGGTTTCGCGTGCGCCGCGGCCAGGCGATGGGATATGCGTACCTTGGGCTGGGATTGGGCGGGGTGGTGTCGCCTCTGGCGGCGAATTTTCTTATCCGCGGTTTTGGCTGGCGAGCTGCACTGGAAATTTCCGGAACGGTCATTCTGGCGGTGCTGTTCCCGGTTGGTTTCTGGGTGACGCGCTCGACTCCGTACGAGATGGGATTGCTGCCGGACGGGATGAACGCCGCCTCCCTGGAACAAATTGTTACGGATGAGATTGCCCCCAGCGGAATCTCCGCGGCGGTCCGTACAGCCAACTTCTGGCTGATTCTGGCTGGCGCTACACTGGTTCTGAGCTCCGTCAATGCGGTGATCCAACACTTCATCCTTTTTCTGAAAGATCAAGGTTATTCGATCCGAACGGCTTCGCACTTTCTGTCGGCGCTACTTTTCTCCAGCCTGGGCGGGCGCGTGCTGGTGGGATACATCGCGGACCGTTTCCGCAAGAAAAATACGATGGCGCTGTTCTATCTGCTGCTGGGCGCTTCCATTCCGCTGCTGTACCTGGCACACCAGCCGGTTGCGGCCTTCGCGTTCGCGATCGTTTTTGGATTTTGTATGGGCGCGGACTACATGCTGATCCCGCTGGTGACGGCGGATTGTTTCGGGCTCGCCTCCCTGGGAAAGCTGCTGGCACTGATCATCATGGGCTATACGATCGGCCAGTGGATTGCGCCATGGATGGCGGGAAAAATCTTCGACACCTACCACAGCTACGGACTAGCCTGGGCCATCTTGACCGTCGCCGGCTTGCTGGGAGCGGCTGCCATCTATGCCGTGTCCCCGCCGTCGAAAACATTGGCAGCCAGCGAAATGGCGGCACACTTTCCTGGAGGCAGGCAACCATGAGCGGCAACTTTCTTCCGCGATTCCACCGTTTCGGCTTCTTCGTGCCAAACCTTGAGCGCCGGAATGGCTGGTTTGTTTTGAGGACCTTGTTGTGATGGCTACGTCCATGAATCCGGGCTTGCAGCTCTACCGAACGATCCATCCGGCGATGGGCACGGAGTATTCCCTGTATCTTCATGCGCGCTCGCGAGAAGAGGCCGAATCGATTGCCAGACCGGTGTTTCAGGAAGTCGATCGCGTGGAAGGGTTGCTGAGCAATTATCAGCCGGGCAGCGAGCTTTCGCGCATCAATCGCGAAGCGTTCCAGCACGACGTGACCACGGACCCTGAGACTTTCCGCTTTCTTGAAACGTGCCTGGCATGGAGTGAACGGTCGCAGGGCGCCTTCGATATATCGGTGGGAAAACTGATGAAGGTCTGGAAGTTTTTCGGAGCTTCGGGGGCGCTTCCCGCGCCGGAAGAGTTGACGGCCGCGCGAGAAGATGTGGGATGGGAAAAAATAAAATTGGATCGCACAGCGCGTACGGTGCGGTTTCTCGCTTCCGGAATCGAACTGGATCCGGGAGGCGTCGGCAAGGGGTACGCAGTCGATCGGGCAGTGAGAGTGCTGCGGACGAAGCAGGTGGGAGCGGCGTTACTCTCCGCTGGGAGCAGCACGATTTATGCGCTGGGCGGGCCGCCTGGAGAACCGGGCTGGAAGGTGCGCGTGCCCTTCGCCCCTAAGGGAGAAGACACGGTCTCCACGGTCATCCTCCGGGACACTTCTCTCTCGACGGCGAATCTTTCAGAAAAAAACTTCGTCCACGATGGTCACTTCTACGGCGCCATCATGAATCCACGCACTTTACGACCTGTGGAGGGAATGCTGCAGGTGACGGTGATTTCGCCGTCGGCAACCGATAGCGACGCGCTATCGAATGCATTGTTTGTATCGGGACCGGAAGGCAGGGCTGCGTTGCTGGAACAACGGCGGCAGGACTGTGCGCTGGTTATTCAAGGAGAGCAATTTGCGGCAGAGTATGAGGCCATTCGCTGGCCCGCCGAGGTTGCCAACGGGCAGATCGCCGCACTGGCGAATGCCAAGGAAAGGTAAAAAAATGGACCGCAGAAGTTTACTCCAGGGTCTTTCGTTCAGTATGCTGGCGGCGAAGTTGTCAGGAACTTCGTCGTTGTATGGCGAAGCGGCAGGGCCGCAGCCGGAACCTGCGCGTCCCATCGCAGCCAACGACCGCGTGAATATCGGCTTCATCGGGCCGGGCAGTCGGGGGCAGGAGTTGATCCGGCAATTGCTGCGCACCCCGGGCGTGGAAATCGCCGCGCAATGCGACGTATATGAACCACGCTTTGCCGAAGTGGATGAATTGGCCGGCAAGAAGGTCCCGGCCTACAAGGACTACCGCGAACTTCTGCAGCGGAAAGACCTGGATGCGATTTTCATTGCAACGCCGCCGTTGTTCCATGCTCCGTATGCCACCGCCGCCATGAACAGCGGGCGGCCCGTATATTGCGAAAAAACGATCGGATTTACTCCTGAGAGCTGTACCGACCTGGTGGATGCAGTGGCAAGGACGGGCCAGATTTTTCAGGTTGGACACCAGATGCGCTATGGATCGTGGATCGCGGATTCGGTGGACCGCGTGCGCAGAGGCGACATCGGCGAGCCGACGCATGTGTATGGGTATTGGCATCGCAGCGACAACTGGCGGCGCGAGGTACCGAATCCGAGTCTGGAACACCTGATGAACTGGCGGCTCTATCGGGAATCGAGCGGCGGCCTGCTGGAAGAGCTTGGCTCGCATCACATCGACATCGCCAATTGGGTCTTTGGAGAACAGCCGCAAACCGTGATGGGCACGTCCAGCATCGCGGTCTATCATGACGGCCGCACGGTGGGCGACAATGTGCAGGCGGTGTTCGGCTATTCCAAGGGCAGACGCATGTTCTTCAGTTCCCTTACGGACAACGGTCTGATGGCCGATCAAGTCTGGATTTATGGCACCGAGGGAAGCCTGCAGATTACGCTGGAAGACGCCACGTTCTATCGGAAGATGTCGAATACGATTACCGAGGCCTCGCACTCCGATGTGGTGCAAAAAGGAGTGAAAACCGGGGCCTCCTACAACCCGCATCCGGAGCTGCCGTATCGCGGGCCCGGGGAACGCATCCTTATGAAACCCGGTGAAGACGCGACGCTGACGGCTTGCGGGTCTTTTGTTACGTGCGTGCGGAATAAGCAGCAGCCGTTTGCCAACGTCGATGTAGGATTCGGGTCAGGCATTGCCTGCTCGATTGGAAAACAAGCCCTTGCGGAGGGTAGCGTCGTGAAGGTTCCGCAGTTGAAGGGTCTCAGCCATAGCTAGAAGCTGTTCCACGGCAGGTGCCTTCAGCGAAACGTACAACCGCGCAGCTCGCCACAGCGAGCTGCGCCGGTGATTGCCGGCCGGGTTCCAGCAAATGAAGGAGCGGAGTCTACTCCGAGACGGGTTCGACAGCGGCCGGTGGCCGAATCAGCAGAAAAATAAAGATGGTCGCAAGAATCGGGAGAAGTCCGGCGGCCAGAAATGCCGGCTTGTAGGAAAATCGATCGACCAGGATGCCCACCAGCATCGTGAAGCCCGCGCTGACCAAACCGGCCGCCAGTCCGCTGAGACCGGTGACGGAGCCGACCACATCCTGCGGAAAAAGATCGGACGGTAGTGTGAGTCCCATCGTGGACCAGCTGGCGTAGCCCCAAAGCGCGATGCAGATCAGTGCCAACGCGAAATATACATTGTGCACGCGCGCTGCGGGAATGCCGGCAAGGATGGGCAGACAACTGACGAAACAGACCCAGGTACGCGCCCGCACCACGGACATTCCACGCCGAATGCAATAGCCGGAAATCCAGCCGCCGGTAAAGTTGCCGATGTCGGCGGCGATAAAAGGAATCCAGGCGAACAACGCGATCCGCTTCAGAGTGAAGCCACGCGCATCGCTGAGATATTGCGGCAGCCAGAAAACATAGAACCACCAGATTGGATCGGTAAGCGCGCGACCCAGCACGATGCCCCAAAGATTGCGATTCTTGGAGAGACGCCGCCATCGAGCCCATCCGCGATCGGTCGAGGCAGGCTCCGCATCGCGGCCAGCCTCAATCAGGGCGACCTCTTGCGGGCTGACACGAGGATGCGTCTTGAGCGGATGATAGACACGCAGCCACACAGCCAGCCAGACGAATCCAAGCAGTCCTGAAGCTGCGAATCCCCAGCGCCAACCGAATTCCAAGGCGATCAGTGGAATGGTCAGTGCCGCCAGCGCCCCGCCAACGCTGGAGCCACTGTCAAAGATCGCGACGGCGAGACTGCGTTCTTCGCGAGGAAACCATTCGGCGACCACTTTGCTGGCTCCGGGCCAATTGAAACCCTCGCCAATGCCCAGCATGAATCGAAACAAGGCAAAGCCGAACACGGAGCTGGCGAGGCCGGTGAGGATATTCATCACCGACCACCAGACCGCGGCCACCGCCAAACCGACGCGGCTGCCAACCGCATCGAGAATAATGCCGCCGATCAACCATGTAATGGCGTAGGAGATCTGAAACGACCCTATAATTTTCGCCAGGTCGGTGTGGGTCAAGTGATATTGCGCCGTAATCAACGGCGACAATACGGAGAAACTTTGACGGCTGATGTAATTGGTGACGGTGGAAAAGAACAGCGTCCAGACAATCCACCAGCGAGTTCTGCCGACATGGTCCGATGGTTTGGACAGCGCAGCGCCAGACTGTGCAAGCTTCAATCTTCACCTCGTCTGGAGCAGTTCCGTCCGGCAGCGATTCAGTGCGTCTTCCCGAGAGTAAAACCAGTGAAAATGTATCCCTGAGCCGCATCACTCGAGTCGACGCGACCAACAGGGAGCGGCGATTTTGGACGAAACGAGACAGGACAAAGTATCACTGGTTTTGCTCTAGAATTCCAGGAAACCACTTGACCGCATTGTCGTGATAGAGCTTGCGAAGGATTGGCTGCGGAAGCGCAAGTCCCTGGATATCGTGACCATGGTATTCGACCACGTCCTTGGTGGCAAAGAACCGCCAGTCGTTCGCGTAGCGATTCTCCCAGTCTTGCATGGTCTTCTGAGCATTGCTGTCCGGATTGAGTTCGTTATCGGTCGCATACATCAGCCGATCCTGATATTTGGTAATGAATGCGATGATATCCGCACGAGGTTGCATTTCGACATACGGCATGCGGGCGGCAAGATCCACGGCAAAGTTCGGATACTTGTCCAGATGCTGGGCCAGCTGGTGGAAATCGGCTTCCATGCTGCCCAGGTGCGCGCCCACCACGCGCAGCTTCGGGTTTGCTTCCAGCACATGATCGCGCGCAATCAGAATCGCTTCTTTCGACGGCGCGCCGTGCTTGGCATACATGTATAGCTCGGGATGCTGCGTGTAGTAATCGTAGTCGGCCGCGTTGGGATTGGGAGCTTCCCATATCGTGTTCGGGTCGGCAAGGTGGGCGATCAGCGTTTTGTTGTGCGCTGCGATGTTCTTGAAAATCGGCTCAAAGACGGGGTTGTCGGGCATGATGTAATTGCCCTTCGCGTCCTTGATTTCCATGCCGACATTTTTCCAGATTTTTACGGCGACCGCTCCTCGCGCAAAATCTTCATTGATGATGCGGTTTGCGTTTTCCGCGAAATTGGGCCGGTTGAACTTGAATGGGTCAAACGTGGTGCACATGGCAATGTATCCATCACTGTGACGAATGACATTCCATGTGTCCCTGCGTTCTTTGGACAGGTCTTTCAGCTCTGGATCGTAGTCGTCGACCAGAGTGATATCGAGGACATGCAGGTTGAGCTTTTTCAGCATCGCATACAGCGCGGGTGCGGCCTGGAAGGCGTGGGTGTGGGTGTCGATCGGGTCGAGCGCGGCGAATTGCTGAAGTTCCTGCGGCGTAAACGGCCCACTGACCGGCTTAGTCGAAGCAGTTGCGGAGGCCGCGGATGTAGAATCTTTCGGCGGCTGCTGTTTGTTGCATCCGGCGAATGCCAGGACCAAGACTAAGGAAAGAGCAACTCTCTTCATGCTTCCACATCCTTCCGATCGATTGTGCTTCGCCGCCAGCTTCCCAGATTTCTTTCCAACAGGCGAATCAGGCGGAGACAGGGTGATCGAGGATCTCCTCATTCTTCGGGTCCCAATAGAGCTTCTTGCCGCTCCAGTAGGACTGCGCCGCCATGATGCACACGAGGGCGTGGGAGAAACCATCGTCGACATTGGCGTTCGGCTGCTTGCGCGCCTGCATTGCCGTCAGCCAGTTCATCAAGTGGTGCGCATCATCGTCATCCGGGCCGCGGGAGTCTGGAGGCGGGGCACCGGGAACATGCACAATCTCTTCCTGCTCACGGGCCGGCGCGACGATGGGAAGGCTTGAATAATTTACCGAGCCGTCCATTTCATTTCTGCCGCCTTCCTTACTGACAACAAAGAACGAAGCCCCCTCCCCGCCATAGTTCGCGATGGTGCCGTCGCGGCCCTGAATGCGCGAGAAACTGCGATAGCTGTTACCGAAGACGGTTTTATAGGTGTAGAGAAATCCCTTGGGATAGGTGATCGCAGCAACCACAGTATCCGGATTTTGCCTTCCATCTTTCCAGGTAAAGATGCCGCCGTTGGCAACTACACTTTCCGGGTAGGTTTCGTCGGTCCAGAGATGCACCAGGTCGCTGCCGTGGCTTAACCACTGGTCGAAAATTCCCGAGGAATAATCCTTATACAACCGAAACTCCAGGTAGACATGCGGATCGAAGGGCTGATACGGCTTGCCCAGCAGCCATCGCTTCCAGTCCGTGTCTTCCTCGCGCAGCTTGGATTTACGATCGTAGAGCCACTTCTTCCATTCCATGTTCCGGTCCTGCTCCATCTGCTTGGTCTCACCGGTGTCATTCGGAACAAAGCGCCAACGCTCTTCGTTGACGTTCCACTCCTGCTCAATATGCACCACGTTGCCGATGCGTCCGGAACGGACAATATCTCTTACAGCGAGTTGATAGGGCTGGCTGCGGTGCTGCGAACCCATCTGGACGACTTGCTTGGAGGCCTTGACGGCAGCGCGGGCTTCCTTGGCTTCAGAAAGGACATTCGCAAACGGCTTCTCGACGTAGCAATCCTTCCCTGCCCGAACGACTTCCGTGCAGAGCTTGGCATGTTGAAAGTCGCCGGTCGCAATCATCACGCCGTCGATGTCCGGGCGGGCCAGCATTTCCTCAGAATATTTGTAGGTTTGCGGATCGAGATTGAAAGCTCTTTTCACCTGGGCGGCGCGTTGCTCCCGCGCCAGACTCCAGATATCGCAGACCGCGACGGTTTCCACCGGCATTTGTTTCGAAGCCAATTGCACCATGTGCACATGGCCTTCGCTGCGCTGTCCGCATCCAAGCTGCCCGATGCGGATGCGATCGTTCGCTCCCAGCACGCGGGCGTAGGAGCGCGCATCCATTCCAGCCGCAAGAGCTGCGACCCCGGCCTGCTTCACAAAAGTACGCCGGTCGATTCCTTCTTGTACCTTGTCGGTCATGTTCGTCCTCCAGTTGGGACATCTCGTTTTGAACGATTGCCTCAATCCCTGATATCAAGCACCGTTGACAATTGCAAAATCTCCTGCACCTGCGCCGCGGATTCCCGATCGAGGTATACCGTAACATCCGGATGGGTACGGAGGAGCGTGGCCGGGCACCCAGTTGTGACAGGCTCTTCCAGCGCGCGCCGAACAATGTCCGCTTTCCGCGGGCCGGGTACGGAGGCGATCAGTTTCGGCACGCGAAACAGGGTTGGGATGGTAAGTGTCATCGCCTGTTCCGGCACTTCCTGGGGATCGCTGAACCAGCCTTCCGCCGCCTGCTGCTGGCGGCACACCGCATCGAGCTGCACCACCTTCATGTCCACAGGATCATTGAAATCCGCTACACCGGGATCGTTGAAGGCCAGGTGGCCATTTTCTCCGATACCCAACAAACACAATTGCGGATCGGCAAAGCGGAGCAGTTCCGCATAGTCTTTGCATGCCTGCTCCGGATCGGGCGCGGTCCCATCGATCTCAAAGAACTCCCGCATGTGCACCTTGCGCGTCAGATGCTCCCGCAGGTAACGGCGGAACGACGCCGGGTGGTCCGCGGAGAGGCCGACGTATTCATCCATGTGGAATCCGCGCACGCGAGCCCACGGCAAACCCGGAATCTCTGTAAGGGCCCGCAGAGTATCGAGCTGCGAGGCCCCGGTCGCAAAGATCACCGCGACTGTCTCATTTTTCTTCGCAATCTGAATCAGAGCATCCGCCGCAGCCCGTGCCGCTGCCGCACCGGCAGCCTCACCCGTAGGGTAAATCTCAATTTTCAGATTTTGTACTTGATAACGCCGCACGTCCCCGTCCTGTGTCATTTCTTCCTCTATGAGCTTTCACATCAAAACATTTTCTGTCGGTCCAGATCAGATTTTGCGTCACTCCTACGACCGGCAGACAGGAGCTGAAGCACCTTAACAATCATTCTTTACAATGTATTAGACTAGGCCAGGATGGACGATAGAAGGCTCCGTTCCGATAGAATTGATGAATGTATTTTCTTACGTCAACATACTGCGCGTCATCCAGAAAGTCAAGATAGTTTTCCCGCAATTAAGCAAGTTTTCTATTGAATTGCGGCATCCTTGCATGTTCCCCAAGGTACCTTGAATTGCGGATCGCTGCAAAAGTTACACTATTTCTTCAGCAGCAATCCTCTCACTGGCAGCATCACTACAAAGTATGAAAATTGCGTTTCTCGGTCTCGGAAAGATGGGCGCCGCCGTGGTTGGCCGGCTGTTATTGGCGGGGCATGCGGTAACAGCGTGGAACCGCTCGCCTAAATCGGCGGAAAAACCGGGAATTCCGGCCGCCAAGGTTGCACCTTCCATCCATGCAGCGGTGGAAGGTTGCGAAGCGGTTTGCACGATGCTTGCGAACGACGAAGCGACGGAAGCTGTCGCTTTTGGGCCTGAAGGCTTTCTGGCAGCGTTGCCCGCCCATGCCGTTCACATTGCGCTGGGCACGCTGAGCGTGGCGCTGTCGCGGCGTCTGATGGAGAGCCATGCGAAAGCCCATCAGGGCTATGTCGCTGCCCCGGTTTTCGGACGCCCGAATGTGGCGGCGCAAGGCAGACTGTGGGTGGTCGCCGCCGGAGACGAGTCCACACTGGAGCGCGTCCGAACTGTGCTGGATGCGATCGGACGCGGGCTCACCATCGTCGGCCATGAACCGTGGCAGGCGCATGCATTCAAGCTGGGCGGGAATTTTATGATCAGTGCGATGGTGCAAACGATCAGCGAGGCGTTTGTCTTTGCATCGTCGCAAGGCATCGATCCGGAACTGTTCCTGAAAACGGTGAATGAGGCGCTGTTCCAGTCGCCGTTCTATCTAAGCTATGGCCGAGTCATGTTGCATCCGCCGGAACATCCGGGCGCAACCGTATTGCTGGGCGAAAAAGACATTCGGCTGTTGCGCGAAGCGACGGGAACCGCGGGGGTCCAACTTGGCCTTGCGGAGTATTTGCAGGAGCAATTCAACGCCGCAATTCGCAACGGCATGGGCCCAATGGATTGGGCTGTAGGACAATATCGTATGGCCGAACAATCTTCCAGAAAAGCGCAATTGGAACCACAAATTAAAGGAGACGCATGACCAAGCCTTCCCACGGAAATACGACTGAATTCTCGTTAGCCGGCAAAATTGTTTTCGTCACAGGGGCCAGCGCCGGCATCGGCGCCGCTTGCGCGGAAAGTTTTGCGCACGCGGGGGCTCGATTGTTGTTGGCCGCGCGACGAGAAGATCGTCTGCGGGAGATGGTGGCCGATCTGCGTGCCGCGGGGGCTGCGGATGTGTACACGATCGCGTTGGACGTGCGCGACAGGACGCAGGTTCAGGCTTCCGTGGAGGGATTGCCGGCAGCATGGCAGACCATCGATGTTCTGGTCAACAATGCCGGCCTGAGCCGGGGACTGGAGAAGCTCCACGAAGGGCACGTCGAGGATTGGGAGGAGATGATCGACACCAACGTGAAGGGATTGCTGTATGTGACCCGTGCAGTGGTTCCAGGGATGGTGCAGCGCGGCGCGGGTCACGTCGTCAACATCGGTTCGACAGCGGGACACATGACCTACCCCAACGGCGCGGTCTATTGCGCGACGAAAGCCGCTGAGAACCGAATTTCAGAAGGGCTGCGCGAAGACCTGCTGGGCACTCCGGTGCGCGTGACCACGGTCGATCCTGGGATGGTGGAAACAGAATTCAGCAAGGTTCGTTTTCACGGGGATGAAAGTCGCGCCGCCAAAGTGTACCAGGGGC
This sequence comes from Acidobacteriaceae bacterium, assembly GCA_052142955.1. Classification (GTDB taxonomy): domain Bacteria; phylum Acidobacteriota; class Terriglobia; order Terriglobales; family Acidobacteriaceae; genus JAKAAZ01. The sequence continues at coordinate 33,259 of JBKQVW010000064.1, read as the reverse complement.
TGACACCGCTGCAAGCGGAAGATGTTGCGGATGCCGTTCTGTGGGCGATCACGCGGCCTGCCCACGTGAATATCGCGCAGGTCCTGCTGACCGGCGTGGACCAGGCAAATTCGCTGCTCTTCAATCGACGGACAAGCTAGTCGATTCGGGAAGCAATCAAAACCTATCCCAGTTTTTGCAGTTCCGCCTCAATCGCTTGTAGCGCGGCCTGCAGGGCTGAACGCCGCACCGGGTGACTGGTCTTCTCGGAAAGAATTCTTTCTCTTTTCAGCTGTAGGATCTGGCGGGCCCGCGCCTGTTCTGCGCCAGCCGCCCTCACCACATGTTTTGAGGCCACTTTCGCAGCCTTTTCCCTTTGTTCCGCCCTCTGTTCCACTTGCTCGTCCACTGATTTACTTTCCCATCCTCGCGCCATATATACAGAATAGCGGATTGGCGGTCGATTCACACCCACCAAGGGATGCATCTGGTTGAATAGAGAATACAGACGAACCGATTTTCTGCGAGGAGTTTTTCATGCGGGCGTTTCACATTTCACAATTCGGACTGGAAAACTTGCGGCAGATAGAACTTCCCACCCCGGAGCCTGGTCCAGGAATGGTGCTGATTCGGGTCCATGCAGCCTCACTCAACTATCGCGATTTATTGATGGTCCGCGGCCGCTACGATCCAAAATTGCAGTTGCCGCGCATTCCACTCTCCGATGGAGCCGGTGAAATTGTTGCTGTTGGGACCGGGGTGACTCGTTTGCAGCCGGGAGATCGCGTCGTCGGACTTTTTTTGCAACACTGGGAGGACGGTGGTCCGTCGCAAGCGAAATCACGGGGTGCGCTTGGCGGCGATCTTGACGGTATGCTCGCGGACTATGTCGTGCTGCCGGAAAATGGCGTCGCTCACTTCCCTGACCATCTGAGCTATGAAGAAGCGGCGACGCTGCCATGCGCCGCGCTGACCGCATGGAACGCGCTGTTTCATGCGGCCGCAACCAAACCTGGCGACACGATTGCGATCCAGGGAACGGGTGGAGTTTCTATTTTCGCGCTACAGTTTGCGAAGTTAGTAGGAGCGCGCGTGCTGGGCACATCCAGCAGCGATGAGAAGCTGCGGCAGGCGAAAACTCTCGGCCTGGATGAAGGATTGAACTATACGCAAACCCCTGACTGGTCTGGCTGGATAAAGAAGCAAACCCAGGACGAAGGTGCGGACCTGATTGTAGAAGTAGGAGGCTCGGGCACGCTGAAGGAATCCATGAAGGCGGTGCGCGTAGGGGGAACCATCGCACAAATCGGCGTACTTTCCGGCACGGAAGAAAAACTTTCGATCACTCCGATTCTTATGCGACAGATTCGTCTGATCGGCATCTATGTCGGCTCCCACACCATGATGCGCGCCATGAACCAGGCCATTGGGCTTTCCCAGATGAGGCCCGTTGTGGGAAAAGTATTTCCCATTTCGGAGACGGTAGGAGCATTCCAGACCCTCGAACAAGGACGCCACTTCGGAAAAATAGTTATTTCCTTGATACCCAACGGATAAACTTTTTCGCCCTGTTTTACCCCGCTCTAAATCTAATCAACGACTTAGCGAAAACTAGCTCACCAACTGCAATTTTGTTGCTGTCGCGCTGGGATCCATGGCATTCAACTTGCATCTATTTCTATTAGCGACCCTCGTAGTCCACGGGGGACGCCACATGGGGAGGCGCAAGCAATCTACAAAATACCGTAGTACTGCCTGCGAAGTGAACAATGAAGCTCTGGCTACGCGCAATCTGCAATTTCTTCTATGAAATGTTCTTTGGCTGTAGTCACGGCCATCTGACTCGACCGTTCACATTGCAGGCCTCGACCTATAAGGTATGCCTCGATTGTGGACGGCATTTTCCGTACTCGCTTGAGAAGATGCGGCTATTGCATCCGTGGGAAATCGCAAAGCAGCCCGCGGTGGAGCTTGTGCCCATATCGATATCGGTGGAATCAGAGCTGCCTGAGCAGCCGAGTTATAGCCGCACCAAAGCAGTTGCATAGTTTGTTCCCGGCGGAAAAACATCCCTGGGAACGTAACGTGATGCACGCGCCGGCCCGGAACAAATGCTGACTTGCTACACTATGGCAACGCCGGAACTATAAGGTGTTGCCATTTCCCTTTCTACGCCAACTCGAATCGTTTCCATCGAAGCCCTGACGAAGATCTATGAGAGCAGACAACGTGTTGTGGCCGTCGATGGAATCGATCTGGACGTACCGGCCGGGGGAATCTTCGGATTACTGGGGCCGAACGGAGCCGGCAAGACCACGACCATCAGCATCTGCACCACTCGCTCCCTTCCCACGTCGGGAAGAGTGACGATCGCCGGCTGCGATGTTGTGGCGAAACCCGCGGTGGCGCGTCGTCAGATCGGAGTGGTGCCGCAATACAACACACTCGACCGCTCCCTGACCGCGTTGGAAAATCTTTTCTTTCATTGCCGTTACTTCGGCATGAGCGATTCCAGGTCGAAGGCACGGGCACAGGAGTTGCTCACCCAGTTTCGCCTCGCCGACCGCGCGAAAGCATTCCCCGCGGAATTATCTGGCGGCCTGGCGCAGCGGCTGCTTGTCGCCCGCGCGATTGCGCATCATCCGGCGATTCTGTTCCTCGACGAACCCAGCGCGGGTCTCGATCCACAGAGCCGCCTGGCCATGTGGGAGTCTATCCGAGGGCTCAAGGACCAGGGCATCACCGTATTGCTGACAACCCACTACATGGAAGAGGCCGATGCGTTGTGCGATCGCGTGGCCATCATCGATCACGGAAAAATTCTGGTGGAGGACACGCCGGAACAGTTGAAAAACGGTCTCGGGATTCAAACCGTCTACGGGCTGGACGTGCAACACATCGATCAGCGCGAAGAACTGGCGAGCAGCCTGCGCACCGTACCGCAGGTCAGTTCCGTCGAAACGACCCCTACGGGCGTACGCGTCTATACCCAGGGCGCGGAAGGTCTGCTTTCCACCATCGTCACGGCGGCGCAGGAGTATGGTCTGCGAGACATTTCCATCTCGGAGCCCTCCTTGGAAACCGTCTTCATTCACCTGACCGGGCGGGACCTGCGGGAATAATCTCGGCAACTCCTTCCCTGGCAAGCTGTGACCTTTCCCGGTCCTGCGAATCGGTCTCTTGAGGACTCGTTGCAGAAGGCTGCTATGCCAGGAGCGCCATGGTCCGGTTTCCTGACGGCCGGTCGTTTTGATCCAAGGGTATGGATTGGACAAAGCGCTTATGAAGTCCGGTCTGCCGCGTTGCCGCCTCCTCTGTCCAATCCTGCCTGGGTGCTTGTCCGCCGGTTGGGCGAGCCGCATGGACATGCCTCGCCATCGGCATGGCCCGCCATGGAGCAGTCCAGTCGTGCCATCGCAGGTCATCCATGTGGGCGGGGCGTCGATTCAGATCGACATGGGTCCCGGCTCGCTCGATTTGACGAAGGTCGATGCCCTCCAATCGATCGAGACGGCTGCCGGCGCCGTTTTCTCGCCGCCGGGCCCAACCGGCGTCCAAGACACGCCTCGGAAACCGCTTTTTTTCGGTTGTGACCTTTATCACAAATCGATGTAACCTCTATCACAGGTCCGCATCTTAGTGCATATGGGCCAAACTCCGGTGCGGCCTCATTCTGAATGAGGAAGGTACATCGAGAAATGAACAGCAATTTCAAGACACTCCTGTTTTCAGCAGCCGTTTCCGGTCTATTGACAGGGACCGCTGTCTACGCCCACGCCGCAACGGCACAAGGTGCCGCAGGCGGTCAGGCACAATACACCGCACAGACTTCCGCCAACTCCGCAAACCTTCTTTACACCGGCGCGAAGACCGACAAACACTCCTGTAAAGGCAAAAATTCCTGCAAGGGAAAGGGCGGCTGTAAGTCCTCTGACAACGGCTGCAAGGGCAAGAACTCCTGCAAAGGCAAAGGCGGTTGCGCCACCAACGGCCACAAAATGCCGTCGTTGGCATAGCTCCAAAACGGGACCGGGCGGCGGTAGTCGAGAACTTCGCGTTCCTACCGCCGCCCAATTTTCTGGAGTATCGTATGGCGGCGAATCGCTTCAATGGATTTAAGGATTACGGAATCGGCATCGGCCTGCGCGTGCCCCATTATCAGCACATTCTGACCGAACACCCGGTCGTCGATTGGTTCGAGATCATCTCGGAAAATTACATGATCGACGGCGGCCGACCGCTGGCCACGCTTGACATGATTCTGGAGCAATATCGCGTAGTGCAGCACGGAGTCTCCATGTACTTCGGCTCCGCCGATCGTTTGAACAAAGAGCACCTGCGTCGACTGAAGGACCTGACACGCCGCACCAAAACGCCATGGCTGACCGATCACCTGTGCTGGGGCAGTGTGGATGGAAGATACACGCACGACCTGCTGCCCATGCCTTACACCTGGGAAGCCGTCCAAGTGACCGCGCGGAAGGTCCGCCAGGTGCAGGATTATCTTGAGATTCCAGTGGCAGTCGAAAACGTCAGCAGCTATGCCGAGTTCCACGCCTCGGAAATGACGGAATGGGAGTTTCTGAGCGAGGTCGTCGAGCGCGCCGACTGCGGAATTCTGCTGGACGTCAACAACATTTACGTCAGCTCGAAGAATCACAGCTTCGATCCGCGAACGTACGTGGACTTTGTGCCCGCGGAACGCGTGGCGCAGATCCATATTGCGGGCCATTCGCGATTCCAGAAATATCTTCTGGACACCCACGACCATCCGGTACTTGACCCGGTCTGGGATTTGTATGCCCGGGCGATTCGCCGCTGTGGACCCACTGCAACTCTGCTGGAATGGGACGACAGCATTCCGTCGTTTCAGGAGGTGCACGGAGAGGCGTTGAAGGCCAAGCGCTTCCTGGCGGATGCCGGCCCTGCAGTGAAGGCAACTCCTGTGCTTGCAGGTGTTCGATGAGCGAGCTGAAAGAAATTCAGCGGCGCATGGCTTCCGCCGTGATGACGCCGCTAACCCGTGCCGACCGCATGCAGGCCAAAAACCGCGATGGGCGATCCATGCGCACGGAAGCCAGACAGTTCATCAAACCCAACGACCGGCTCTCCTCGATGGAGCGGCTGGAGATTTACAACCAGCAATATTGGTTCCGTATTCTGGACTCCTTCGCGTCGGACTTTCCCGGTCTGCGCGCGATCGTGGGCGCCAGTCGTTTTGAGAAGCTGTCGATCGCTTACTTGACCGACTGCCCCTCGCGTTCCTTCACTTTGCGCAATCTCGGCAGCCGTCTGTCGATGTGGCTGGGGAAGCATCCGGAATGGATCCAGCCGCAGGAGCGACTAGCGCGCGACATGGTGCGCCTGGAGTGGGCACATATCGAAGTCTTCGACGCGGCGGAGGCGCCGATCCTTGGACCGGAGGACCTGCTGGAAGTCACTCCGGCAACCCTGCTGGACCTTCAGCCGCATATACGATTGCTGCAGTTGGCGTATCCGGTGGACGATCTGCTGCTGGCCGTGAACAAGGACGCCGACGAGTCGGGTGATGCCGCCAGCAATGCCGGTTCCTACCAACGCAAACAACATCCGGCCGCGAAGAAAATGCAGCGGCTCGATCCGGAGCGCATCTATCTCGCCGTCTATCGCCACCAATTTCTCGTGAGCTTCCAACGGCTGACGCCGGAAGCGTTCCGCATGCTCCGCTCTTTCCAGCAGGGCAATCCGCTCGGGGTCGCGCTCGACCATGCGTTGCGCGGCAGTCGTCTGCGCGAAAGCGAACTGGCAGATCCGGTGCGGGAGTGGTTTGCGGAATGGGCGCAACTGGGCTGGTTCTGCAAAGCGTCCGACACCACGCGTTTGCATGTGGGCGATTCATCCGAACGGAGACAAGACAAAATATGAAAAGCCAGCTTATCGGTTGCTATCGGAGATTCAAAACCGCAACCTCAAGCTTGCAATCCCCATTGCTGCTGCTGGTCCGCGTTTACTGGGGCTGGCAGTTTCTTGAGACCGGCTGGGGCAAACTGCATCACATCGCCGGAGTGACCGATTACTTCACGCAACTCGGGCTCCCGCTTCCTCATGTGACGGCAATTTTTATCGCATGGCTGGAAGTTGTCGGAGGCTGCCTTTTGATCCTGGGCCTGGCCTCGCGTTTGATCGCCCTTCCGTTATGCATCGACATGCTTGTTGCCTACATTGTAGGAGATCGTGACGCGCTGCTCGCCTTCTTCAGCGATCCCGGCAAGTTCTACGCAGCCGCGCCCTACACATTTCTTTTCGCAGCACTGATCATCCTGATCTTCGGACCCGGTTGGTTCGCGATCGATACGTGGATCGCAAAACGCGGGACTGCATGAAAGAGTCGAAACCGAATTCCTTACCACGCGCGAGAAATATCCAGTCTGAGTTCTGCCTCTCGTTTGAAACATAACAATCCACGGAACGAATCCAGAAATCGTCGGCATCATTGCTGAGCCGATGAATAGCTTGCGGGTACCATGCCGAAGACCACAGCACTGTACATCAAGGCGTTCTGGGGGCTACTGTCGCGCGACTTCCGCGTGTTGCGGCGGGAGCTTGGGCCTTTTTCCGTCCGCGTCATCATGAACCCGCTGCTGTTTCTGTTCGTGTTCACGTACGTTTTTCCCCGTATCGGGCAAAGTTTTGGCAGTACATCCGGCGCGGGCGGCATGAACTTCGGCACGGTCCTGCTGCCTGGGCTGATGGCGGTGGCCATCATGTTTACCGGAATCGCCGCGGTAGCGCTGCCGCTGTCGACCGAGTTCGGCATCACGCGTGAGATCGACGATCGAGTGATGTGCCCGCTTCCAGTCGCGGGCGTGGCGATTGAAAAAATCTGTTTCAGCGCAATGCAATGCATTCTTTCCGCGCTGATTGTGTTTCCTCTGGCCTATTTCATTCCGTCGGAGCCGGTACATGTCCACATCGGCAACTACTGGTTGCTCGGCGCCGTTGTGTTGCTGGCCAGCCTGGTCTCTGGCGCGCTGGGCCTGACCATTGGCACGACAGTGGAGCCACGACAGATTGGACTGATCTTCTCCGTGGTCGTGGTGCCGATCACATTTCTCGGCTGCGTGTACTATCCGTGGGCGCTGCTTCACTTCATCCCATGGCTGCAATATGCCGTGCTGTTGAATCCGATTGTGTATATGAGCGAGGGCCTGCGCGCCGCGTTGACTCCTGCCCTGCCTCACATGCCGGCCTGGCTGGTTCTGTGCGCACTGTTTCTTTCCGTCCTGATACTGGGATGGGCGGGAATCCGCGGCTTCCTGCGCCGCGTGATCGGCTGACCGATCGATCCGCTGTCCAATTATCCAGGGTACGTATCCAGAACTGGCAGCAACTCTGGAGGAGCATAGAGCGGCTCCGGCATTTTCAGTTCGGGCATGGGCTTGGCCTCAAAAAGCTTACGGCACGGAATGGCCAGCCAGCGCGCCATGCGGGTTGCCTTCTGGCGACGAGCGCTGTCGGTTGAAATGCCGGTTTTGGCGTACATCTGCCGGTAGAGCTTCGAAATAAAGAGAAACGCCAGCCGCCCACGCAGCGTTGGCACGCACTTGGAGCGCTTCCAGACGGCGGACATGCTGTAGAAACTGTCCCAAACGCCCTGCGTGCGCTCCCGAATTTCCTCCGACGACATGGTTCCATGCGGGCTGAACATCTTGGGTCGTACTGCCGCTGGAATCAGCCAGTGACGGGTGATTGGAATTCCACCCACGTGCATGACATTTTCGCCCAGATTCTTTTCCCAGCGATCGAAATCGATGGTGCCGGGAAAGGGCGTCAGCATCACAAATTGAGCAAAGGTGATTTCCGCCCGCTTGGCCAGCTCCGCAGTGGCGGCAAAGGTGTCTGCACGGTCTGTCGAAAGTCCAAAGATGAACGATCCAAGGACGTGGACTCCATGCTCTTTGAAAGTCTGCAACCGCTTCACCAGGTTGTCTCCGGAGAGATTGAAATCCTTGAAAACGGCCTTGAGGCCTTCCGCGGTGGCCGACTCGACCCCGACCAGCGCGCCTTTGATGTTCGCCTTGCGCATGGCGTCGAGAAACTGCGTGTCCTCGCCAGCTTCCATTGTGATTTGCGTAAAGAACACCATGTCTTTGGGTAGCTTGGCCAGTTTCTCCATCAACTCAAACCGCTCGGAACGGATGCCCTGCAGCTCAGACACGCGCGCCGTATTTCCCTGCTGCTCGGCCAGTCGAAGATCGGCCAGACTGACCGGATAGAAGTTGTCGTCCGCCAGTGCGATAAAGCGAAATCCTCGGCGGCGCAGATCGACGATTTCGCGCACCACGACGTCGGAAGTGCGCGGACGCGGTTTTTGGCCATCGGTGCGCCAGACCGAACAAAACGAGCAATGCTTGGGGCAGCCCCGAACGGTCTGCACGGAGGCCCACATATATTTGTCGCGTGGCGCCAGGTCCCAGCGCGCTGGTAAGAATTGATCGCCGGAGATTCGGCCGCCGTCGTAGACAGTCTGGGCCGTCCCCGCGAGCAGGTCCGCGATCACCTTTCCCCAAACCACATCGCCATCGCCCTTGACGATAGCGTGCGCGCCGCCGAGTTCCATCGCTTCATTGGGATATAGTGTCGCGTGGATGCCCCCATACACGACGTAGGCGCCGCGCTCGCGCGCGATTTTTCCCAACTCCATGCCACGGAGGGCATTGCCGGTGTGGATGCCGATCCCAACGACATCGCCGGGGTTGACACTCTCCGGCTGGAACCGCTCCAGCGTTTCATCGGTGATGAGGGGATCGCCATATTTTGCGGGAGTTGCGGCTGCGAGAACATACAGCCAACGAGGGGTGATGACGCCAATTCCAAATGATGAATCGCTGGGATTGATTAAATGTACGTGCATCTATATGAAGATCTCCTTCTGGTTGGCACTTCCGTGCACACAAACACGAAGGAAATCTTCGGATCACCTTAACGAACTTTCCGACATCAGCGAGGTGTCGGAAGCGTTCAACAACTGAAGGGACTCGATCCCACGGACGCCACAACCGTACCTGTGAGTATCGGCCGCTTCGCTGTCTATTGTCAAAAATCGACAAAAGAGTCTCGCGTTCTCAGGCGGTCTGAATTTTGCCGTAAAGCGCGAAGCGAAAAGCGGACAGTGCCAAAACCCCCTCCAAAATATTTCGCTCCGCGGTGCAAGCGGCAATGCGACCCAAGCCGGCGGACAAGGCTCAACGCGATGAATCGCCTCCCCAGGAAAACTGCATTCCGGTGCGGAAGTTGAACGGCAACGCCGGATAGCCCAACACTTCCTGATAGTGCTGGCTCAGCAGATTGTCGAAGACTGTGTAGGTAGATATGTGCCGGTTGATGCGGAGATGGGTTGTCAAGCCAAGATTCTGGTAGGCGGGATCAAGATTGCGATTCGGCAACAGCAGCGTCGTGCCGCCATTGGCGTCGGTCAAGAACGTGCTGTCATCTCGTCGCCCGACAAAGGTGCCCGTCATCTCCGCATACCAGCGATTGCGCGCGTAGATGATGGTGTAGTGTCCGGTGTGCTGCGCCCGCCGGAACGGGCGCTGACCGACCAGCGGTGAGTAGGCTCCGATGGGCGTGTTGGGATATTTCGGATTGTAGGACGGATAGGAATTGTCGCTGGAAAACGATTTGTCCACGGTCGAATTCAACAGCGTGTATCCCCCGCGGACGAACAATCGGTCCGTCAAGCGATACTCGACGCTGGTCTCGACACCCTGAGCACGGAAGCTTAGCGAATTGATATAGGCTCCGTAGGAAGTGTTGGCAATCACCTGTTCGACGGCCTGCGGAACGCCCAATTGCAACAGCTCGGGAGCAGCGACAAACTCAATCTGATTGGTGAAGTTGTTGTGATAATACCCGCCGCGCAGCAGGGCGCGGGTTCCAAATAAATGCTGGTCCACACCGGCTTCATAGGTGCCGGTTTGCTGCGCGCCCACCTGCGTAATCCCGTGCTGCGCGATCAGTTGTTGCCCGTTCGGCAACGAATTCAACACGTCATAAATGGAACCATTCTGTTCGGCGATGGTTGGCTCCAGAATGCCTTGGGAGTAGTTGAATCGAAGCTTGGTGCCGCTCAAAAGGCCTGCTGCCGTTGGCTTGGAAAAATAGTACGCTGCGGTGGCATGGGGCGTGGGCTGAAAGCCGAACACGGAATAGTTCGGCAGATCCGCGCCGGCGCTGTAATACAACCGGTTCGCCAGATTGCCGGAGGTCTGCACGATGGTATCGTAGTTTCCGCGACGAGCGGACTGCGGGAAATAGTCGTAGGCAGTGTAGCCGCGCTCCGACTCATAACGAAAGGCTGCAAAGGCCGTGAGCTTGTCGCTTTGTTTATAACTCGTCTGCCCATAGAAGAAATCTTCGTTGGTCAAGGTTCCGTCGGTTCCCGGAAAAGTGTAACTCGGGCAGCTATAGAATGCCTGACCGCTGGCGCTGGTTCCGTTGGCGCCGCGAATCGTGACCGGGGCTCCCAGATATTCCGGCTGGCCAGGATTGCCCAGGTCGTCATAGCAATTGAAGTTGTTGGGGTTGTCGGTCAGAATGCCCGCCGGCGCCGGATCTGTGTTGAGAGAGCGCAGGCGCACCAGGCCATATTGCGCGGTCATGTCCAACTTGTCGCTCTGTCGATCTTCAATCGTGGCGCTGCCGTATAAGTCGTGCTCCTTCAGGTACTGCACATCCGGAATGCCATAGAAGAGGATGGCATTCGGCTCACCGGTCGATGCTGCGATGCGATGCGCCGTAGCGCGGAGCTGAATGTGTGGCGTTAAGGCATATCCCAGGTTGGCGACGGAAGAAACATTGTGGAAGGTGCTGTTGGGATAGCTGTTGGAAGTATCGATGCGCGCGAAGTCGCCGAAATAATCGAACGCGTTATGCACGCCGCCCAGCGACGCTTCCTGGTGATAGGTCCCGAAATTTCCCGCATCGATGGCGTACTGCAGCAGCGGCTTCGAGGTGGTTCCGCGGGTCGTTGTCAGCGCCACCACGCCGGAAGATGCATTGGCGCCGTACAACGCGCTGTCGGGGCCGCGATAGACTTCTGCCTGACTGATGCCGTTGGAAGCCAGGTAGGCGAAATTCACCGCACCGCCAATGTCGTTGATGGGGACGCCATCCAGCAACACATCGGTTTCGTTCGAGTTGCCGCCCATCGTAAACAACGAAGTAGCGGCGCCTCGTTGGCCGCTGGTGGTGAATTGCAGTCCGCTCACCCGGCGCAGGGTGTCCTGCATGTCGAGCGTATACGGATAGAGCGCCTGATCGATCACGGTGGTGGAAGCGCCGGTTTGTATTTCCGGTGTGGGGATGCCGTTGGCCGTCACGGTCACGTTTTGCTGCAGTTGCCCGAACTGAAGCGCGACGTCGGCATACGACGTCCTGCCCATCGCGACATAAATATCGTTGCTGAGTGTGGCGTTAAAGCCGGTCGCTATGACCCGGACGCGGTATCGCCCGGGGCGATAGACATACACGATGTATTGTCCGCGGCCATCCGTACGTCCATGCGTCTGCAGCATCACGCCCTTGACCGTCATGATATCGACGCGGGCATTGTAGACCGCTGCTCCCAGCGGATCTGTCACTGTTCCCGTCACGGTTCCGGCAACGGTCCGTTGCTGAACGGGTGCGGCGCTCGCGGGTCGCTGCGATAGCAGGCAGGCGGGAAGAAAAATTGCCAGCGCGGCGACAAGCGGTGCGCGCTGAACTGCAGACCGGCAACGCCGGGATCCATCAAAAGAAAGAGTTGGAAACGTCATGCTTGATCCCCTCGGATGGTTGCATGAAGCCGGTCTCCTGACTTGCGCTTCCTCAAGCTTGGGCACCTTCCCAGACGCCAGGCGTCCAGTGGTTGCGAAATGCCTTGCCCTGCTCTAGAGCAAAACCAGGGTCGTTCTCTCCGGTTCCGCTTCGTTCAAGGTCGCCGCTCCCTGTTGGTTACGTCGATTAAACGATCCGGTTCCGGCAAACATTTCCCCTGGTTTTGCTCTCGCGCTTACAGTTACGGGGTAGTGGCGGAGTTGCACCGCGCTTCCCGACACTTCATGGATTTGTGAACACCATACGCCTGCCGCGAAACCCTGCAACCAAGCGCCGGACGCCGCGCACTCTTCGCGAACGAAGAAATACGCGGAGCGAAACCTACAACACGACACAAATTCCGGGAATGCGTCGATCGGCCGCAGTTTGGCCGAAACGCGCTCCCTTCGGTCCTCCCATCGCGACCGAAAGACAGCTGAGAAATGACCCTGGCCGGTCTCCTGACTTACGCATCCATTGAGCTTGGCGTACCTTCCCAGACGCTCGCCGTCCAGTGGTTGCATACCGCCCTGCCTTGCTCTCCGCGCTTACAGTTACGGGGTAGTGGCGGAGTTGCACCGCGCTTCCCGAACACCAAGGGCTATTGAGATATATATCGGGATGAAATCCCGCCGTCAAATGATGGGGAAGTGAGCGGCCGTTGTACCCCAGAATGCACGACCTGTAAGGCCGCGAGAATCCGCGCGCAGCCTGACGCTGAGATGTACTCGGATGAGCACTGGCGGTTTTCTAAATGCGACGTTATTTCTTCACACGATGCGCGATAATCTGGTCCTTGATTTTTTCGTACACCGCCTGAGGCAAAATTCCTTTCGAGACAAGTTGATTTTTCCCTCGATAAGGACGGCCGGCAATGATCCTCTTCGCATACCCATCGCCAACGCCGGGCAGGGCGCTCAATTGCTCTTCCGTGGCTGCGTTGATGTCCAGTTTGTCCGCGTGAGACCGCCGCGTTGCAGACGCGGCCTGACCCGCGCCGGCGGACGGGGACAGTGCCCAGGTCGCCGGCATGACAGCAAGCGCGAAAACCAGACCAGCCCCGCAGAGTACGCGGACGATTTGTTTTTGAAGGTTCATTCTTATTCCTCCCATGGAACGAAAATTGCGATTGCAAACACGTTCATCATGATGAAGCATCCACATCGATGTGCGCAACTATTGGCCGCTGCACTTGACACGACGACGGGTTCTTTCTTATCCTCAAACCATGCAGATGAGTCCGCTCCATCGCCATCATCACCATCATCCCCACGTGGCGAACGTGTCAGCGGAGCATTCTGAGCAGGATTCTTAAGATCCTGAACAAGTTCAGAGAGTCAATCGTCCCGCTGATGCGAACTGCATCCGCGGGTTTTTTATTTTCAATCACCGGATTTCGGCATGGATAAGGACGATTCAAGATGAGCGAACCAGCAACAACGAACCCCGCAATCGACTTTACGAAACTCGACGGACTGGTACCCGGCATTGTGCAGGATGTTGCGACCGGGCAGGTCTTGATGGTCGGTTTTTTGAATGAAGAGAGCTATCGAAAAACTCTCGAAAGCGGCTTTGTCACCTTCTGGAGCCGTACCCGCCGGAAGCTGTGGATGAAGGGGGAAACCAGCGGCAATCGCCTTCGCGTCCGCGAGGCTTCGACCGATTGCGACAATGACACACTATTGTTCCGAGTCGTCGTCGAAGGCGACGGCCTGGTCTGCCACGAAGGGACTGTCAGCTGCTTTACCAAGCCAATCTCCAGCCTCACCGCCGCTACCACCCAACCAGAAAGCGAGATGAAAGCATGAGCCAGAAACTACGGCTTGGAATTCCCAAGGGCAGCCTGCAGGACGCAACCATCGCACTGTTTGAGCGTGCCGGCTGGCACATCTTTGCCAATGGCCGATCCTATTTCCCCGGCATTGACGATCCGGAAATTGAGTGTATGTTGATTCGCGCCCAGGAGATGGCACGCTACGTGAACCACGGCGCACTCGATGCCGGACTGACCGGCAACGACTGGGTCACGGAAAGCGGGTTGAGCGTAGAAGCCATCGCCAGCTTGACCTATTCCAAACAGAGCCGGCAGAAGGTACGCTGGGTACTCGCCGTGCCGGAGGATTCGCCCTACCAGCGCGCGGAAGACCTTGCCAACAAAATCATTGCTACCGAGCTGGTGGAGGCGACTCGCAAATACTTTGCCGCCAGGAACGTTCCTGTCCAAGTGGATTTCAGTTGGGGAGCTACCGAGGTGAAACCTCCGGTACTGGCCGATGCCATTGTGGAGGTGACAGAGACCGGAAGTTCATTGCGCGCGAATCGTCTGCGCATTCTGGAAACCGTTCTGGAAAGCGAAACTCAGTTGATCGCCAATACGGCGGCCTATCGCGACCCCTGGAAAAAACAAAAGATCGACAATATCGCCCTGATGCTGCAGGGCGCGATCGCCGCGCAGGGTCAGGTTGGGCTGATGATGAATGTGCGTGCCGCCGGCCTGCCTGCTGTGTTGGGTGTGCTGCCGGCCTTGAATTCGCCAACCGTTTCTACCCTGAGCGATTCGGAATGGGTTGCCGTCAACACCATTTTGGAAGAGCGTACCGTGCGCGATGTCATTCCGAGGCTGAAAGCTGCCGGAGCCACCGGGATTGTTGAGTATCCGTTGAACAAAATTGTTTTCTAGGGAGCGTTTTCGAGAGCGATGAAACTGATATGCACCTACGGAAGAACTGCAAAAGAAGCGGAAGCACTGCTGCAACAGATCGAAGGCCGCTCCGGTGCAGCGACTTCGCGGCTGGAGCCTGCGGTGAAGCGCATGATTGCCGCGGTCCGGCGTAAAGGCGATGTCGCTCTGCGCCAGTACGCGGAGCGGCTGGATGGTCTTGCGCCGTCGGCTTCGCTGCTGGTGACGTGCGAAGAGATGGCTGCCGCGTGGGAGCAAACACCCAGGGATTTGCGCAAATCCTTGCAGGCGGCGGCGGCAAATATCCGCCGCTTTGCCCGGTGGCAAATGCCGAAAGAGTGGACCCGGAAACTCCCCGGTGTTCAGCTGGGCCAGCGCGTGATGCCGCTGGACTCCGTCGGATGCTACGTCCCTGGCGGTCGTTATCCGCTGCCTTCTACCCTGCTGATGACGGTGGTACCGGCGCAGGTCGCCGGAGTGAAGCGCATCGTCGTGGTTTCTCCGCGTCCAGCGCAAGAGACTTTGGCGGCGGCGCACCTGGCTGGAGTGAAGGAGTTTTATCGTATCGGGGGCACGCAGGCCATCGCCGCGTTGGCGTATGGCACGGCCAGCATCACTCGCGTGGATAAGATTGTCGGTCCCGGCAACCTCTACGTCACCACTGCCAAGAAGCTGGTTGCGTTCGACTGCGGCATCGACATGCTGGCCGGTCCAACGGAAATTGTTGTCGCCAGCGAACATGGAAACCCGCGATGGATTGCCGCCGATCTTGTCGCCCAGGCCGAACACGATCCTGACGCACTGGCCATTTTCGTTACCAGCAATTCAGACCTGGCGCGGAAAACAGCGGAAGAGGTGCAAAAACAATCCGCCGCAAACAAGATTGCGAAGCAAGCGCTCGCCAAAAATGGCTTCACCTTTGTGACAAAAGACAAGAAAGAAACTGTGTTCGTTACAAATAGGTTGGCAGCGGAACATTTGACGATCGATGAGAAGAAAGACTTGTCCTGGGTGCGTCATGCTGGATCGATCTTCATCGGTTCGCACACTCCACAAAGCATGGGGGACTACATCTCGGGCCCGAACCACGTATTGCCTACCGGCAGACTGGCACGAGTCCGCGGCGGGTTAAGCGTCTACGACTTTCTCCGCCTGGTAACGACGCAGGAATATACCGCAGCAGGTCTGGCAGAGCATGGCCCCCATGCTGCACGGCTGGCAACTGCCGAGGGTTTGTTGGGGCATGCTGCTTCCGTTCGCATTCGCGATGCCGGCCGGTCGCCGGTCAGCACAAGACGACCCGGAGGAGTGCGATGAGCATCGATCAGCCGACACCTGTGCTGCAAAAACTTCGTCCCCGTGCTGCTGTCGAGCGCATGCATGAATACCATCCGCCGCTGGCTGGACGGGACCGTCTGCGTCTCGACTTCAACGAAAATACGTTCGCTCCGTCGCCGCGCGTGCAGGCAGTATTGCAACGCATTGCGGCGGACACCCTGACCAAGTATCCAGAGCGCGAGCATGTCGAGCGGACCACCGCCAAGCACTTCGGCCTTGCGCCCGAAGCTGTGTTGCTGACCAATGGCGTCGATGAAGCCATTCACCTGATCTGCGAGACGTATCTCGAACCGCAGGATGAAGTCGTGATCGTAACACCGACATTTTCGATGTACGCCTTGTATGCGGAGGCGACCGGAGCACGAGTTCGCGAGGTCCAGGCAGATAGCACGCTGCAATTCCCGTACAAGCGGGTCCAGCAGGCGATTCAGCCGGTAACTCGGGTCATTATGCTCGCATCGCCGAATAATCCCACGGGCGCGGTGGTGGAATCATCTTTTCTGTTGGAACTAGCTGCCGCCGCTCCACAGGCCGCACTGCTGGTGGACGAAGCCTATTACCATTTCCATGGGGAGTCTGTTCTATCTGCAACAGCCACTGTGCCAAATCTCATAGTGGCCCGGACATTCTCCAAGGCCTACGGTCTGGCCGGGCTTCGCATTGGTCTTCTTGCCGGCCATCCAGATGCGATGCGGTTCATTCGCAAGGTAAGTTCCCCCTATAACGTGAACTCAATTGCGCTGGAGTGTCTGCCGGAAGCGCTCGCAGACGAAGCCTATATTTCCTGGTATGCCGACCAGGTATTGCAGAGTCGCGCGACTGCGGAGCAAGCGTTGACAAAGTTGAAGGTTCCATACTGGCCGAGTCACGCCAACTTTATCTTGATGAATATCGGCGGCAAGCACAAAGCATTCGTCGATGCGATGCGCCAACAGGGAGTGCTGGTGCGAGATCGCAGCAGCGACCCCGGCTGCGACGGTTGCGTGCGCATTACCCTGGGAACCGTCGAGCACACCCATCGCGGAATCGTTGCATTGGAAAACGCATTGAAGGAGATTCGATGGCAGCCCGAAAGCTAGTTCGACGCAGCGCAAAACTACAGCGGCATACGACAGAAACACAGATCGACCTGAAGTTGACCGTGGATGGACAAGGTCATTACAACGTCCACACAGGAATCCGTTTTCTGGACCATATGCTGGAGCTATTTGCGCGTCATGGCGGCTTCGATCTAGAGCTTGCCTGTAAGGGCGATCTGGACGTCGACCAGCATCACACAGTCGAAGACATCGGGATTGCGCTCGGCGAGGCATTTTCCCAGGCTCTGGGAGACAAAAAGGGAATTCTTCGCGCAGGCTATTTTCTGATGCCGATGGATGAGACGCTGGCCGCGGCGGCGGTTGACCTTGGCGGGCGCGCCTCGTACGTGATCGACACAAAAGTGCGCGTGCGAATGGTCGGCGATTTGCAGACCGAATTGCTGCCGGATTTCTTTGAAGGTTTCGCGCGTGGCTTGCGCGCGAATGTACATCTTAAGGTCTTGTATGGGCGGTCGAATCATCACAAAATTGAGGCGCTTTTCAAGGCTTTTGCACGGGCACTGCGTTTTGCCTGCTCGCGCGATCTGCAATTGCGGTCCATGTTACCGAGCACCAAGGGGCTGCTGTAATGGAGTCGGTCGAATGAGTCCGGGCAAGACAGTGGTCATCGATTACCAGACCGGGAACCTGAATTCCGTGTGCAAGTCGCTGCGCGCAGCGGGGGCAGATCTGTTGGTCACACGAGAGGCTGCGGACTTGCGGGACGCAGCACGGATCGTGCTGCCCGGGGTCGGCCACTTCGCTTCCACGGAGCGTTTATTGACCAGCGGAATTGGAGATGCCCTGCGGGAACGCGTTGCCGATGGCATTCCATTTCTAGGCATCTGCGTGGGACTGCAATGGTTGTTTGCGGGAAGTACGGAAGCCCCCGAAACTTCCGGCCTTGGGGTATTTCCTGAAGTTTGCGAACGCTTCCCTGCCGGGATCAAGTCGCCGCATGTCGGCTGGAACTCCCTCGAATTGACTGGGGAATCGCGGCTGTTGCGAGGCCTTCCTGCCTCCCCGTTTGTGTATTTCACCCACTCCTATCGGGCCCCTAGAATTAATGCAACCACTGCTGTTACAAACTACGGAGGCGAGTTTTCGGCTGTCATCGAAAACGGTAACTGGATGGCCGTGCAGTTCCATCCGGAAAAGTCCGGCGCTGTTGGGCTCAAGATTTTAGAGAATTTTATGGTGGTCCCCTCATGCTAACGCGCCGCATTATTGCCTGCCTCGATGTGTCTGCCGGACGCGTGGTCAAAGGCGTTCAATTTGTGGATTTGATCGACGCGGGCGATCCAGCGGCCCTGGCAATGCGCCATGCTGCCGGAGGCGCGGACGAGATTGTCTTTCTCGACATCACCGCGACCCACGAAAAGCGTGCGCTGCTATTGGATGCCGTGCGCAGGGCAGCCGATCAAATCTTCATTCCATTGACGGTCGGAGGGGGCATCCGAACTCTTGAGGACGCGATGCTGGTGTTCGATGCCGGCGCCGACAAGGTCAGCATCAACTCCGCGGCCCTGGCGCGACCGGAACTCATCACGGAAATAGGCTCGCGCTTTGGCGAGCAGGCGGTCGTCGTGGCGATCGACGGACGGCGGAATTCCGGCAGTCCGGAAACGGCGCAAGTGTATGCGAGCGGCGGACGAAAGGCCACGGGATTGGGCGTGATTGAATGGGCCAAACAGGCTGAAGCTCGCGGCGCAGGGGAAATCTTGCTGACTTCGATGGACTCTGACGGCACGCGCAACGGTTTCGACTGCGAACTGACGGCAGCGGTGAGTGCGGCGGTCCAGATCCCCGTGATTGCCTCTGGAGGCGCGGGAAATGTGGGGCATTTCGCCGATGTGTTTACACGTGGATGCGCCGACGCAGCGCTGGCGGCCAGCATTTTTCACTTTGGAATTTCGGATGCGCGCACGCTGAAGGAAGAATTAGCGGCATTCGGACTGCCGATGCGCCTGCCATGTTGATCTTTTCCCATACACTAGAAAGATGAAGATGGATTTGAGGTCATCATGCTGATCCCATCGATCGATTTGATGGGAGGCCGGGTTGTTCAGTTGGTGCACGGCGAGGAGCTTGCGCTGGGATTCGATGATCTGGAATATTGGATCGCGCGCTTCGCCGGATATCCCCTGGTGCAATTGATCGACCTGGATGCAGCGAAACGTCAGGGCGACAACCGCCGCCTGATTGAAACCATTGTCCGCCGATTGCCTTGCCAGGTTGGCGGAGGCATTCGCAGCAGCGCGGAGGCTCAAATCCTGCTGGGCATGGGCGCGCAGCGTGTGATTTTCGGCTCTTCCCTGTTCCACGGCCGCGCTGTTTCGGAGCCGTTCGATCGAGACACGTCTCCCGCCATCACGAACCTTGTTCGGACACAGTTCGCCGAGGAACTTGCCTTCTCGCTGGGTGTGGAGCGGCTCGTGTTCAGCGTAGACACGAAAGACAGCAAAGTCGCCGTGCGCGGGTGGAGAGAAAAGATCGAACTGCGGCCGCAGGACGCGATGCAGCAGCTAGAGCCGTTTTGCGGCGCATTTCTCTATACGCACGTGGACACCGAAGGCACGCTGTCGGGATTTCCCATCGAGGTTGCCCGCAATCTTCGCAAGCAGACCCGGCGCCAGCTGATTGTGGCGGGCGGCATTCGTTCGCAAAGCGAAATTGACGATCTGGATGCCGAGGGCATCGATGCGGTCGCCGGAATGGCGATTTATACCGGCCTGATGAAAGCGTAAGCGTCGCGACATCCACGCTGATTTGAGACCGCCTGGAAGCTGTGGACGGATTGGCCGGCGTTGCCACTAGGTAATCGGAAGATCTCCCGGCGTTACATCCGGCGATACCGGCCAGTTTCCAGCCGGATGGCTTGAAACCACATCGCCGTGCCGCCTACCAAAACCCTCTTTGCGGACTCGCAGATCGTAATAGCAAAGTGCCGTGGCGATGCCTATGAACGCCATGACGAAGGCGCTGATCAAGAGCCGGACGACCGCGAGCAGTATCCCCCCGGCGCCCAGTGCTGCGCCCCCATGCATGTTACCGCCGTGATTCAGCAATAGTTGCAATGGAACCGTCACTACGGCGATTGCCAGATCCACACCAACCATAGCCACCAATAACGCATAGAGCCTGCCTCGACTTCCGTGGCTCAAGTGGATCGACCGGCGAATAGCGTCGGTAACATGAAGATTTTCTGCAAGGGCTGCAGGTATGGAAAGCGAATAGCGTGCAACTAGCCACAACCAGAAAAACAGGTAGAGAACCAGCAGGCAGATAGACACCAGGATGAAGATTCCAAGCCCAAGCAAAGATCGATGCCCGAAACGGAATGGAGACGCACCAAAAACATGCGCGACACCGATGAGTAGAGCGAGCGCACCCCCAATGATGGCGGCGGCAGCAAGAAACAACAATACATAGCCGATGACCCTGACGAGAATCAGCAACGAAATTCCAATCAGCCTGCCGGCCTTGTCTGCGGCGAATTTGCAAGCTTCCCCAACCGTCATTGGAGCCTGGACCAGTTTCGCCTGGGTGGCGATGAAAAGCGCGCCCTGAATGATCTGGACAAGAATGAAGAACAAGACTGCCCCGACCGCAAACACGGGCGCAAGGAAGAGAAGGCGGGCCATCGGAACACCATCAGCAGCGGAACGGCCCATCCCGAGTACGGTACCGCCGGAGAAAGCAATGAGGATTCCACCGACAACAATTTCCACGCCAATCAGAATCAGTACGATCCCGAAAAAGAGCTTGAAATTCTCGCGCAGCAGCGTGAAGGCCCGCTCAAACATTTGCCCGGCAGTGATGGGGCCGTACACATTCGGCGAGGAAGGGTTGGGAAGAATCGCTGGGTCGCTCATAGGATTTGGTCTGTGGGCGAGCGTAGCACAGCTCAGGCTTGAGGATGAAGAAAAAATGTTAGTTTTTACGACGGCAGTGCGCGGTTCCGGGAAGGCTCGCTAGCGGGGCGCGCCCTGCCGCGCCTTCACCAGCTCGTTGAAAGCATAAATTTCGATGGCTCCATTATGGAGAACGGCCATGCGCGTGCCGTCCGGAGAAAAATCGACGTTGCGTCCTCCGGTGTAGACGGGCGTGGTGTGAAAGGTCGCAATCCGTACGCCCGTCAGCGAGTCGTAAATATCGATGTCTTCGCCGTCGATATCGTCTTTCGTCAGCGGGTCCAGTGCCGCGTGGGGACGTTTCAGATGCAGGGATTCGACGGCAAAATGCGCGCCGTTCGGGACCAGGATGAGCCGCGGAGCGAATTGGTCTTCCCGTAGCGGAATCTGCCAGAGGAACGCGCCCTTCAGATCGTATCCCTGATATATCTTCTCGTTGGCTTTGGAACATGTCGTCACCATGAACAAGGTGTCAGTAATTGCTTGGATGACTGGCGAACAAAAAGAATGGACCGTGGCGATTGCTTGCTGGGGCCCATGGAATGCCTGAAAATTCACGACCCATTGATCGTGGGGGGCTGCCAGTGTTTCGAAGACCCCGTGTGCAGTCGCGGGAATGTCACCCGGCAAGGGGACCACCGCGCGCGCGATCGCCTGCAGCGGACGTATGCGGATGAAGGTGACCCGAGTTCGCGGCGCCTGAATGCCCTGTTCCAGGATGGAGGGGGTGGTTCCGCTCTCTTGCGTACCCGTGTCGGGTGTCACTTTTTCTTCGACCACCATCACAGAGCGGTCCGGAGAAAAGCCCACGTCTTCGATCGCGCCCGTGGTTTCAATGAACGGGTGCGGCTGCAGATCTGCTCCAAGAAGATCCAGCTGCGTGCAGCGCCGCAGCAGGAGTTGGCCCTCCCGCAAACCCCACAGAAAATCCGCGAAGTCGTACAGTTCCCAGTCCACCTGTTTCAGCACCTGTCCCGATGGAAGTTGCAACACCACCGCGCGTACCATTCGTTGCGTGTCGGAGGCAGGACAGTTGTCATCTCGCTTCAGGAGGGCGGGTACATTAAACGCAAACAGCAAGTGGTTTGCGTCAAGAAAATGCAGTTCGACCAGCGCGTAGTAGTAAAACACCGGCATCTCTCCGGGAGTCAGGTACCCCAGCGGCCCTGCGGGAATGGTGACTTCGGGACGCGCTTGGTTCGCAATCGCACCGGCAGCGTCCGGTGAATGAACCTTTTCAGCAAGCAGCGCGGTCGGCAAGAGGGCCAAAACCAGCAGGACCGCGCCGCACCAGCATATGGACCGAAAACGATCCGCGGCGGGCGCGTTTGCTATTGACTTCGCGTTGGCGTGAGTTTCTGATGGTAAGGCGCTTATCATCTACAGAAACACGGTACGCTTTCAGGCGAAAGGAGCCAAGACGCATGGTCGCACAAAAATTTCTGCAATCTACGCTGGCGCTGACACTGGCTGGAACATTCGCCGTCATCTGCCTTCCGGGTTATAGTCAAACCTCCACGACTTCCACCGCGGCGCCGGCAGCTCAAAAAATCTCTCCGATCCCCGGCTTCGATACCGCCATCATGGACACCCATGCCGACCCTTGCACTGATTTCTATCAGTTTGCCTGCGGCAAGTTCTCTGAAAAGTATCCGATTCCTGCCGATCTGCCGCTGTACGATCAGTTTGAAAATTTGAATGAATACAATCGTCAGCTGCTGCACGGCATCCTGGAGCAAGCCTCGAAACCGGGCCCGCATCGCTCGCCCGACGAACAAAGGATTGGCGACTACTACGCCAGCTGCATGAATACCGCAGCCATCAATGCCGATGGGCTGAAGCCGTTGCAACCGGAATTGAACCGCATTGACGCGCTCAAAAATAAATCGGAACTGCCGGCCTTGATCGCGCACTATCAGAAAATCAGCGTCAATGCATTTTTCGATCTTAGTTCCATGCAGGATTTCAAAGATGCAACCAAAGAAATTGCTGTGGTCGACCAGGGCGGCCTGGGGTTGCCGGAGAAAGACTACTACCTTCGCAGCGATCCAAAGAGCGTCCAGCTGCGACAGCAATATGTGCAGCACATGGCCAATATGCTGCACCTGTATGGCGAGCCGACCGACAAGGCGATGACGGATGCCAAAGCTGTTCTGGCGCTGGAAACTTCCCTTGCCAAAGCCTCCATGGGAATGGTGGACCGGCGCGACCCGTACAAAACCTACCACATTGAAACACTCAGCACACTTGCCAGCACCGATCCAGGCCTCGACTGGGATGCTCTGCTCCGCGATGCGGGTACGCCGTCGATTCAGACTTTGAACGTTGCCAATCCGGCATATTTCCAGGCTTTGAACGGCATTCTGGAACAAACGGACATGGCAACCATCCGCAATTACCTGCGCGTGCATCTGCTCGATTCTTTTGCATCGCGCTTGCCGACCGCATTCGATGAAGAGAATTTCGATTTTTATGGCCGAAAATTGGTCGGCGTTCCGAAGATGCCGGTCCGCTGGAAACGCTGCGTCTCGGCCACCGACGCTGCCCTGGGTGAGGCGTTGGGCAAGGTTTACGTCGAGAAATATTTTGCCGGCGACAGCAAGCAACAAACGCTGGACATGGTGAAAGCCATTGAAGCTGCCATGAACCAAGATTTGACTACGCTGACCTGGATGAGTCCTGAAACTAAAGCCAAGGCAATTCAGAAACTCGACCTGATCACCAATAAGATCGGCTATCCCGACAAGTGGCGAGACTATTCCAAGCTGATCATTCGTCCCGATCAGGCGCTGGGAAATTCCATGCGAGCGCGAGCATTTGAGGCGGCACGCCAACTGAACAAAATCAACAAGCCGGTGGACAAGAACGAGTGGGAGATGTCGCCGCCCACCGTCAACGCCTACTACGATCCCAGTATGAACAACATCAACTTCCCTGCCGGCATTTTGCAGCCTGCGTTCTATGACCGGAACGCACCAAAGGAAGTCAACTATGGCCACATCGGCGCAATCGTCGGACATGAACTCACCCACGGATTCGACGACCAGGGCAGCCAGTTCGACGGCTACGGCAACCTGAAAAACTGGTGGACGCCGGAAGACAAGAAGCAGTTCGATGCACGCACCGCCTGCATTGTGAACGAATACAGCGGTTTTGTCGCGGTGGACACGCTGCATGTGAATGGCAAGATGACGCTGGGCGAAAATACCGCCGACAACGGAGGCATTCGGCTGGCCTACATGGCCATGGAAGCCTACGCCCATCAGCACAACATCGACCTGGCAAAAAAGATGGGCGGCTTTACGCCGCAGCAACAATTCTTCATCGGGTTTGCTCAGAATTGGTGCACGAATGACCGGCCGGCCTTCATCCGCCTGATCGTCCAGAGCGATCCTCATTCGCCCGATAAGCTGCGCGCGAATGGCGTGGTGCGGAACATGCCGGAATTTGCCCATGCATTCAGTTGCAAGAAGGGTCAGCCGATGGCCCCAGTCGATCGCTGTCGCGTCTGGTAGCTGATTCGGCGTTTTTCCACTCGGGTGCGGTCGCGAGGCCGTACCCGCTCTGTTTCTGTTGGACCTTACAATCAGCGTATGCAAGTTCTCCATCGTTCGCGTTCCCGCGCGGCACTCGGCTACGCTGCCTGCGCGCTTGCGGGCGGCTTGTGGGGAACAGGATTCTTCTTCGGCAAAATTGCCATGCGCGAAATGAGCTCGGCGCATATGGTGCTCTACCGTTTTCTGTTTGCCTGCCTGGGACTGACCCCAATCCTGGTGCGGAGGCGTCCGGGGCTCGACGCGCGGGGATGGCGCATTCTGCTGATTGCGGCCTTCCTCGGTGTGCCGGTGCAGTTTCTGATGCAATTCGCAGGGCTGGCCCGCACCACCGTCTCCCACGCATCGCTGATGGTGGGCACGTTGCCAGTCGTCCTTGCGGTCGGCGCCAGCATCTTCGCGCATGAGCGGCTGGATCGAATTGGCTGGGTTGCGTTGCTGGTTTCCACGACCGGCGCAGCCTTGATTGCCTTCGGCCACTCTTCCGGGGCGGGGCCTGGCGATACTCCAAGTCTGATTGGCGATCTGCTGGTGGTGATTTCTCTGATGATCTCGCTGGTATGGATTTTGATGAACCAGCGGCTGCTGCGCGACCATTCGCCTCTAGTTGTGACTGCCTATGGATTGATGACGGGGACGGTAATGCTGGCCGTGTGGGTGTTCGCCGTGGATGGGCCGCCCCCGGTTCACATCTCTGTGCAGGCATGGCTGGCCCTGGCCGCCAGCGGCCTGCTGTGCACGGCAAGCACGACCCTGCTGTGGAACTGGGGCCTGACGCGCGTACCTGCGTCCCGCGCCGGCGTGTTTTTGAATCTGGAGCCGATGATTGGTTCGCTTCTGGGCGTGACTGTGCTTGGCGAACAGCTTGGATCCGCCGCGTGGCTCGGCGGAGCGATGATTCTGGGCGCGGCCATCACGTTGACCTCGCGCCACGGCAGCCATGCGGAGGACGAGCATTTATTGGCGTGAGCAGGGGTAGACGAGGGAATTATGTACCCATTAGAAATATCAAACCTCGGCAGTTTCTACTCAATCCTTGCGCCCTTCCGCAGATTGTGGCGGGCACACAACAATCGAATATTCTCTGCAAGGAGAGAAGTCCCTCCGTGCTTGAAAGCTAAATCATGATCAAAATGAAGGTTATCCTTAACGCCACAAATAACACACTGTCCTCGATCCCGCTTATAAACTGATTGTTTGATCGCCGATGGAATCATTCGTGTGTGATCAATTTCTGCCACCTGGCTGTCCGTGCCTTTAACATTGTCGGGCAGCAGTGAAAGCGAAAATTTAAACACCTTTCTATGCCCGCTGATCTGCATCCACGCCTTTTCAAGCGCGAATGTCCCATTGAATACCCAGATCCCCGGTCGTAATTTCTCGTAAACACGGACTCGCAACGGAATTGTGCGTATTCCGTTTTCATATTCTTTGGCAGCATCGTAGAACTTCTTATTTCGTGTAGGCGTTCCAAATGGTGTCAGAGACGGCTGATCCACTTCCTTGGGCTCAATGATTTTGGCCGATCGTGAAACATCGTGCCCTTCGTAGGTCAAAATATTCGTTGCGGGATCTAACCGATCTTCATAAGGCGCACCAATTCTTCTGCTCATCAAGAAGATCGAATCATCATCTCTGTAATTCATCCCCTGTTGCAGCGAAATGCCCTCGAATGAACACATCTCAAGGTAGGTCAAGATGTCTTGGGGCAAATACTTCGGCATAGGTCCTTTTCTTTCCTTCCAGTGCCTAGGGATTCTATTTGGCCTTTGTACGTGCGAGGTCGATGACCATGCGTTCCAACACCAAACCCTTGTCCGGCGGCGAGGAACGAATCTCCAGATCGGCGCGCGCGATGCGTTCCAGCATTTGCATCAGATCGCGACGCGATTTGTAGCGCCGGGCCTGCCGGATCAGTTCATCGACCGCAAAAGGCGGCACGCGAAAGCCGGGCCAGAGCGCCTGCCAGATCGCACGTGAATCGCGCACATTTTTTTCGAGAATCACCAGCATCTGGCGGAACGTCCGCGCCAGCATGTGCAGGTGCCCGATGGCCCCGTCTTCGCCGCTCTCGCTCGCGTTCAACAGGCCGCGCAGCAACAGCAGTGCACGCGCCGGATCATGGGCGGAAATTGCATCCGTCAGTTCATACAGGGAACGCTGCTTGGCAGAGACAACCATCTGCTCCACATCCGCCAGCGTGATCTTCCTGGTGCGGTCGACAAACAGCGTTAATTTTTCCAGCTCGGAGGCAAGCTGCATCAGGTCGCCGTGCAGCGCATCGACCAATTCACGCGCGGCATCGGCCTGCAATTCCACGCCGCGCGATTCTGCAGACTGAACGATCCAGCGCATGGCATCGTCGTCTTCCGGCTGACTGAGTTCGATGATGCCGCAGTGGTCCCCGAGGGTTTCGCGGATGCGCTCATAGCGGTCCTTGTCCTGCATGTCCATGCGGCGCACGTCGCTGGGAATGTGCAGATGGTCGGCGACAAAAACCAGCAGCGCCTGCGGACTCGGGAGGGCCAAATATTTTTGGATTGCGGCAAATTCTTCCTTCTTCGCGCCGCGCTGGTAGAGCAGGCGCACATTGCGCACGAAGATGATCTGAAACGGGGCCATCAACGAAGGCGTGCTCGCCTGATCGAGGGCATCGAAGACGCTGGCCTCGGCAAGGTCCACTTCAGAAACGCAGTAGTCGCAAAACTGCGGATCGATCAGCGCCTCGACGATCCTGCGGCGACACTGTTGCTGCAGGAATGCTTCATCGCCCAGCAGCACGTAGCCGGCGCGACGCGCGTCGGTGGCTGCCTCGCGCAGCAGCCGCTCCATGGCCAGGAAACCGCCTCCCAGCTTCGCACCGGTCTCGCTGTGCATGCTCGCCATAGCTAAAAGGACTCCAGCAGATCGCTCACCAGCGACTGGGCAAAATCGCGCGCCATGCGCTGCACAGCGGGCGAATCTTCCTGAATGAAACTGGATAGGTCCGCGGTTTCCTGATACTGCGAGCGGGTCCGGAAATGATCGTTGCGATAGAGTACCTTTCCCGATGCATCGGTCAGTACCACACTTGCGGTGATCGTGATCAGATAGCTGGAGGACTGGCCGGTCTGCGCGTTGTAGGTGAGCGGCGTAATCGTTTCCGTCAGGATGGTACCGCGCAGGGTCGCATCCGCGGGGCGCGGCCGGTCGCTCTCCGTCACGCGATCTTTTGTACGGCTGGTCAACTGCCGCACCACGGCATCGGTGAACGCAACCTCGGTGTGGTAGTTCACAACGTCGGTCTGAAAAATTGGAACGTCGATGGTCCCGATGTCCGGCGGCAGATGGGTTGCAGACCCCACAGTGTGATAGCCGCAGCCGAGAGCAAGCAGTAGAATCGGGCAGGCGAAAATGGCAACTGGACGCATAGAGAACGAGAGGACTTTCTGATTGTACGTTTTCGCCGGATGACTTGCCGACTGCGCGAAATCCACTGGATCATCCCTGAAAACGCACATGAAGAAAGGAGCAGCCAGGGGCCGCTCCTTTCAGCGCAAGAAACGCTGTGTGCCGCGTAGAAACGCCAGCGCCGTGGGATCTACAACCCTAGGCCGGGGAGGGCTGCTCGCCGGCAAAACCGGGGGCGCGGCCGGCGTCCGGCTTCAGGACCTGCTGTACATCGCCGCCAGTACCATCGTGCGGAGTTTCCAGGGGCGGCAGGTCTTTGCCTTCGATCAGCAATTTCAACTCCGCCGCATCCAGGGATTCTCGATCGAGAAGGGCCTGGGACATGCGATGCATCAGCGGCTGGTTGCTCTCCAGCAGCGAATGCGCCGACTGGTAGCCGTTGTCCACCAGCATCCGTACTTCCGAGTCGATCTGGCGCGCCGTTTCCTCGCTGAAATCGCGATGCTGCGAAATCTCGCGACCCAGGAAAATCTGCTCTTCCTTCTTGCCGAAGGTCAGCGGACCGAGGCGGCTCATTCCGTATTCGCACACCATCTTGCGGGCCAGTTCGGTGGCGCGCTCAATGTCGTTTCCGGCGCCGGTGGTCAACTGATTCAGGAAGATTTCTTCCGCGCAGCGGCCGCCCATCAGGATGGCGAGCTGCGTTTCCAGATAATCCTTGCTGACAGTGTGTTGTTCGTCTTCCGGCAACTGCATGGTCAGGCCCAGCGCCATGCCGCGGGGAATGATCGTGACCTTGTGCAGCGGATCGGCATGGGCGCGCAGAGCAGCCACGATGGCGTGGCCGGATTCGTGATACGCGGTGGTGCGCTTTTCCTCATCCGTCAGCAGCATCGACCGGCGCTCGGCGCCCATCAGGACCTTGTCCTTGGCGGACTCGAAATCGTACATCGTGGCCACTTTGCGGTTGGCGCGCGCAGCGCTGATGGCGGCTTCATTCACCATGTTCGCCAGGTCCGCGCCGGTAAATCCAGGCGTTCCACGAGCGAGCACACGAAGATCGACATCCTCCGCGAGCGGCACTTTCTTGACGTGGACGCGCAATACCTCTTCCCGTCCACGGACATCCGGACGGCCCACAATGACGCGGCGGTCGAAGCGGCCTGGCCGCAGCAAGGCAGGATCCAGCACATCCGGCCGGTTGGTCGAAGCGAGCAGGATCACGCCGTCGTTCGATTCAAAGCCATCCATCTCAACCAGCAACTGGTTCAGCGTCTGCTCGCGCTCATCGTGACCGCCTCCAAGACCGGCTCCGCGATGGCGCCCGACCGCATCGATTTCATCGATGAAGATGATGCAGGGAGCGTTCTTTTTCCCCTGCTCAAATAAGTCGCGAACACGGCTGGCGCCCACGCCGACAAACATTTCCACGAAGTCCGAACCGGAGATGGAGAAGAACGGAACATTCGCTTCTCCAGCGACGGCGCGCGCCAGCAGCGTTTTCCCAGTGCCCGGAGGGCCGATCAGTAGAACGCCCTTGGGGATGCGGCCACCCAGCTTCTGGAACCTTGGAGCGTCCCGCAAAAATTCGATAATTTCCTTTAACTCTTCCTTCGCTTCCTCGACTCCGGCAACATCTTTGAAAGTCACTTTCTTCTGCTGCATGGACAGTAATCGGGCCTTGCTCTTTCCAAACGACATGGCCTTGTTGCCGCCCGTCTGCATCTGTCGCATCATGAAAAACCACAACGCGCCTAGCAAAAGGAGGGGCGAGAGTTGCAGCAGGATGTTGAACCAGGCGCTGCCTTGCGAATCCTTGAGGGTGACGCTGACCTGATGGTCTTCGAGCACCTTGTACATGTCGGGATAGTTCGCGGGCACGATCGTATGAAAGTTCTCTTTGCCGGTGCGATAGTGGCCGTGGACTTCGGTTCCCACCACCGTTACGTCGGAAATCTGACCTTGCTGGGCATCCGACATGAATTTGGAAAATGGGATTTCCTGGTCCTTCCCCATTCCCACGCCGCTTTCGACAACGTGCCACAGCACAATCAAACACGTTGCGATCAGTACCCAGAAGACTACTGTTTTCACCGTTGAATTCACGAACTACCCTCGTTTCGTACTCTGCATGACCGGTCAGGAACGATGCCGGCGGGAACAAGAAATATCTCGATTTCCGCGGACACATCCTGCTCTACCATTAGACGCTGCAATGGGCCGGTAGGTCGCAGGAATTCAAGCCCTTTTGCCGCAACGTAAATCGATAGTAACCGACAACCGGAAGGCTCGCACAGCCAAAGAGTCCTATGCCAGATTTTACTCTCAATCGCCCGAAAGGCGAAGAATTCGAGAAGAGCTCGATGAGTCGCCTAGTCTCGCGTCTCGCGGACATCCGGAGCAGGCAGAACGGCGTCTTCCCTGTGGCCGTCCTCTCGACTTGTACCCGAGCGTTTCGCCAGGGTGACCCCTCGCATCCAGATGATCTGTCCTCTCCAGGCGACAACCGGCCAGGACGCCCGATCCTGAACCGGGATGAGCATGCGGCTGAGGACTTCCTTCACTTTTTTCGGCCCTCGTGAATGCAGCAACTCGACCCGGTCTCCCGGTTGCCATGCCCGGACACATGCGTCCGGCAAGCGGGTCCCCGCATCCACCGACGATGAATCTTGAGGCACTGTTGCGGTATATCGCGCGCGAAACGCGGGCGCGTCCACGGTACCCGGCACGGGTAACGCGTACACGGGGCTTGTGGGGATGCCCTTCGCGGGAGACCGGCCAAATCTCAGCTCGCGCGCGGAGCGTTCGACGACGACGCCACCGGTCAGGTCCAATCGTCCGCGCCTGGCGGGACCGTTTGCACCCAAATCGACGAACGCGAGCAGTCGATCGGTCGTGTCGAAGTCCAGGGTGGCGCCGGCCCGTTCCGCGGCCGCGCGCAGGACACGCCGCAACAGGCCAGGATCCAACTCCCGCAGACGCGCAATTTCCATGGCCACCTCCGTCAGCCCGGGCGCGGTCGAAACGCTGCGGCCTCCTCCCCGTGTTGGCTTGCCGGGTAGGAACAGCAAGGGCAGCAGGCGGTCGAGTTCTGCCTGCCAGTGCTGCTCTTCGGCGCGTGCGTTTTCCGCGATATGGGCCAGTGCGGAGTCAATTTGGGGGTTGAAGGCACGCAGTTTGGGCAACAATTCATGGCGAATGCGATTCCGTGTGTGCGCCGGCGAGAGATTCGTTTCGTCCTGGCGCCAGGGCTGGTCCAGCGCGCGCAAATATGCCTCGATCTGCCCCCTTTGAACGGCGAGAAAGGGCCGCACGCAACTTTGACCCGACGCCTGGCCGTTTCGACCCGTCCGGGCCCCAGCTTCTCCCCATTGCAGAACTGGATGAATGCCGCTGAGACCCTCTGTCCAGGCGCCGCGCAGCAGCTTCATCAGGACGGTCTCCGCCTGGTCGTCGAGGGTGTGGGCCGTGGCAACTTTGTCCGCCTTGCCAGCCGCCAAAACATCCCGAAAAACCTGATACCGCAGAACGCGCGCCGCCGTTTCAACGGACTGTTTCTGTTCGGCCATCCGCTGCGGCGTATCGACGGCAACAATCTCGCAGGGCAGATCGAACTGTTCGGCCAACGCCCGGACAAATGCAGCGTCCTCGACCGCGGCCTGCCCGCGCAGACCGTGCTCGACATGCAGCACGCTCAGCACGATCCCCAGCTCCTTACGCCGGGCCAGCAACGCCCGCAGCAGCGCAGTCGAGTCGGCGCCCCCAGAAACAGCCACGCAGACACGGTCTCCAGCAGCGAACAGAGACGTGTCCAGAGGCAGGCTGGCCCTTGCGTTTACTACCTTCGGGGTCGAGCGTACTGTCGTCTTGCTTGCCATTGTTTTTGCCGCGGTCAAGGATGCGGTGCGGTTCTCCTCCTGTATGGTATCGCCGCGATGGTGAAGGGGCCCGGTCGGAACTGCGTCCGCCGAGACACCGGCGCTGTACGCGCCTCCGCTCCTCCGGTATACTTCACCTTTCATGCAGGTTTTCGTCATACTTCCCGCGGCAGGCCTTGGCACACGCATGGCGACAGGCGGCGCGGCCCGACGGGCTCCCAAGCAATTTCTTGAACTGCATGGGCAGCCGATCCTGGTGCTAACGGTGCAGGCATTTCTGCAGGTTTCCGCCGTGCATCGGATCTTTGTCGCGGTCCGCAAGAATGAGATGCAACGCGTCGAATCGCAACTGGGCGAGTACGGCCTGCTGGAAAAGGTCTCCGTGGTCCAAGGCGGCGACACCCGCCAGGACTCCGTCCGCAATGCCCTGAAGATGCTGCCGGCGGCCGAGGAAGATATCGTGCTGGTGCATGATGCCGTTCGTCCGCTGATCGATTCCGCCACCATCGAACGCATCATCGAGTCGGTCAGCCGCCATCATGCCGCCATCGTCGCGGTGCCTGCGGTCGACACCATCAAGCAGGTGGAGCGAACGGCGGATGGCGCCATCATCACGTCCACCATTCCCCGCGAACGCATCGTTCTGGCGCAAACTCCACAGGGATTCCGTTTTCGACTGCTGCGCCAGGCCATGGAAGCCGCGGAGCAGGATGGCTTTATCGGAACCGACGAAGCGTCGCTGGTCGAGCGCCTTGGGATGGAAGTCGCCGTCGTCATGGGATCGCCGAGGAACTTCAAGATCACGCAGCCCGGGGACCTTGCGTTGGCCGAGTTCTATTTGAGTCAGAGCTGAATCTGCAACCGCACGATGAAAAAAGGCGTGTATTCTGCGTGATGAAGGCCTGCATCGTCTGCCAGGCATGAAACTCCCCGGATAAGCCGAGAAAGATCGCGACACAACATGATGAGAATTGGATACGGCTGGGACTCCCACGCATTTCAACCCGGCATTCCCTTGAAGATAGGCGGCATTGCCTTGGACCACCCCGCGGGCCTGGCCGGCCACTCCGATGGAGATGTTCTGTTGCACGCCATTACCGACGCGCTATTGGGTGCCGTGGCCGCCGGCGATATCGGCAGCTTTTTTCCTCCCGGCGATCCACGATGGAAAGATGCCGACTCCGCCGTGTTTCTACAGACGGCACTGGAAGAGATCCGGCACGCGGGCTACCGCATCGCGAATGTCGACACGACCCTGGTGCTGGCCGCGCCAAGAATTGGGCCTGTAGCAGAAAAACTGCGGGAACGTGTCGCCGAATTGCTCTCCATCGACCCCGGTGCTGTGGGCATCAAGGCAAAAACTCCGGAAGGCCTGAATCAGGATGACGTGGCGGTCGCCCATGCGATCGTGCTGCTGGAAAAACTCGGCGACGACGACAGTTTGCTGGAACGGATGGCAGCGGTGGCAGAGCCGCAGGTCAAGATGGATGACGTAGTTCGCAAGCTGGTGGACCGGACCGTCTCGACACCCGCTCGCACTCGCAAGCCGGGATTCAATACCGACGATATTTCTTAAAGGAAGCGCGCATCCACTGTTCAACTGCGCGGCTGG
>JBKQVW010000063.1:0-11140 GCA_052142955.1 Acidobacteriaceae bacterium | reverse complement strand
CCGAATGGAAGAATCATGGCCGATATACTGGCCGTATCGATGGTTGGTGGACTACGTTCCACTGAAGCTGATTCGATGATGTCCCGCTTCAGGCCTCGGTCTCCAAACCTCCGCCTCTAGCGTTGCTCATCGCAGCGGTCAGGATGTCTTTACCCTTGACAATGCCTTTGCCCTTATCGATGGTGCAAAAGATCGGGCAGACCACGTCCGCCTAGCCAGGCGGAGTGACATCTGAGTGCTGTCTTCCTCCGCCACTATCGCACTCCAATCAAAGGCTCACGGTCACCGCAGGAATGCGAGGGACCAGGAAATGCGAGAGGCCGAATCACTCTTCGAGATCCGGTACGACCGGGAAGCAGGCACCGATTCCTTCGATCAACAAATAATCTGCGGGATCGAACTGGTCGTGGGAATATTGGCGCGCGTATCCGCATCCGTAATTCCGTCCAGGGTTCCGGATGGCTTCTATAGCGATATGTGCCACGTATCACGACTGTGCGCTTGCTTTGCGCTGGGGAACCTGTACCTGCACCGCAAACGGCTGGCTCCGCTCGGGGCGTAGTGTGTCTGCGGGCCGGAAATTCGGCCTACGGCACTGCAAATCAAGCTGCATGACCCTTGCGGTAGCCAGATTTTCTCCAAAATGAAGATGCCTATCGCCACCGCATCTCAATGTCTCCAAACTCAAACACCTGCGCAGAGCTTCCCTAACCGGAAACCTGCTTTAAGTCCGCGCGAACGTTTTCATAGGTTGTGTTGTAGGCAAGCAACTCAGGATCGGGCTCCACTCCCCAGTATTTGCAGGCGTTTAAATAAATCTCTGGCCACCAGTTGCGATGTTGGGTCAGCCCGTCGTGGCGCCACTTTTCCCAGTCCACCAAAATCTTGGACCACGCCAAGTCTCCATAGGCGAGTGCCTGTTTCTGGCTTCCCACCTCAGGAACAAGCCACTCCCTTCCAATGCGCGCATGCAGAATTTCATCTGCCCAGTCATAGTCCTGAATCAGAGATGTAAGCAGATTCCCCGTAGCTAGGGCAACTTCCCATTCATATTGTTTTCCAGTCTTCTTGGGCATCAACCCCTGCTCGATGGTGTAAAGGACCGCATGCCGCTCCAATGCCACAAGTTGAGTATTGAGCCCGAGCGACCAGGTGAAATTGAGTGGGATCAGCGTCCAGTCAATACCCATGGATACAAATCCGATTTCCCCCATCATGGCGTGTCGGGCTTCATCCCATAACTGGCGCGTCATGGCACGGTAGTATTCCCAAGGCTTGTCCTTTGTTTCTGCAAGGATGCTCGACATGACTTCCGGAACATCTATCTCTCGCATACGTTTGAAGTACAGCATGATGGATTTCGGCAGCGGCGGTATCTTGGTGTTGAATAGGAAGGCCTCCGCATTTACGCCCATATTGTAGGAATCTTTGAAACGTTCATCCCGCTTGGGCACACCATCGTATCTATAAGGCGATACAGAATAAATCGGATGAATGATATCCTTCGCCCTGGGCTGGGTTCCATCGAGATCGCCTGCTGTTCTGAGAAGTTTTTCCAGCAACTCAGACCATTCGCGGAAGGAGTCTTTTGTCTTTTCCTCGACGAGTGACTCGACCGCTTGTTCTCCGTATTGAAAAACATCCTTCAGTTCGAGCAACGTGAGCCTGCACACCCGATAGGTTGGGTGGTCGAACACTTTATTCGTATCCGCAATCAGCCGCTCCAGTCCACGAACTACGGCAGGAATGGCGTGTGCGTAGAGTCCAAGCACAAGCGAGGGAATGTCCGGAGCTGCCAATATTTCATCGAAGAAGATATCGAGAGAGTCTTCGGGAGACGACTCCAGACCGTACGGAGGCTGGCGCATCTCACGCACACGCCGGGCAAAATCTTCTACATGCTCGGCACAATAATGGGCATGAAGGCTGAAGGCCATTTTGAGTTCATAAATCGGAATGGCGGCAATGCGTGAGACAAAAATACTGTGCAATCTCTTCAGCGACCAATGCAATCGCAAGAGTCTCGAGACGGATTCGGCTACTGTAAGCCCCTTCGTGCTCGCTTCTGTCATCGAATGCAGACCAACCAGGGGGGGGAGATTGGAATAGCCGCGATAGGAGTCCGTTCGACTCTCTGGATTCTCGCCTCGGAGCTTGCTTTGCGTCATGTTGCCTCCCACTTGGATTGAATCTGGTTGCCCTCGCAAAACGGAAAACTTATTGCGAGGAGAATATCGTTGAGACTTTGCGAAATCCTCTCAGGGATTGACTGAATTATGTACTCAATTTACCTATATTTGTGAGCCTGAGTGCAGAAATTGCTAATTGTATTAAAATGTGCGTATGAGAGCACATTTCGAGAAGGTCACCTCGGGAGCTGCTTGTTTGCTGGCATTTGAACGCATCGATCTGGAATTTCCCTTTTATTGGCATTATCATCCGGAGTTCGAGCTTACGCTGATAGTGGACAGTCGTGGACAACGATTGGTGGGGGATGGAATTGCCGATTATGGGCCGGGCGATCTGGTGCTTCTTGGGCGCAATCTACCACACAGTTGGCGTTCCGGTCCGGTCCGGGTACCTAGGAACAAAGTCCACCGTGCCGTGGTGGTTCAGTTTCGCGAGAATTTTCTCGGCGAGGAATTTTTCAAACTGGAGGACATGGATCCGATCGTCCGTTTGCTGACACGCTCGGCCTCTGGTCTGGCTTTTGGCCATACCAAGACAGGGCGAGCCGTCGCGCAGAAAATGGCCGGGTTTCTTCCGCTTTCGCCGGGACGTCGGGTCGTCAGCCTGCTGAACATGCTTCTCGATCTGGCGGGTGAGGCGGATGCGAAGGCCCTTTCTACCAGTCGTGTCCGCCCAATGTGCCGCGTGGAAGATCAGCAACGTACCGAATCGATCTGCATTCATCTGAACGATCATTTCGAAGAAGAGATCGATTTTGCTGCGCTCGCGCAAAAGGCTCACATGGACCAGGCCTCGCTCTGTCGTTTTTTCAAGCGGGCCACTGGCCGTACAATAACCGCTTATGTGAATGAATTGCGCGTAGGCGCGGCCACCCAACTTTTGACGGACACAGACCTGAGCATTATCGACATTTGTTTCAAAGTCGGATTTGGGAATTACTCGAATTTCAATCGCCAGTTCAAACGCATCAAAGGATACTGCCCACGCCTGCTACGGCAGCAGTTTCTTGCCAGCGGCGAGATGGAAGGGCGGGCCCTCTCCATATGTTCCGCGAACAACATTAAATCCAGTGTACGAGTTTAGGGACACATTTCTATCTCCGCTGGAGCACTCCCCCTGGATGCTGGATGGGTGTCGTCTCCAAGCAAATCCGATACATAAAATCGTCAATTTCGATGAGGACACTCGTTGCGAATTCGATTTACGCTGAACTGCGCTTGGCATGCATCGCAGCGCACAGGCACGATTGAATTTCTTTGCCGTGGAGGAATGGGTGCTTCGAACTCGCGTATTCATCCAAGCCGTGCTCCAGCCGTGGTGTCGAATGATTGCATGTCTGATCTTAGGCATTGGTTTGGGCCAATCCGCTTTGCATGCGCAGGATTTCAAGAAGCAGGTGATCTATCAGATCATCACGGATCGTTTCTACGATGGTGATCCATCGAATAACAATCCGCCTCAAAGCAAAGGGATGTACGACAGCACAAAGACCAACTGGCAGGCGTATTGGGGAGGGGATTTGGCCGGCATTCAAGCCAAGCTGCCGTACCTGAAAGGCATGGGTGTGACCGCGCTATGGATTTCTCCCTCTGTCGATAACATCAATGTTCCGATGATGGGGCCCGATGGCAAGCCAGTGCCTTATCTTTTCGCGCCGTACCACGGCTACATCAATCGGGATTTCAAGCGAGTCGAAGAGCATTTTGGCAGCAGTAAGAATGATTGGAAGGCCTTCGATGCGCTGACTGCGGCGGCGCATGCGGATGGCATCAAAATCGTCCTCGATTTCTCGCCGAACGATTCAAACCTGATTGATACGGCGGCACACGGCGCGCTATATGACAATGGTAAATTGCTTGTAACCTATAACCATGACCCGCATGGCATGTTCCATCACGAAGGAACATTGACAGATCTCAATGACCCCTACCAGTTGCAGTATTACAACGTCTTCGGATTAGCAGACTTGAACGAAGACAATCCTACGATCGATCGTTACATCAAGGATTCGATCCATCAGTTTCAGGATCACGGCGTAGATGCGGTGCGGTTGGATGCAGTGAGACACATCACCTGGGGATGGTCTTATAGCTTTGCAAACTCTGTTTACAGCTATAAGCCGAGCTTTATGTTTGGCGAATGGTTTATGGGCGGCCCCGGCGACAAATACTATTCAGATGCGTGCAAATTTGCGAATAAAAGTGGGATGTCTCTGCTCGATTATCCGCTAGCCATCGCCGTGCGCGATGTATTTGCCAATGATAAAGGTTTTTCCGCGATTCAAATGACGCTGGAAACAGAGGACCGTGACTTTGAGAGACCCAACGATCTGGTGACATTCGTTGATAATCACGACATTCCACGTTTATTGACGCTAAATCACAATCAAAACCGCCTGAACGAGGCGACTGCATTTGTGCTTACTTCTCGCGGAATCCCGATAGTCTATTACGGCGACGAACAGTATCTGCACAACGATACGGATGGAGGGAAAGACCCATACAACCGTGTGTGGATGTCTTCCTACAATACCAACACAGTCGGCTACCGATTAGTAAAAGCTCTTGCCTCTTTACGGCAGGTTAACGATGCACTTGCGTATGGAACCATGAAGTTTCTGTGGGTAAAGCAGGATGTATTCGTTTTTGAGCGGAGATTTGCAAACGACTCCGTCTTAGTTGCGATCAATAAAAACGATAACATCGTTGCATCGATTCCACAGCTGAAGACAAGTTTGCCCGTGGGAACCTATCGCGACTATCTGGGAGGAATGATGAGTGGCCCAGACATCCATGTCCGTGGAGATACGGCTGCCGGGAACCAACATGTAATTGCTTTTACGCTCGCGCCCCATAGCGTGGCCGTATGGCAGTCAACAGCCCCTGCAAGTACACCAGAGGTTGGATCCATTGGTCCGGCGATCGGTCAGCCGGGTATGCTGATCACGATCGCCGGCACGCGATTTGGATCGACGAAAGGTTCCGTCAATTGGGGGAACACCGCTGCATTGATCCGTTCGTGGTCAAAAAATGCAATCACGTTGACTGTACCCGCAGTGCCAAATGGCGACTATCCAGTTCAGGTAATGACGGCAAAAGGAGAAGCGGCAAATCTTGTTCCTTTCACTGTTTTACAGGGGGAGCTGATTCCGGTCACGTTCACGGTGAACAACGTTCCGGAGGGTGATGCTCCAGTGTATCTGACAGGAAACACCGTCGAAATCGGGCAATGGAAAACTGCTACCAACACGGCTCCTGGTCCCTTTCTATGTCCTCATGCGCCTACGTGTTTTTTGGATATTTCTGTGCCCGCAGGTAAACGAATCGAGTTCAAGTTATTTCAAATCGCACACGATGGCCTAATTTTGAGGGAGAATGGCGAAAATCATGTGTTTCGTGTACCGAACAGTGGGACGGGAGCCGTAAAGGTGGACTGGCAGAAGTGATGGTATGCTGCCGGCGAAGAAGAAACAGAAGGTCGCATGTGTGCGAACCAGATTGTGAAGAGGACAGATACAAACGAAAACGAGGGCCAGTAGATGTATGTTTATCAGTTTGCAGAGTGTGTACGGATTTCTTTCTCAATGCAGAAAAAAAGTAGTCATCGGAAGTCTGGAATAGATCAGGTATTTGGCGGGCAAGTGTCAGAATGAATCGTAGAGAATCGCTAAAATTGATCCTTGCTGCTGCTGGAGGCACAGTTCTTGTTCCCTCGTCTGCGTTCGCCCTTGACGCGGAGGGTATCTCAACGTCCGAAAGGATGCTATGGGACCTCGATGAGGCTCGTGCAGCGCCAGTTTTTACGTGGCTGACAGTCGGAGAAGTAAAGCCTTCTGGATGGATCAAGGAACAAATGGTTCGCGATCTGCAAGTTGGATTCGCGGGTTGTCTAGGTCAACTCTGCCATGAAGCGTCTTCCGACATTTTCGTCAGTCATCGTAACTCGATTCATTCAAAAAATATAGCGAATCAAAATGGTTCGGCGTGGTGGAACGGCGAAACGGAAGGGAATTGGCGCGCGGGTTTTATCCAGATGGCGTATTTGACACAGGACCCGCGCACGATGCGCGAGGCCGATGAGTATGTCCGTCACATCCTTACTTCGCAGGACGCCGATGGCTATCTGGGCATATTTGCTGCCGATTCTCGATTCATGCATCCCGGCGAACTATGGACGCAGGCATGTCTGCTGCGAGGTTTGCTGGATTATGCGGAACTGACCGGTAATGCCAACGTAATGAAGGCAGTCCAGCGGTCCGCGGACCTGACTGTCTCCGTATATAGCTCAGGCAAGACCCCAATTCCCTGGGGAGAAAATCATGACCTGATGATTTCAGACGTAATGGAGCGTTTGTTTGATTTGACGGGAAATCCCAGCTACAGGGACTTTTCGCTTTGGCTGTATTATGCCTGGAGTAGAAGTGTCAGCACGGCGGACACCAGCCTGACTTCGCTGCTTGACCGGAATGCACCCTTTCTGCAGCATGGCGTGCATACATATGAATCCATACGTGTACCCATGTGGCTCTCCATCGCAACCGGACGTGAAGATCTAAGTCGAGCATCCCGCAACGCCCTTGAAAAGTTGACCCGGTACATTGAGCCGGGCGGCTCGGCGGTGAGCCAGGAGATGATTGACAACCTTCCGCCTGATCCTACGTATACGGAGTACGAGTATTGCGCAACAAAGGAAGTGCAGTTCACGTTGGAGTCTGCGCTGCAGAAGACCGGCGTCGCTGCCCTCGGCGATAAGGTTGAGAGAATCTGGTTTAACGCTGCACAGGGAGCTCGCACCCAGGACGGCCGGGCCATCACATATTTGACCCCGGACAACCGTCTGCGCTGCAACGGCCTCATCCCCGACGGCACGAAGGCGGAGCCTCGCAACAAGTTTTCTCCTACCCATGCCGATGTGGCAGTCTGCTGCAATCCAAACGCGACCAACGTGGCAGCGATCTTCGTGCGTGGCATGTGGATGCGCCACCAGACCGGCGCTTTGGCCGCACTGCTCTATGGGCCTTGCAGTGTTTCGACCCATGTCGCGGGGGTGAAGGTCCATCTCGAAGAAAAGACGAAATATCCATTTGAGAATGCTGTTGAGATTGTTGTGCATCCCGAACAGGAGGCAGAGTTCCCCCTTCTGTTGCGTGACCCGGTCTGGTCTCGCGGGACTACGGTGACCTGCGCCAACGCACATATTACGAAAGGTGGAGAGTATTGGCGAGTTAGCAAGAAATGGAAGACCGGTGACACAGTGCAGCTTACATTTGCTCCTATCGTCGAGGAAGTTGTTGCCGTAAATGGTGAGGTTGCGCTGCAGTATGGAGCCTTGCTTTTTGCAAAGCCGCTGGCATCGAGCAAGACCGTCATCAAGACATATCCGGTCGCTGGATTCGAAGATACATACTACGAACCTGCTCTAGGAGAATACGAAGAGTTGATGCTTCCTTCCGCAAAACGATGGGAGGGGTTCAGATTTGTATCTTCGCCGGTAGTATCAGGCACAAATCCTCTGAGACCTTTTGACGCGCCGGTGGTAGCGCTTCGCGGAACGATGGTTCGAAAGACAGACGGGAAGCAAGTCGTTGTCGATCTCGTGCCACTTGGAAACGCGCCTGTGTTGAGGCAACTGACCCATTCGATCGCTCCATAATGTTCTCTGGATCGTAGCGATGAAAGAAGGAGCGGGCATTATATGACAGGTCGCGAACGCATTCTTGCCATTCTTACCGGGCAGAAGTCCGACCACCTTCCCTGCATGCCAATCACGATGATGTTTGCCGCCGACATTCTTGGGGTCAAATACGGACAGTACATCCGCGATCACAGAATCATGGCGGATGCGCAGATCAAGACTGCCGAGATGTTCGGATTCGACTATGTCTCCACGATCTCCGACCCGGCCTGCGAAGCTGCTGATTATGGCGCGAAGATCCAGTGGTATGAGGACCAGCCGCCCGCGATTCTCGAGGAGGAAGCGTTGTTTCAGAACAAGCGGGTCCTCGCCGGATGGAAGGCCGTGGAACCGCTCTCGGGCGGACGCATGGAAAACCGTATCCGCGGTGTCGAATTGCTGCGCCAGCGCGTGGGGCAGGATTTGTTGGTCGAGGGCTGGGTGGAAGGGCCATGCGCCGAAGCGACGGACCTGCGTGGGATCAACCGACTGATGCTGGATTTTTCCGATGATCCTGCGTTTGTCCACGATTTGTTCGGCTTCGCAGTGGAGGGGGCGGCTCGCTTCGCTGCAGCGCAGATCGAAGCCGGAGCAGATGTCATCGGGATAGGGGATGCTGCAGCATCGCTGGTGGGTCCACGCATCTACAAGGAATTGGTTTGGCCGTGGCAGAAGAAGCTGGTGGACGCTATTCACGCGAAAGGTGGAAGAGTCCGTCTGCATATCTGCGGAAATACCCGCAGAATTCTGGGCGGCATCGGCGAGCTAGGATGCGATCTCGTGGACATTGATTTTCCGGTGCCCCTCGAACAGGGACGCGCGCAAATGGGGCCGCTGCAAACGCTGACCGGGAACCTGGATCCGGTGCGAGAGATCCGTAATGGTTCCCCGGAAACTATCACAGAGTCGCTGGAAGTGTTGCAGCGACAGGCTGGCGAGCGGTGGGTGGTGGCCGCGGGTTGCGAGATTGTGCGCGATACCCCGCACGAGAATATGTTCGCAATGATGAAGTTCGCACAAACGCACACGGCGGCCATAGCGGCCGTGTGAAGGCTTTCGCTTGCTGTTTTTTGGCCTAGGCTAGAAGCGCCCGGCGCTGAGACAGCAAAAACCGCCCGCGAGATATGTTCTAGGCGCCAGCATCTTTTTGAGGTGAGACAAATGACTCGATCCGAGGAACTGTACGAAGCAATTTTGAACGGCGATGCCAAGAAGGCGCATTCTGCTACCCAGGCTGCGCTGGCAGCAGGCGCTGCGCCGATGGACCTGATTGCCGGGTCCATGGTGCCGGCAATGGATGAAGTTGGACGGCTGTTTGAGGCGGAAGAATACTTCGTGCCGGAGCTTCTGTTGGCTGGCCGCGCCATGAAGAGCGCGATGGAGCTGCTGCGTCCTCTCATGGTGACCTCCGGCGAAAAGCTCTCCACCAGAGTTGTCATCGGCACGGTAAAAGGCGATATGCACGACATCGGAAAGAACCTTGTTGCCTCCATGCTCGAAGGCAGCGGATTCGAGGTATTCGATCTTGGCAGCGATGTCTCGCCGGAAAAGTTTGTGGCCGCTGTGGAAAAGCACAATCCGCAGGTTGTCTGTCTTTCGGCGCTGCTGACCGTGACCATGCCCGCCATGAAGACGACCATCGACGTGCTCGAATCCAGCGGCCTGCGGACACGAGTCAAGGTATTGATCGGCGGCGCTCCTGTCACGACACAATATGCCAAGGAGATTGGCGCGGATGGGTACAGTGAGAACGCCAGCGGCGCGGTCTCCCTGGTGCGGCAAATTGTTGCGGGAGCATGAGGATCATGACGGAACGGGCGACTCGAAGACGCTCCGCGCAGGCGGTTTCCAGCGTGGAACAACGGATGTACGGTGTTAGCACGCATCCCCTCAAGCGCGAACCGGGGCTGGCCATTGGCGTCGACTTTATGTGTTCCGAGATCCATTTCACCCTGCGGTGACCGACAGCAAGACGGCACCCTGCAGGGTTACCGAGCGGAGAAAGAACCCTGATGAATCGTCAGTTTTATCTTGATCTTGCTGCGCGCGGACTGCGCATGCCTATCGGAACCGACCTGGTGATGCACGAAGAGAACGAGCCGGAACGGGTCCGTAATGACGGCGGCGCACTTGGCCGGGTGATTGAGCGCGCGGCACGGCGTTGGGGTACGCCGCTAGCGGTCCCGCTCATGGACCTGCGCCTGGAAAAGATCGACCTGCTGGCGCTGGCTGGAATTCCCGCGGCTGAGGCGGAGGCCTATCACTTTACTTCGCCTATGGATGAAGCGATGCTCACACGCTTGTGCGGAGAACAGACCGGGCCGCTCTGCGCGGGAAGCCTTGCCCGTGACGAAGCACTCGCCTACATTCGCACGCGGCAGGACCTGGTTCCGGTGGGAATGGCCATTGGGCCGTTCTCATTGACGACGCGCCTGCTGGCGGACCCCATCACGGTGACGGCGATGGCCGGATCGGGAGCCGAAGCGGAAGACTCGGACGAGGTGCGGCTGCTTTGGCAATGCCTGCGAATGTCGGAGGCCGCGGTCCTTCGTTCCGCGCGCAGCCAGATCCAGCACGGTGCCAGGATCATCATGATATGCGAGCCTACGGCCTGCACGGCATTTATCTCACCCCGTCAGCTCAAGGCGGGCTCGGACCTCTTCGAGCGTCTGGTGATGGGGCCCAATCTGCGCTTGAAGGCCGCGCTGGAGGAGGCAGGTTGCGACCTGATCTTCCATGACTGCGGCGAGCTGATCGATTCCATGGTGGAAGCGTTTGCCCGCCGGCTTCATCCCGTGGTCCTCAGCCTGGGCAGTTCACGAAAGCTTTGGGAAGACGCTCGCCTTGTACCCGGGGACGTGGTCCTCTACGGCAACCTTCCCTCCAAGTTTTTCTACTCCGATGGAGCTATGCCGGTGGAGAAGGTCGTTCTCCGCGCCGGGGAGTTGG
Source organism: Acidobacteriaceae bacterium (assembly GCA_052142955.1). GTDB lineage: Bacteria > Acidobacteriota > Terriglobia > Terriglobales > Acidobacteriaceae > JAKAAZ01. The sequence continues at coordinate 328 of JBKQVW010000063.1, read as the reverse complement.
CTGCGAACATGAAAGCCTGCGGCCATCCCCATATCGTGGGCACGGAGTGCGACGTTCTGTTTGTGCCGGAAGCGCAGGATACGATCAGGAAAAAGGTGGACGCCATGATGTCTGGAGCGGCTGCGGATGGCTACAGTGAAAACGCCAGCGGAGCCGTCTCCCTGGTGCGGCAGATTGTTGCCGGAGCGTGAGACGATGACTGGTCGGGCGACAAGAAGATACTCCGCACTGGCGATTTCCAACGCAGAACAGTTGTTGTATGGAGTGAGCCCGCATCCACTCGACTGCGGACTCGGGTTGACCGTCGGCGGCGGCCTCGTCTATCCCG
>JBKQVW010000062.1:0-30516 GCA_052142955.1 Acidobacteriaceae bacterium | reverse complement strand
TGAAAGCTTGGATGGAAATCACAACCAACTATCATCATCTCGGACTCCTTCCTCCCGCTAAACCTCGATCTCCAAACCAACCAAAGTCTACGGGATGGGCTGGAGCCTTTGCCCTTATCCAATCAGTTGGATAGTTAGTGTAGCGCAGATGGAAGTCCTCATGGACAACCTGTCGCGAGCTGGCGGGCGTCACCTGCCGGTGGCATGATCTGCGCCACACGTTCATCTCTCGATGTCGGGAGAACGGGATTGCCGATCAAACATTGCTGGCGCTGGCGGGTCAGTTGAGCCGGAAGGTATTGGAGCGGTACAGCCATGCCCGAAATGAATCGAAGCGGGCGGCGGTCAAGATGCTCGATCTCCCCACAAGTGAAAATGACTCCCCACAATTTCCACCACAATCAGAGAACGCAAAATCGGGCAACATTATGTAAGTATTTTGTTTCCAATGGTCGGGGCGGAGGGATTCGAACCCCCGACCCTCTGCTCCCAAAGCAGATGCGCTACCAGACTGCGCTACGCCCCGACATCTGTTGATTGTATCGCACGCCTTTCATGCTTCCGCAGGCTGCGCCATTGGAAAATCAACTCCCTGCGTGCGAACGCAACAGCACGACCAGCAACCATGCCAGCACGATCAAGGGCAACGCGAACACGGCAAGAATGGCGGCCGCAAGCGTCGCCAGAAATGCCCAGTCCTTCCAGGTGTGGACACGCGGTTGTTCCACGTGCCGCGTGAGAAGTTTGAAGTTGCGGCGGTTCGCCTTCCATGCGACATCGAATGCATCGCCCAGCAGTGGAACGGTGCCGATCAGCACTTCAATCCCGATGTTGACCGACATTCGCACCAGCGTGACATACGGGACGCCGCGAAACCACGCGGCCACGAGCAAAATGCAGGACGCCAATCCTCCCAGCACGTCGCCAATTGCAGGCACCAGGCCGACGATGGCATCCAGCCCGAAGTGAATGGATGTGCCGGGAATGCGCAGCCAGTCATCCAGAACATGCGCCAGCATATCGAGATTTTCATCGGTGAAGACGCGGCTTCCCCGGCCTCCGCGCGGCGGCAAAATCTCCGGTGAATGATGCGAATCCATACGCGACGGCAAGCGGTGACCCCGATCCAGAGGCTCAAAAACCAGGTGCTGCGAATGCTACAATTCTATTTGTTCATGGCGGCTATAGTTCAGTGGCAGAACGCCGGTCTGTGGCACCGGATGTCGTGGGTTCGACCCCCACTAGCCGCCCCAAACAAACGCCAAGGAATTCTTTCCCAAATCGTATTCTTTTCCGCAACCGCCGTTTCCTTATGATGCGCTCCGCGAACGACGCGCCATTCCAAATTTTCTCCTCCGATGAGAACGCCGAGCGCGAAAACACTCCGCAATGGCTGACAGAATTTCGCCCGCGCCGCGGAGTGCGCAACAGCGATCTGCAAACGCTGCTCGCCAATTTTTTGCCCCGCCGAGTCGAATTGCCGCCGCCGGAAAGCACCCTCGTCGAAGTCGATCGAGACACGCAGAGCCGCGTGCTGTGCCACTGCAACTGGCAACCGGAGCAGGTTCGCAGCGGACGCATGACTCTGCTGCTGCTGCATGGATTGGAAGGGTCATCGCAGTCGCAATATATGCTTGGCAACGCCGACAAGGCATGGCGCGCCGGATGGAATGTCATCCGGATGAACATGCGCAACTGCGGCGGAACGGAATCGCTGTCGCCGACTCTTTACCATTCCGGGCTGTCCGGCGACGTGCAGGCAGTCGCACAGTTTTTCACGGAACGTTTTCATCTGAACCAAATGGCGTGGGTCGGCTACTCGATGGGCGGCAATATGGTATTGAAGGCTGCCGGTGAGTATGGCACGGCTGCCCCGCACTGGCTCCACGCCGTCGTCGGCGTCTCGCCTGTCGTGGATCTTCGGCCCTCTGCCGATGCGCTCCACCATCCTCGTAATCGAATCTACGAATGGAATTTTCTGCGCAATATGCTCGGCCGCTATCGTCTCAAAGCGCAGTTGCTGCCGGGCCGCTTTTCCCTTGCAAACTGCAAACGAGTTCATAGCATCCGCACCTACGACGAATACATTGTCGCGCCCAACTGCGGTTTTCTCGGAGCCGATGATTATTACGACCGCGCCGCTTCGGCACACGTCATCGATCGCATCGCCGTACCCGCGCTGATTCTCCACGCGCTTGACGATCCTTTCATTCGCATATTGCCGGAGACCCGCGAGAAAATTTGTGCCAGCCCGGACATTGCCTTCGTCGAGACAAGACACGGCGGCCACTGCGGATTTCTCGCGTCCGCCACAGAAAGCCACGATGGCTACTGGGCCGAATCCACACTGCACGGCTTTATCCAATCCACCGTCGCATCCGCAGCGGAGAGTATGTAATGCATGCCGACTGGACGGTCGCGTGCGGCGCCGACGATCCGGAGGTTGTGGTGCCATGGGCCGGCAAGGATGCGTCGTTACGATATGTCGATCTGCGGTCTGCGCCGGATGCTATCCAGGAGATTCCCGAAGCCACAGAATATCCCTGCGTGGCTGCCGCGCTCCGGCGCTGGAACCAGCCGTGCACATTGCTATTCACCGCGAAATGCGATGTCTGGAGCTACCCGGCAAAACTCTTCGATGGCGAGGACCTTCCCGGCTTTGCGTTCGCTCATGGCAGCTACATCGATCTGCTGCCGGTCGAACCGCAAATTTTCTCCAGCTTTGCGGCCTGCGAACAACAACTTCACTCATGGACGGAAATGGCCCGATCCATCGCTTTACCGGCCAGCCGATGTGAGTGGACCCTGCGCCCGGCGCGCGTGTTCCCCACTGCCTCTGTAACCGCAATTGAAGCGGGCTCTTCCCCTCAGAGTGGGTTCGCAACCACGCTCTATGTCTGGGGATATGGCGCCTCGCCACAGTCAGCGGCATCGGCGTGGGCGGCCGCTTTGCAGGCGCTGATCGAGCCTGTTCTGACCTTCAGTCCATCGTAAAAAACCGCACATTCACCATATTTCTTCATTTTTTCTCTTGTCGAACCGGCCCGGGAATCAGTACCTCCCCCGATGTACCGCATTCCGACCGGGAGAAATTTTCGTAACTTTGATGTCGAAGGAATTTTCGACTCCGTGAAAGAAAAGGTAGTGGGAGCCGTCACCGAGAAATTTGACGCCTCGGCAACGCCCAGTGCGGAAGGGGTCGCGGAAAAAAATGGAGGAAGTAGTCGCCGGAACAATGGGCGTCGCACTCCATGAAAATACCGAAGCAGCGAACACCGATACAGAAAAGTAATTGGGGCAGCCTGTTGGAACAACCTCGAAGGCAACGCAGAACGCTACAATAGAGCGAAGCCACGCGTGTGGCCGCAGACGCGCGTTTGGGCGAGTAGCTCAATCGGATAGAGCACCGGCCTTCTAAGCCGGGGGTTGTGGGTTCGATTCCCGCCTCGCCCACCATATCAATATCCATCTACGCCCTACAACATCCAGCTAATCTCCTAAAATCAATCACTTGCCAGAAAATACTGCCCAAAGCCGTACCGAAAGATTCCATTGTATCCCGTGGTAAGTAGTGGTGCAAAACAGTGGTATAGGATTTACCACGACGGAGACTTACCACGATGCCGACAAACCTGCTCAATCCAATTGCTTGCAAGAACGCCATCACAAGCGGGGCAAGCATCCGCAAGATGCATGATGGTCAAGGGCTGTATCTCTGGGTGTTCCCCGACGGCAAGCGGTATTGGCGGATGCGATACTGGCAGCATGGCATAGAGAAGTCTCTCTCGCTGGGCGTCTACCCCAGCGTGACCCTGAAGGCCGCCAGAGCCAAGCGCGACGCCATGCACCAGCAGTTGCAGAACGGCATCGACCCGTCTAACGCCCGCAAGGTAGAGAAGCGCAGTAAGAAATTGGCTGCTGCAAATTCGTTTGAATCGGTCGCATTGGAATGGCTGGCAAAACAGGAGAATGCGTGCTCGAAACGCCACGCCGCAAACCTGAAGCGCCGCCTGGAAATGGACGCATTCCCGGCCCTTGGATCGCGTCCGATTGCGGAGATTGACGCGCCAGAGTTGCTGGCTGTCATGCGGGTGATTGAGTCTCGCGGATCGTTCGACCTGGCGCATCGCGTCCTACAGGTTTGCGGTCAAATCTTCCGGTATGGCATTGCCACGGGCCGATGCTCTCGCAATCTGTCCCTAGACTTACGTGGTGCCCTCACACCTCACGTGAAGGGACGCCAGAACGCGGTAAGGCCGGAAGAATTGCTCGCCCTAGTCAAAGCCATTGCAACCTACGACACGCTGGGAGACAAGCAGACGCGCCTTGCGTTGCAAATGTTAGCCCTGACCTTTGTCCGCACGGGCGAGTTGATCGGCGCTACCTGGGATGAGTTCGACCTGAACAATGCCGTGTGGTCGATCCCGGCGGAACGCATGAAAATGAAAGCCGAGCATATCTTACCGCTCTCGCGTCGGACCGTCGCGCTGCTGGCGGAACTGAAGCCAATCTCCGGCACCAGCCACTTCGTTTTCCCCGGACGCAATCCTGCCGTACCGATGTCGAATAACACGATGCTGTTTGCTCTTTATCGACTAGGCTTCAAGGGCCGGATGAGCGGGCATGGTTTCCGCGCCGTCGCCTCGACCATCCTGAATGAGTCGGGAATATGGTCTGCCGATGCCATTGAACGCCAGCTTGCCCACTGCGAGCGCAACGCCGTGCGCGGCGCATATAACCGCGCCGAGTACCTGCCAGAGCGAAAGAAGATGCTGCAATGGTGGGCCGACTATGTGGATGGCATCGTGAACGAATCCAAGGTAATCGTGGGCAATTTTGGCGGGGTCGCGTAGAGGAACTCAGATCGCTAAATAAACTTATACCCCCAATCAAGCGGAGTCATGTGCGGTTTACGCGGGCAGTTAGTTGTCCGGATGCGCTCCGGCGGGGACACTCCGAGTCGTTTTGCCCTGACCGCTGCGAGCGGCTGCGAGTGCGCCCAAGGGGTAGGGGTGGTCTGTCGGCCACTCACTTGGATTCGCCAGCACAAAACTCAATTGTGCAATTTCCGATGTTGGCAAACTTTCCAGTCCAATCCAATACTGGATTGGGACTATGAGCGGCGGACTTCTCTTTCGTCTTGAGTTGGGCATTCTCCGCCCGCAGACGTTCCAGTTCCGCTTGCATCTCCGATTCATTCATCGCTTTCCCCCTGCTATCCGTTCACAATCGTTACCGGGTACGCCTGTGCGGGATCGTCATCCAGCACACCTTTGGAGACCATCTCAATCACCATCCGCACCTCCATCTGATGGTCTCTGCCGGAGGACTGAACCTGGCCGAAGCCCGCTGGGTGAAATCACTGGAGTTTGACCACGAGCAGATCATGGATCTGTGGCGCTTTGCCGTCACCTCGTATCTCTGGAAGGCGAATCGGGATGGGCTGCTGCGGAAATCTTCCCTGCCAGAGGAGTTCAACGACCTCATCCTTAAGCAGGTGCAGCGGGACTGGAATATCCACATCACCCGGAGAATGTCCAGGATGCACTTTCTGAGATATGCCGGGCGCTATATCCGCCGGCTTCCCATCTCCCAGAAGCGCATTCTCCAGGTGACGGAGCAGGAAGTCGTTTACCAGAGCAAAGACACCCGGACGAAGGCCCTGCTGGAAACCCGCTGCCCGCCGACGGAGTTTGTTGCTCTGCTCTCGCAACACGTTCTGGACCGGTACCAGCACTTCATGCGCTACCTCGGCCTGCTGGCGCCACGGACCAAACCCATGACCTCGGCTGCCTTGTTTCTGCTGCTGGGACAGACAAAGCGCTCTCGTCCACAACGGCTGAGTTGGCGGAACGCACTGCGCCGATATTTCCAGGTAGACCCCCTCATCAACAGCCACGGCCAATCCATGCATTGGGTCCGTCGCCTGAAGCCTGTGGCAAGCTAGCCGCCGCGCAGATCCTTTTCTCCCCCGGCTCCAATTTCCCTCAGGCAAGCCGCCCTCCTCTTTCAGCCGTCCCGCAATTTTGATTTCGCTACGTCACAGCCTCAAAGCCTCCGCCTGGCTATTCCCGTTCCGAAATCGATTTTTGTTTTACCGATAGATAGATCGATAGATAGATGGACACCTTTTTCTCCCTGCGTTGAGTTGCGATGCACCTACGCGTAGAAAACGGGCACATCAATACCATACCGCGAGGGCTCTAAATGCCTTGACCCAACCCCGGAAATGAGATTTTGGTTTCCCTATAGATCAAGGCATTCGAGAGGGCGGCCACCGGGTCGAGCTCAAAAACAGTCGCACTGGCCAGCGCATTCGGATGTCGCTGCCCGTGCCGATCGTTCCACCGAACTCCGTTCGTACCAGCAGGAAGACAAACAAGGCGAGGAAGACGATCTGCGACGCGCGGCGCAGGGTGGCGATCCGGGGCTTCGCAATTTTGAATCGAGGCAAGCACTCTCCCCTGCCACAGTCATCTGTCCTGCCGATCCTCTCGCAGGCGATTTCCGCAACGCCTGTGGCTGCGACAGACGCGTTGAGGTCAGTATCGATTCTCCGTCCGGATCGAGAGGAACTCAGTGACCTGCATCACGATTCCAGTGGCCCGCACCCCAAAGCCAGAGGGACATTTCCTAAAAGGAGCGGCAGTATATTTGGGGCACCTGCGGCCAATTTTCCACGAAAACTTCTTTACATTTTCCATTGCGGTTTTGCTTTTGTCCCGCGTCTGGATTGTAATTTTTCCTGGTTGCCGGAGCCCGCGGAGCTTGTCGCAATGCCATCTACGAAACAACACGCGCCTGTAACGGTGGCGGCCCTCACCCTGATTGGATGCAGCGCGGTCATGGGCCAGATCGTGCTCATGCGGGAACTCATCGTCGTCTTCAACGGAAATGAGATTTCGCTGGGCATCATGCTGGCCACATGGCTTTTCTGGACCGCCGTCGGCAGCGGTCCGATGAGCGGTTTTGTACTGGGTGGAAACGGGCCCCGCAGGGCCGTTGTGGTGCTGGAATGTCTGCAAGGCCTCAGTCTGCCGCCGACCATCTGGGCATTGCGCGCCTCCAGAACGCTGTTCCAGACCGTGCCCGGCGAACTGGTCGGACCCGTGCCGATGCTGCTTACGTCCCTGGCATGTCTGAGCGTGTTTTGCACACTCTCGGGGCTTCTGTTCGTTGCCGCGACCCGGATGTATGCGCAAGAGCGCGGCGTCTCTGCCCGTGACTCGACCAGTTTCGCCTACCTGCTGGAGGCTGCGGGTGCTGGCGTGGGAGGGGTCCTGGCCGACGTCCTGTTGCTGTGTCCGTTCAATGCATTTCAAATTGCGACCGTCGTTCTGCTTCTGGACCTGAGCATGGCCGCCGTGTTGTTGTTCCGAATAGGCCGCAGGCAAACGATGGTCCTGGCATTGGGGATGGTGCTCCTCGCGGTCCTTGCGCTCCGATCCATCGCGCCCCGGGTGGAAATGTCTTCGCAGGAGCGCTTGTGGCAGGGCTTCCGGCTTTTGGGAACCCGTGATTCGCTCTATGGCAATCTGGCGGTCACTGAGACCGGCGATGTCCGCAGCATCTATGACAACGGAATGATTCTGGCCAGCGCGCCAGACGCGGGCGCTGCCGAGGAAGCGGTCCATTATGCGCTGTTGGAACATCCGGCGCCGAAACGGGTCCTGCTGATTGGGGGTGGCATCAACGGCAGCATTGCCGAGGCCCTGAAACACCCCACCCTGGAGCGGCTGGACTATGTTGAGCTTGATCCCGCGCTCCTGCAAATGGCACGCCAGTTCTTCCCCGCGCAGTACGCTGCGTTGCTGACGGACGGGCGGGTCCACATCCACGCCGAGGATGGCCGGCATTACCTGCGGACAACGCAGGAAACGTTCGACGTGATTCTTCTCAATCTTCCCGACCCGCAGACCGCGCAGTTGAACCGCTTCTACACGGTCGAGTTCTTCCGTTCCGCCCGCCGTCACCTTGCTGCCGGAGGGGTCCTCGCCTTGCAACTGCGTTCGTCGGAGGACTACATCAGCCCCAGCCGGGCGGAGTTCCTGCGCTGCATCCTGCACACCCTGCGCCAGGTCTTTCCGTATACCGTCATTCTTCCCGGCGAAACCATCCACTTCTTTGCCGCCATGCGGCCCGATGTCCTGACGGACAGTCCCCAGGCACTCCTTGCAAGGTTGCGGGAGCGGAAGCTGCAAACCCGCTATGTCCGGGAATACTTTCTGCCCTTCCGCATGATGCCGGACCGCATGGCGCAGGTTCGGGAACTACTGCGGCCTCTGGCTTCGACTCCCGTCAACCGCGACTTTGCGCCCATTGCCTACTACTTTGACATCGTGCTGTGGGGCACAGAGTTCCATGCCGGTCCTGCGCATTGGTTCCGGGGGGCTGCGCGCCTTGGTTTCTCCCGCATTCTGGACTGGGTCCTGACCGTCTTGCTGCTGCTGGCGGCCCTTTTGGTCCTTGTGCCCTCCCGCGAACGGCGCGCCCGTGCCGCCGCGGCCTATTGTGTGGCTGCGACTGGGGCCATCCTGATGACCCTCCAGATTTTTCTGCTGCTGACCTTCCAATCCATATACGGTTATGTGTACCAACAGCTTGCGGTCCTCATTGCCATGTTGATGAGCGGCATCGCCTTTGGAAGTTGGCTGGCCCTCCGCCGTCTCCGTTCCCGCAACGGCCATTCGTGGATGGGGACCCTTGCCACGACCCAGACGCTGCTCGCGTTTTCCGGCCCCGCGCTGATCTTTCTAGCGGCCCTGTTGTCGCGGATTTCCAATACGACGGCACTATGGCTGGTCGCGCAGTTTGTGTTCCCTGCCTTGGCGGCCCTGTGCGGAATACTGGGTGGCCTTCAGTTTCCCATCGCGACAGAAATTTACCTACGCAACAAAACTTCCCGGGCGGGCCTGGGCACTCTCTACGCCATCGATCTGCTGGGCGGTTGCATGGGTGCCCTCCTGCTGAGCACGTACCTCATTCCGGTCTTCGGCTTTTGGAAGACGGCATGGCTCAGTGCTGCGGTTGGCTTGGTGCCGGTGCTGCTGGCCGCGCGGGTGGGCTTGGAGGCAAGAGCGTCTCGGGCATAGATACCTTGGATACTGTCTGGTCGAAGACGACCGCAGTGAATAAAAAGATGTCGGTGGCCTCCTCTTTCCAGCAGTTGGAGTGCATCCCTGCCTTGGCACAGGTCTCTTCCAGAAACTTCTGCCGGCCCCATTTTTCCTCCACAGGCACCTGCGGAAGCAGAAGGCCCTCATGGTCTTTGGTTTTCATCAGCAGACCATCCTGGCCAACCTGGATTTGCTGGATGTCTTGCACCCGCCGCAACGGCGAAAGCACGGAGATTTCATACGCAAGCCGCCCCAGTTCCGCCGCTGTGACGGGCGGAAAGCGGGGGTCGCGCAGGGCGGCCAGCGTGGCCGTGTCCCGCACGGCCAAATAAACTGGCTTTACGGCCGAGCTATAGCCGATGCACCCGCGCAATGCTCCCGCTTCCTTGAGGGTCACAAAGACGCCTCGATCCTGGTCCAGCGCTCCGCCGGAGACCGCTGGCGGTTCATACAACTTTTTCTCTTGCACCGCATATTCCACGGAGACGCGGGCCAGGCCGAGTAGTTCGTGTTTATCGTGGGCGTCCAGGGAGAAGGGCCGTTCCGCCGCCTGCTCGCCCTGTGTTTTCGTCAGTACCACTGCGCTGTATCCCACCACGCGCGAATGGTCCCCGGTAACGTCCCCCGAATTGGCATACTTGAGCAGGACGGCACGATCGGCCCCCATGCGCTCGGCGGCAATCATCGCCGCGACAATGGGCGCACCGCCGCAGGCCTCCCACACGCGCGTCTGGAAGTTCTGCGACATGCTGAAGTAGTCCCAGACCTGGAGCGCATTCAGCGTCTTGTTGTCGATCCGCACGGCGTCGTCGTAGGGGTGGTAGTGCGACAAGTCGGAACTGGCCACAATCAACGTGTCGCCGCCATGGACAAGCTTCGCCAGGGCCACTCCCAGATCGCGGCTGTTTTCATAGCTCTGGTTTCCCATCACAATGGGTACCAGCGTGAAATTGCCCAGCACGCGTTGCAGGAACGGCAACTGTACCTCGATAGCGTGCTCGGCGCCCTCCGGCGTGGGATCGTGTCCGCGATTGGAAAGCATGCTGGTTGGGTCCATCTTCACCAGTTCTTTTGCGAATGCCTTGTCCACTGGGATGGTCCCCAACGGAGTGGCATACGCGTCGCCGTCGTAGACCGAAGTGAAGTCGAATGCCACGTAATGCGATGGCGCGATCACCACCACCCGCGAAAACTTGCGGCCTTTCAGCGCGGCATAAGTATATGCGGCCACGGGGCCGGAGTACTGGTACCCTGCATGGGGCGCGACCACGGCGTAAATGGGGCCGTCGATTGCCGGCGGCTTGGCGCGCGCCAGCAAATCGTCGATCATCGCGGACAACGCCCCTGGGTCCGCGGGATAGAAGCTGCCCGCGACTCCAGCCTGCCTCACTTTCTGTTGTTGATTGGCGGCGCGCACACCCAGCGGCACCGTGACTACCAAAATTGAGAGAAACAATACCGTCACCCAATCTATTGCGGAACGGGCCTTCAATCGTCTCATACACGCACCTTCTTGGCGCATCCTCAAGTGTGCCAGATACCGGGAATCGGCTGCTGGCAGAAAGAGCAATGTCCTTTGTGGAGCAACACCTTGTCCGCCGTAAACCCAACACGTTCCACCAGCATGTGGCGACACTTGGGACAGTACGTGTTCTGCGCCGGGTGCCCCGGCACGTTGCCAATGTAGACGTAGTGCAGGCCCTCGGCGTCGGCAATCGCCTTGGCGCGCTCCAGAGTGGGGACTGGCGTGGGAGGCAGGTTTTTCATCAAGTATTCCGGATGGAAGCGCGTGAAGTGCAGTGGCACATCCACACCCAAATTCGTTTTGGTCCAGCGGGCCAGCCCCTGAAACTCTGCATCGCTATCGTTGAGCGTCGGCGTCACCAGATAGACGATCTCCGTCCACTTGTCCATCTTGCGCAGCCGGACCAACGAATCCAGCACCGGTTTCAGTTCGCCGCTGACGACGTTCCGGTAATACTTTTCTGAGAATGCCTTCAGGTCGATCTTGACTGCGTCCATTTTCCCGTAGGCCGCTTGCATCGAATCCGCCTGCATGTAACCGTTGGAAACAACCACGCTGCGTACGCCAATTTCGTGGCCGGCGTCCGCGGTGTCCATCAGAAATTCACTGAAGACCACCGGCTCGCTGTAGGTGTAGGCAATGGTCGGGCATTGATTTTGCTGGGCCAGACCGGCAACCATTTGCGGGGGTATGTAGTTGTCCGTGACCTGTTCCGGGCGTACTTGCGAAATTTCCCAGTTTTGGCAAAACTTGCAATTGACGTTGCAGCCGGCCGTGGCCAGAGAGAACGCCATCGTGCCCGGCAGGTAGTGAAACAGGGGCTTTTTCTCAATGGGATCGATGTGCGCGGCGCACACGCGCGAGTGTACCAGCGAGTAGTACTTCCCTCCGCGGTTCTCGCGGACGCCGCAATACCCGCGCTCGCGGTCGCCGACCACGCATTCGCGCGGACACAGCTTGCATTTGATCTTCTTGTCCGGGAGCTTCTGATAGAACTTCGCTTCGACGACGAACTTTGAATCGTCTCCGTTGGGTTGCCCGGTCTCCAGCGGCATCGCAACGGAGGGGCCATCGAAGGCGCCGACGCCGCAGACCGCTCCTGTCATGGCGGCGCATTTCAGGAACGAGCGGCGATCCAGCATCGCGATGGATGAAGACGAGAGAGGGTGCCGTTTGCCACTCAGAATGGAGGGGCTGCCATCTGCTTCCACCACACGGGGAGACCGGGACCATCTATCTTGTGTTGTTGCCATAGCGGACCTCAATTCCGCACCGATCTATACGATCTATGCCTCCAACAGAGTGATCTTTCCGAGGCCATCGACGCCCAATCGGTGCTGTTCATCGGCGGCGGTGGCGATGTAGCGGGGCGCCCTGCCATCGGCCTCCAGCATCTTCAGTCCCATTTCCGCCCGCTTGCGTTCAATGATCTGCCAGCCGGTATAGTCGAGCGCCACCGGGTCCTGCGCGACCAACACGCCATTGTAGGGCCAGGCATATTGCGGTTTATATCCGGGCCCGCCTTCGTACTGCGCCGTCATTGCATCACAGACAATCAGGCGCATCCTGGACCGCACCTCCGGCAGCATGTTCACGTCGGCAATGTATGGATTGCAACCGTTGGGGTGGAACTTGTTTGGGTTGTGGATCGCGCCATACATGTTCTTTAAGGCGATGGTCACGCCCGCGCCGTCGTGGTCTTTCAGCACTGGCACATTGATCAGCAGGTCGCTGCGCTGGGTCAGTATCCTGGACAACCGGCTGCCTACGCTGCCATAGGCCACCAGATCGTCCTCGTAGCCCACGCGGTCGGTGCCATAACACTGGACACGGTCCGCTGCGGCGGACACCTGAAATCCGGCATGTTCCATCTCACTGGTGTCGCGGTCCCAAACGAGGATGTCTTCCGCACGGATCCCCGCCTGTTGCAACCGCTCGCAGATGGCGAGCACCAGCGCCAGATGGGTGGAAAGCCCCTTCCCCGCCAGTGTGTTCACCTTGATACTGACAGTCTGGCCAGGCCGCGCGATGCGCTTCCAGGGTTGTGCCGGGTCGGTGCCGCCGGAATAGACCATCATGGCCTTGTCCAGCAACTGCGCCACACGCTGGTCGCCGGGAGTGCCGTCCGGCCCGCGCAGGGCCTGGTCCCGCGCAATCGCAACTTTCGATTTTCCGGGGACTTGGCTGGCATCGGCCAGCGCCAGTTTTCCTTCCGCGCCCAGCGCCATTGCTCCCGCTGCTGCCTTCTTCAGAAAATCTCTGCGGCTGGTCCGATTTCCTTCACGCATCAGGGGGACCTCCACATGGTGATAGCATCGCCCCGGCCGTTACGCGACCATATAGTACCTAGATTTACGTTACTCCTGTCGGGCCCGCTAGGAGCAAGCAAAGTTGCGGGTTGGCATCAGCTGTGGGGATGAAATGGTCAATTGAAACTGGTTGGTGGATACGTGAGATCCTGTCATCCGCTACCGGAGCGCAATTTCGAGGTCATTGCTGGCAATGTGCTCGATGACGATGGGGAGGATTCCCCACCCATAGTTGAAAGTTGAGCGGCGGTTCAACCTGATTCTGAAAGAATCGGGTTGCCAAACCATGAAGGGAGAACCGCCGTGAAGAAAAGCTACCACACCATAGGCAAGCAAGGAAAAGTGAACGAGCAGGAACTGGCTGAGTTTCTGGCCAGGAACGGGCAGATCCTACTGCCCATGGTCGATCTGATCGAGCAGTGCCGCTTGGCCTGTGACGAACTGATCGATGTAACCGGGCGCGCCGCCATTGAAGCGGTGCTGCAGTTGTCAGCCAGCCAGGCGGCAGGAGGTCCGGCGCAACCGGGCAAGCGATGCGTCGGGGACGTGGTCTTCTATGGCCGGCAACCGGGCCAGGTGATGCTCAGCGACCGCAAACTGGAGGGTCCAGCGGCCCCGCCTGCGCAGGCGTGGGCGGCCGGGCCGGGAGGTCGAAGTCCCCGCTTACCAGGCGATGCATAACGGCGAGCAGATGGGTGCGCGGATGCTGGAGATTCTGATGCGCGGCGTCTCCACGCGCAACTACAGACATCCTGAAGTGGGCGGAAATTAACATGGGCCGATTTTGTAAATCAGGCGCAGGTCGGTGCCGGGAAAAGTGGTCTCGGTGGCATTGAGTTCGTCGCAGAGATGACGCAGCGCCTGGTCGTGCGCCGCCTGCGTGAGATGGTACAGCGACACGGTCAAGGTCTTGCCCACGGCATCGGGATACAGGTCGGCCTCAGTGTTGTAGATCTGGCGGAGCAGGGCGCGGGTGCCTTCGTGTTTCACAAAGGGCAAGCTTTGAAATGCCGATTACTTCGTTAAGAGTCGTTCGTGCCACCGCCCGGATGCCGTGTCCGCTAATTTCATCCTTTTCATGCGGCTGAGCCACGGAAGGGCAGCACCTTGCCGCCACGCTGCGTCCGCTCCAGAAAATCTGCCCAGCCTTGCATCATCCTCGTGCGAGGAATCCGCGTCAGTATCGGGAGATATACAGACGAGACGGTAGGGGGCAGCGCCGTTCCAATCGTGGTAGAAAACCGTGGTAGAAAACAAATATCAAAATCGTAATCTGCTGATTCTAGGATAGTAGATAGCCGAATGTGAGTGACGCCTCGGCAATGCACGGCTTTTCTCCTCTCAATACCATTTGCCTTTCGATTCAGGCACTGATATTTGTCTGCTCTTCGAACGTAGTACCGAGACTCGCGGATTCCAAATCCATCTTTAGAAGTTGAACTTCACTGCGCCTTGCAGAATGCGTGGAGACGCGGCACTGATCACTCTCCCAAATGTCGAACTGCTGATGTTGCCATCGACCGCGGCGGCGCCGAAGAATTGCGAGTGATTGAAGACATTGAAGGCTTCTACACGAAACAGCATCGACTTGGAACCAGCGATCGGAAGTTGCTTCATCACAGCCATATCGAAATTTTCCATCCCCGGCCCGGAAAAGAACCGGCGAGCTGTATTGCCTTGCGTACCCAGGGAAGGCAGGTTGAATTTCGCCGTGTCGAAGGCAAGGTTGCCAGTACGCGGATCATGATGCACGCCCAGCGATCCACCCGCAAAATCCGGCGTATCGACGCCATTATTGTTAATTCCATTGGGAATGGTGCCGAGCAGAGATGTGTCGTTGTTGTTGTAGAGCGTAACTGGAAATCCGGTCGAAAATCGTGTGATGCCCGAGACGATCCAGCCACCGGTCAGGCGTTTCGGCCCGGGACACCATGTGTCGATAGGCAATTGATATCTGTAACTGAGGACAAAGCTATGGCGCAGGTCAAAGGCGGAGAGTCCCCGGCTGAGGCTTGGATCGATTGGGTTGACCGGTTCGGACAAACCCGCGGACTGATCGATGGACTTGCTATAGGTATACCCGGCCAGAATCTCCAGCGGTCCGGAGTTGTGCTGCAAGCTCAGTTCGAGCGCATTGTAATTGGCGTTTGCAATGGTCTTCTGCAACTCAACGCTGCCGAAGGCAGGGCCAAAGACGGTGCGCGTTCCGTGAATCACCCGCCCGGAAGCCGAGGTAAATGTGCTGCTTTCGTTGAAGGGTCCGCAGGTTGCCGAACCTGGAGCGACATCGCTGGGCTGGCTCAGACTCAAGCACAATTGCGGATCGCCCGGGTTCGCCTCCTGCAGCACCAGTTGACGATGCGACTGTGTGCCGACATAGCTGATCTTGAAGACCGTCTTGGAAGGAAGTTGCCGTTCCATTGAGAGCATGTAGTTTTCCGCATACGGCACCGTATCGTTCGGGTCGACCGCGGGGATGCCGACCAGGGGCTCAAATCGGGCCCATCCCACGCTGTTGTTCGGATGCGATGGAGAAGCGCCGTAAGGCACCTTGGGCAACGGGAACGGCTGACCGACGCTCTGGCCAGTCGCGGCCGTCAGAAACGGCGTGTCGAAAAGCGGCGGCGCCGCGCTGGTGTAGGTAAATCCGTAGGGTGGGTTCGCGCTCATGATTCCGGCAGACAGTCCTTCATAGGCCGTGTAGTACACGCCAAACCCTGTACGAATACTTGTCTGTCCCGGTTGTCCAAGCAGTTTGCCCAACCATCCTGGGTGCATCGCCGGAGAATAGGCCATGCCGACACGCGGTGAAAACTTGGCATATCGTGTCGGAGCCAGAGTGGATGGCACGCCCGGATCGCCCGGAAACACCAGACCGGTGGGAGCGCCGGGAAACACCTGGGACTGTTCCCCGGGAACGAGCGTTTGCAACTGGTTGAATTTTTCGCTCCACGGCGCGATCACGTCCCAGCGGATGCCGTAGTTCGCGGTGAGGTTCGGTTTCACCCTCCAACTATCCTGGCCGTACAAGCCGAGATACTTGTTGCGGTTATAAAAGCTGCGCGCCTGCCCCTGCGTATAGCTGCTGGAAATGCCCAGCAGGAAGTCTGCAAAGTCCAGGCCGGTTTCACTGCCGCTGAAAGAAAAGCTGCCGTTATTCACAACGTCGGGATGGTTGTTGATTTGGTCGAGATGAAACTCACCGCCAAGTTTGAAGTTGTGATTTCCTGCCACGCGAGAGTAGTTGTCGCTCCATTGATAGATGTTGTTCCACTGCGCCAACCCGGTCGTGTCCACGCCGATGGTGAAGTCGTTGAAGGCCACGTTCTCAACTCCTTCCATGGAAGGCGCCAGCGGCACAATCCCCATACCGCCGCTGGTAAATCCCTGCGACGCCAGGCTGGGACCGACGCCGCCGATGGGCTGGCCCATATTGTTGGCGTTGCGCATAAAACTGAAGTGGAATTCGTTCAGTGCATTCGCACCGAAGATCGTTGTATCGCTCAATGCGATCAACTCCGCCCTGCCTTCGTTCAGTGCATTGAATCCGGGAACGTTTGCGCCACCCTGCCCGGTCGGGTAGGGATTGTTCAGCGAGTAGTCGTCCACAAAATAGTACGCGTCTAGGTTGCCCACATGCGTAGTAGCATCAAGGCGAATCGCGCCCTTATCGTCACGAAGAGTTTCTGTAGAGGCTGCTGTGGAAAAAACACTCGTGCCTTGATTCGGTTGCGGGATGTACTTCAGCAACGCTTGCGCCGGTTTGGACCATGCGTTCTGGGGGATCGTCGCATTCGGCAGAACGCATTGCGATTCCGTCGTGCAACCCGCCACATAATACGGCTCGCCGGGGATGACCGTATGTCCAAGCTGTTGGCTAAGCCGGTCAGCCCAATATTGGCCATGCACAGTCCCGCTCAACGTGTTTGCCAGATCGCTCAGATTTCCTGCACGATCGGCCACCGAAGGCACGCTGATCAATCCGGTATCGATGCCTTCGTCCAGACGCGTTCCCTGATAATCGGCGAAGAAAAAGAATTTGTCTCGAAGAATCGGACCACCGAGTGTGCCGCCAAACTGGTTCTGATCGAACTTTGCCCGGTCTGCGGAAAAGTAATTGCGTGCATCCAGATCGGTATTGCGAAAAAATTCAAACGCATTTCCGTGGAAACGATTGGTCCCGGACTTGGTAGTGACCAGAATTTGTCCGCCGGAATAATTGCCGAACTGAGCATCGAAGTTGCTGGTAAGCACGCGGAAATCCAGGATGGAATCCAGGTTGGGAAGGATAGAGGTCCCCATGTTGACATCTTCTTCCACGTCGCTTCCGTTCACGCGGAATCCATTCGATGTTTCCCGCTGCCCGCTCATGGAAAGATTGCCTGGATTCGCATTGCCGGACGGCGGCGTGCTTGTCACGCCGGTCATAATCACCGCGTTGGGTTGTACCGAACTGACAGGCACGATGCCCGGCTGAAGCGCCAGCAGGTCGGTATAGCTGCGGCCGTTCAACGGAACAGCCGTCAACTGCCGGTCGCCGATCACTTCTCCCATCTGCGTACTGCTGGTCTCCACATGCACGGCGTTATCGCTCACGTGGACCGTCTCTACAACATCGTCGACCGCAAGCGCCACATCGAAGGCGAGCGCCGCATTCGTATCCAGCAGGATGCCCTTGCGTTGATAGCTGTGAAATCCTTGCGCTTCGACATCCAGTTCATAAGTCCCAACCTGCACCACGGGGAACGTGTAATCACCCCTGCCATCCGTCCGCGCGTGGTACAAAAGCCCCGTCTCACTTTCCCGGAGGATGACCTTCGCACCCGGAACTACATGCTCCGCGGGATCTTTCACGGTACCGAAGATGCTGCCCCCAACACTCGCCCACACCGGCAGACAAAATATCAGAAGTGCAGAAAATACAGCGATCGCACAAGCATTTCTTCGGAGCTTCCATGCAAATGGATCAATAGGATTCAAGGAATCTCTTTCTAATCTCTCCGCTTTTCGTTGAAAGGGTGAGAGGAAATGGTTCTGGCCGTTCTCAGAAGTCAAATTTCACTGCGCCTTGCAAAATGCGTGGTGGCGCCGCGCTGATCGCATCGCCAAAGGTCGAACTGCCAATGTTCCCATCGACTGACGACGGACCATTGAATTGCGCGTGGTTGAAAACGTTAAATGCTTCGACGCGGAACAGCATCGATCTCGATCCGGTCAGCGCCAGCGTTTTGGCCAGCGCCATGTCGTAATTGTCCGCACCGGGACCATAGAAGAACCGCCGCTTTGCGCTGCCCGGCGTTCCCAGCGCGTTCATGCTGAAGGCTGCGGTATCGAAGTAATTGTTGCCGTGCTTGCGCGGATTGGGATTCAGATGAAGCGGGCCGCCATTGTAGTCAGGTTCGTCGATGCTGCTGTTGTTCACTCCATTGGGATTGGTCCCAATCAGCGAATTGTCTCCGTTGTTGATCATGGTGACCGGAAAACCGCTTGCGAAGCGGGTGATGCCGGAAAGCGACCAGCCGCGCGTCAGGCGATTGGGATGGAGATACCGATCGAATGGGAGCTGATATTCATAACTGAAAACGAAGTTGTGTTTCACATCGAATGCGGACAGGGCATAACTCAACGAAGGCTGGAAGGGATTGACCTCTTCGCCGATATTCGACGACTCGTCCATCGACTTGCCGTAGGTATAGGAGCCGACAAATTCCAGCCGGCCGCTGGTGTGCCGCGCGCTCAGCTCCAACGCGTTATAGTTGGCGCTTCCGATGGTGGATTGCAGCGCGTTGCTTCCAAAGCTGGACCCAAGCGGCCCGCGTGTACCGTAAATGGTTTGCCCGGCCGCAGTGACGAACACATTGCTTTCGCCATTCGGCCCACACGTGGCCGAGCCCGGAGCCACTTCACTGGGCAGGCTCAGGCCAAGGCACAGCGCCGGGTTCCCTGGATTCGATTCCCGCAGCACCAGCTGGCGATGGCTGGATGTCCCCACATAACTCGCGCTAAAGACGGTCTTCGGTCCCGCCTGCCGCTCAACTGAAAGCATCCACTCCTCCGTATAGGGAGGACGATTGTGAATGTCGAATCCAGGAATTCCGCTGATGGGCTCATAGGTGCTCCAGTCGATGTTCGAGTCGGGATTGGTGCGCGAAGAGTTGAATGGCGCGAACGTGTATGGAAAGGGCTGGCCATAGTTCTTCCCATTCGAAGCGGTGATAAACGGTGTCGCAAACAGTGGCGGCGCAGGACTGGAATAGGTTGTGCCGTAGGGCGCGTTGGCAGCCAGCACGCCGATCGAAAGTGCCGCGATCGAGGTATAGAAGTTGCCGAACCCGGCGCGGATGCTGGTCGTTCCTGGCGATCCTAGAATTTTTTCGAGGAAACTGCCTGTCTCCGCCTGTGGAGACCAGGCGACGCCAATGCGAGGCGCAAAGCTCTTATTGTCGACAGGCGCAATCGTATCGGGAATCCCGGGATCGGTGGGATACAGGATGCCTGCTGGTGCGCCGGGAAAAACCTGAGACTGCGCTCCCGCAACAAACGTCGATATCTGATTGTATTTTTCCGACCACGGCGCGACCCGGTCCCAGCGCAGCCCGTAATTCACTGTAACGTTCGGCAGAGCATGCCAGCTATCCTGCGCAAAAAGACCAATATATTTGTTGCGAGCATAGAAAGGATTCAGTTGGCTCTGATTGAACTGGCTGGGAACGCCAATCAGAAAATCCGCGAAATCGACTCCCGTCTCCGTTCCGGAGAAAACAAAGTTCCCGTTGAACTGGGCGATGGCATTCGCATTCACCTGGTCGAAATGAAGATTGCCGCCGAACTTCAGGATGTGGTTGCCCAGTACTTTGGTGAATGTATCGGAAACTTGATACGTGTTGTTCACCTGGATCAGTTCATTCGCGGCTGCGCCGATGGAGTAGGCGTTGAAGTTGATGTTCTCCACACTCTGCCCCTTCGGATCGAGCGCGACAATGCTGGGCGAGCCGTCGGCATTCGCAAAACCCTGCGACTCAAGACTTACATCGCGACCACCCACTGGCTGGCCGAGATTCGTAAAATCGCGCATGTAGCTCAGGTGGATTTCATTGATCGCAGTTGTCTGGAAACTTTTCGTATCGCCCAATGAGATCAATTGCGCGCGGCCTGTGGTCAGCGCATTGAAGCCCGGGACACTAGCGCCGCTCTGCGCCACCGGATAGGGATTATCGAGACCGAAGTCATCGATAAAGTAGTACGCGGACATCAAGCCCCAGCGCGTGTTCGCATCCAGGCGGACTGCTCCCTTGTCATCGCGCAGTGTCTGGTTGTAGGCGGAGGTGGCGAATGTACCCGCAGCGGAATTGGGTACTGGAATGTATTGCAGAAGTTTCTGCGCCGGAGTGGACCAAACATTTTGCGGAATGGTCGCATTCGGAAACACGCACTCCGCCGAGCTGTTGCATCCTGGAGCGTAATATCGCTCTCCCGATGTCACAGCGTAGCCAAGCTTCTGCGCCAGCAAATTGGCGAAGTAGGGTCCGCTCACCGTTCCGGTCAGATTGCTTGCCAGATCGGACAGGTTCCCCATGCGATCCGCGTTCGATGGAACGCTGATGATGCCTGTGTCGACACCCTGCGTCTGTCGAGTCCCTTGATAATCGGTGAAGAAGAAGATTTTGTCATGCCGCACTGGCCCGCCCAGCGTGCCACCGAACTGGTTTTGCCGGAAAGCGCCGCGCGTGGGAGAAAAATAATTGCGCGCATCCAGGTCTGTATTCCGCAGAAACTCGAATGCATCTCCATGGAATTCATTGCCGCCCGATTTCGTGATGACGTTGATCTGGCCGCCGCTGAACTCGCCGTATTCCGCACCGAAATTACTGGTCAGGATGCGGAATTCCGCGATCGCATCCAGGTTGGGAATAATGGCGGTCCCGGCGTTCACGTCTTCTTCGGAATCGGCACCGTTCACACTAAAATAGTTGGCGAATTCACGCTGTCCATTCACCGAAATCGTGCCCGGATTCAACGTGCCGGAAGGATCGAGGATCGTCGCGCCAACGTCTTGCACGGTGTCGGACGTAATTGAGGTCGCGGGAGCTACGCCAGGCTGAAGAGAAAGAAGGTCGGTATAGCTGCGGCCGTTCAGCGGAACCGCGCTAATCTGGCGACCTCCGATCACTTCTCCCATCTGCGTACTGCTGGTCTCCACATGCACCGTGTTGTCGGTCACCTGGACCGTCTGGGATACATCGCCCACCGCAAGTGTCACATCGAAGGCAAGCGATGCATTCGTATCCAGAACGATTCCCTTACGCTGATAGCCGCGGAATCCTTGCGCTTCAACATCCATCTCATAGTGCCCAACCGGCAAGACGGGGAACGTGTAATCGCCCTTGCCATCCGTCCGCGCACGGTACAAAAGCCCCGTGTCAACCTCCCGCACGGTGACCTTCGCACCCGGAACAACATGCCCCGCGGGATCTTTGACGGTACCGGAGATGCTGCCCGCAACACTCGCCCACACCGGCACGCAGAAAATCAGGACTGCGGAAAATGCAGCGCTCGCGCAAAACGTTCTGCCCGTCTTCCGGATCCACCGCCGGAATGACCGTAACGGGCGTTTCCCGATTTTTGGCGATGGAATCTGCAGAAAAAAGATGAAGAAAAAAAAGTCGCTCCTGAAAGCAGGTCGTGTGCCTGCTGCAACGGGGATCTGCGTCCTGCGAATCATTCCTTGGGCCTCACAAAGCATGCAAGCTGTTGTCGTCAGGCAGGCGAACAAGAACCACCGGCCATCGAAACGGTTGAAACTTTGCGGGCAGCGACCCTATAGTGAAGGAAGCCCGCAGTCTATTCGGCTGTGGTCGTCCAGATCCACGCGAACTCCGCCAAGAGTTAGAACGCGTGGACCTGGATTTTGTGTTTCAAACCCTCATGGCAAAGTCTTCTGCTGCGCCGCGCACCGCCGGCACAGTCCTCCGACCTCCAAACGCATCACCTGAATGGAAAACTCGTTTTTCTCGGCAATTTCCCGCTTCAGCCGCTCGAATGTGGGAGTGGCAAATTCCTCGATCTTCCCGCAGCCAAAACAGGCCAGATGCAGATGGTCCTTCTGCGTCTTCACTTCGTAGTAATGCTTTTCTCCGTTCAGGTGCATCAGGTCCAGTTCGTCGATCATGCCGCGACGCTTCAGCAGCTCAATGGTCCGGTACACCGTCGCCCGATCGATGTGCGGGTCGCGTTTGCGCGCCAGCTTCCATAAGCCTTCGGCATCCAAATGGCTCTTCGCCTCCTGGATCGTCTCAATCAAGGCACGCCGCTGCGCCGTCAAACGGATTCCCTGCTCGGCTGCCTCGTTCAACAAATCATGTCTCTTCAGCATATCGGCATAGTTGCGACTTAGTCGCATATATCTAATATACGACAAGTTGCGTCTTATTTCAATAGCAGCGCCGCAGCCTGCCGCATTTTTTGCGGTCGCTTCCAGCGGCGGAGAACGCCGATCGCAATTCGAACTGCGATGAATCTCGCTGGCGGCGTTGGCGATTTCAAACCGCGCCACCCGCGATATAGCATTTCTCCTCAAAGTCCATATGGAAACCATGGTGCTGACCCGGCCCTTCCGTCGAAGAACGGCCACTCCGAAGGAATCCGACCGTGCCGCAGCGTGAGGAGAAATGCTCTAGAATGGAAAAAAGTCGCGGGTAGCCCGTATCCTTACATTGCGAAACATTCTTCTTCTTGTCGCCGCAACTTCCCTGGCTGGGATGCTTGTTCCCAACACACAAGCGCAGTCGGTTGCCGCCCCATTCGCTTCCGCAATTCCATCCGCACCCGCCACGACTCCCTCGACCGCCGCGCAAGCAGGTGTCCCCGTCGATTTGCCAAACGCCCCCGCCAATCCGACGGCGCAGTCCGCGGCAGGCATTGCCGGAACTGTGATGGCCCCCGACGGCAACGTGATCGTTGGCGCTGTGGTTACGCTGGTAAGTGAACCCTCGAAATCGCAGCGCACAATTCTCACGGACGGCAGCGGGTCCTTCCGTTTCACGGGGCTTGCGCCGGGAACTTTTCGAATCACGGTCACCTCTCCGGGATTTGCGGCCTGGGTGGGGCCTGAGATTGTCCTGACCTCCGAGGAGCAGTACCAGATGCCGCAGATTTCGCTCGAGGTTGCGTCCGCCAGCACCACCGTCCAGGCGGTCTTCACCGGGCACGATCTGGCCGAGCAGCAGATGCATGTGGAGGAAAAGCAGCGTGTCATCGGCGTCTTCCCCAACTTCTATACCAGCTATGTGTGGAAGGCGGAGCCGCTCACGGCAAAGCAGAAATTCCAGCTTGCATGGAGGGCGGCGATTGATCCCGTAACATTTCTTAGCACAGGCGCGATCGCCGGGATTCAGCAGTGGGACGATGATTTCAACGAGTATGGCCAGGGAGCCGAGGGCTACGCGAAACGTTATGGCGCCAACTATGCCGACGGCTTCATTGGCGTCATGCTGGGCGGTGCGGTTCTCCCCTCGATCCTGCACCAGGACCCGCGCTATTTTTACAAGGGTACCGGCAGCATTCGCTCCAGGGCGCTCTATGCCATCTCTACGGTGGTCATTTGCAGGGGCGACAATGGGCGCTGGCAGCCGAACTATTCCAATGTGCTCGGCACGCTGGCCGCAGGGGGCATCTCAAACGCCTATTATCCCGCGAACGACCGCGGGTTCCAATTGACGATCGAGAATTCACTTATCGGTCTTGCCGCGGGAGGAGGGGCCGCGCTGCTGCAGGAGTTTCTGATCAAGAAGATCTCGCGCGGCGTCCCGCCTACGCCCACGGTCCAGCTTTCGACGCCGCAAAACTGAGCGCCTCCTCCGGCGGAACATCGGCGTGGCATTGCCATGCGAGGCTTGCCGGCTACCTCGGTATCGCGTTCGATACTTCGAGCTGGTCTCCCGGTTGAATGTCTCCCTGCTCGATCGAGCCCGCCGGCATCGACGCAGATGACCAGCAGGTCGATGGCGTCCGGTACGCTGCGCCGAATCCGTTCCCGCCGCGTCTTTACCGCGTGGTCCAGCCAGAAGTCGGGCGCAAGGTAGGCGAGCGTCGCCGGTTATGTCCTTCTGGCCTTGCATCCTTGTCGTTTCTATTATGACCTGCCCAGCCTTGGCTTCTTTGCCATAGGTCTGTATCTGATCTATTTTCGCAAGCATCCTCTGTTCTTCGCCGCCCTGTTCATCGTTGCCACCCTCAATCGTGAAACGACGCTGTTGCTGCTCTTGTTTTTTGTACTTGCGACGGTTACAAAAGGAAACAACATCGACTGGAGCCGGGCCTATGCGCCGCGAACGCTTGCTGTTGTCGTACCGTTGGCAATCTACTGGACTGGCTGGCACATTTTTGTCAATCGGCTCTACGCGCATAACCATTGGGCGTGGATACCGGCCAGCAAGATCAACTCTGTCCTGTTGGCGTGGCCACCGGCATGGCCACAATTGTTGGCCGCCGGCTGCTATTCAATTCCCCTCATTTTTTTCTATCGCGGGTTGATCAGGGACCGGACGCTTCGAATCTGGCTGTGGACCCTGCCGGCATGGTTCGGCATTATCTTCCTGTACGCCATCGTTGTGGAGCCCCGACTGTTTGGAGAACTGATTCCCTACCTCGCGTGCACGGCGGTACTGATTGCAGAACAAGTCATCGTCGGCCGCATGGAGGCCGTACCTAAGCTGCAACAACAGAGTGTGATGCCGGCGAGAGGATACGATCCGACGTTGCTTACTGTTGCCGCGGAACCACCCACCGCCAAAGCAGGAACAGTTCGCCGATAGCGAACAGCGATCCGAAGATCAGCTGATTGTGCTTCGCCAGCCATTTCGGCAGGAAAATGTCGAAGTTGTCGGATCGATCTTCCGTGTACCGGCTGGCCATCGCTGTCAGCGGACAACGCCGGCGGCTGGCGGCCAGGATAAGAACTTCGACCCAAACCAGAAGACTCATCCATAAAGCGCCGTGGATATGCCCCGCGAATGTGGCGAGGGGGATCGCCACAATGGACGAGGCGAACACTGCCCACACAATCGTATGCGCCAGTCGAATGCGCCACAGCACTCGCGCGGATCGTGTCCCTACGTCCAGCATGGAACCCTAGCTGTGTTCCGCCATGATTTCGGCCAGCACCTGACGGCTGGGGCGGACCCGCTCCGGCGCAAGCGTGGCCAGAGGTTCATCCACCATATTCAGCATCGCGATAAAGTCCGGCTTTTCCGTGTTCACATAAAACACGCCGGTCAGGACTTCATCGTTCTTGTTCGCTTCCATCAACAGGTTCATGGCCCGCGCCTTGTCGGTGGGATCGTAATCCTCATGCAGCTTGCGCAGGCGCAGATGCGATCCGTCGTGCAGTTGAACATCCACCGTGGTGTCGGGATCGTACTCGACGGCAATGTCGTCGAAATGCGACACAAACCCGACTTCCGCGACAGGGTCCTCATGGCTCTGCATGAATTTGTAGCTCTTGGTGGAACCTTCATGATCGTTGAACGTGACGCAGGGCGAAATCACATCCAGCATCACCGTTCCCTGGTGGGCGATGGCGGCTTTCAGCATGGCGGACAGCTGCTTCTTGTCGCCGGAAAATGAGCGCCCGACAAACGTAGCTCCCATCTGGATCGCCAGCGCGCAGGTATCGATGGGCGGCAGATCGTTCACAACGCCAGTCTTCAGCTTCGATCCAATGTCCGCGGTTGCGGAGAACTGGCCTTTGGTCAGCCCGTACACGCCATTGTCTTCGATGATGTAAATCATGGGAATATTGCGGCGCAGCAGGTGGACGAACTGGCCCATGCCGATCGACGCGGTGTCGCCGTCGCCGCTGACGCCGATCGAGCGCATGGTCTTATTGGCCAGCAGCGCGCCGGTCGCAACCGAGGGCATGCGTCCGTGCACGGAGTTGAAGCTGAAGGAACGGTTCATGAAGTAGGCGGGCGACTTCGAGGAGCAGCCGATGCCGCTCATCTTCATCACGCGCTCGGGCTGAATGCCCATTTCATAAAAGGCTTCCGTAATGCGCTCGGAGATTGCGTTATGGCCGCAACCGGCGCAGAGCGTGGTCTTGCCGCCGCGATACTCCAGAATCTGGAGTCCAATGCGGTTCGTCTTGGGCTGGGGGGTGACGGGCGTAGTCGACATGGTTACTTGCCTGCTCCTTCTTGTGCGGCGATGACGGTGGTGATCGAGCGTGCGTCGATGGGGAGTCCGTTGAAGTGGAGGACGCTATGCAGCTTCACCACCTGCACCGGATCCAGGTCGATTTTCAACAGATTCAGCATCTGCGAATCGCGGTTCTGCTCCACCACGTAGACCCGCTCATGGCGGGCGACAAAGTCGTGGATCTCCTGCGTAAACGGATAGGCGCGAAGGCGAAGATAGTCGGTCCCGAGCTTGGATTCGCGCTCCAGTTGATCGCGGCTCTCCATCACCGCCCAATGGCTGCTGCCAAAGGCGATGATGCCGACTTTCTCGCGGCCTTTGCCTTCGACGATCGGCTTCGGGACCAGCGTTTTCGCCGTCTCGAACTTGCGCGCCAGCCGCAGCATGTTGTTTTCGTAATCGTCCGGACGCTCCGTGTACAGCGCCTTCTCATTGTGGCCGGAACCGCGCGTAAAGTACGCGGCCCTGGAATGGTCCGTTCCCGGCAGGGTACGATACGGGACCGCATCGCCGTCCACATCTTTGTAGCGCGCGAACCCGCCCAGCGATTCCAGCTGTTGGGCGTCCAGAACTTTCCCGCGTGTGATCGGCTTTTCCGGATAGGCAAACGGCTCCGACATCCAGTTGTTCATTCCCAGATCGAGGTCCGACAGAACGAAAATCGGGGTCTGCAATTGTTCCGCAATGTTGAATGCCTCGGTTGCAAATTCGAAGCACTCTTTCACCGATCCTGGAATCAGCATGACGTGCTTGGTATCGCCATGAGACAGCCCGGCGATAAAGGCCAGGTCGCCCTGCGATGTGCGCGTCGGCAATCCAGTCGAGGGACCGGTGCGCTGCACGTCGAAAATGACGCCGGGAATTTCGGCGTAGTAGCCAAGACCGGCAAACTCCGCCATCAACGAAATTCCAGGGCCGGAGGTCGCCGTCATCGAGCGCGCGCCCGCCCATCCCGCGCCCAGCACCATGCCAATGGCGGCCAGTTCATCTTCCGCCTGCACAATCGCAAAGCTCGCCTTGCCATCCGCCTCAATACGGTACTGCTTCATGTAGTCGACCAGATCTTCGACCACTGAAGACGATGGCGTGATGGGATACCAGGTCACGACCGTGACCCCGGCAAACATCGCGCCCATGGCGGCCGCCTCATTCCCGTCGATGATGATTTTGCCATGCGTGGCACTCATCGGCGCCACCACATACGGGTCCTGCTTGGTCAGCGAACTGGCGGCATAATCGTATCCGGCGCGGACCGCGCTCAGGTTCAGCTCCGCTGCCTTCACCTTCCTGGCAAACTGCTTGCGGACTGTCTTCTCCACCCACTCCAGGTCGATGGAAAGCAGTTGCGCCGCCACCCCGACGTACACCATGTTCTTCACGAGTTTGCGGATCTTGGCATCCGCGCCCGTGGACGCAGCCAATTGGTCAAAGGGAACCGGGTAATAGGTCAGGTCCTGGCGCAGCTGGTCGAGCTTCAGCGACTGATCGTAGATGACGGCCGCGCCCGCGCCCAGCGAAAGCGCGTCCTGCTCCGCGGTCTCCACGTTCATGGCGATCAGGACATCGATGTCCGTTTTCCGCGCCACCCAGCCTTGCTTGCTCACCCGGATGGTGTACCAGGTGGGAAGTCCCGCGATGTTGGAAGGAAACAGGTTCTTGCCCGCGACCGGCACTCCCATGCGGAAAATGCTGCGAAGCAGGACATTGTTGGCGGATTGCGAACCGGAACCGTTCACGGTGGCAATCTGTATCGAAAAATCGTTGACGATCTGCTGGATACCACCGGCGGGAGCCGATGCTAATTGTTCCTGCACCACAAGATCAGGAGTAGTCATTAGTTGGATGCATTCCTTCCATGTTTGGGGATACCTTTCATCGGTAAATCCGCGAGAATTCTCGCCGCCGGGCTTTCATTGGAAGCCTCTTGACCAGGCATGCCGGCCGCACAGCGGGCGTCGGTCATCTCCACGGAATCTCTTTACCGTCCTGCCTCATGTTTATTGTAGTCCAGGGCCGCCCAGGGCAGCTCTCCGGCGCCGTTTTCCGCTTCCGCCGTATCCGGGTAATACGCGCCGTATCCGGGCAATACACAACGACGGCAACAGCATCCGTCGCAGCCCCTGCGAATGCCGCACAGATTTCTACGGTACGGTCGCGCGCAGGGTGTAACTGCTCAGGGTCTTGATGTAGTTGCCGCGTTCAAAGGGAGAAGGATCGGGGACCGAACGGCGGCTCAGGCTGCCCCGCATCTGGTCGATCGATTCGTATTCGTGTTCTTCCATCCAGCGCATCAGTTCGGCGCGAATAGTTGCCAGCTGCTCCGCGCCTCGGGCCAGCAGTTCGGAGGCGGTCATAGCGACCTGGGCCCCGGCCATGATGGCTTTCAGAACATCGTGCGCACTGTGAACTCCGCCGGTCACGGCCAGCTGTGCCCGCAGATTGCCGTAGAGAATCGCCACCCAATGCAGCCGTAGCAGCAGTTCTTCCGGCCGGCTCAACGTAAGCCTGGGAATCACATCCAGCTGTTCGATGTCGAAGTCCGGCTGATAGAAGCGATTGAATAAGACCAGCGCGTCGGCGCCGGCTTCATCCAGTTGCCGGGCCAGGTTCGGAAGACTCGTGTAGTGCGGTGAAAGCTTCACCGCAATCGGCAGCCGCGTATTTTGCTTTACCTGGCGCACCAGTTCCGCGATTCCCTGTTCGACCGCGCCGCTGGCCACCGCCGGGCCCGTTACCAGGGAGTACGTATTCAATTCCAGAGCGTCCGCGCCCGCCTGCTCAATCTCTTTGGCAAACCGCACCCAGCCGCCCGCCGTGGCCCCGTTCAGGCTGGCGATGACAGGAATGCCGGCCCGCGCTTTGGCGTTGTGAAGCAGACCCAGATACGCATCCTGACCCTGCCGATAATCTTCGTACGCGGGAAAGTAGCTGAGCGATTCCGCGTAGGATTCCGTCCCCCGCGTGATGTCCCTGTCGAGCGAGTTTCCTTCCAGGGAAAGCTGCTCCTCAAAGATCGAAGGCAGCACGACGGCAGCGGCCCCGGTTTCTTCCAGACGCAGAATGTTCTCGACAGACTCCGTCAGCGGCGAGGAAGAGACCACCAACGGATTTTTCAGTTTCAGGCCGAGATATTCGGTGGTCAGGTCCATCATTTACCTTCCTTGTCTTTTCCCAGCGCCACCACTTCCCCATCCTGTTCCGGGGGAGCGACATTAGGAGTTTCAGCGCGTCCGGCCATGGCGGCTCGTCCGGAATAGACCCTCCATTCACGCTCGACATCGTCCTGCGCTTCCAGGAGCAGTTTCTTCGCCACATCCGGATGACTGCGCGCCAGCATGGTGTATCGGGCCTCGTGATAGCTGTATTCCTTCAGCGGCATGGAGGGCGCTCTGGAGTCGAGCTGGAACGGATTCTTCCCCTCCTCGCGCAGCGCCGGGTTATACCGCATCAACGGCCAGTAGCCGGAGAGGACAGCATTTTTCTGCTGCTCCATCCCGTAGGCAAGATCGTAGCCGTGCGCAATGCAATGGCTATAGGCCAGGATCAGTGCTGGACCGTCGTAGGCCTCGGCCTCCTGAAAGGCCTTGACGGTTTGCGCGTCACTGCCGCCCATCGCGACCCGTGCCACGTACACCGAGCCATAGGCAACGGCTTCCATCGCCAGGTCCTTCTTGCTGTTGGTCTTGCCTCCGGCGGCAAACTTCGCCACCGCGCCACGCGGCGTGGCTTTCGACATCTGGCCGCCCGTGTTGGAATAGGTTTCCGTGTCGAGCACCAGCACTTTCACGTTCTGCCCGGAGCCCAGCACATGGTCGAGTCCGCCAAAGCCGATGTCGTACGCCCAGCCATCGCCGCCCACCATCCATACGCTCTTGCGCACCAGCGCGTCGGCAATGGCCAGGAGACTGCGAACGTCCGACGAATCGATGAAGTCACGCAGCGATTCGCTTTCGAGAAGCTCTTCCTCCGAAAGACTGTGCGCATTTCTCAAGTCGGCCACGGCCAGTTTTTCGCGTACCAGTCGGACCCGTTCCCGCTGCGCTTCAATCTCGGTTTCCGTGGATTGCTTGGCCGTCAAGATCGCCGTCACCAGCACGTCGCCGATAATCGGAGCCAGGCGCACCAGCAATTCCTCCGCATACACTTTCTGCTGGTTCAACGCCAGCCGCATGCCCAGGCCAAACTCGGCATTGTCTTCAAATAACGAGTTGGACCAGGTTGGCCCGCGCCCGCTCTTGTTCACCGTATAGGGCGTCGTGGGCAGGTTGCCGCCATAGATGGAAGAACAGCCGGTGGCATTCGCGATGTAGAGGCGATCGCCGAATAGCTGCGTCAACAGCTTGATGTACGGTGTCTCGCCGCAGCCCGCACA
>JBKQVW010000061.1:0-5526 GCA_052142955.1 Acidobacteriaceae bacterium | reverse complement strand
GCAAGGCTGTGATCGGATTTTGGGGCTGTGATGAGAACTGCCCCCACTCAAGCCAACAGAAGGCTTGAATGGGCCACCTGTGATCTTTCAAGAGGTTGTCCATGCGAAGGAGACCGGAGAAGCTGGTTGTGACGAGCAACTAGAACCTTCGGAGAGATCACAGGTGGCCCATTCAAGCCTTCTGTTGGCTTGAGTGGGGGCAGTTCTCATCACAGCCCCAAAATCCGATCACAGCCTTGCTGATGGCTTGCAGGGTGGCCGAATCCACACGGCCCATGCGCGCGCCGACCTGGCTCCGATCTTGACGCGGGGCACCGTGGTCGCCTTGTCGATCATGACCTTCGTAATCCCGGGAAAAATTGGCAGATCTGCACCATATTTAGGGACGGGTGGCCCTGGTCCCCAGGCGGAGAAAGAACCAGAATATGGGTGCCCCAGGTCAGGATTCTCGGACCTGGGAGTGCCGCGCATCAGATGTATTCACGCTCCCTGCTGCGGATCTGCTTGTACCGAGCGAAGGCTTGCCGATCGTCTTCCAGCCCGAGCACGGTGCGCACTTTTGACCCGCGATAGGTGTGCGCCGCCATGGCCAGTACGTTGCGCGTAACGAACCACGGATCATGCCGGAACACCGCGGGCAGGTGGCGCGTCTTCATCCCGCGCTCCGCCTTCCAGCGCAGATACTCGATCTCGTCCGCCGACAGGGTTTCATTGCGCACCACGGAAGTGGTCCCATCGTA
The DNA here is from genome assembly GCA_052142955.1 of Acidobacteriaceae bacterium. Lineage (GTDB taxonomy): Bacteria > Acidobacteriota > Terriglobia > Terriglobales > Acidobacteriaceae > JAKAAZ01. Next base: position 4,786 of record JBKQVW010000061.1, on the reverse strand, counting down.
CTCTTCAAATCGCTCGTGCTCGATCAGGCCGCGGCGGCGAAAATCGTCGGTCATGGGCGTGCGGGGGTACGGCGTCGGATGCTGAATATACGGCCAGTCCACATACTTGCGCGCAAACGCCAGGTTGGCCTCGATGGACTCGACCGTATCGTTCGGACTGCCGACGATCAGTCCTCCCACGACGTACATATCGTTGCGATGCAGATGTTCGATCGCCTGCAGCGTTGCATTGCCAGTGTTGTGTCCATTCTTGCGGGCCGTGTTCTTCGCGCTCGCCTGCAGCAGCTTCAGATCGTTCTCCAGGATGTTCTCGATTCCCAGGAATACATAACGGAATCCCGCCCGCTTCATCAGCGGAGCTAACAGCTCTCCATGGTTGGCGATTGCCGAAGTCATGCCTTGAACAAAGTAGTCGAGCGTATGCAGTCCGGCCTCGATGATCGCATGGCAGAGCGCTTCGAAACGGTGAACGTTCAATGTGATGTTGTCGTCGACCAGGAAAAGCGTGCGCGCTCCGTGCTCCTTGGCGTCTTGAATGTCCGCAATCACACGGTCGAAGGAGTAGGTGTGAAAATTGCGGCCGCGCATCTCAATGATGGAGCAAAAGCTGCAATCAAAGGTGCAGCCCCGCGAGGTTTCAATCACATCCACCTGCCGCCCCAGCATCGTATACCCCTGCAGCACGCGCGCGCTTCTCTTCGGCAGACGAATCTCCCCGCCCTCCAGGCTGCCGGTCGCGCGCAGCTGGTTGTGGACCCACTTGCCTTCATGGCGATGGGACAGGCCGGCAATAAAGTGCATGTCGCCCTTTCCTTCCAGAGCACGCGTCAGCTCCCGGAAGGTGATTTCCCCCTCGCCCCGCACGAGAAAGTCGATCGGCATGGAAAGGTAGGTCTCGGCAGCCAGGCTTGGGTCATATCCGCCGACGGCAATCTTGGCTTCGGGTTTCAGCTGGCGAATCAGGTGGATGATGCGTTCGGCGGTCCGGCGCTGGAACGTCATGGTCGAGAGTCCAACCAATTGAGGATCGAGCTCCTCGACCAGGCGCGTGACCGTCTCCCGTACGCTTCGCTGGCACAGGATCAGGTCGGCGATCGCCACCTTGTGGTGCGCATCGACGTTGCCGGCCAGCGACGTCAGCGCTCCATTGGGCATCCGGATCACGATTGAAGGCATATGTTCAAACGAATCCGGCATCGACAATAGCAAAATGTTCATGGGGCCCACCTGCTATATCTGCTTGCGTTGTATTTTATAGCCGAATCCCCACATCGGGCCGCGACGCGCAAACTGCGGTCCTAACAACCCCATCCCCGCGCCAGTTTCTGCACATCCGTACAAGGGGCGTCCGGGGACATTATCCGGTGGGATGGAAGCCCCCCCCGAGAAACTAGTTGCTAAGGCAACGAAAAGGGCCCAAAACGACCCATATAGTTGCTAAGGCAACTATATTTTGACGGGCATTTCGCGCAGTTTTTTTGCAGAAAAAAGCTTCCTTCCGAGATGCTGGCCGGATGCCGAAATTCCCCCTAGCTGTACGAGAGCCAGCGCAGCATTTCCGGCAAAGTCGGGCGTTTGCCGTACATCAGGATGCCCACGCGATAGATCCGCGACGCCAGCCAGAGTACCCCGTAAGTCGCTGCTACCATTAGGATTAGAGAAAGCGCAAGCTGCCACCAGGGCACCGCCATGGCCGCCATGCGCAGGCACATCACAATGGGCGTGCAGGGCGGGAACAGCGACAACAAAACCACCGGCCACGCCGACGGATTGCCGAGGATGTAGACCATCAGCACCAAACCCACCAACTGCGGCATCACCAGGACCATGCTGAACTGCTGCACTTCCGATTCCTGGCTGACGGTGGCGCCAAAACCCGCGCTGAGCGCGCTGTAGAAAAAGAAGCCCAGCAGAAAATAAATCACAAAGAAAATCAGCTGCTCCGCCGTAATGCCGTAGGCCGCCAGACCTCCCTGGCCAAGTTCGGCGCCCAATGCGGAGGCGCTCAGCAGGAAGACTGCGCCAATCCACACGGCCATTTGCGTCAGTCCCGCCGCGCCCACCCCAAGCAGCTTGCCCGCCATCAGGGATTCCGGCTTGGCGGTGGCCAGCAGGACTTCAAAGACGCGGGATGTTTTTTCCGCCACCACGGACTGGGCCACGTTCATGCCATAAAAGACAACGGCAAAGTACAGTACGAAGGCCATGATGTAGGCGCCCCAAAAGCTCTTGCCGGTATCGGAGGCGACTGCCTGGCCATTCTTGACCTGTCTGGTTTTCAGGTCTACGTCTTTCAGCAGGCCGTCCGCCGCGGCGCCGGTCACACCGTGTTGCATCAGGGACTCACGCACCAGGGCGTCGCCAATGGCGCTCTGCATTTTGTTGGCGCCAAGAAAATCGGCGGAGCCGCGAGAGACATACGTCGCCTGGGGAAGGGCCTGACCGGGCTGGACATGCAGCCAGAGATAGCCGTCGATGGCCTTCGACTCGACCTGGCGGTTCAGCGATGCCAGATCGCTGTCCGCAACGGGCGATTTTACGTCCACCTGGATGGGAGCTGGCAGCCCGCTTTGCTTGCCTTTGCCGTCGCTCTTCGACTCGCGCGTCCTGATCAACTCAGCCCGTGTGCAGTTCGCCAGCACCGGGTCGTTCGACGCGACTACGATGTGCCGGGCTCCGCCGCTCAAGTTTCCCGACAGAGCGCCCATGCCGAAGATCATGGCAAATACCAGCGGGATCAGCACGGTGCTGACGCGAAATGCCTTGCTGCGGACCCGCTCCAGGTATTCGCGTTTGGCGATCAACAAGGCTTCATGCATCGACTCGCCTCCCCACAGTTCGGATAAAGATTTCTTCCAGCGACGGTTCCATCAGGTCGAACTTGTAGATTTTCGCGCGCTCGCAGGCTGCGCGCAGCAGGTCCTGCGCATCCGCTCCATCCTTCAGCTGGATTTCGACGTGGCCGGCAAACGCCTTGAACCCCGCTACAGCGGGATGTTGCACAAAGGAATTGTTGCCCTCAAAGTCGATGACGACATGGTTGCGCGGATAGCGTGATTTCACCTCGCGCATGCCGCCGGAGAGGACGGAGCGACCGCCATCGATCAAACAGATGGAGTCGCAGAGCTTCTCCACCTGGTCCATGCGATGGGTCGAGAACAGGATGGCCTTGCCTGCGCCTTTCAACTCCAACAATGTCTCCTGCAGCAACTGCGTGTTCACTGGGTCGAGGCCGGAGAAGGGCTCATCCATAATGATCAGCTCCGGTTCGTGCAGCAGGGTGGAGATGAACTGGATCTTCTGCTGCATGCCCTTGGACAATTCTTCGGTCTTCAGGCCGATGGCGTCGAGGATCTGCAGCCGCTCGCACCATTGGTGGGCGCGGGCTTTGGCCTGGGTCGCGTCCAGGCCATGCAACCGCCCCATGAAGACCAGTTGGCCCAGCACTTTCATCTTCCGGTAGAGGCCGCGTTCTTCCGGCAGGTAGCCGATGCGGGTCAGGTCCTTGCGCGTGAAGGGCCGGCCGAACAGGGTGACAGTGCCGGAGTCCGGCAGGGTAATGCCGATCATCATGCGGATGGAGGAGGTCTTGCCGGCGCCGTTCGGTCCCAGCAGGCCGAACATTTGGCCGGCCTCGATCTGGAGGCTGAGCGCATCGACAGCAACTTTGGTGTCGTAGGCTTTAGAAATTCGATCGAGTTCGACGATGTTCATGCATTTCGCGCTTCGGCGGGGGTGTTGGCAGTGTAGCAAACGAAAATTTCCTTCGCGCAAATCCGGGCCAGGGTAATGAGTCGGTTTCCGAGTAGCCGACGAACCAGAAGTGAATGACGACAAGCTCGTTTATGGATACCGATCCAGTTTGCCGTCGCGTAAAGCGCTGTCGATGAGTGCATTGCCCTGCTATCGCCATTCGAGGCTTTGGAACAAGCGTCCACTTTCGTTCTGCCGGCTACTCGGTCCAGACCTCTCTTCCAGAGCAAAACCAGCGTTACTGTGCCCTGTTGAGTTCCGCGGCAGGTCGCTGCTCCCTGCTGGTCGCATCGACTTCAGACCTGCGGCTTCGGGAACCATCAACTCCGGTTTTGCTGTCATGCCCTTACGGCCTTTTGCGGGCACTGAATACCAGGACGGAGCCGTATGCGTGGGGGCGAAAGTCCTCAAAACCTGCTTCGACCACATAGCGCTCGAGATCAGCGACGCTGTAGATGTGACCGCCGCCTTTCTCCGCGCGGTCGCGTATCGATTTGTATTTGATGAGGCCCGAGTTGATGAGGGCAAAGCACATCACCGCCAGCGGCGCTCCGGCTTTCATGGTGCGGTTGATCTCGCGCAAAGCGAGGACCGTGTCGGAGAAGTGGTTGAGCGATCCGGCACAGATGGCGGCGTCGAACAGACCACCCCGAGACGGCAGCGCCTCCACCGTAGCACGGGCGAAGTGAACGTTGGGAATATGTCCCCTTTCGACATAATGGGCGCCCCGCCGCAGCATGCTCATGCAGATATCAATGCCAAGAACGGTCCTTGACGGAGAAGCAAGGCGGCGCCCGTAGGTTCCCGGGCCGCAGGCCGCGTCCAGAATGACTCCGTCACGCGATCCCACAATGTCGGAGACGTCTTGTGCCAGCTCGTTTAAGGACGTGCTGTGCCAGCCCCCATAGAGGTTGCACACGGCGGGATACACCCAGGTTTCATAGACGGATGCCATAAAGTCAAGCAGGGGGCGAGAGTCCTGCTTTCCGACCGCATGCAGAGATCGGTTCCTGCTCTTTTCGAGGTTGACTAC
>JBKQVW010000060.1:0-3116 GCA_052142955.1 Acidobacteriaceae bacterium | reverse complement strand
CGAGTAAACCGCATCCGATGCATGGAGCTTATTGGTCAGATAGAATTGCAGCGGGGTTGCTGCGCCCGGCGCAAAATTCCACAGAAAGCAGATGAGAACCGCCGGATAAATCGCCTTGTGCTTCAGCAGCCGCTTGACATCGCCAAAGAAGTTCAAGCCTCGCGCCTGCGGCTTGTCATAGGTGTGGCGGAAAACTGAATACGGCCTCCACAGACCCAGCAGGGCGATCAGCAAACTGAGGGTCGCAACCAATAAGAAAGTTTCCTTCGGCGGTATGTGTTCGGAGATGTATCCGGAAGCGAATGCCCCCATAATCACCGGCACAGAGCTGACCACGTTCCACAGCGTGCTCAGCCGGCCGGACATCAGCTTCTCTTGGCCGATTAAGGCAATCAAGCCCTGATACGCTGCCGAAACGAACCGGGACGCCAGCATCACCACCAGCATTCCGATCAGCAGTCCCCGGTACGAAAGCGGCGCCAACGCCATCCCCACAAATGCAACTCCGGTGACCGGCGCGAATATCAGAAAAAATCCGCGATCGTGCAATCCCAGCGGATTCCATAAATCGCGCATCAGGCCGAAGACGAACGAGAAGTAAACGGGAATACCGGTAACCAACCGAAATATCGAAACCTGTGTCGCCGTCGCATGCAACTGATTTTTCAGCATGTACGACGTCTGGATATCCACCAGATACCCGCCGGGCGTCGCCAGATACACGAACAGCGTCAGCCAGCCAAAGTAGATGAAAGTCTGGCGAGTGTCCGCGGATTCCTCATGCACGACAGTGTTCATGTACGCCACGCGAAAGCCGGCCCGCACCAAGGGCCGTCGCTGCCTTGCAAATCTAACTCGCCAAAAATCCCGCCAGGCGTTCGAGCCCAAGATGAAGTTTCTCCAGGTCCGCGGCATAACACCAGCGCAACCATCCTTCGCCTACCGGACAAAAAGCCCTGCCTGGCGCCAAGCCGAGGCCGGCTTTCTCGACGAGCAGCTTCGCCAGTCGCAATGAATCCGTATGCCCCGCGAGACGCAGAAATACGTACATCGCTCCGTCCGATTCAGGGACCTCGATGCCGGGCAAAGCGCGCAGTCCGTTGACGAGATACTCCCTTGCGGCAATCAACTGCGATCGCAGGCACGCCACATCTGCTTCGCCATGTTGCAACGCAGCCCTCGCGGCGCGCTGCACAAATTCAGGGATGCAGGATGTGTTGTACTCAATCAGGCACGCCAGATTCGGCATCACGCTCGGCGGAGCCACCATCCAACCCACCCGCCAGCCGGTCATGCGCCAGGCCTTTGAAAAGCTGTTGACTCCAATCACACGGTCGCCTTCCCCGGCAAGCGTCAGGAACGATGGAGCCGCGCGGAGGCTATCGCGATAAATGAGACGCTCGTAGACATCATCCGCCAGAATCCAAATTCCATGCCGCCGGCAATGCTCGAAAAGAATGCACTGTTCGTCGCGGCTGATCGTCCACCCTGTCGGATTGTTGGGGGAATTCACATAAAGCAGCCGCGTCCCGGGGGTCAACGCCGACAGAACTTTTTCTAGCGGCAGCGCCCATTTTCCCGCGCGCACTTCCAACGGAACGCAGGTAACACCGGCGCTCAGAATTTTCGGCATTTCGACAAGGTTCGGCCACAGCGGGGTGATCAGCACAGCATGATCGCCAGGTTCAAGAATGAGTTGGCTGGCCAACATAAGGCCTGAATCGCCGGACGAGGTCATCGCAATACGGTCGGCGCCGATCTGCTTCTGGTGCAGATCTGTCAGGTAGGCCGAAACCTGCTCGCGCAGATAGGGCCGGCCAAGATTCTCCGTGTAAAAAGTCTCACCCTTTTTGAGTGAAGCGGCGGCTGCCTCGCGAATAAAGGCGAGCGTCGGCTGGTCGGACTCGCCGAACCAGAAGGGCAGAACGTCTTCGCGCCCCATCGCTGCATTAGCGACCTCGCGAATCAACGATGCGGAGAGTGTCTGTACGCGCGAACGCGCGGTGGGCTGATTCTGCTGAAGCAAAGCACAGGTCTCTTTTTGCAACGTGCGGCCTTTCATAACTGCTGGAGCATGTTTCATAAACATGCTCTTTGAAGGGGCGTGGCTTCAGCCACACCGTATGGAGCCAAAGAAAATGCGGGATTCAGCCCCGAGGGAACACGCAATGTTCCTTACGAATCAGTGCCGAAACACAACTTCTCGAGCTCGAATTCGGATAATCGCGATCGTGTGAAAAAAGCGAACAGCATCCTCATGATGCCGGCGATCAATGGGTTCGAAAAGATTCCCGCCAGCATCGTGAATCGGATAACGGCTAATTATAAGGGAAATCTCTTTGATTCAATGTGAGAGAACCGGGGCGCGGGGGTGGTCACACCCGCCCGCGCCGGCAATCATTCCGCACTTCAGGAGTGCTACGCTCTGGTCCAGGTATCGACCGTGGCGCGATGACAATCCGTGCCAAGGTCCGGCTCCATGCTCAGGCGAACGCCACGCGGACAAAGCCCAGGCCCGAAACACGCACCTCAAAGGCATCGCCCGCCTTGGCTGCCACCATGGGGCCTAACGCGCCGGAGAGGATGGTGTCGCCGGCTTTGAGTGGACGTCCCACGCGAGCCATCGTCTTAGCCAACCACAGAGCCGCCGCCAGCGGATTGCCCATGCAGGCTTCACCAGCTCCGATCGAGACCTGATCGCCGCCGCGTTCCATCAGCATTCCACAATGCACCAGGTCGATGTCGCGCAGCAGTTTCGGCTGCGTACCCAATACGTACATCGCGGCCGAAGCGTTGTCGGCGATCGTATCCACCAGCCGAATGTCCCAGTTCTGAATGCGTGAATCGACAATCTCGATTGCCGCCACCGCAAAATCGACTGCCCGGAGCAGGTCCGCGATTGTCGGCGTTATGAAATCCAAGTCGCGTCCCAGCACGAATGCGATTTCGCCTTCCACCTTCGGTTGAATCAGCCGCGCCATTGAGACTGTTTCACCGTCGGCCCGGGCCATGTCGGCAAACAACATTCCGTAGTCGGGCTGATTGACCCCCAATTGCTTTTGCACCGCCACCGAAGTGAGCCCAATCTTGCGGCCCACCAGGCGAGCGCCTTCCGC
>JBKQVW010000059.1:0-7839 GCA_052142955.1 Acidobacteriaceae bacterium | reverse complement strand
TCATCGGCTTTTGGGCGGCCGGAAAGCAGCTTGTTCATCACAGCAGTCCTTACGATACCAACGCGGTTCTCCGCATTGAGCGTCAAGCCGGGCTCGTGGGAAGTTGGCCAAACGTCTCGCTGGATATGCCCTCGGCCTTTTTCCTCGTGCTGCCGCTGGGCCTGTTGAGCGCAAAGGCCGGTGCCGTCTTATGGTTCTGCGCTTTCGTCCTTTCCCTTACACTTTCGGTTCGGTTGCTTTACATTCTTCACGGACGGCCCGAGAACGGCCTGCACATGGTCTGTTATTTGTTCGCTCCCTGGTACGTTTGCCTGATGGCAGCTCAGCTAGGCACTTTTTTGCTTCTGGGGGTGGTGCTCTTTTTCTATTTTCAGCAGTCTCGTCCATTTTGGGCAGGCTTCTCGCTATTGCTCTGCACCATCAAGCCGCACCTGTTTCTGCCCTTCGCGATCGTCCTGCTCGCCTGGATTCTGTATCGGAGAGCTTTTCCCGTCCTCGCCGGCTTCGCCGCCGCGCTGGCCGCCAGTTGTGCGCTTTCCTACTTTTTCGATCCTCATGCCTGGTCTGAATACTCTTCGCTGGTCCGGCAGAATCCGGAAATCGTAACGGATTTCATTCCTACCTTGAGCGTGCTGTTTCGTTTTGCCGTCGATCGCAACGCGGTGTGGCTGCAATACCTTCCTGCTGCAGCGGCTTGTATTTGGGGACTTTGGTACTTCTGGACCAGGCGCGCCGCCTGGAATTGGCTTTATCACGGCGCGCTGCTCCTGCTGGTTTCAGTTTTGTGCGCGCCCCACGGCTGGATCACCGATGAGGTCGTCGTCCTGCCGGCGATCCTGGCTGGCCTCTACGCGGCTGAGGATTCCCGGCTCCTGCAGATTGTCCTACTGCTCATGTCAGGCATCGTGGTACTCGAATTTGTCAACGGCGCCAAACCTGTTTCCCCGTATTTCCTCTGGACCGTCCCGGCGTGGTTCGTCTGGTATCTCTTTGCCACGCATCATCGCCCTTCACCTGCAGTGACTGGCTGAACCGGTCCCTCGTTTATTGCCCTGTGGGCCTTGTCTTTCTTGGTCCCCTGGACTGCTGGTCTTAGCTCTCTCGCCGGTATAATTGCCGTGAATCGGCAACGGAATGGCGCTGCCATGTTGAGCAACCTGCGCGGTGCGAGTGCTTCCTCGATCGAAATCGCGCGTAGTTGCGGCATCACGCGCAGATTCATCGCAAACACCGGCGATCTGTTGCGGCGGTTTCTGTTCTGTTTTCTGCTGTGGATCGCTTTCTTTGAAGGTGCCAAATGCGCGTTCTCGACGTCCTTTTGCATCCCGCCTTTATGGCGATCACGGCTCTTTTTCTTTCCATCATCTGGATGCTGAGGGACGAGAAGGACAAGACCCGGGTCGGCCTGGTGTTTGCGCTGCTCACTAACCTCTTCTACGGGGTACTCTGCACGCTTTTTATGCGCGGCGAAGGGTCCGCTTTCCCCTGGAAGTACGACCACGTTCTGGCTCGCCTGGATGTGGCGCTCGGCGTTGAGGCCACAGTTATTGCACAGGCGCTCGCACGGATACCGCACAATTCACTGTGGATCGTCTACGATGCCATGGTTCCCATGATGATCGTCTGGTATCTTGTGACGCGATACTGGCATAGCCAGGGCTCCATCGTGATGGCCTATGCCGCGGAGCTTGTAGCCGGCCCGCTACTTTACGCCATCGTGCCTGCGTGCGGGCCGGTCTATGCATTCGGAAAGCAGTGGCTGCACCCTCCATTGTTCGCGCCGGTCGCCGTGCGCCTGACAGGGATGCCGAACGCATTTCCTTCCCTGCACTTTGGCACAGCATTCTTGTTTGTCATGTTCGCGCCTGGCAAAATCTGGAAGGCGGTCGCCCTGCTCTTTTTTGCGGCAACGGGCCTGGCGACCCTATCTACGGGAGAACATTATGTGATTGATCTCATCCCAGGCCTGGCCTTTGGGATGTTTGCGTCAGCGGTGGGAATGCGCAATTATCGTCGCGCAGCCTGCTTTTTTGCCCTTTCGCTCGCCTGGTCGCTCGTAGTGCGATTCGGCTACACGATGCTGCTGGCGCATCCCATTCTTCTGCGCTCTTTCGCAATCGTGACCTTGGTGGCGGTGGCTGTCGCGCTCGTCCGGCAGTGGACCGCTGAGCCTGCCTTGGCGACGACGCCCGAGACGGTCACCGTTTAAAAAAACTGCAGCCAGCTTCTGCTTCGATCCGCTCTGAGCGTCTCTGCGATCGGTTCAATTACTGCATAGGCGAAGCAGCGGCCGGTGCCATCTCTATTTGGTCGCCCCGCTGGGTGCGCGTTGCCGCAGCCGTCCCAGCAGGTAGTTCCAGTACACTGTGCGCCGTGAGACAGGCCGACACGCGCCAAGGTGGCACGCTGTGGCGCACCTTTTTCACGCGCAGTTTGCGGTCAAGGTAAATGAGATCGATTGGGAAGCGCATAAAGAACGTGTGGACCGACTCGCAAGGGGCGATCCACAGACCGTCACCGGGGGGAAGGCTGTCGCGGCCCAGCAGGCCTTTGTTGCGCGCGGCTGCTGTGTGCGCGTTCTCAAGCCGCGCCGCTAGAACGGTACCGCGGGTCATGTTGAGCGCTTGCGTGACTGCGCTCTGCTTGAGTTCAACCCGCATGCTGTTCCCTTCCGGTCTTGCTCATGCACACGGGTCCCCAAAACGCCTGTCAAGCCTCCCAATTATTGCTGCGGCGTCCCCGCTCCGCCGGACGGTGCGCTCCCGCCACCCGGAGTAAGCTGGGTTCCGCTGCCATACGAAGTGCCTCCGGTCATGACCAACGGCTTTTCGGGTTTCATGCTTTCAATGAGCGTCTCCACCGGAACCGCGGGAGGAGGCGGCGGTAAAGTGTTGTCTGCCGTCTTCGCATCCGGTTGGTGCATCGGGATATTCGAATTGGGCGGCAGGAATTTCGGATCAGGATACTTCAGATCCGGCAGCTTGGCGTCAGCCGCAAGCGGCGATACAATCTCCGGCGTTACGATCACGAGCAGCTCGGTATCGTTCTTGGTCTTCGACTCCGATTGGAATAGCTTTCCAAGAATCGGAATGTCGCCGATGAATGGAATCTTCTGGAACTGATCGCTGATCGTTTTATCCAGCAGGCCGCCGATGATGAACGACTGCCCGTCCTTTAGCTCCACCTCCGTATTCACTTTGCGCGAAGTGATTCCCGGAACTGAGAATCCCGCGATATTGACCCCGTTGGCGTAATCCAGCGCGCTGACCTCAGGCGCCACCTGCAAGCGAATGGTGCCGCGCGGAGTGAGCGTTGGGATAAAGTTGAGCCGGATGCCGTATTCCTGGAACTGTATGCTGACTGCGGGCGTACCCCCTGACGTGCCGGATACGACCGGATACGGGTACTCTCCACCGGAAAGGAAGCTGGCTTGCCTGTTGTTCATCGCCATGATATTGGGCTCCGCCAGCGTCTCAATGACGTTGTTTTGCTCCAGCGCATCGATGTTGGCGCCCACATTCAGTCCTGGGAGGAAGGCGAAGATGCTCCCTTCCGTGCCGAACAGAGCGGTCCCCCCCGATCCGGACAGGCCGGAAGTCGTGCCGGATGTGGTCGTACTTCCGCTGTTCGCGATTTGTGGCTGACCCTGCAAATTCGCCGATACCCCGCCGACCGCATGTCCCAATCCCAGGTCGACCAGGTTTATGCCGAGCTGGGTTGCCCTGCTGCGATCCACGCTGAGAAAGCGCACCTTCAGCAGAAACTGCGGAACGGAATTTGGGACTTCGACGTTCAGAAGGTTTACCACCTTGCCGGCGGACGATGCAATCGACACCGCCCGCGCCGAGCTGGCCAGATCTTTCACCGTCCCGTGCAAAAATACGGTACCGTCGCTCAACGAGACGCTAACAGGCTGGCCAGGCAGCTCGGCTCTCAGCTCGTGCCGGAGGTCCTCCAGCTTCTCGTTCGTCAATCCGGTGTTGGGCCGCACCTTCACGGTGAAAAACTGCCGTCCACCGCGGACATCCCAGATAATCAGGCTTGTCGCGCCCGCGCCCGCGCCGGTGATCATGATCTCGGTGGGACTCACGGTGGTGGCGTCGGCAACGTCGCTCGCGCCTAAGGCAACGCGCTGAATCGGTTGCGCGGTGTCCACCAGCACGGCTTTGCCCACTTCCACGCTGAGTTCATTCGTGGAGTCTTCGAGCGCGGCTCCCGTGGATGGTGCGGAGGACGGAACTGCCTGCGCCTGTGCTGCCTGACCGGCACAGAGAGCCGCGATCAGCACGCTGCAATATGCGATGGTGATCCCACTCGTCGATCTCAATGCTGTCCCCCGGATATTGGGTAAGTCTGTTCAGAGCTCTTGGAACCGTTATTGATGATGATCGAATACGTCTGCGGCTTCGGCAGCGGCGGTCCCGCTGTGCGGCGCGGACCTTTGGGCGCGGGCGGTGGAGCTCCCGCCGAGAAAAAAGCGCTCATCTGCGTTGGCGGCACTTTGGCAATTTCTGTATCCATAGGGTTACGCAGCGCCAACGCAATCTTGAGGGTATTGCTGGCCAGGTCCAAAGTTTCGGCCTGTTCCGGAGTCACCAGCAACGTCACAACCTGCACCTGCTGCGGCTTGCCGGTGGCGTCCTTTTGAATGTCTGTGCCCGCTGACAACACCTGGATGTTTTGCAGCAGTATCTGCGTCTGCTGGTTCCCTGCCGGCGCATTCGGGGGCGTGCCCGATCCGAGCACGTCAACGCGCGTGCCGGGAATCACAAATCCGGCTACACCGACGACTTCATCCACTTTGACCGCGCAAGCCCTCATGCCCTTGGGAATGGTCGGCGCAAGTCCACCGCCGACTCCTGCTCCGGAGAGCCGGCTATCGGTGATCATCTCTCCCTGGTAGATCTCGGAGACCACGCCGCGCCCCACAGCATTTTCCTGCTTGGTAATCGCGCCTTTGGGCAGATCGCCGGCAATTGCCATGGTCGTCAGGTCGGCAGGCGTGATCACCGCTCCCAACGGAATGTCTCTACTGGCTGCGAACACTTTTGTCGTCGGCCCTTGCTTTGGGGTCGCCTCGTGCGCGCTGATGCGGTGGACCACCCACCAGGTACAAGACAGAGCGATCACGAAAGCGACAAAGAAGATCGTGAGCAGTCTTCGATTCATCCCTACTCCGTTCCAACAGGCAGGATTGCCAACCCCGCCTTTCTCTATCTGTCCGCCCTTAATCGACCGGCCAGCACGCCGCGAATCCGGGCTGGAGGATAATCGCCTTTTCCATTTGGTGGACAGTGCCATTACAGTGTAGTCCCACTTTTCTCTGTCCCTACCCCGTTGTTTTGTGGATAATGCCTAACAAGGTATCAAGAAAGCAACTGGGAATCGCTGCAACCCGCGATTCTGGGTACAATATCTCCACCAACTCCCTCCGGCACGATGCGGATTCCCCGAAGCCATCGAGTCCGCCAGGGGGCGTTTAATCTTCATCGCATTCTCCGCGGTTGGGGGCGTTCTTGGCTTATTTCGCTTCAAACACAGAAGAGCCGGAACCACTGGCATGGAAGATTCTTCAGAGCCGGCTTGGCGTCGCCGAAGAGACCCAAGTCGCCGACGAAGGCGCGGCCGAGACCGAGGCCGATGACGTGCCATCGGAAGAACCCACCCAGGTTACTTCCGTAATAACCCAGCCCGATCGCGATTTGGTGCTGTTTGAATCGGCGACGCCTCCCCACCAGGGGATGTCGACCTTCGGCGGATCTCTTGTCGTCCACGCCCTCGCCGGGGCTTTGCTCTGGTTTGGCTTGGCGTATAGACCACCGAACTCCAGAGTGATCACAGAGCGCTATAACCTTCGCCAGCTCGATCTGGAGATGCTTGCAGAGCTCGAGCAGGCGCGCGTACCGCATCCAGACCCGTTGAATGCTCCAGTTCCCAACAAGCCCCGTCTGACGGCACCGGCGCCGTCGCACAGCATAAAGACGCCCGTTGAGAGGTTGCAGCCGCTGATCCAGCCTGATCTTCCCAACACCGTGAAGATGGCCCAGCAGATCCCAGTGCCGAGAATCGTTCTCTGGTCCGCGAGTAACAAAGTTGTCCAGAAGATTACTCCGCCCACGATCAAGAGGCCCGCAGCCAACGCCATTCCCGTGCTTGACCGGCCGAACCAGGAAATCAGGATCGCTGACGTCGCAATCTCTTCGAACAGCCAGCTTGCGCTCAAATCGCAGGTTATTCCCAGCACAACCCTGCCCGTCGCCGATCGTAATGCGATCCAGGTGCAGCAGCTTTCTTCTGTGTCGCAGATCGCGGCCGCGTCTACACCGGCCGCCATCCTTTCTCTGTCCGATATTCAACTCGTGAAGGGAACCGCCGAGTTGCCACCTGTCACGGCGGCGCCCAAATCCGATGCGCGCACGGGGCTGGCCGCAGGCCAGGGGAAGAACACGTCAACTGAAAACGGGAATGGATCGGGAAAATCGGAAGCCGGCGGCGATGAGCTTACTGAACTCACAGTTACTCCCTTCGCACTCTCCCAGGAGGGCCACTTCTCCGCTGTCATTGTGGGCAACGATCTCGCCGAAGACTATCCCGAGCTCGCCGGTCTTTGGGCGGGCCGGGCGACCTACACTGTCTATCTGCATGTCGGGCTTTCCAAGGCATGGACCTTGCAGTATGGGTTGCCGCGCGACGCTAAACCTGCCGCCGCCGGGGCCGTTACACGCCTCGACCCGCCCTGGGCCTATAGCATTGTGCGTCCCAATCTCCCGCCCGGATCCATCAATGCCGACGCGCTCATGATTCATGGCTTCATCAATGCGTCCGGCAAATTTGAAAATCTCAGTGTCGCCTTTCCGCAGCCCTTCCCCATCGCGCAATTCGTCCTTCATGCCTTACAGCAATGGCAATTCCGCCCCGCCACACGCGACGGCCAGGCCGCCAAAGTCGAAGTGCTGCTCATCATTCCCGATCAGGATGAGTAATCTCTTCCGGCGCTGCGCCTCACGGTTCTCCTGACGAAACTGGGGCGCAGCCTGAACGGCTGCGCCCCAGTTGTTTCCATTTCTCTCGCCTCGATGATGTTGCTCCCGCCTTTACGGTGTATCCGGAGGAATGAGACGCGTTTCGCTCAATCTGCTCAGGATTGCCTTAGCGATAGATTGCAGATCGGTGATGGCGTTATTGCCGGCTGCGGCCTGGCACGCCGTGCTTCCTCCGGGCGCGTTGTAATCCGAGAAGAAGTTCGACTGGTCCTGCGGGGTCTGATCCCACCCAGTGGACATGTCCTGCATGGCCTCGCACGGGGTAATATTGGGATGCTTGCCGGCGCCAACGTCCGATTCACAGTTTCCGGCGTTATACGGCGAGGAATTGTCGGCCACGGAAGTGGATGGGGAACCGTAGGCAATGCTGAAAACCAGGATGCCAGAAAGCGTGGTGCTGTTGAAATTGTTGAAAGACTGCGCAGCGTCTACTTCTTGTCCGCACTCACCCACCAGACTGGGGTAGGTACCGGTAGTGTCAGAGGGGTTAAGACCATTGGTTGAGGTTTGCGTCGGACAATAGCCGCCCGTCGCGGTGCATGCCATGTCAGACCAGACGGGGTTGTCTCCCGTGGTGGCATTGCCGTCGCTGAAGATGATCATGGCGTTGGCGCTATTTACGCCGCCAGCCAACCGGGCGGACTGCTCGGCATCCAGTGCCGCCGCCGCCTGGTAGAGGGTTGAGGCGAGGTAGGTATTCTGCTTGCTATTCACCTGTACGCCAGAGCAGTTACTCGACTGCCCGATCGCATTCACGATAGGGTCCCCGGAAGTGAGCGATGAGGCTCCGTAGGAA
>JBKQVW010000058.1:0-5406 GCA_052142955.1 Acidobacteriaceae bacterium | reverse complement strand
TCTTCATGATGCTCATATACTCAGTACTCCTGACAAGGAAGCCTGTCAAGCAGGCCAGCTTGTGATTACTCCTATGAGTATGCACTCACGATGAACCCAGCCAAAGCATCAATCTTAAAAATGGGTTGCCCGGATCCACGAGCCTATTCACGCAACAAGCGCGGCATTGCCGGCTCCCTGGTATGGATCAACTTCGACCGTCATGCCCTGCTCGACCTGTTCTACAAGGCGCGCGGCCTGTTCGTGGCCGATCAGGATGAAATCCGTCCCCAGTTCCAGAATCCGTATACGGCCGATACGACAGCGCTGTTCAACAGTTCTGTCGTCCGCGATGCCGGCCCGGCGATCAGCGCCACCATCGATGCCCTGGATGACAGCGCGATCAACTCTGTGGGCGGCTGGACCGAACTGGCCACACCCTGGTATTCGGATCAGATCCTTCCCTTCGACATCACCCTGGCGGCCGCCAATGAATACGGCGCCATGGCGGGAGCCAAGATCTTCGGCGTGGAAATCCTGAATGAAGGCACCGGCGTTTCGATCGACGACTTGGTCACCGAGACACAGGCCACCTTCGTGGCGCGGATCATGGGACCATTCATACCACGTCCCTCCCTCTCGTTCCCAGAAATGCCACCTTCGCGATTCACTCCCTGGATTCCTCCCACACGTTTGCAAGTTACCTACATCCAGTGAGATAGGAGCTTTCAGCGATGGTTCTTCCGCTCACTGATTCTGCCTCGATCGAAAGGCCTTCCCATGCCTCTGTCCTGTTCTCAGAAACCGCGCCGCTGCGCCAGACATGGACCAGAGACCCGCGCCACCTGCGCCGGACAGGAAGTCAAAACCCGCGCCACGTTCTACGCCACACGGCCTTGTCTGTTTCCCCTGCGGGTCTGTCTCTCCTGACAGGAGGAACAGGACACGATATCCGGCAGGATGTCCGGGATTCTAAAAAGGATTGCTTTGAACTTCAATTTTGTTTTGGGCTTCAAACTGCAAAGGACAGGTTCAATATCAGATTGACTTCTTTCCCATTGAGGCGTTCTGCCCCAACAGAGAGGGGATTTCCTGGATACGAAGTTTCTTGGGGAGTAGGAGAACATTCGCAATGCTTCCGGGTATCTCCACTGCTTTTCCTTCGCACCCGGGGTCCAACGAAATGTACTCTCAATCTCCTCAGGCCCCGCCCACGCCACTTGCCCCGCCGCTTCTATCTTCCGCCCTCGCGCTTATCAGCGCGGGCTCCAGACCGTCTTCAGCTTGTGACTTGCCGATTTTTCGTCCGTCGAAACTCGACAATGTCCGATAGGGGCGTGTCATTGCCTGTCAGAAGCGCGGGTTATTACGATCAGCTTTTCAGAAGATACGTCATTTTCGATGAGCGCGTTGCCCTGAATTCGCCAGTCTACGTTCGAGAGTCCCTGTTTGGCCGTTCAGGGAACGGCTGAGCTCGCATTTCCGCCTCGAGATCATCGCTTATTGCCCGTCTCTCAATCAGAAGCTCCTAGACGGGGGCGCGGAAACGTTCCCCTCGATTCGGGATCGATGTATTGTTGAGTAGTGGCCAAATCGAGGCTACATTGGGCGACTTGGATGCTCGACACACATACACACTCCAAAGACTGTTTGGTTGGATCATTTTAAGCAGAGTTCTTATCGGTACTTGAGAAGGGCCCATCCCGATGCATTTCAGCGGCAGACAGGCGCTCATAGTCGGTTTCTGCGCCATTGCGGGAATCGCGCTTGTATCCTGCAGATCTTCCCACCAGAATGAAAATTCCGCAGGCGCGTTAAACCCAATCAATGTGGTACTGATCACGCTAGATACGGTGCGCGCGGATCATTTGCATTGCTATGGCTACGAAAAAATAAAGACTCCAGCGATTGACGCCCTTGCCGCGAGTGGAGTGCTGTTTGAGAAGGCTGTGGCACAGACGCCGATGACGGGACCTTCCCATGCCAGTATGTTTACCGGTACGAACCCAAACGTGCACAACGTTCGTGACAATGGCTTCGCACTGCAACCTTCTTCGGTCACCTTGGCAACGGACCTGAAAACGCATGGTTGGGATACGGGCGCGTTCATCAGTGCCTCTGTTTTGAAGAAGTACTTCGGGTTCGGTCAGGGGTTTACTACCTATGATGATCAAATGCCGCAAACTAGAAGCGGCGAAGATGCGCCCTCTCGTCCCGGCAATATAACAGTAGATCATGCGATTCAATGGCTGAACGCACAACCGAAGAAGCCATTTTTCCTATGGGTCCATCTGTATGATGCGCACAGGCCATATCGTCCACCAATGAAGTTCCGTCAGGAATATCCAAGCGATCCGTATGATGCTGAGATTGCATTCGAAGACCAGCAATTAGGCCGCCTTCTGAAGGTGGTAAACCAGAAGTCCCCGGCCAGCAAAACCATGATTATCCTTCTTTCAGACCATGGTGAGAGTCTCGGTCAGCACGGAGAATATGAGCATGGAATCTTTCTCTATGATGCGACCGTCCGCATTGCCTGGATCATGGCTGGACCACGCATTCCCGCTGGTGTTCGTGTTCAGCAGCAAGCGCGAGAAATTGATCTGCTCCCCACCGTTTTGGACTTATTAGGCGCAAAGGCCTCCTCCGTGGTTCAAGGAACCAGCATGGTTCCTGCCTTTTCCGGGAAAAGCGTTCCATCGACCTATTCCTATGAAGAAACACTGGTCCCAAAAATCGACATGGGATGGGCCGAACTAAGGGGTGTTCATACCGTCCATTGGATGTACGTCCGAGCGCCCAAACCAGAACTCTACAATCTCGACAAAGACCCGGATGAGCTAAACAACGTAATCGATACCCATCCCAAGGAATATCGCGAACTGGATGCCCAACTAAGGAAGTTGAGCCCGATGGAGAGCTCCGGCGCCGAAATGTTGACAATGAAGCAACTGGATCAGCAGACGCGGAAGCAGCTGCAATCCCTGGGATATGTGGCGAACTTTTCCGCGCGCAATATCGAATTGAACGGGAAAGGGGATGACCCCAAAGACCATATAGCCACACTCAAGACTCTGGAAACGATTGCTGACACTGCCAATATCACTGCCGTCCAGAAAATCGAATTCTTGCAGGACGCGCTCAAGAAGGATCCTGCAAATCCCACCTTATATGATTGGCTGATTCCAGCTTATGTGGGCATCGGTCAATACTCGCAGGCGATGCAGGCATGTCTGGATGCCTTGAAACATCATATTCACGCCGGTACCCTTTATTCGCGAGTGGCCAATCTATACCTACGTGAAGGTAATCTAACAAAGGCCATCTACTATTACCAGCAGGCGGAGCAACTGAACCCTCTGGATGTCGAAGGCCAAAACGATCTGGCAACCGCGTATCTTCAAAGTGACCGTCTTGCAGATGCTGAACGTGTCTTTCGGTGGATACTCGCGATCGAACCATATGCGCCCGCCTACAATGGTCTGGGAATTATTGCAGATAAGCGTAATGATGTAGCCACTGCACGCAAGAATTTCGAGCGCGCGATTCAACTTGACCCAGCTGACGCAGAAAGCCAGCTGAATCTGGGTATTATTTGCACGCAATCTCACGACATTCCCTGTGCCCGGACAGCTTTTCGGGCATTCCTCGCTAACGCCCCTCCCAGTTATGGGAAGGTCATACTCCAGGTGAAAGCAGCACTTGCAAGTATGGGAAACGGAGGAGAATAGGGGCTTCTGCGACACAAGGCCGCGCTCATCACCGGCGGCGCGAAGTAGGATTGTGCGCATCTATGTTAGAAAAGATCCCAGCTTAAGGCCGCACACTACATCAATAGGAGAACTGCTATACACATAGTGGAGGGTGGGCCTCGTATATTGTCGGGCATCAGCAGATTCCCATTTGGCTCGTCCGCTGATGGTGGTTCTTCTCAGGACCAACCCTCGATTTCTCCGCGCTCCGTCCGGAATGACCAACCGATTGGGAGCGATATCTGCATGCAACAAAAAAAGCGGCCCACGCAACGCGCGGGCCGCCAAATCAAAGTGCCAGCCAAAATCTAAAATACGAACTTGGCCTGTAACAGGATGTGGCGCGGTGTCCCGTTTCCGCCGTAGATCTGGCCTGTATTGTTGGGCATACCCAGATTGATGTGGTTGTAGATATTCAAGATCTGGGCCTCGAAGTCGAAGCTCAGGTTTCTCCAGAGCGGCGTCACCTTGTAGACGTCCGCGTCCATCTCGTTGAAACCGGGACCGGTCATGTAATTGCGCGGGATGTTGTTGGGGAAATCGTTGTGGTAGGAGTCGGATGGGTCATTGCCGTAGTAAATAAACGTCTGGTTCTGATACGGAGCATTGCTGGTTACATCCCAGACGCTTCCGTTGAACCATTCTTGGGGGGTCCTTTGGCCTTTCGGCAGGACGCCCCTTTCGCCTGGGGCCAGCCAGGTGGAAGACGATAACGCCGGTTGCCCGGCGCCCGATGCCCAGGGCATAAATGGGAGGCCGCTATGCCACTCGAAGAACGGAGCGAGGCTGAACCCGCTGACCACCGCGTTCAGGACGCCGTGAGCATTGCCCAGGAACCTTTGCCCCCTGCCAAACGGAAGCACGTAGTGGGCGTTGAACTGGATGGTCTTGGCGGGCAGGTTGGAGTCGGGAGCGTAGAGCCGGGCCAGCCGCTGGGAAACGGTATCTCCGGTGGTAAGAGGCTCGGCCAGTTGAAAGCCGGGGGTGGTTGACGCCGGCGGCAGCGTCAGCTCTCCCTCGCCCAGCAGCGTGTCCTCGCTGGTGGTTAGCGCTTTTAGCCAGGTAAAGTAGGCCTGCACCAGCAAGCCGCCGCCGAAGGTATGCTGCACCTGCGCTTCCAGCTCGTTGGTGTTGGCATAGCCATTGTAGGAATACTCGCTGTAGTTGCCAATGCCGGAGGTGCCAAAGACCCCATAGGGGCGAGTGGCAGCCGGAACGGCCCGGGAAACGCAATCCGCAAGGTCAGTGGCCCCGGCGGCGGCGCAATTCGCTCGTGGAACCTGAAAGTTGATGGGATCGTTTTCCAGCAGGTTGTAGCTGTGGTTGCCGATATAGGTGACCTGGACGCCCGTATTCCAGGGCAACGCACGCTCGATGCCCAGGGAGTACTCCTGGACCGTGGAGGGTTTGTAGTCGGGTAACAGCCAGGCGATGCCGAAGCCGCCGCCTTGGGTGACATGCACGGCGCTGGTGTTCACCAACAAGCCCGGCGAGACGATGTTTGGATACGTTGCAGTCGGTGCGGTCTCGCAGGTTCCCGCTTCGTTGGTGCAATTCTGGCTACCCAGCATCCACTGGTTGATGGGCTGCGCTCCGGCAAAAGCCGCGGAAGCGATCGGAAATTCCAACGCCGCCCCATTGCCGTTGCTGGACGTGCCATTGAGGAACTCACCCA